>NZ_JBAQMD010000045.1:0-2668 GCF_049302455.1 Rhodoferax ferrireducens | reverse complement strand
AAGACGATTTCGCTTCGACTGCCTCAGCATTTGCTGGACTCCATCAAAGCAGCCGCAAATTCCCGGGATGTGCCATACCAATCATTGATCAAGATATGGCTGCAAGAGAAGCTGCATGTTCATTGATTGCTGCGCAATCTGCGTGACCTGGGCGCGCCCAAGTGGAGGACCTGGCGCGCTTTGCGGCAGAAGCGGGCCGCACCTCTTGCCGCTACGACGTGCGCACGCCTGAAGAATTTGCAGTGGGCCACTTGCCGGGCTTTCGCTATGCGCCCGGCGGCCAACTGGTGCAAGAGTCCGACGTGTCCGCACCCGTGCCGGAACCGCAGGGACCAATCGCTTGGGCACACCGGCACAGTTAGGACAGTGGTTGCAGCATGAACCCGCAGGCCACACGGCCGTGCCGGCCGCTGACTCTTGAAGACCGGCATTCGACCAGAGCGGACGGTTGCAAGCTGCGCTCGTTTCACTTTTCGATAACCTTCTCCTTCTGTTGTGTTCGCTTGCCTGGCACAAGAAGTCGAGATTGCTTTATAGACTCCAGAAACTCCTTGTTGTGGCCGATGAGGACTTGAAAACGAGGATTTTTTGACTATAAAAGAACACGGCAAACTTCGCATTTGTACTTCGATCGGGGTGGCACTATTTGGCAGTAGATGACACCCTGATCCGAGCCTTGCCTTCACTTGCTTGATGAGGAGGTTGAAATGACACGCAAATATGTTGATTGTCGGGAATTCCCGAGTGATATGAATTGCACAGTGGCGCTATCGGCCGATACGGACAAAGAGTTGCTGGAGGCGGCTGTGCAGCATGCTGTGTCAGTCCATCGGCATGAGGACACGCCGGAATTGCGCACACAGCTGCAGCAGTTATTCAAAGAAGGCACACCGCCTATCGTGGCTCCTCGCAAGTAGCGGGCCTTGCAGTGCAGCCGGTGAATGACACCAGTTATCGATCGGGGCATTCAGTGGTGATGCCGGTTACTTCGTAATTTTCCGTCCGGCAATAAACGGTAGAGCGCGGCTGAAGTTAGTCACCTGGGGCCGCAAGGCACACAGGAGGCAGTGGCTGAAGATCACCCGGCAAGCGGGACAGCGCGGCGCGTGCGAACCCCGGGCAACAAAGGGCTTGTCATGGCTCGCCAAGCTTGCCCTGCGCTGCTCGCGCAGGCGGGCGACCGCATGGCTCACGCCAGGTGTTTTCCGACAATGCCGGCCAGCTCGAACATCGTGACCTGCGGCTTGCCAACACGGCCAGCAGTTTGGCGTCGGCATTGATGTTGCGTTTGTTGGCGCCGTCCTGCAGATTGTTGGCCTCGCCGTTCCGGCGCTTCACGGCGTTCTCTGGCTGGCCCTAGCTGCGCCCAGGCGCACGCGGGCCACAAGGCAAGAGCGGCACCTGGCGCTAAAGTCATTCCAGATTTCACAGGCTTTGATTCCATAATTTACGTCACCAGATTCCAGATTTCTCGGTACGATTCGGCCCATGAATACGACCACGCTTTGCCCCGGCTCATCTAGGCCCGCCTCAAAGAGGTCCTGGCTGATACTCGGCCAGATGTGCAACTACACCCAACTCGGCAGCCAGGTGGGTCTGGACAGCAAAACCGCAGCGCGTTATGTGGGTGTATTCGAGCAGATGTATTTGCTCAAACGGGTGGATGTGTGGGCCAGGAACCATCTGAAACGGATGGTCAAAACACCCAAACTGCAGTTCATCGACTCCGGGCTGCTGGCGACCCTGATCGACCTCAATGCGGCTGAGATACAGCAAAACCGCAGCCGGTTCGGCCATGTGCTGGAGACGTTTGTGTACGGTGAGTTGCTTAAACACACCACCACCACCGCCGAGGGCGATTACCGGCTGCTCTACTACCGTGATCTGGACAAATTCGAGGTGGATGTGGTGATCGAAAACGCTGCCGGGCAACTGGTGGGCATCGAGGTCAAAGCCACCGCCAGCGTCAAGGAAAGCGATCTGCGTGGCCTGAAAAAACTGGCCAGCGTCGCGGGCGTTCAGTTCAAGATGGGGGGTGCTGCTGTATGACGGCCTAGAGACCTTGCCACTGGGTGATGGCCTGTGGGCTGTGCCCTTGTCTACTTTGTGGGGAAATGCGTGCTGACAGCGCGGTGCGGCCTTACCGCGCCGGTCAGGCGGACGAGCGGGCGCAGCGCGCGACTCCTATTTCGATCAACGTTTGCTCAGCGACGAATACGTTGTTCAAGAAATAGCGGCTGCGTGCTGTTGCCGCAGCAAACAGAACGCTTCAACCCAAATGCTTGCCCGCAATGCCCGCCAGTTCAAACATCGTGACCTGCGGCTCGCCGAACACGGCCAGCAGTTTGTCGTCGGCGTTGATGTTGCGTTTGTCAGCCAGAGACATGCATCGAAAGGAGCGAGCCATTTATGAACAAGCAACTTAAAGCCATTCCAAAATTTGCCAACGAAGCACAGGAGCGTGCGTTCTGGGAAGCGAATGATTCCACCGATTATCTCGACTGGTCGAAAGCCAACAAGGTGACCTTGCCAAACTTGAAGCCTACGACCAAGACGATTTCGCTTCGACTGCCTCAGCATTTGCTGGACTCCATCAAAGCAGCCGCAAATTCCCGGGATGTGCCATACCAATCATTGATCAAGATATGGCTGCAAGAGAAGCTGCATG
>NZ_JBAQMD010000044.1:0-59362 GCF_049302455.1 Rhodoferax ferrireducens | reverse complement strand
GGGGGGCTACAAAAGCGACAAAAAAATCAAAGGCAGGGAAAACAAGCGCTGTCATCTCAAATGCAATCCAGAGCCCGGTATGCCAGTGCAACGCTCAGTTGCCGGGTGCCGCTGCCGGACTGAGCGTCAGGGTGCTGTGGGTATGGGCGGCGACATCGGCTTCGCTGAGATGCTGCGACAGGTAGCCACCAGCAATGAAGATTGGCGCCTGATCGGCGTAATGCGCGTCAAACAGAACGCCGCTTTGACCGACCGGGTTGATGCCGACGGACTGGCCGGGCGCGGCAAAGTCGATCACGCGCCGGGTCGACGGGCCATAGCTCACGGCCCAAGGTGCCGGGCCCAGCGGGCTGGACAGGTTGTTGGGCACCTCGTGGCCGCCCGGGGCCGGGAACGGGCCGACGTTGAACAACCAGTTGAGCGGCTTTTGTACCGCCAGCGGGTGGCTGTGCGTCAAGGCGTGGGCATTGCCCCAGCCCCAGTCGGTGGCTTCTTTGCCCAGCGTTTTTTGCAGGTGCTCGATGGTGGCGCGCCAGGCCACTTTGACGGTGTCAGCGCGCCCCTCATGCGCCGGGGTGGTGATGTCATCCCACCAGGGCGAGTCGGCATCCGCAACCAGCCGCGGCAGGGCCGAGTCCAGCGCGCGCGTACTGAGCAGGTTTTTGAACTGCACCTCGCCCATTTCATCGGCGAACGCGGCGCGCGTCAGTTCATAGAGCAACTGGTTGAAGACGGTGGGCGTGATGCTGCTGAGCTGGTAGCTGCCGTCCCAGCCAGCCAGGCTCTCCAGCATGGCACGCTCGACCGGCACCGTGATGAAAGAATTCAAAATCGGCAGCAAGGGAGCCAGCACACGCGGCCCGTAGTCGGTCAGGGTGTCGAGCTGCAAGGTCTGAGCGGTCTTGCTGTCCCAGCGTACTTTGTCGTCACGCAGATGGTCGTCCAGCCGCTGGGCGCGGTCGGCCAGGTTGTAATAGCCCGCCACCGGCACGCCGCTGCTGGGTTTGGGTTGGTGGTTGGCCGACACAATGTAGCCGCGTTGCGGGTTTTCTTCTTGCGGGTTGTCGCTGAAGCGGTAAAAGCCCAACTTGTCCGCCGCTGCGGTGCTGCCATCCAGGATAAAGCTGGGGTTGACACCATCGGGGCGGATCGGCAGTTTGGCCGCGGACCACGAGCCGATGTCGCCGCCGGCGCTGGCCCACACCACATTCAGGCCGGGCGCGTGGATTTTGCTGGCAGCGTTGCGTGCTTTCTCCAGTGTGGTGGCGCGGTTGAGCTCATAAAAGGCGTCAAGAATCGGGTTCTCGGTTTCCAGAAACGCCCACCACATGGCGACCGGCGTCTTGCCCAGACTCTCCTTGAAGGCGTCGGTGATGATGGGCCCGTGTGTTGAGCGGCGCAGGGTCAGTTTGACCGGCTCGCCGCCCTTGACCAGAATGGTCTCAACGCGGCTTTGCAGAAAGACCCAGCGGCCCTGGTACCAGACCTGGTTTGGATTTTCCGGGTTGACTTTCTCGGCGATCAGATCGAGATCATCGTTCTGGAACATGGTCAGGCTCCAGCCAAATTGCGGGTTGTGGCCCAGCAGCGCGCTCGGGTTGAGGGCCTGGTGGTGGCCGTACAACTCGAAACCAGGCATGGCGAGATGCGCCTCGTACCAGACCGAGGGTGCCGAGTAGCCGATGTGGGGATCGCCCGCGAGCAGGGGTTTGCCGCTGGCGGTGCGGCTGCCAGATACGGCCCAGGCGTTGCTGCCCTCGAAGGGTGGCACACCGGCCAGAGCCAGCGCCTGCCCGCTGAGCTGGGACAGCTGGGCGAGCGCCTGCCAGTCGGGCGGGCTCAGGGCCGCCGTGGTGCTGGCGGGCGCGCCGGGCTTGATCACGCCTTGCGGGTTCCAGTCGAGGTCAAACACGGTCAAATAGCGCGCGCCGAGTTTGTCGCGCATGTAGCTCAGGGCCGGTTCAGTGCGAAATGCAGCGGCAAAGCTGTAAGCCAGGTAGCCCGATACGGCCAGTGTGTCCTGCACGGTGAAGGGCCGCTTGGGGATTTTCAGCAAGTCGAATTCAAGCGGGGCCGGGTGGGTGGCTTGAAATTGGTTGATGCCGTCCAGGTAGGCCAGCAAGGCCCGGCTGGCGGGGCTTTGCAGGTCCATTTTGGCCGCTGCGTCCTGCGCGTGGGCGCGTATGCCCAGGGTGCGAAACAGGCGGTCCACGTCCACCAGTTTGGGTCCCAGCACCTCGGCCAGCTCCCCTTGGGCCAGACGGCGCACCATCTCCATTTGAAACAGGCGGTCCTGCGCGTGCACAAAACCCAGGGTGCGGTACAGGTCGGCTTCGTTTTCGGCCCAGATGTGCGGCACGCCGCGCTCGTCATAACGCACGCTGACAGGGGCCTGCAGGTTCGTCATGGCAATGGCGCCCGAGCGCTGCGGCTGCTTGGTGTGGATGTACCAGGCGCCGAGCGCGCCCGCTGTTGCGATCAGCCCGGTCAGCAGCAGGGCGGCAGTTTTCAGGACGGGTTTCATGGGGCTGGTGTGTGGATTGTGGGTGTTTGACGCCGCATCATAAATGCCGGCTGGTCAAGCCATGGCCGCTGCCACCGCCGCCATGCCACTGCGCACGGCGCCCTCCAGCGTGGCCGGGTAGGGGCCTGCCACGTAGTCGCCACCAGCGAACAGGCCGGGTGCGATGCGCAGGGCAGGGCGTTGCAGCCCGGGTGTGCAGGCAAAGGTGGCGCGCTTTTCCTGAATGGTTTGCACCGCTTGCAGCGCCAGGCCAAGCTGTTGTTGGGCCTGTTGCAGCACTTGCGTCTGCAAGGTGGCTGTGCCGGCGCTGCTGGCGCTCACCACGAAGGCCAACAGGCCGCTCGGGCCCCCCATTTGTCCGCGGTCAAAGACAAACTGGGCTGGGGCAGCAGCGTGGCTGCGCAGGCTCAGCATCGGCTCGGGCAGGGTGGCGCCCAGGCCCCAGGCGTAGACGGTGGCGATGGATTCGAACTGCAGGGCGCGGCAGGCCTGCGTCCAGTGCCGGATTTCATTTGCTATTGAATCAGGAGCTGCTTGCGCCGTGTTATCAAGGGCTCGGGCCGATTCTGAGGCTGAAGTCGCGAAAATCACCGCGTCAAACAGGGCCTCCGGCAGTGGCCCGCCGTGCACCCGCCACTGCGCGCCTTGGGGCTCGATGGTGGCTACCCGCGCGCCCAGGTGCAGCTGCGCACCGCGCTGCGCGAGCCAAAGGGCCGCGGCGTTGGGAAACAGCTGGGAGAGATCAAGCCGAGGCAGCAGCAACCGGGAGCCGCCCTGCACACCCAACAAGGCGTCTTGCATGACGCGCAAAAACACGCTGGCGCTGGCCCGCGCGGCCGGGGTGTTGAGGGCCGACACACACAGCGGCTCAATCAGCTCCGTCATCACACGCGGGCTCAAGGTCTGGCAGAGTTGGGCGACACTGCTGCGGGCGTCGCACTGGAAACCCGCCAGTTGCCAGGCCGTGGCCGCACGCAGCAAGGACCACTTGTCGCGCACGCTCCAGCCACGGGCACGCACGATGCCCACCAAGGCGTCCAGCGGCGTCGGCCAGGCGGCAAAGCGCACGCCCAGGCCGTCGGGGAACAGCAGGGTCATGGGTAGCCGGAGCAGGGCCGTCGTTGTCTCCACTCCGACCAGGCGCATCAGGCGCAGGGTCTCGGTGTAGGCGCCAATCAGAATGTGCTGGCCGTTGTCCAGCGTGACGGGGGCGCCGTCGGGTAATGTGCTTTCTAAGGCTCTGGCCCGCCCGCCGATGGCGTGAGTCGCTTCGAAAATAGTCGCATGGTGACCGGCTTGCGTGGCCTCCACTGCCGCCGCCAAACCGGCCCAGCCAGCGCCGATGATGGCAATTTTCATGGGCTGCTGCGCAGGCTGAGGGAGGTTGAACTTGCTGGCGGCGAAACTGCATTCCTTTGAATGTTTTTGGCCTCTAGCCCCCGTGTTATATGCCTAGTATGCTCAGTTTTTTGTAGTGTTACTTGAGCGTGATGGCTAACAGGGCTTGAATTGTCAACCTGGCTACTAACAGCGGTTTTGTTTTTTTTGCGTTGTATCCCCCCCCTCTCCCCCAACCCCTCTCCACCCCCGCCGGGGCGGAAAGGGGAGCTAACAGCCACATTTGGTCCTGTTTTTGAAGGTGGGAAAAAGGCACGTATGGGCGCGTTGCCATCAAACTGACTAAGCGGTTTTTCGATCTGCTGCAAGCTCTTCAAGGCCTTTTGATGCTGCTCGGAAATTGACCTGTGCGCCTCGGGTCTGCGTTGTGGCCACTTTGAGGGCAGCGCACAGTCGAGCTCAGATTTCCCACCTTTAAAGACGCGGCCACATGAGGCTCCCCTCTTTCGCCCGGCGGGGCGAGAGAGGGGCGGGGGGGTGTGAGTGGGGGCAAGAACGATCAAAATGCCAACCCAGTCAAACCCACAAGCACGGCCAAAGAGTCCGGTTTCCCGCGCCATGATGAAACGGGGATATTGGAAATTTCCTGTTCCCTCACATCCGCCCCAGTGCCTGCACCTTCCACGCCAGCCACAGCTTGCGCAAGGGCGTGAGGCTGATACGCTGGTGCAGCACCTGGAAGTTGTCACGCTCGATCTCAAGCAGCAAGGCGCGGTAGATGCTGGCCATCATCAGGCCTGGCTTTTGGGCGCGGCGATCTACGGCGGGTAACAGGGCCAGCGCCTCGTCGTACAGGCCTTGTGCACGCCGGGCCTGGAACTGCATCAGTGCGGTAAAGCGCTCGGAGTAGCTGCGCTTGAGGATTTCATGTGCCTTGACATCAAACTGCTGCAGCTCGTTGACCGGCAGGTAGATGCGGCCCCGCCCGGCGTCTTCACCCACGTCGCGAATGATGTTGGTGAGTTGCAGCGCCTGGCCCAGTTTGTGCGCGTACAGGGTGGTTTGCGGCACGGTCTGACCAAAAATCTGCGCTGCCACCTCGCCCACCACGCCCGCCACCAGATGGCAGTAGCGCTGCAGGCCGGGGTAGTCGAGGTAGCGGGTTTGTGTCAGGTCCATCTGGCAGCCTTCGATCACGGACTGGAGGTGGTGTTGTTCAATCTGGAACTCGGCCGCCAGCGGCATCAAGGCCTGCAGCACCGGGTGGCTGGGCCGCCCGGCAAACGACTGGGTGACTTCGGCCTGCCACCAGGCCAGCTTGCTGCTGGCCACGCTGGGGTCCACCATGTCGTCCACCACATCATCGATCTCACGGCAAAACGCATAAAAGGCAGTGATGGCGGCGCGTTGGGTCGGCGGCAAAAACAGAAAGGCGTAATAGAAGCTGCTGCCCGAAGCGGCGGCTTTTTGCTGGACGTAGTCTTGTGGCGTCATGGGGCTATTGTTACATCCACAGGGCGCGCCACAGCAGGATGGGGGCGTCCCACCAGCGCAGGCGTGGGCGCTGGCGCAGCGTGGCAAAGTGCAGGGCTTCGATCCTGTCCAGAATGCGCAAGCCCCCTTGCACCACCAGGCGCAACTCCCAGCCGGCACGGCCCGCAATCAGATGCACCAGTTCAGAGCCTTTTAGCATCCTGGCCCTTGCTGCGACTGCGTAAGCAGCTATCAAATTGGTCACTGATTGGGTCTGCTGGCAGGCTTGCAGATCGGCCAGTACGACGCCAAAGCGCTGGCAGTCGTCGGTCGCGAAGTAGTTGCGCCCGCGCGGCAGGTCGCGGCTCGGGTCTTGCCAGAAGTTGATCAACTGCAAGGCGGTGCAGATGTCGTCGCTCAGGGCCAGCGCCTGCGCATCTGTCACGCCGTAGAGATGCAGCAGCAGGCGGCCAATCGGGTTGGCGGAGCGGCGGCAATAGTCCAGCAACTCGGCCTGGGTCGCGTAGCCGCTGCCATCGCGTGTTTTTTCAACGTCTTGCACAAACGCATCGAGCAAGTCGTGCAGGAGCGGCGCTGGCAGCTGGTGCGTCTGCACGGCGTGTTGCAATGGCCCGAATACGGACGCCCAGCGCGCGCTGCTGTCAGTGTCGGCGGCAGCGCCGGCCGTTTGACAGGCACGGATCAGCTGCTGGCGGTAGTCCCGCAGGTCTTGCAGGCGCTGCGTCGCCGTGGCATCGCCTTCATCGGCCAGGTCGTCGGCGGTGCGGGCAAAGTGGTACAGCGCGGTAATCGGGGCACGCAAGTGGGCCGGACACAACAAGGATGCGACGGGAAAGTTTTCGTAGTGCGTGATTGGAGTGAGGCTTGCGGGTGGCGGCGCGGCGGCGGTAGGGTGCTGCATGGTGAGCTGATTTTGCCTGCAAGTGCTTTGTTTCTCGCTCACTATTGACAAGTCTTCGTATTTCTCATAAATTAATAACCTGTTGGTCATTAATTAATCTGCCAGCCGACCACGGCGGCCTTTACGACTCTTCACCACGTTTTCACCATGTCTATCAACTCAATTCAATTCCGGGCGACGCTCATCGCTGCCGTGCTTTTGTTGGCCGCTTGTTCCAGGCCAGCGCCGACTGAGGAGCCGATTCGCGCCGTGAAGGTCGTGACCGTGGGGCTGGCGCGCATGGACTCTGGCGCCGAATTCGCCGGCGAGGTGCGCGCCCGCGTCGAGTCGCGCCTGGGCTTTCGGGTTGGCGGCAAAATTGTGCGGCGCCAGGTGGAACTGGGCCAGCGGGTCAAGGCGGGCCAGGTGCTGGCGCAGCTCGATCCGCTGGACTACCAGTTGGCGGCGCAAGCGGCGCGGGCGCAGGTGGCCGCAGCGGTCAGCAGCCACGAACTGGCCGCTTCCGATTTCAAGCGCTACCAGGACCTGCGCGAGCGCAACTTCATCAGCGCGGCTGAACTGGAGCGGCGAGAGGCCAGCCTGAAGGCTGCGCAGGCGCAGCTGGCCCAGGCCCGGGCGCAGTCCAGCGGTCAAGGCAACCAGGCTTCCTACACCACCTTGGTGGCCGATGTGGCGGGCGTGGTGACGGCGGTGGAGGCCGAGCCGGGTCAGGTGGTGGCTGCTGGCGCGCCGGTGGTGCGGGTGGCGCAGGACGGCCCGCGCGATGTGGTGTTTGCCGTGCCGGAAGACCAGGTCGCGTTGATCAAGACCGGCGCGGCGGTGGTCGTGCGCGGCTGGTCCGGCGCGGCCAGCTTCAACGGGGTGGTGCGTGAGGTGGCAGCCAGTGCCGACCCGGTGACGCGCACTTTTGGCGTGAAGGTGGCGCTGGGGGTCCAAGACACCCTGGCCCTGGGTTCGACCGTCACGGTGCTGCTGCCGAGCGTGGATCGCGGCGCCGCGCCGGTCATCAAACTGCCCACCAGTGCCTTGCGCCAGGACGGCAAGTCGCAAGCGGTGTGGGTGTTAGATAAGCCCGGCATGACGGTCCGGCTGCAGCCGGTCCAAATTGCCACGGTCGATGGCAACGAGGTGGTGCTGGCGGGCGGTCTGCAGCCTGGCATGCAGGTGGTGGTGGCCGGTGTGCATGTGTTGTCGCCCGGTCAAAAAGTGACTATTTATAAGGGAAATGAAGCTCTAGCCCCCGTCAATACTACGCAATCAGCTACTAATTCAGTAGCAATTTCGGCGTCACCAGGCGCCACTCCAGCACCGGCTGCGTCCGCTGCGAGCGCTGTGGCCAAGTGAGGTGCGCATGAAACACCACCAATCCAAAAAGAGTTTCAATCTGTCCAGATGGGCGCTGGAGCATGCGGCGCTGACCCGGTTTTTGATGCTGGTGCTGCTGCTGCTGGGCGTGTCGGCTTACTTCCAGCTGGGGCAGGACGAAGACCCGCCGTTCACTTTTCGCGCCATGGTGGTGCGCAGCTACTGGCCCGGCGCCACCGCCCAGCAGGTGGCGGAGCAGGTGACCGACAAGATTGAGCGCACCCTGCAGGAGGTGCCCTACGCCGACAAGATTCGCAGTTACTCCAAGCCGGGCGAGTCGCAGATCATTTTCCAGATCAAGGACTCGTCCAAGGCCAGCGAGGTTGCCAACGTCTGGTATTCGGTACGCAAAAAGGTGGGCGACATGCGTGGCACGCTGCCCCAAGGCGTGCTGGGCCCGTTCTTTAACGATGATTTTGGCGATGTCTTTGGCGTGATCTATGCGCTGCAGGCCGATGGCTTCAGCTATGCCGAGCTCAAGACCTTTGCCGACGATGCACGCCAACAGTTGCTGCGGGTGCCGGATGTGGCCAAGGTAGAGCTGTTCGGTGTGCAGGACGAAAAGCTCTACATAGAAATCTCGCAAAGGCGCCTGGCCGAGCTCGGCCTGGATATGAACGCGGTGCTGGCGCAACTGGGCCAGCAAAATGTGGTCGAGTCGGCGGGCGCAGTGCAGACGCCGCTGGACGTGGTGCAGGTGCGGGTGGCCGGGCAGTTCAAGGCGATTGAGGAGTTGCGCGCCATGCCCATACGTGGCAGCTCGGGCGCGCAACTGCGCCTTGGTGACATTGCCAGCATCGAGCGCGCTTATGTGGACCCGCCTGTCATCAAGGTGCGCCATCAGGGCCAGGAAGTGATCGCGCTCGGGGTTGCCATGACCAAGGGCGGCGACATCATCGCTTTGGGCAAGGCCCTCAAGACAACGACGCAGCGGCTGGAAAAGGCGCTGCCGGTCGGCGTGAAATTGGTGCAGATTCAGGATCAGCCGACGGCGGTGGCGACGTCGGTGCGTGAGTTTGTCAAGGTGCTGATCGAGGCGGTGACGATCGTGCTGGCGGTCAGCTTCATCAGCCTGGGGCTGCACAAGCGGCCCGGTCAAAACTCACTGCTCAAACGCTGGACGCTCGACATGCGCCCCGGCCTAGTGGTGGGCATCACCATTCCGCTGGTGCTGGCGATGACGTTCCTGGCGATGCAGTACTGGGGCATTGGACTGCACAAAATTTCGCTCGGTTCGCTGATCATTGCGCTCGGGCTGCTGGTGGACGACGCCATTATTTCGGTCGAGATGATGGTGACCAAGATGGAGCAGGGCTATGACAAGGTGCGCGCTGCCACCTTTGCCTATGAAATCACCGCCATGCCGATGCTCACCGGCACGCTGATCACGGCGGCCGGCTTTTTGCCCATTGGCCTGGCTCAGTCGACGGTGGGTGAATACACCTTTGCGATCTTTGCGGTGACGGTCATTGCGCTGGTGCTGAGCTGGATCGTGTCGGTCTATTTTGTGCCTTACCTGGGCACGCTGCTGCTCAAGGCGCCCCCGCATGTGGTGCTGGCGAACCGCGCCGGCGCGGGCGAGCCAAGCGCGGGTCCCGTGCATGATCCGTACGACACGCCGTTTTACAACACGTTCCGGCGCGCGGTGAACGCTTGTGTGCAGCACCGCTGGCTCACCCTGGGCGCGACCCTGCTGGTGTTTGCGCTGGGCATTGTGGGCATGGGCCGGGTGCAGCAACAGTTCTTTCCGGATTCGAGCCGGCCTGAAATCATTGTTGACATTTGGTCGCCCGAAGGCAGCTCGTTTGCCGCCAATGAAGCCGTGGCCAAGCGGGTAGAAGCGCGCCTGCTGGCCGAGCCGGGCGTGGCATCCGTCACGCAGTGGGTGGGCTCGGGGGTGCCGCGGTTTTACCTGCCGCTGGATCAGGTTTTCCCGCAGACCAATGTGTCGCAGTTCATCGTCGTGCCCGCGGACCTGAAGCTGCGTGAGTCGCTGCGGGTCAATTTGCCAGCGCTGCTGGCGACCGAGTTCCCCGAGGTGCGCGGGCGGGTCAAGCTCTTGCCCAGCGGCCCCCCGGTGCCGTATCCGGTGCAGTTTCGTGTGGTGGGCACGGACCCGCTGCTGCTGCGCGAGCGTGCCGACGAGGTCAACGCCATCCTGCGCCTGAACCCGAACATGCGCGGTGTCAATGACAACTGGAACGAGTCGGTCAAGGTGATGCACCTGGAGGTGGACCAGACCAAGGCCCGCGCCCTGGGCGTGAGCAGCCAGTCCATTGCCCAAGCGTCCAGAGCCGTCTTTAGCGGTGCCGCGGTCGGCCAGTTCCGTGAAGGTGACCAATTGATCGACATCATGCTGCGCCAACCGCTGGCTGAGCGCAACGCCATCAGCGATATTGCCAATGCGTATGTGCCGACGGCCTCAGGCAAATCGATTCCGCTGACGCAGATCGCCAAGCCGGTGTTTGCCTGGGAGCCGGGCGTGATGTGGCGTGAGAACCGCGACTACGCCATCACCGTGCAGGGCGATATTGTTGAAGGACTGCAGGGCGCCACGGTGACGGCTCAATTGCTGCCGCAACTCAAAAAGCTGGAAACGCAATGGGCGCAGAGCGGCCACAGCGGCTACCGCATCGAAGTCGCCGGTGCGGTGGAGGAGAGCAGCAAGGGCTCGGCCTCGATCATTGTTGGCGTTCCCATCATGCTGTTCATCACTTTCACGCTGCTGATGCTGCAGTTGCACAGCTTCAGCCGCGCGATGCTGGTGTTCCTGACCGGACCGCTGGGTATTGCGGGCGTGGCGGGGGCGCTGCTGCTGCTGAATAGGCCCTTTGGCTTTGTGGCGCTGCTGGGGGTGATCGCGTTGATGGGCATGATTCAACGCAACTCGGTGATTCTGATCGACCAGATTGAGCAGGACCGCGCCCGCGGCGTGCCGGATTGGGAGGCGATTGTGGAGTCGACAGTGCGCCGCCTGCGCCCGATTGTGCTGACCGCAGCGGCGGCCGTGCTGGCCATGATTCCCCTGTCGCGCTCGGTTTTCTGGGGCCCGATGGCGGTGGCAATCATGGGCGGACTGGTTGTGGCCACGGTTTTGACCTTGCTGGCCTTGCCGGCCATGTATGCGGCCTGGTTCCGGGTCAAGCGGGAACCGAACGCGGCAAGTTAGAATTCTAGGTTGACCGATTTCCCGGGGCTGGTCTTGCAGACCGGCCTCTTTGTTTTTTGCGCGGGTGGCGAAATTGGTAGACGCACCAGGTTTAGGTCCTGACGCTGGAAACAGTGTGGGGGTTCGAGTCCCCCCCCGCGCACCACTTGGATATTTGCGGGACAGTCCGCAGTCGCGTAGCGACCAGCTCTGTCCCTCCCATTGTTTGTATTTAGGAGAATCACCATGGCCGTTACCGTTGAAACGCTGGAAAAGCTGGAACGCAAAATGACGCTGACCTTACCTGTTGGTATTGTCGAGTCTGAAGTGCAATCGCGTTTGAAAAAGCTCGCACGCACCATCAAAATGGACGGTTTCCGTCCAGGCAAGGTGCCCATGAATGTGGTGTCACAGCGCTATGGTTACTCGGTGCATTATGAAGTGATGAACGACAAGGTCGGCGAGGCCTTTTTTAACGCAGCCAATGAAGCCAAGCTGCGCGTGGCTGGCCAGCCACGCATCTCTGAATCAGAAGCGTCGCCGGAAGGCGAAATGGCGTTTGACGCGGTGTTCGAGGTCTATCCAGACGTGAAAATTGGTGATCTGAGCACCGCCGAGGTGGAAAAAATATCCGCTGAAGTCACTGACAGCGCCATCGACAAGACGGTTGATATCCTGCGCAAGCAGCGCCGTACCTTTTCCCAGCGCCCGCATGACGCTGCCGCGCAAGACGGCGACCGTGTGACGGTTGATTTTGAAGGCAAAATTGACGGCGAGGTGTTCGCCGGCGGCAAGGCGGAAGATTTTCAGTTCATTGTCGGCGACGGCCAGATGCTCAAAGAGTTTGAAGAAGCCACCCGGGGCATGAAATCAGGTGAAAGCAAGACCTTTCAGCTGGCTTTCCCGGCTGACTACCACGGCAAGGACGTGGCAGGCAAGACCGCAGACTTCATGGTGACGCTCAAGAAAATTGAAGCCGCCCATCTGCCGGAAGTGGACGGGGCGCTGGCCAAGTCACTGGGCATTGAAGACGCAACCGTGGAAGGCTTGCGCGCAGACATCAAAAAAAACCTGGCGCGTGAGGTCAAGGCCCGCCTGCTGGCCCGCAACAAACAGGCTGTTATGGATGCTTTGGTGGGCAAGGCCGAACTGGATCTGCCGAACGCGAGCGTGCAAGCAGAAGTCAATCGCCTGATGGAAGGTGCGCGCGCTGATCTCAAACAACGTGGCATCAAGGACGCGGACAAGGCGCCGATGCCTGAAGATATTTTCCGTCCCCAAGCTGAACGTCGTGTGCGTTTGGGCCTGGTGGTGGCTGAGCTGGTTCGCTCCAACAATCTGCAAGCCACTCCCGAGCAAGTCAAGGCGCACATTGAGGAATTGGCGGCCAGCTACGAAAAGCCGGCCGATGTGATGCGCTGGTATTACAGCGACAACAACCGTCTGGCCGAGGTCGAGGCGATCGTGATTGAAAACAATGTGACCAACTTTGTGTTGGCACAAGCCAAAGTCAGCGACAAGACCCTGTCCTTTGACGAACTGATGGCTCAAAACTGATAAATAGCTGTTCCCTGGCAGCTGCAATGGGGCTTGGGCCGGGCTTGTAGTCTGGCCTGCAGGCCCCATTTCTTTTGGGGCAAATATTTTTCGCTACAGTACAGTTAATTTTTTGGAGTCAAGATGAGTCTGCCGAACATGATGATGGGTGCAATGCAAACGCAAGCTTTGGGCATGGTGCCCATGGTGATTGAGCAGTCAGGGCGCGGCGAGCGGTCGTACGACATTTACTCGCGGCTACTGAAGGAGCGTGTCATTTTTTTGGTCGGTCCAGTCAACGACTATGTGGCCAATCTGGTGGTGGCGCAATTGCTGTTCCTGGAAAGCGACAACCCGGATAAGGACATTTCGTTCTATATCAACTCGCCGGGCGGCTCGGTCAGCGCTGGCATGGCGATTTTTGACACGATGAACTTTGTCAAGCCCGATGTGTCTACCTTATGTACCGGTATGGCCGCCAGCATGGGCGCATTTTTACTGGCCGCCGGGGCCAAAGGCAAACGTTTCTCACTGCCCAACTCCAAGGTCATGATTCATCAGCCCTCGGGTGGCAGTCAGGGGCAGGCGACGGAGATCGAAATTCAGGCGCGCGAGATTTTGAAGACCCGCGAGCAGTTGAATAAAATTCTGGCCGAGCGCACCGGCCAGCCGTTGGCGCGTATTGAGCGCGACACCGAGCGCGACTATTACATGTCGGCGGACGAGTGCAAGGAATATGGCCTGATTGACCAGGTCATCTCGAAAAGGGCATAGTTCTCATGGTTGAAAAAAAAGGCTCCTCCGGCGAGAAAACGCTTTATTGTTCTTTTTGCGGCAAAAGCCAGCATGAAGTCAAGAAGCTGATCGCGGGCCCGTCGGTATTTGTTTGCGACGAGTGTATTGACCTTTGCAACGAAATCATTCGCGATGAGTTGCCGCCCAGCACCGAAGCGCGAGGTGGCAGCAGTGAGCTGCCAACGCCGCTGGAGATCAAGACCAATCTTGATAATTACGTGATTGGCCAGGAGCCTGCCAAGCGGACGCTGGCGGTGGCGGTTTACAACCACTACAAGCGCTTGCGGCACCAGGAAAAGGCCAAAAAAGATGATGTGGAGTTGGCCAAAAGCAATATTTTGCTGATCGGCCCGACCGGTTCCGGCAAAACGCTGTTGGCGCAGACGCTGGCCCGCATGCTCGACGTGCCTTTTGTGATGGCTGATGCCACCACACTGACCGAGGCGGGTTATGTGGGCGAGGATGTTGAAAACATTGTGCTCAAGCTCCTGCAAAGCTGTAATTATGAAGTTGAGCGCGCCCAGCGCGGCATTGTCTATATTGATGAAATCGACAAAATCTCCCGCAAGTCGGACAACCCTTCCATTACCCGTGATGTCTCGGGGGAAGGCGTGCAGCAAGCGCTGCTTAAGCTGATTGAAGGCACCATGGCCAGCGTGCCACCGCAAGGCGGGCGCAAACATCCGAATCAGGATTTTGTGCAAGTCGATACCACCAATATCCTGTTCATTTGCGGTGGCGCATTTTCCGGTCTGGAGAAAGTGATCGATAACCGCACCCAATCGTCTGGCATGGGTTTTGGGGCCACGGTCAAAAGCAAAGAGCAGCGCAGTCTGACTGAGGTTTTCAAGGAAGTCGAGCCTGAGGACTTGATCAAATTTGGTCTGATTCCTGAATTGGTGGGCCGGATGCCGGTGGTGGCAACGCTGGCTGAACTCAGTGAAGATGCGTTGGTACAGATTTTGACCGAGCCCAAAAACGCGCTGGTCAAGCAGTACAGCAAGCTGTTGGCGATGGAGGGCGTTGATCTTGAAATTCGTCCTTCGGCTTTGAAAGCCATCGCCAAAAAAGCACTGGCCCGCAAGACGGGAGCGCGTGGCCTGCGCTCGATTCTTGAACAATCGTTGATCGACACCATGTTCGACTTGCCCAATACGGCTAACGTTGACAAGGTCGTCGTGGATGAATCGACTATTGATGAGAATAAGCCGCCTTTGTTGGTGTACCGCGAGGTTGCCAAGAAGGCCTGATTTGCTTGGTGTTTGTGCGCGTTTATTCAAGTTTGAGACTCGCGCGGCTGCTTAACAATGGGGTTCGGGTTGAAAACCTGAACTTCTGACTCATATTTAACAGGTAACGAGAGGGACTTTTCATGTCTGGTCATACCCATTTGCCTGCTACTCCTTTGGATTTGCCATTGCTGCCACTGCGTGATGTGGTTGTATTTCCGCACATGGTGATTCCACTTTTTGTCGGTCGGCCCAAGAGAATCAAGGCGCTGGAAGCAGCCATGGAGTCTGAGCGCCGGATTATGTTGGTGGCCCAAAAAACAGCTGCCAAGGACGATCCGCTGGTCACCGACATGTTTGATGTCGGCTGCGTCTCGACCATCCTGCAAATGCTCAAGCTGCCCGACGGCACGGTCAAGGTGCTGGTTGAAGGCCAGCAGCGCGCACGTGTCAACAAAATTGAAGATGGTGAGTTGCATTTTTCAGCCAACGTCACGCCGATTGAAGTGCTGGTTGAGCCCGACACCAAATCACGTGGCAAAGCCAGTGAAATCGAGGCTTTGCGCCGTGCCGTGATGCAGCAGTTTGACCAGTACGTCAAGCTCAACAAAAAAATTCCACCTGAGATTCTGACCTCTATTTCAAGCATTGATGATGCAGGCCGCATGGCCGATACCATCGCCGCGCATTTGCCGCTCAAGCTTGACAGCAAGCAAGCTGTATTGGGTCTCTCGGGTGTCAAAGAACGTCTGGAAAATCTGTTTGAGCAGATCGAGCGCGAAGTTGATATCTTGAACGTGGATAAGAAAATCCGGGGCCGCGTCAAACGGCAGATGGAGAAGAACCAGCGCGATTTTTACCTGAATGAACAGGTGAAAGCGATTCAGAAAGAACTGGGTGAAGGTGAAGATGGCGCCGACATCGACGAGATCGAGAAAAAAATCAAGTCGGCCAAAATGCCCAAAGAAGCGCTGAAAAAGGCCGAAGGTGAACTCAAGAAGCTGAAATTGATGTCGCCCATGTCGGCAGAAGCGGCCGTCGTGCGTAATTACATTGATGTATTGACCGGCTTGCCGTGGGCCAGCAAAACCAAGATCAAACATGATCTTGGCAATGCAGAAAAGGTGCTCGACGAAGACCACTACGGGCTGGATAAGGTGAAAGACCGCATTGTTGAGTATCTGGCGGTGCAGCAAAGGGTTGAAAAAGTCAAAGCGCCCATTTTGTGTCTGGTCGGACCGCCGGGTGTTGGCAAGACGTCGTTGGGGCAGTCCATTGCCAAGGCGACCGGGCGCAAGTATGTGCGGGTGGCCTTGGGCGGCATGCGCGACGAGGCGGAAATTCGCGGCCACCGCCGCACTTATATCGGCGCCATGCCGGGCAAGGTGCTGCAGAGCCTGGCGAAGGTTGGCACGCGCAACCCGCTGTTTTTGCTGGACGAGATTGACAAGCTGGGAACCGACTTTCGCGGTGATCCATCGAGCGCCTTGTTGGAGGTGCTGGACCCGGAACAAAATCACAAGTTTGGTGACCATTACGTCGAGGTTGATTTTGATTTGAGCGACGTCATGTTCGTGGCCACGTCCAACTCCATGAATATTCCGTCGGCCCTGCTCGATCGCATGGAAGTGATTCGCCTGTCTGGGTACACCGAAGACGAAAAAACCAACATCGCCCTCAAATACCTGTTGCCCAAGCAGCTCAAGAACAACGGTGTCAAGGAAGAAGAGTTGTTGGTTGGCGAAGATGCCGTGCGTGACATCGTTCGCTACTACACCCGTGAGGCTGGGGTACGTTCGCTGGAGCGTGAGCTCTCGAAAATCTGCCGCAAGGTGGTGAAGGGCCTGTTGCTCAAGAAGATGACGCCGAAGGTGACGGTGAATGCCGACAACCTCAATGATTTTCTGGGCGTTCGCAAGTACGACTATGGTCGCGCTGAGCAAAAGAATCAGGTCGGCCAGGTGGTGGGATTGGCTTGGACAGAGGTCGGCGGCGATTTGCTGACGATCGAGGCTGCCATGATGCCCGGTAAAGGGGTCATCACGCGCACGGGTTCATTGGGCGACGTGATGAAGGAGTCGGTTGAGGCTGCACGCACGGTGGTGCGCAGCCGCTCGCGCCGATTGGGCATCAAGGACGAGTTTTTCGAAAAGAAAGATATCCATATTCACGTGCCTGACGGTGCTACGCCCAAGGACGGCCCGAGTGCTGGTGCCGCGATGACGACAGCCTTTGTTTCTGCCATGACGGGTATTCCGGTGCGTGGTGATGTGGCCATGACGGGTGAAATAACCTTGCGCGGGGAAGTAACTGCCATTGGGGGTCTGAAGGAGAAGTTGTTGGCGGCTTTGCGAGGGGGGATCAAGACTGTTCTGATTCCCGAGGAGAACGCTAAAGACCTGCAGGATATTCCCGAGAACGTAAAAAACGGTCTTGAGATTGTGCCGGTGCGCTGGATCGACAAGGTGCTGGAAGTGGCATTGGAAAGAATGCCGACGCCCTTGTCTGATGAAGACTTGGTGGTGGCTGCTGCTGCACAAGTCGCGGTGCCTGCGCCTGAGTCAGGTGTATCCATTAAGCATTGATTTACAAGCCAAAATTTTTTTCTTGTCTCTCAAAGGTATGAGAAATTACGTTATAATTTGAAGCTTGAAACGCGGGAATAGCTCAGTTGGTAGAGCGCAACCTTGCCAAGGTTGAGGTCGAGAGTTCGAGTCTCTTTTCCCGCTCCAAATTGCAACAAAAAGGGGAAGCTGATGCTTCCCTTTTTTGTAAGGAAAATTTGGCGCGATAGCAAATCGGTTATGCAACGGATTGCAAATCCGTCTAGCCCAGTTCGACTCTGGGTCGCGCCTCCACTTCCAGTCCATGCCCGAGTGGTGAAATAGGTAGACACATCGGACTTAAAATCCGCCGCTTCGTGAATAACGGGCGTACCGGTTCGATTCCGGTCTCGGGCACCAGAATTCAATAGTTCGCTACAAATCCTCACGGGTGCGTCCGCATGGGTCAGGGTCGACAACACCAGACGAAAGAAAACCCGCACGCGGCGGGCAGTGTGGCGGCGCTATTTGATTGGGCTAGCACCCCGAATGCTGTCTCAAAGTATCGCTCTGAGTGCGTAATAACCGCGTCCCAACAACTCACGCACGGCAATGTCCGTCCGCTCCAATGCGCCCGCCTCGGGAAGGTAGTCCATCGGCGTGGTTCCTCGCACCGTCACACGGAAGTCCACCGGGTAGGGGGTCACAACAAAGCCCGCCTGCTCGAACAACCTCTGTGCGCGTGGCATGTGAAAAGCTGAGGTAACCAGCACGATACGCTGCACACCCGGCTCCAACAACTGCCTGACTGCGGCCGACTCCTGCTCGGTGTTCTGTGCTGGGCCGCTGACCACCATGGCGTCGGCCGGCACGCCAAAGCGCAGAGCCATGCGCCGCAGCACTTGGCCCTCTGGCTCTTGTTCACCCTGCCAAGGGAGTAGCCCGCCGGTGAACACCAGTCGGGGCGCCTTGCCGGCAGCGTACAGCTCCACGCCGCCAAAGAAGCGGTCGGCTGCACCCCCCCATTCGGGAACGCCCCCTTGCTTGCCGGGAATGTTGACCATCATGCCGCTCAACACCACCACGGCCTGCGCCGGCGCGACCGCTTCTGGTATTAATCGCAATTGCTGTTGTTCCACTGCTCGGAACAAGGGGTCTGACAGCACTGGCACGCTTGCCGCATAAAGTAACACGATGGCCAGCAGAGCTGCAACGCGCGAACGCCTGTACGCTGCACACGCCATCAGCAACAGAATCAGCGCGATAGGCGACAGTGCCAGCGGTAGCAGTCGGTGCAGGTAAATCATCCTGCAAGTTTGGCGGCGGTAGTGTCAATAGCTGCGGCGGCAGTCACAAATTTACCCATCGGAACCTCCCACAACTTTAAATTTTCCCGGCTCGCTGGCGCTGTCGAACAGCACCCCGGCTGCTCCAAAATCCACGCTTCTATTTTTTCGTGGTGCACGCGCGGCAGGTCAAGCGGCCTTACCTGATGCTCTAAAGGTTGTCGGTGAAGCTACGCAGCTTGTCCGAGCGCGAAGGGTGCTTGAGCTTACGCAATGCTTTGGCTTCAATTTGACGGATGCGCTCGCGCGTCACGTCGAACTGCTTGCCGACTTCTTCCAGCGTGTGGTCACTGGTCATCTCAATGCCGAAACGCATGCGCAACACCTTGGCTTCACGCGGCGTCAGACTGTCCAGAATGTCTTTCACCACGTCGCGCAGACCGGCTTGCATGGCCGCTTCCATCGGCGCGGTATTGGCGGCGTCTTCAATGAAGTCGCCCAAATGAGAATCGTCATCGTCCCCAATGGGTGTTTCCATCGAGATTGGTTCCTTGGCGATCTTCATGATTTTTCGGATCTTGTCTTCCGGGATCTCCATGCGCTCGGCCAACACGCTGGCGTCAGGCTCAAAGCCAAATTCCTGCAAGTGCTGACGGCTGATACGGTTCATCTTGTTGATGGTCTCGATCATGTGCACCGGGATGCGGATGGTGCGGGCCTGGTCAGCGATCGAGCGCGTGATGGCTTGGCGAATCCACCAGGTGGCATAGGTCGAGAACTTGTAGCCGCGCCGGTATTCAAATTTGTCGACTGCCTTCATCAAGCCGATGTTGCCTTCCTGGATCAAGTCCAGGAACTGCAGGCCGCGGTTGGTGTATTTTTTGGCGATGGAAATAACCAGCCGCAAGTTGGCTTCAATCATTTCTTTCTTGGCCGCGCGCGATGAGTATTCGCCTTCGTTCATGCGCTTGTTGATATCCTTGAGTTGGTCCAGCGGCACCACAACTTTGGATTGCAGGTCGGTCAACTTCTGCTGCAGATCCTGCACCGGCGGAATGTTGCGGGCCATGATGGCACCCCAATGCTTGCCGGAGGCCGCCTGCTTTTCGATCCACTTCAAATTCAACAACTGGCTGGCCACCTTGTTGCCGTGCTTGTCGCGCCCGCTGAAATCGGCGATGAAGTTTTCTTGCGGGTAGCCACACTTATCAACGATGATCCGGCGCAGTTCGCGTTCTTTTTTGCGGACATCGTCCACTTGAGAGCGCACCAGGTCACACAGCTTTTCAATGGTTTTGGCGGTAAATCGGATCGACATCAGCTCTTCGGACAAGGCTTTTTGTGTCTTGATATAGCTCGGTGTACCGTAGCCTTCCTTGTTGTAAATCGTGTGGATTTTCTCAAACAGCTCACGCAGTCTGTCGAAGCGGCTAAGTGCTTCGTTTTTGAGCTCTTCCAGTTTTTTTGTCAATGCCTTGGAGCCACCTTTGCCGTCGTCATCGTCGGCCGCATCGAACTCGTCAAAATCTTCCTCGGCCACATAGTCGTCGGCTTCATTCGGGTTGGAAAAACCGTCCACGATGGTGGTAATGACGACCTTGCCTTCGCGGATGTCTTCACTTAGGCGAAGAATCTCGGCGATGGTGGCAGGGGATGCCGAAATCGCCTCCATCATGGCCATCAAGCCACCCTCGATGCGCTTGGCGATTTCGATTTCACCCTCGCGCGTCAACAACTCCACCGTGCCCATTTCGCGCATGTACATGCGCACCGGGTCGGTGGTGCGGCCGAACTCGCTGTCCACTGTGGACAGCGCGGCCTCGGCCTCTTCTTCGGCTTCTTCTTCGGTGGCTGCAGTCGAGACGTTGTTGTTGAGCAGCAGTGTCTCGGCGTCCGGCGTTTGCTCATACACCGCCACACCCATGTCGTTGAGCATTGAGATCACGACCTCAAGCGTTTCAGCGTCGACCAGTTTGTCGGGCAGGTGATCGGAAATTTCACCATGCGTCAAATAGCCGCGTGTCTTTCCGAGCTTGATCAGGGCCTTGAGGCGTTGACGGCGCTTGGCCATGTCTTCTTCGGACAGTACCGTTTCGTCCAGACCAAACTCTTTCATCAGCGCACGCTCTTTGGCCTTGCTGATTTTCATGCGCAAAGGTTTAACCTTTTCACCTGTCGCTACCGGCTCGCCAACCAGATCGGCTTCGATGTCAGCCATATCCAGGTCGTCCGCGCCGGCCAACTCAGTCGCATTTTTCGCCTTGCGCCCTCGCTTGGCCCCTGGTTTTGACTCTGTGTCGGATTCGACAGCAGCGGCTTTGGGCGGTCGGCCCGGCTTCTTCTTGACAATGACTTCAGCCACAACGGCTGCAGGAACAGCCTTCTTTACTTCAACCGACGGTGCTTTGGCAGGGGACTTGGACGCAATCACTAATTTTTCTTTCGTAGCGGGCTTTTGGGTAGTGGATTTAGGTGCCACTGCTGGCACTGCTTTCGCAGGCTTTGTGTTGGCAACCGGTTTGGCGGCGGACGGGACAGGCTTCTTGGTGTTTTGAGCAGGCATCTAAAACCTCGAAATTTCAAAAGAAAAGACAGAAAGGATAGGCGCCCATATTGGCCGGCGCAGTTCGTTGGAAAGGAGAAGATTTCCAAAGGCAAGATGTGAGGGCGAACATTTGGAGTGCAGTCCTTGCGGTAAGGTGGCCGGTCGTGAACGTTGTCATCGTTTGGCTGGACCCGGAGGTGCTGCTGTCGCTCTTGCGGAAAATCAAGATTCGGATTATACCGCGAATAAATCACAAGGTGAGATCAAGGATTTGACCCGGGGCCAGTACTTTTTCCCCATGTGTTCTTGTCGGGCCACCCTGCGGGAACGGAAAGATCGACTGTTTGCTGAGCACTTTTATGGGCCGGTCAAATTGACTCTTTTCGCGTGGGTGGCTTGAGCTGTTTCATGTTTTTTAAGCATGACATTGCTCCAGCCCGCATGTATCATGCGTTAATCGCTATCAAAAAAGTAGCAGTCTTGATGCCCGCCAGTGTCAGTAGCAGTGAGCCAAACAGATGCAGCCCAGCCGTACCGAATCCGAGTGCATAGCGCTGTTGCCCCAGCATGTTGACCACTTCAGCCGAGAAACTCGAAAACGTGGTAAGTGCGCCCAAAAAACCGGTGATCAGGGCCAGGCGCCAGACAGGGTCTAAATTCGGCAGGGCCTGAAACACGGCCACGCAGATGCCAATGAGATAGCCGCCGATCAGGTTGGCTGCCAGCGTTCCCAGTGGCAGCACTGCGCCCGGGTTGAGCCACAGCCCCAAACGCCAGCGGGCCAGGGCGCCAAGGCTGGCGCCGATGCAAATTGCGAGGACAGAAATCATGAGCCGCATCATAGAACGTTGCGGGTCTCTGATTGACTCCACCAATTGATCTTCCATCCCCCATTTGGGGGATGGACGCTGACAGGGTTGCTCGTCAGAATGCGCTGCTATCAGACCGATGTGTCCTCAACGCATGGGGGTGATTCAGCCGCCTGAGTTGTCACACGTTCTGATGTTTGGAGATCACCATGTCCTGGATTGAGGAACAACACCTGAGCAGTTCCAATCGACATCAGCGTTGGTGGCTGGGGCTCAGTATCGCGCTGTTGTCAGGCTTGGTCATTTTTGTCTCGATCATTGTTGCGGTGACCGGACAACCGATGGCGGCGCTGCTGACCGTTTGTTCGATGGTGCTGATCGGGATTTCTTTTGTGTTGTACCGCCGGTTGCACTTGGCACGGTTGCAGCGTGAGGAGGCGCTGGCCTTGGTGAGCAGAAAACAATGGCCGACGTGCGAGGGACTGTGCCACCTGAAGCCCAGTCTGGCCAACTGTGCAGCGCGCCGGATACAAGTGCTGCAAGCCGAGATTGCCGACCTGCAAGGCAGAGAGCAACGACTGAAAGTGCAAGCCCATCATGATGGTTTGACTGGTCTGGCCAACCGGTTCCTGCTGACGGACCGTTTTCAGTTCACCGTGGAGCGGGCCAAGCGCAGTGGCCAATCCTTTGCGCTTTTGATGGTTGACTTGAATGACTTCAAGGCCATTAATGATCACCATGGTCATGTCGCCGGAGACGAGGTCTTGGTCGTCACAGCGCAGCGCTTGTCGAGTGCGGTGCGCGCGTCCGATACAGTGGCCCGGATTGGCGGCGACGAGTTTGTATTGATTATTGAATCAATCGAGGATCCACAAGAGATGTTGCATATCGGAGAGAAACTGTTTGATATGCTGACCGACCCAATCACCTTGAACACGGGCGTGGTTGCGAAACTGGGGGCAAGTATCGGCTTGGCTTTGTACCCGGATGATGGGGTCAGCCTGAATGACTTGCTGCATGTCGCCGATCAAGCCATGTACGAGTGTAAATCGACCGGTTCCATGAGCCTCCAGTAACGGTGCGCCAATAAAAAACCGTCGCGCCCCGTTCTTTGATTGGCCAGGCCTTTGTTGCGTTCGTCAAGAATCTTGCTGGGCCAGCCATTGCACATAGTTCGACACCCCGGTCTGCACATCGGCGAACGGGTGGTCGCAGCCGGTGGCACGCAAGGCGCTCAAGTCGGCCTGGGTGTAGCTCTGGTACTTGCCACGCAGGGCGTCCGGGAAGGGGATGTACTCAATCAGACCGGCTTCGGTGAGGGCTTCAAGCCCGAGTGTGGTTTGGCCTGAGAGGCCACGCAATGCATTGACAACCGAGCTGGCCACGTCATTGAAGGGCTGCGCCCGGCCTGTGCCCAGGTTGAAAATGCCGGACACGCCGGGGTGGTCAAAGAACCACAGGTTCACCGCTACCACGTCGTCAATAAAGACGAAGTCACGCATCTGTGCTCCTGCGGCATAGCCGCCGTAGTCAGCAAACAGCTTGACCTTGCCCTCAGCCTGAAACTGGTGAAACTGATGAAAGGCGACGCTGGCCATGCGGCCTTTGTGTTGCTCGTGCGGCCCATAGACATTGAAGTAGCGAAAACCCACCACCTGACCCGTCTTGCCGGCTACCGAGCGCCGAAAGTCGTTGCCGCACTCACGCCGCATACGCTGATCAAACAGCAGCTTGGAATAGCCATAAACATTCAGAGGACGCTCAAAGGCTGGGTCTTCCCGGAACGTGTCCGAGCCACCGTAGGTCGCGGCGCTCGATGCATACAGCAAGCGCGCTCCGCGCTTCTGGCAGGCCTGGAACAAGTTCACAGAGGTCGCATAGTTGTTGTCCATCATGTACTTGCCATTGCTTTCCATGGTGTCGCTGCAGGCGCCCTCATGAAACACGGCCTCGATCTGGCCATAGGCGCCGTTGGCAAACAGATCGTAGAACGCGCTCGCGTCTATATAGTCTGAAATCTTGAGATGGGCGAGGTTGCGAAACTTGTCGCCTTGCGTCAGGTCGTCGACGGCGATGATGTCATCCAAGCCGCGGGCGTTGAGCCCCTGAATGATGTTGCTGCCAATAAAACCGGCAGCTCCGGTCACGACGATACGGGTCATGCGAACAACTCCTCATAAGAAACCGTGGCGGTGCCAAATTTTCCGACCACCAGGCCAGCGGCCCGGTTCGCCAGTGGCAGGGCGTCCCGCATACTCGTGCCAGCGGCGATCAGCGCTGCCATGGTGGCAATCACCGTGTCGCCAGCGCCGGTGACGTCAAACACTTCACGAGCCATGGCCGTCACGCTGAGTTGGCCCTGGTCGTCAAACAGCGTCATGCCTTCTTCGCTGCGGGTCAGCAGCACCGCCTGCAGTCCGAGCTGCTGGCGCAGGTTCTGCACTTTGGTTTGCAGCTCGGACTCGTCCAGCCAGGGACCAATCACCTGTTGCAACTCGGTCCGGTTGGGCGTGATGATGCTGGCGTTTTTGTAGCGTGAATAGTCGACTCCCTTGGGGTCGATCAGAATTGGCTTGCCCGCGGCCACTGCGCGCGCGATCATGTCGCTGACATGGGCCAGGCCACCCTTGCCGTAGTCTGAAAACAGCACCGCATTATGTGCGGGCAGCAGTTTGGCAAAGGTGGCGGTCTGCGAGGCCAGTACTTCAGTCTTGGGCGTGTTTTCAAAATCCAGGCGCAGCAGTTGTTGCTGCCGGCCAATCACCCGCAGCTTGACGGTGGTCTTGAGGCCGGCGTCGCGGCCAAAGTAGGTGCGGATGCCGGTGTCGGCGACCAGCGCTTCGAGTTTGTGGCTTGCTTCGTCATCGCCCACGACGGTCAGCAGTGAGGCCTGGGCACCCAGTGTGACCACGTTGTACGCCACGTTGGCCGCACCGCCACTGCGCTCTTCTTCGCGCGTAACGCGCACCACCGGTACGGGCGCCTCGGGGGATATGCGGTCGACGGCGCCAAACCAATAGCGGTCCAGCATCACATCGCCGACCACCAGCACACTGGCGTTGGACAGTATGTCTCTGGAAATTGTTTTGGTGTTGAATGGTTCCGTCATAGCTCCTCGATCCTGCGGGCCGGATAACTGTCCCACGCCTGGCAGCCGGGACATTGCCAGAAGTGTTGCTTGGCTTCGAAGCCACAAGCGGCACAACGGTAACGCATGAGCGGCTTGATGGCCTGTTCCAGCGCGCGTTGAACCTGCGGATGAAATTGCTCGTGTTCGAGCTTTTCGCCAGCAAGCCACTTGGCGGCAGCGACCAGCGACGGCTCGCGCTCCAGATGGCGCACATACCAGCCACGTGCGGTGGGCGTGGGCCCGCCGTGGCCGGCCTCCAGCAGGACGATGGCATCGAGCACATCCAGCGAGGGGGAATGCGCGTAAGAGGTCTTGAGCAAGGTCAGGGCCTCAGGGGCGCGCCCGCAAGCGATGGCGTAGTCGGTCAGTGGTGCTGCGATCAGGGGGGTGGCCGCAGGCGCAGACTGCAAAGATTTTTTCAGCAGCAAATAGGCTTCTTCGGGTTGGCCCTGGCGCGCCAACAACTGGGCCAGGTCAATCGGGGGCCGTGCTGCGTCTGGCGCCGTGCTCAGAGCTTGTTGCAACAAAGACTTGGCTTGTTCAGTCTCTTGGGCCGTGATGGATTCAGCCGCCTGCTCACACAGGTAATGCGCCAGACGGCCCTGAAAGCTTCCCTGGTTGGCGTGTTCCAGTTTTTGCGCGATCTGCGCGGCGCGCAACCAGTCGCGGCTGCGCTCGTAGTTGGCCAGCAGGGCGAGGCGCGCCTGCGCCTCGAACGGGGTTCCTTCGAGCTTGAGCAAGGCCTCTTCAGAGCGGTCGATCAGGCCGGCTTTGAGATAGTCCAGTGCCAGGGCATGCTGCGCACGCTGGCGATCAAGCAGGTTCAAGTCGCCACGCGACAACAGATGTTCATGCACGCGCACCGCACGTTCATATTCGCCACGGCGTCGAAACAGGTTGCCCAGCGCAAAGTGCAACTCGGACGTGTCAGGGTCGCTTTGGACGGCCTCGATGAAGGCATCAATCGCCTGGTCTTGTTGCTCATTGAGCAAAAAGTTCAAGCCCCTGAAGTAAGCTTTTGGGGCCTGATGGTTTTCAATGCGCAGTTGGCGCAGATCCAGGCGCGAGGCGACCCAGCCCAACACAAAGGCCAGCGGCAGGCCCAGCAGTATCCAGCTCAGGTCAAAGTCCATGTGGGATGGCCGATGGCGTGGTTTGCGACCTGTCTGATTCAGCCGAGGTGATGGCCGTCAGCTTCACCTGGCTGACGGCGCGACGATGCCTCCACCAACGCGGCACCATGCCCAGTGCGCCCACCACAACGCCGAGCGCAAAAGCCGTCAACACGACCAGCACCTGCGGCGCACGCCACTGGGTGCCGAAGAAAAAGTGCACGGTGGTGTCTTGCTGATTGTTCAGCGCGAAGGCAAACAGGGTAAAAAAAATGGCTGCTTTAAGTATCCACTTAAGCAACCACAGGATTTGTTTCATCTAGTCTCCCAGTGACGGGCCAATTCTAAGTCAGGCCTTGTGCTGGCTTGCAGCCTCCGCCGTACGTTGATCTACTGCTTCGCGCAAGGCTTTGCCGGGCTTGAAGTGCAGCACCCGCTTTTCGGGTATGGCGACGCTTTCACCATTGCGTGGGTTGCGTCCAATACGCGGCGGTCGGTGGTTAATGGCAAAACTGCCAAAGCCCCGAATTTCGATCCGGTGCCCGCGCACCAGTGCATCATTGATGGCGTCAAGAATGGCCTTGACGGCAAATTCGGCATCGCGGCGGGTAAGTTGACCAAAGCGGGCGGCCAGTTCTTCAATCAGGTCAGAGCGAGTCATTTTTGGAAGTTGTCATGCCGGATCAAATCCGGCATGACAGTTCGCTTCTTACTTTTCGGTATTGTCCAGCTTGGCGCGCAGCAAAGCGCCCAGACTGGTCGTGCCAGCGTTTTCGCGGGCAGAGGACTGGCTCAAAGTGGCCATGGCTTCGTTTTGATCAGCCGCATCCTTGGCCTTGATGGACAACTGGATGTTGCGGGTCTTGCGATCCACATTGACCACCACAGCCGTGACTTCGTCGCCTTCCTTGAGCACGTTGCGGGCATCTTCCACGCGGTCGCGGGAGATTTCGCTGGCGCGCAGGTAGCCGATGATGTCGTCGCCGAGATCGATTTCAGCGCCCTTGGCATCCACCGTCTTGACCTTGCCGGTGACCACTTGACCCTTGTCGTTGATGGTGGCGAAAGTGGTGAACGGATCGGAATCGAGCTGCTTGATACCCAGCGAGATACGCTCACGGTCCACATCCACGGCCAGTACCAGGGCTTCAACTTCCTGGCCCTTTTTGTATTCGCGCACAGCGGCTTCGCCGGTTTCGTTCCAGGACAGGTCAGACAGATGCACCAGACCGTCGATACCGGCAGCCAGACCCACAAACACGCCGAAGTCGGTGATCGACTTGATCGGGCCCTTGACGCGGTCGCCGCGCTTGGTGTTTTGAGCAAACTCTTGCCATGGATTGGCCTTGCATTGCTTCATGCCCAAGGAGATGCGGCGCTTGTCTTCGTCGATCTCCAGCACCATGACTTCGACTTCATCACCGAGGGCAACGATCTTGGCGGGTGCAATGTTCTTGTTGGTCCAGTCCATCTCGGACACGTGGACCAGGCCTTCGATGCCGGGTTCGAGTTCCACAAACGCGCCGTAGTCGGCGATGTTGGTGATCTTGCCGAACATGCGGGTGCCTTGCGGGTAGCGGCGGTTGACGCCCATCCAGGGGTCGTCGCCCAGCTGCTTGAGACCCAGGGACACGCGATTTTTCTCGGTGTCAAACTTGAGAATCTTGGCCGTGATTTCCTGACCGGCGGTTACCACTTCGCTCGGGTGACGCACACGACGCCATGCCATGTCTGTGATATGCAGCAGACCGTCAATGCCGCCCAGATCCACAAACGCACCGTATTCGGTGATGTTCTTGACCACGCCTTGCACAATGGCGCCTTCCTTCAGGGTGTTCATCAGCTTGGCGCGTTCTTCGCCCATGCTGGCTTCCACCACGGCACGGCGTGACAGCACGACGTTGTTGCGCTTGCGGTCGAGCTTGATGACCTTGAATTCAAGGGTCTTGTTTTCGTACGGTGACAGGTCTTTGGTGGGACGGGTGTCAACCAGTGAGCCGGGCAGGAAGGCGCGAATGCCGTTGACCAGCACGGTCAGGCCACCCTTGACTTTGCCGCTGGTGGTGCCGGTGACAAATTCGCCGGTTTCCAGGGCTTTTTCCAGGCTCATCCACGAAGCCAGACGCTTGGCGGTGTCGCGCGACAGAATGGTGTCGCCGTAGCCGTTTTCGATGGAGCCAATGGCCACCGACACGAAGTCGCCGACCTGGACTTCGATTTCGCCCTTGTCATTCTTGAACTCTTCGAGCGGCACGTAGGCTTCAGACTTGAGACCAGCGTTGACAACCACAAAGCTGTGCTCGATACGAACCACTTCAGCAGTGATGACTTCGCCCGGACGCATTTCGGTGCGTTGTAGGGACTCTTCAAATAGGGCGGCAAAAGATTCTGACATTTTTGGGTGCGGCATGAACCGCAGGTTAATTTGCGGTTTTATCCGCGGGTTAGTTTGTTGAACCACACCGGCAGTGCGCTTGAGCAGCGCGAGAAGGCTGGTGTGGACCGGTGCAAAATCCAGTGGATTTTGCGCATGTGCCTCTCAGATCGCTCTGAAAGGCTGTTTGCTTTGCCACCAGTCCAACACCAGATTGACCGATTCTTCAATCGTTAAATCCGAGTTGTCAAGCAGCTGGGCATCTTGTGCTGGCTTGAGAGGCGCGACGCTGCGGGAGGTGTCCCGTGCATCGCGCGCTTCCAAGTCCGCGCGAAGACCGGAGAGTGTAGCCGAAATACCCTTTGAAATCAATTGTTTATAACGCCTCTGCGCCCTCTTTTCGGCGCTGGCGGTCAAAAACACCTTGAGCGCGGCCTCAGGGAAGATGATGGTTCCCATGTCGCGCCCGTCAGCAACCAGCCCGGGCAATTGGCGAAAACCATGCTGCAAGTCGATGAGAGCCTGGCGCACCTTGGGCAGTACCGAGACTCTGGAAGCGTTCATGCCGGCCTCTTCGGTGCGAATAGCCTCGCTGACGTCAGCACCGTTCAGAAACACCTGGTCCTGGCGGAACCGGATGGAGAGGCTTGGAATCAAGTCCGCGATCGCCTGCTCATGGGCGAACTCCAGCGCCAGGCCAGCCTGCAACGCCGCCAAAGCCGTGATCCGGTACAGCGAACCGGAATCGAGCAAATGGTAGCCCAGCGCCTGGGCCACTGCGCCCGCCAAGGTGCCTTTGCCGGACGCGGTTGGGCCATCGACACAAATCACGGGAATGGCCTCGGCTGAGGTCTGCGCGAGCGAGAACAGCGCTTCAAAATAATCGGGAAAGGTCTTGGCCACACATTGGGGGTCAACAATCCGCACCGGCAGACCGGCCGGATTGAAGGCGGCGAGTGAAAAACACATCGCCATGCGGTGGTCGTCATAGGTGTGGATGCTGGCGGCGCGCCAGTCGGCGGCAGCGGCCGGTGGCGTCACGCGAATGAAGTCCGCGCCTTCTTCGACCGTGGCGCCGAGCTTTCGCAACTCGCACGCCATGGCCGCGATGCGGTCAGTTTCCTTGACGCGCCAGCTGGCGATATTGCGCAGCGTGGTGCTGCCCTGGGCGTACAAGGCCATCATGGCAAGCGTCATGGCGGCGTCCGGGATGTGGTTGCAGTCCAGGTCAATGGCCTTGAGTGGCCAGCAGCCTCTGGATACTTCCAGCCAATTCGGGCCGCTCTGCACCTGCGCGCCCATCATCTGCGCGGCTTCGATGAAACGGATGTCGCCCTGGATGGAGTCTGCGCCCACGCCTTCAATCCTCAAGCCTTTTTGACCTCTAGCCCCCGTCGCTATTGCACCAACAGCTATGAAATAGCTAGCAGACGAGGCGTCAGCTTCAACAAACAAAGTGCCAGGAGAGCGGAACTGGCTGGCGGCGGGAATGGTGAAGCGCTGCCAGCCATCGCGCACCACCCGCACGTTAAAGCGCGCCAGCAGGTTGAGCGTGATTTCAATGTAAGGGCGCGAAATCAGCTCGCCCACCACCTCAATGACCATATCACGGGTCGCGGCAACCAAGGGCAGCGCCATCAGCAGTGCCGTCAGAAACTGGCTGGACACATCGCCCCGCACCCGGATCGGCGTGTCCAGCTTCAAGCAGGGTCGGCCAATGTGCAGCGGCGGAAAACCGTCCTGTCCCAGGTAATCGATGTCGCAGCCGATTTGGCGCAACGCATCCACCAGGTCACCGATCGGGCGCTCGTGCATGCGCGGCACACCGCGCAGTTCGAAATCGCCGCCCAAAACAGCCAGCGCGGCGGTGAGCGGACGAATCGCGGTGCCGGCGTTGCCCATGAACAGCGCCGCCTGCCTGTGCCCGAGTTGGCCACCCAGACCGTCAATCTCGACGGTGCTGCCCGATTGCCGCACACCACACCCCAGCGCGCGCAAGGCCTCAAACATGACGCGGGTGTCGTCGGAGTCGAGCAGATCGTGCAGCGTCGTGCGGCCCGCGCTCAGGGCCGACAGCAGCAACACGCGGTTGGAGATGCTCTTGGAGCCGGGTAATACAACTGTTCCGCTCACCCCGGTGAGCGGTGGAATATCAAGAAATGCGGTGGAAAACATTATTTCTGTTGTTGCGCCATGCGCCAATGGGCGCGGGTGAGGCTGGCTTGTTCAATCAGGCCTTCCAGGGCGTCGCCGTTGCCACTGGAGATCATGAGTTCGAGGGCTTGCAGGTTGCGCTGGAAAATTTTGGTTTGCGCCAGCAGTTCTTCACGATTGGAGATCATGATGTCGCGCCACACTTTGGCGTCACTGGCGGCAATACGCGTGAAGTCGCGAAAGCCCGGCCCCGCCAGCGACAGGTAGTCCTTGCCTTGCGGCTGGCCCGAGATGGCGTTCATGAGGGCAAATGAAATCAGGTGCGGCAAATGGCTGACGGCGGCAAACGCCGCATCATGCAACTCGGGCGACATCTGGACCACACGGCAGCCCAGCGCGGACCAGACATCAACCGCCTTTTGCAACTGGATGGTCAGGGTGCGTTCAATCGGCGTCAGGATGACCTGGCGGCCGCTGTACAGATCGGCATCGGCGTGCTCCACGCCCGAAACCTCTTTGCCGGCGATGGGGTGAGCCGGCACGAAAGAGCCGATTTGCTCGCGCAGGGCACGCCTGCCGGCATCAACCACGTCGCGCTTGGTGGAACCAACGTCCATGATCAGCATCTGCGGCGTGACCAGGTGTTTGATGGACTTGAAAGTGGCCTCGCTGGCCGCCACCGGCACGGCGATCAGCACAATGTCGGCACCCGACACCGCCAGCAAGGCAGATGGGGCTTCCACATCAATCACACCCATCTGGTAGGCACGTTCCGTGGTGGAGGGCGATTTGCTGTAGCCCACCACCCGTTTCACCAGTCCGGCCCGTTTGAGCGCCAGCGCAAAGGAGCCGCCCATCAAACCGCAGCCAATCAGGCCAAGTTGTTCAAACATTCATTCACCTACAGGATAAGTGCCCAGCACTTTGCAAAAGGCACAAAGACTCTGCAGTTCTTTGAGTGCCGCAGCCACATGCGGCTGCGAGGGGTGACCTTGCAGGTCGATGTAAAAATAATATTCCCACTGACCGGAGCGCGCCGGGCGCGACTCAAAACGCGTCATGGAGACGCCATGCTTCTTGAGCGGTACCAGCAGGTCATGCACGGCACCGGGCCGGTTCGGCACCGAAACGATCAGGCTCACGCAGTCATTGCCGGTGGCCAGCGGCGCCGCCAGTGTTTGCGGCAGGCAGACCACGGCAAAGCGGGTGCGATTGAAGGCGTCGTCCTGAATGGCGTGTGAGGCGACATGCAGACCAAATTCGCTGGCGGCGCGCTCACTTGCAATCGCGGCCCAGGCCGGGTTGGTGGCCGCCAGCCGGGCGCCCTCGGCGTTGCTGGCAGCAGCGCGCCGCTCGGCATGGGGCAAATGCGTGCTCAGCCAGTCCTGGCATTGGGCCAGGGCTTGTGGGTGGGCAAAAACCACTTCAATGTCGGCCAGCGTGGGCTTGAGTCGCAGCAGGTTGTGGCGCACCAGAAAACTGGTTTCACCGATGATGTGCAGCGGCGAGTTCAGCAGCAGATCGAGCGAGCGCGAGATCACGCCCTCGGACGAGTTTTCAATCGGCACCACCCCAAACTCGGCGCTGCCCGCCGCCGTGGCGCGGAACACTTCATCAATGCTGGCGCACAGGACGCGCTCGATGCTGGCGCCAAAGAACTGCAGCGCGGCCTGTTCGCTGAAGGTGCCGGCCGGCCCCAGGTAGGCGACCCGCTGCGCCGCCTCCAGTGCGCGGCAGGCCGACATGATTTCGCGCCAGATCACGGCCAGACTGATGTTCTTGAGCGGGCCGGGGTTGGCCGCCTGCAGGCTGCTGATGACCTGCGTCTCGCGCTCGGGGCGAAACACGGCCGAGCCATCCACGCGTTTGATTTCCCCCACTTCATGGGCCAGCGACGCACGCTGGTTCAGCAGCGCCAGCAGTTCCAGATCAAGCGCGTCGATCTGGTTGCGCAGTTCAGGGAGAGTTTTCGCCATTGCTAAGACTTGAATTTTGCAGACGTGGTTCGGAACCGCCGGTTTTTCAGCTGCGGCGCTTTTCAAATTCGCACAGGTAATTCACCAGCGCCTGCACGCCCTCAATCGGCATGGCGTTGTAAATGCTGGCGCGCATGCCGCCGACCGACTTGTGTCCCTTGAGCTGCAACAGACCGTGCTCGCGTGCCCCGGCCAAAAATGCGTCGTTGAGACTTTCATCACGCAAGAAAAAAGGCACATTCATGCGTGAGCGGCAGTTGGGCGCCACTTTGTTGTAGTAGAGCTGCGAGTTGTCGATCGCGTCGTACAGCAGGGCCGCCTTGGCCTGGTTGCGCGCCTCCATCGCGGCGATGCCGCCCTGGCGCTTGAGCCACTGAAACACCAGGCCCGCGATGTAAATGGCGTAGGTGGGCGGGGTATTGAACATCGACTGGTTGTCCGCCACCGTCTTGTAGTTGAAAGCGCTGGGGCACACCGCCAGCGCATGGCCGAGCAAGTCTTCGCGCACCACCACCAGCGTCAGACCGGCAGGCCCCAGGTTCTTCTGCGCACCCGCAAAGGCCAGTCCGACCCGCGACCAATCGATCGGGCGCGACGCCACGTGGGAAGAACAGTCGACCACCAGCGCGGCGTCACTGCCCAGCGCCTGCAGGTCGGGCAGCGTGTGGTATTCAACGCCGTGAATGGTCTCGTTGCTGCAGATGTGCACGTAGCTGGCGCCGTGACTGAGCTGCCAGCTGGCAGGTTCAGGCAGCGTGGTGTGGCCGTCCGACTCGTTGCTGGCAGCGATGTTGACCGTGCAGTATTTGCGTGCTTCCTGCTGCGACTTCAGGCTCCAGCCGCCGGTGACCACAAAGTCCGCGCTGCCAGCGGCGCCGGCCGACGACACACGGGCCGACAGGTTGAGCGGGACAATCGCGTTTTCGGCCAAGCCGCCGCCCTGCATGAACAGGACTTTGAAGCTGTCCGGAACCGCGAGCAGCTCGCGCAGATCCAACTGCGCCTGCTCGTAAATGGAGACGAACTCCCGGCCGCGATGGCTCATTTCCATGACGCTCATGCCGCTGCCGTGCCAGTCGAGCATTTCGGCCGCCGCTTCGGTCAGAACTTCCTGCGGCATGGCCGCGGGTCCGGCGGAGAAGTTATAGGGTCGATTCATCAGAAATTTATATAAAATCGGGCTCCAGCCCCCGTCTATTATGGATAGGTTGCTATTTAAATAATAGCAATCAGTCGGTGCTGCTGGTGTCGTCCTGATCGTCACTGGCGGTTTCATCAGCCACCGGGTTGGCGTCATTTTCGACAATCCGCTGCAGTCCGCTCAATTTGGAGCCTTCGTCGAGACCGATCAGCGTCACGCCCTGCGTGGCGCGGCCCAGTTCGCGAATTTCGGAGACACGGGTGCGCACCAGTACGCCCTTGTCGGTGATCAGCATGATTTCATCATCGGCATGCACCAGGGTGGCGGCCACCACTTTGCCATTGCGCTCGGACTGGGTGATGGCAATCATGCCCTTGGTACCGCGGCCATGGCGGGTGTACTCGGTGATGCTGGTGCGCTTGCCGTAGCCGTTGACGGTGGCGGTCAGCACGCTTTGCAACTCATCCTCGGCCACCAGCATGGCGATCACGCCCTGGCCGTCTTCCAGCATCATGCCGCGCACGCCTCGGGCATTGCGGCCCATCGGGCGCACATCGTTCTCGTCAAAGCGCACCGCCTTGCCACCATCGCTGAACAACATCACATCGTGCTTGCCGTCGGTCAGCGCGGCGCCGATCAGGTAGTCGCCCTCATCCAGGCCGACGGCGATGATGCCGCCCTTGCGCGGGTTGCTGAATTCGTCCAGCGGCGTTTTCTTGACGGTGCCCATGGAGGTGGCCATGAACACGTACTGGTCAGCGGGGAAGCTGCGCTTCTCGCCGGTCAGTGCCAGCACCACATTGATCTTTTCGCCCTCTTGCAACGGAAACATGTTGACGATCGGGCGCCCGCGTGAACCGCGTGAGCCCTGGGGCACTTCCCAAACCTTGAGCCAGTAAAGGCGACCCCGGTTGCTGAAACACAGGATGTAATCGTGCGTGTTGGCAATGAAGAGCTGGTCAACCCAGTCGTCTTCTTTGGTGGCGGTGGCCTGCTTGCCGCGCCCGCCGCGTTTTTGTGCCCGGTATTCACTCAGCGGCTGGCTCTTGATGTAGCCGCTGTGCGAGAGCGTGACCACCATGTCGGTGGGCGTGATCAGGTCTTCCGTGCTCAAGTCAAACGAGCTGTGCTCCACCAGGCTGCGCCGCGCGCCCAGTTTGGTTTGGCCAAACTCGGTCTTGATGGCGGTGAGTTCTTCGTAAATGATGGTGGAGACCCGTTCGGACTTGGCAAGAATGTCGAGCAAGTCTTCGATCTCGCCCATCACCTCTTTGTATTCGGCGACGATTTTGTCCTGCTCCAGGCCGGTCAGGCGCTGCAAACGCATTTGCAGAATTTCCTGCGCCTGCGTGTCGGACAGACGATACAGGCCATCGCTGCCCATGCCGTACATCTTCTCCAGGCCGTCGGGGCGGTAGTCGTCGGCGTTGATCACGCCGCCGTCAAGCCGGGTGCGGGTCAGCATTTCGCGCACCAGCTTGCTGTCCCAGGGCTTGGCCATCAGTTCGACCTTGGCCACCGGTGGCGTGGGGGCGTTGCGGATGATGGCGATGAATTCGTCGATATTGGCCAGCGCAACGGCCAGGCCTTCGAGCACATGGCCGCGCTCGCGCGCCTTGCGCAGATTGAACACCGTGCGACGGGTCACCACCTCGCGGCGGTGCTGCAAAAACACTTTAATCAGGTCTTTGAGGTTGCACAGCTTGGGCTGGCCGTCGATCAGCGCCACCATGTTCATGCCAAAGGTATCCTGCAGCTGGGTTTGCTTGTACAGGTTGTTGAGCACCACCTCGGGCACTTCGCCGCGCTTGAGTTCAATCACCAGCCGCATGCCGGACTTGTCGGACTCGTCCTGGATGTGGCTGATACCCTCGATTTTCTTCTCGTGTACCAGTTCGGCCATGCGCTCTTGCAGTGTCTTTTTGTTGACCTGGTAGGGCAGCTCGTCGACGATGATGGACTGGCGCTGGCCTTTGTCGATGTCTTCGAAATGAACCTTGGCGCGCATCACCACCCGACCCCGACCGGTGCGATAGCCGTCCTTGACGCCCTGGATGCCGTAAATGATGCCGGCGGTGGGGAAATCGGGCGCCGGAATGATCTCCATCAGTTCGTCAATCGAGGCGTCCGGGTTGCGCAGCAGGTGCAGGCAGGCATCCACCACTTCATTCAGGTTGTGCGGCGGGATGTTGGTGGCCATACCCACGGCAATGCCACCGGAGCCGTTGACCAGCAGGTTGGGCAAGCGGGTTGGCAGCACCAGCGGTTCTTTTTCGGAACCGTCGTAATTGGGGCCGAAATCAACGGTCTCCTTGTCCAGATCAGCCAGCAGCTCGTGGGCGATCTTGGACAGGCGGATTTCGGTGTAACGCATGGCCGCTGCGTTGTCGCCGTCGACCGAGCCAAAGTTGCCCTGCCCGTCGACCAGCATGTGGCGCATGGAAAAATCCTGCGCCATCCGCACGATGGTGTCGTAGACAGACTGGTCACCGTGCGGGTGGTACTTACCGATCACGTCGCCGACGATACGTGCGGATTTCTTATACGGCCGGTTCCAGTCGTTATTGAGTTCGTGCATCGCAAACAGCACACGACGATGCACTGGTTTCAAACCGTCCCGCGCATCGGGCAGGGCACGGCCCACAATCACGCTCATGGCGTAATCGAGGTAACTGCGCCGCATTTCCTCTTCAAGGCTGACGGGCAGGGTTTCTTTGGCGAATTGGGTCATGGGACGCTCGTGGCTATGGCAGGATCAAAGGCAGCCTGCCATTCTAATGGGCGTCCGCTTGGCTTGCCTTGTGGCTTCCCGGCAACGGCGATGTATGTTAATGCTGCTTTCTATGTAGGAGAAAATGCCGTGGCCCTGTTTCGAGTTCCAGGTCGAATAACGCTGTGGCACAATCCTTATAACGATTTGGGTGATTGGCATCCAAAGCGTCTTATAAATATTCGCAGCGCTGCTGCGGCTTTTTTCCCCAAAAGGAGAACACATGAAGAAATTAAATAAAGTGGCAATGCTGGTTGCTGCCGCAGCATTCGCAACAATCTCTGGTGCCCAAACAGTTGATAACTGGGTCAGCTCCAATGGTATTACCTGGAAAAATGGCACCAATGAACTGTGCTGGCGTGATTCCAACTGGACACCTGCCACGGCAGCCGTTGGTTGCGATGGCGCCATCGTTGCCGCCAAAGCGGCACCAGCGCCCGTGGCGCCGCCGGCAGCTGCTCCTGCCCCCGCAGTGGTCAAACCCGCACCCGCACCTATGCCGGTTGCCGCCACCAAAGTGACCTATGCTGCTGACGCCTTCTTTGACTTCGACAAGTCGGTACTGAAGCCTGAAGGCAAGGCCAAACTGGACGATCTGGTTGGTAAAGTCAAAGACATCAATCTGGAAGTCATCATTGCTGTTGGTCACACCGACTCCGTCGGCTCCAATGCTTACAACCAGAAGTTGTCGGTTCGCCGCTCTGAAGCTGTGAAGGCTTATCTGGTGTCCAAGGGCATCGAGAAGAACCGTGTTTACACCGAAGGCAAGGGCGAATTGCAACCGGTTGCTGACAACAAGACCAAAGAAGGCCGTGCTAAAAACCGTCGCGTAGAAATCGAAGTGGTTGGTACGCGCAAGTAATCAGAACTTGCATTAAGAATCAGCCTTCGGGCTGGTTTCAAAAAAAACCCCGCAGCTGCGGGGTTTTTTTATGGTGTGCCCGGCATGGGCGCTCTCGCGGAGGTGGAAATCCTCTGCTCATCCGGCAAGCGGATGCGTCAGGCGACACGCTGGGAACCCGATGAGGTGGATTTCGACGCTGCCCACAGACTGCCTGCCAGGAGGCAAAAGCAAATAGAAACAAAAAAGCCTGCTATTTATTAAATAGCAGGCTTTTCTTTTCCCATAAGGGCTTTGACTGGTGGCGCTTCACGGATTCGAACCGCGGACCTGTGGATTATGATTCCATCGCTCTAACCGACTGAGCTAAAGCGCCGAAGCCGCAGATTATAACCAGAAGCCGGGCGCTGATTCGGCCTTGCGCACTTATTGATGCTGGAAATTCGCCTTGCGTTTGTTCACAAAAGCGTCCATGCCTTCTTTTTGATCGGCGGTGGCAAACAGCGCGTGGAACAGGCGGCGCTCAAAAATGATGCCATCACTCAGCGTGCCTTCAAATGCCCGGTTGACGGATTCCTTGGCGGCCATGGTGGCAATCTGCGAGTACTCGGCGATCATCAGGGCTGCGCCCAACGCTTCTTCCATCAGTTTGTCCAGCGGCACCACGCGGCTGACCAGGCCCGCGCGCTCGGCCTCCAGAGCGTCCATCATGCGGCCTGTGAGTACCAAGTCCATCGCCTTGGCCTTGCCGAGCGCCCGTGGCAGCCGCTGCGTGCCGCCGGCGCCGGGAATGATGCCAAGCTTGATCTCGGGTTGGCCAAACCGGGCGTTGTCAGCCGCGATGATGAAGTCGCACATCATGGCCAACTCGCAGCCACCGCCCAGCGCAAAACCGCTGACCGCCGCAATGACCGGTTTGCGCACACTGCGAATTTGCTCCCAGTTGCGCGTGATGAAGTCGCCTTTGTAGGCGTCGGCAAAACTGAGTTGGGCCATGGCGCCGATATCGGCCCCGGCGGCAAAGGCTTTTTCGCTCCCTGTGATGATCATGCAGGCAATCGCCGGGTCGCTGTCAAAGGCTTTGAGCGCCGCACCCAACTCGGTCATCAACTGGTCGTTCAGCGCGTTGAGTTGCTTTGGTCGATTCAGGGTCAGGATGCCAATTTTGTCGGCTTCGGTGCGAATCGTGATCAGTTCGTAATTCATCGTGCTCTTTCGGAAGTGGTTGAAAAAATGAGGCTGGCCGCTGGGTCTTCAAGCGGCATTGAGCCATTGACCGATCAGTTGACTGTCGCGCGCCGTCAGGCGCCAGGTGGTGACCGACTGGGGCAGTGTCAGTGGCAGCTTCAGCAGGCGCTTGTCGCGCGCGACCAGGACGTAAATTTTGCTGGCGCTTGCGGCATAGAGCATCAGATCGTCAAGCTTGTTGATGCGCCAGGCGCTGGCCGACTTGCCCGAACCCACTTCAAGGCCCAGCCATTCATCCCCAGCCGCCAAGCCCGCTTGTTCCGCCGCACCGCCGCGCAGCACGGTCTTGATCTGCACGCCGGCAGTTTCGGTCACGCGCAAGCCCAAACGTTGCGCGAGTTGGGCCGGCTCTTCCAGTACCTTGACGCCTTGCGCTGTCAGCAGGGATTGCAGCGGCAGGTCGGCAGTGCCGTGCACCCACTGAGCGACCTCCGAGGCATAGGAGCGCCCCCCCAAGGCTTCCAGCGTTGCTGCCAGGTCGGCCTCGGTCATCGGCCCGCCCTGGCAGCGCAGCCACAAGGCGCGCATCACGACGTCCAATGACGTCTTGCCCTCTTGCCGCAGTGTCAGGTCCAGACACAGCGCCACCAGAGCCCCCTTGGTGTAGTAGCTCACGGTCGCGTTGGGTGTGTTTTCGTCTTGCCGGTAGTACTTGACCCAGGCATCCATACTGGCTTGTGCCACGCTTTGCACGGCACGCCCAGGCGTTTGCAGCACCTGATTGATGGTCTTGGTGAGCAGTTTCAGGTAGGCGACGTCGTCAATCAGATGAGCGCGGCGCAGCAGCAAATCGTCGTAATAGCTGGTGAATCCTTCAAAAAACCAGAGCAGCTGCGTGTAGTTTTCGCGCCCATAGTCGTAGTCGGTGAACTCGGCCGGGCGCAAGCGCTTGACGTTCCAGGTGTGGAAGTACTCGTGGCTGATCAGGCCGAGCAGCGTCTTATAGCCTTCGGTTGGCTGCTCAGGCGACGGGTTGACACTTGGCGCGCGCGCCGGGTGGCCCAGGCGTGGCAAGTCCTGACGCTTGCAGATCAGTGCGGTGGAATTGCGGTGTTCCAGACCGCCATAACCGTCGTCCACGGCGTTGAGCATGAAGCAATAGGTTTTATGCGGTGGTTTGGCCGGGGCGCGTTTGCTCGACCGGGCGCCATGCCAGAACTGGATTTCCGCTTCGCAAATGCGTTGCGTGTCGGCCAGCAGTTGCTCACCATCAAAGGCGGGTGGAGCGCCCGCGACGACAAACCGGTGCGGGATGCCGCCCGCCACGAACGCGCCATGCCAGAACGGGCCCATCTCGACCGGACAGTCCACCAGTTCGCCGTAGTCGCTGGCCAGGTAGGTGCCAAAGCCGTTGCGTGTGGTTTTGGCGGGGGTCAGACCGGTTGCCAGTTGCCAGTCGGGTAGGTCCGGGTGCGCCGATAGCGTCAGTTCATGCGGCAACGCCTCCTGGCCCTCGACCCTCAGAAACAGGCTGGTGCCATTGAAAAAACCCCGCGCGCCGTCCAGCCACGCGGTACGCACCGAGTTGTCAAGCGCGTAAATCTCATACTGCAGAACCAGCGCTTGGTTCGTCTGGCACCGGGCCTGCCAGCTGCATTTGTCGAGCTGGCTCAAGGCCACGGCGTGGCCGCCTTGGTGCGCCTGCAGTTGCTGCAGGTTCTTGGCAAATTCGCGCACCAGATAGCTGCCCGGAATCCAGACCGGCAGGCTCACGCGCTGCAAGGCGGCAGGCTTTGCAATGGTCAGCGTGACGGCAAATAGATGGGCACTCAGGCTCTGCAGGTCGACCCGGTAGTGCACGGCTGCGGTGGCGTTGGTGGGTCGACGGGTCATGAGGATATTTCAATAAAAAGGCCGCTAGCCCTTATCCAATAAGCGTAAGCAGCTACAAATAGAGAAGCAGATGAGATGGGAAATAAACTTGCCGGGCAAGACGGTTCGTCGGCCCCACGGGGTGGAGCCTGTCGATGCCCGATCTCAGTTCTTGGCTGTCGTCAGGTACTTTTCAACGTCCGCTGCGCCAATCGCGCCGGGCACCCGAGTGCCGTCGGCGAAGATCAGCGTCGGGGTGCCCGTGATCTTGTATTTGCGGCCAATCTCAACGTTGCGCGTGATGGCGGTGCTGTCGCAGTTCGCCACTTTGGGCAACTGGTCGCGCACCATCCAGTCTTGCCAGGCTTTGCCCTTGTCTTTGGCGCACCAGATGTGTTTGGATTTCTCGATGGATTCAGCGCTGAGGATCGGGTAGAGAAACAGGTGAATCGTCACGTTGTCCACGCCTTGCAGGTCGCGCTCAAAGCGCTTGCAGTAGCCGCAGTTGGGGTCTTCAAACACGGCCAGCTTGCGTTTACCGTTGCCGCGCACGATGGTGAAGGCATCCTTCAACGGCAGCGCGTCAAAACGGATGGCGGTTAATTTGTCGACGCGCTCTTCCGTCAGATTGCGGCGCTTTATGGTGTCGATCAAATTGCCCTGAACCAGATAATTGCCCTCGGCATCGGTGTAATAAATTTCCGTGCCGTTGACCCGAATTTCATACAAGCCCGACATCGGGCTCTTGCTGACTTCGTCAATTTTTGCCAGTTGCGGAATTCGCTCCGCCAGATTCTTGCGAATGGTGGCCTCTTGTGCGCTAACGCCCAAAGCCAACAACACGGTGGCACAGAGCAGTGCGGATTTAGCTAGTTTCATCTTGAGTCGTCCATTCATACGTTCATTCATTAAAAACCCATGGCCTGGCGCGCTACCCATTGCTTGACCGGGCCGCTGCGCTCAAAGCCATTCATGCCCAAGTTGCGCGCCGCCTGGAACACGGCACTGCTGTTCGAAAACAGCCGCTGCAGACCATCCATGGTGGCACCCATGGTCAGCACTTCAGCCTTGCGCGCGCGCTCGTAGCGCCGCAGCAGCTTCTCATCACCCACACTGCGCCAGTATTCACGCTCGTGCATTGTTTGGGCCAAGGCGGCCACGTCTGACAAACCCAAGTTCAAACCTTGCCCGGCCAGCGGATGCACGTTATGGGCGGCGTCACCCGCCAGAGCCCAAGCCTTGCCCTCGTGGACTCCCACCCAGCGCCCGGCGCGCGCCGACTGCAGTGGCCAGGCGCCGCGCTCACTGGTCAGCGTGAGCTGGCCCAGACAGCCCTGACTGGCGACCTGGAGCTGCTGACAAAACTCAACTGGGCTTGCTCCCATCAATGCCCCAACCCGGTCGTCAAGGACAGACCAGACAACGGCGACAGAGTTCCCCTGTGGACCGTCGATTGGCAAAAAGGCCAGGATTTCACCTTGCGTAAACCATTGGCGTGCTGTTTGGGCATGCGGCATTTCGCAAGCCAGGCGCGCTGCAATCGCTGTCTGCGGGTAGCGGGCGACCTCAAATTCAATGCCGAACTCGGCGCGCGTCCGGCTGGCCTTGCCTTCACAGATCACCGTCAGGCTGGCGGGTTGCGGTGCGTCCAGTAACTCGATTTGCGGCTGAAACCGCACCGCCGCCGCCAGTTGCGCCTCCAGCACCGGCACATCCACAATCCAGGTCAAACCCTGGACCTTGAGTTCCTGCGCTGAAAAATTGACCTCGCCGCCGTCATCGCCCAAAACCCGCATGGCCAGTACTTCGGTCGCGTGCTGGGCATCGGGCCAGCAGCGCAGCGATTCCAGCAGGGCCCGGGATTTGGCATTTAAAGCGTAGGCGCGCACGTCCGGGGCCGCCGCAGCAGCACTCGGGCTCGTCGCTGCGGGCCTCGACACCAGACCCACGCGAAGCCGTTCGCGTGCCAGCAACAGCGCCAGCGTTCGTCCCACAATACCGTCGCCGCGGATGCAAATATCAAAGGGTTGAGTCATGGAAGCATTGTAGAAGGCGGGCATCGAATACACTTATGGGCTTGTTTTTTAAGGTATTTACTCCATGAAATGTGGCATCGTGGGCTTGCCCAACGTCGGTAAATCGACCTTGTTCAACGCCCTGACCAAGGCCGGCATCGCGGCCGAAAACTACCCTTTTTGCACGATTGAGCCCAATGTGGGCATCGTCGAAGTGCCCGATCCACGGCTTGATGCGCTGTCAGCCATTGTCAAGCCGCAAAGGGTGCAACGGGCCATTGTCGAGTTTGTCGATATTGCCGGTCTGGTGGCCGGCGCCAGCACGGGCGAGGGTCTGGGCAACAAGTTTCTGGCCCACATCCGCGAGACCGACGCCATCATCAACGTGGTGCGCTGTTTTGAAGACGCCAACGTCATTCACGTCGCTGGCAAGGTGGACCCGATCTCCGACATGGAGGTGATTCAGACCGAGTTGTGCCTGGCGGACCTGCAGGCAGTTGAAAAAGCCCTGCACCGTGTCACCAAGGTGGCGCGCTCGGGCGACAAGGAGTCGATCAAACTGGTGGCGATTCTGGAGAAGTGCCAGGCCGCCTTGAACCAAGCCAAACCGGTGCGCACACTGGACTTCAGCAAGGAAGAGTTGCCACTCCTGAAACAATTTTTCCTGATCACTGCCAAGCCTGCCATGTTTGTGGCCAACGTGGCCGAAGACGGTTTCGAGAACAATCCCTACCTGGACCGCTTGACGGCTTACGCCACCGCACAAAAGGCACCGGTGGTGGCGATTTGCGCCAAGATGGAAGCCGAGATGGCCGACATGGAGGAAGAGGATAAAAAAATGTTCCTGGCCGAAATCGGTCAGACCGAGCCGGGCCTGAACCGCCTGGTCGTCGCGGCCTACAAGTTGCTGGGCCTGCAAACCTACTTTACGGCCGGCGTGAAAGAGGTGCGGGCCTGGACCATCCATGTGGGCGACACCGGCCCGCAAGCGGCCGGCGTGATCCATACCGATTTTGAGAAGGGCTACATCCGCGCCCAGACCATTGCCTATGAAGACTTCATTGCGTTCAAAGGCGAGCAGGGGGCCAAGGACGCGGGCAAGATGCGCAGCGAGGGCAAGGAATATGTCGTCAAGGATGGCGATTTGATGAACTTCCTGTTCAGTTCCTGATGGCCCTCTGATTTATAAGAAATCTGGCTCTAGCCCCCGTGAAATATGCTTGACTAGCTATATAAATAGTAGCATCCTGAGTGTGTTGCGACGGCGCTAGGCGCCAAACAGCCCGATGAGTCCCGCCGTCATCAGGGTGTAGCGGGCCAGCTTGCCAATGGCCATGTAGGCCACGCAAGGCCAGAAGGGCAACTTGATCCAGCCGGCCACGGCGCACAGCGGGTCGCCCACCACGGGTAGCCATGCCAGCAGGCAGGCTTTGGGGCCGAGCCGTTGCAACCAGTCCAGCGCGCGCAGGTGGTGGTTGGAGTGCCCGTATTTGTCAACCACCTGGTGGGACGCCAGCCCCATGGCCCAGGTCACCATGCCGCCCAGCGTGTTGCCAACGGTGGCCACGGCAATCGTGGGCCAAAACAGATGGGGGGAGAGTTGAACCAGCCCAAACACCACCGGTTCCGAGCCCAGCGGCAGCAAGGTGGCAGAAATGAACGACACCACAAACACGGTGCTGAGGCCAAATTGCGGCAGTGCCAGTAGGGTGATGAGTGTTTCGAGCCAGGCGTGCATGGGTGCGTGAGTATAGGTTTGCGTCTGGGCGGCGATTCTGGCTGGCGTTTCAATTGCTGAAATATTGGGCAGTTAGAATAAACCAGCGGTGTCCTGCCACCGCAGATTCCAACACCACATTCTTCCCAATCGACTGCAATTTGTTCAGATGAACATTGGCCCGTATTTATTGCCCAATCGGTTCTTTGTCGCCCCCATGGCTGGGGTGACGGACCGACCCTTTCGCCAGCTGTGCCGACGGCTGGGGGCGGGCTATGCGGTCAGCGAGATGCTCACCAGCCGACCCGATTTGTGGCACACGCCGCAAACCGCGCGGCGTGCCAACCATGACGGTGAAGCCGGTCCGATTGCGGTGCAAATCGCCGGCACAGAAGCCGCCATGATGGCGCAGGCCGCTGCCTACAACATCGACTGCGGCGCCCAGATCATTGACATCAACATGGGTTGCCCGGCCAAAAAAGTCTGCAACAAGTGGGCCGGCTCAGCCCTGATGCAAAACGAGCCGCTGGCGCTGTCCATCGTGCAGGCGGTGGTTGCGGTCTGTGCGCCACGCGGGGTGCCGGTCACGCTCAAAATGCGAACCGGCTGGTGTCAGTCGCACAAAAACGCGGTGGCGCTGGCGCGCGCCGCGGAGCACGCGGGTGTGCAGATGATCACAGTGCACGGCCGTACGCGGGAACAGGGTTACAGCGGGTCGGCCGAGTACGACACCATTGCCGCGGTCAAGGCGGCGATCAAAGTGCCGGTGGTGGCCAATGGCGACATTGACTCGCCCGAGCAAGCCCGCCACGTACTCGCGGTGACCCAGGCTGACGCGGTCATGGTGGGTCGCGCGGCGCAGGGGCGGCCCTGGATCTTTCGGGAAATGGCGCACTTTTTGGCCACTGGCAGCCACTTGGCGCCGCCCCTGGTGGCCGAGGTCAAGCAACTGCTGATCGATCATTTGCACGACCACTACGCTCTGTATGGCGATTTTCTCGGTGTGCGCACCGCGCGCAAGCACATTGGCTGGTACGTCAAAAACCTGCCCGGTGGTGACGCATTTCGGGCGCGCATGAATTTGATGGAAGACTGTGGCCAGCAGGCCGCAGCGGTCGCTGATTTTTTTGACGTTTTGAATGCGCGCATGGACCGGCTGCCGGTGAACGTGCCGCCTGGGGTATTGAAAAAGAATGAAAAACACATGGAGACAACACGATGAGTCATATGCCTATTGAAGAATGTGTGCGCAGCAACCTGGAGGGTTATCTGCGCGATCTGGGTGGCACCGAACCCGACGGCATGTACAACATGCTGGTCAATGTGGTGGAGCGACCGCTGCTTGAAGTGGTGATGCGCCATGCGGATCACAACCAGTCCAAAGCGGCCCAATGGCTGGGCCTGAACCGCAACACGCTACGCAAAAAACTGCTCGATCACAAGTTGATCAAGTAAGCCATCCGGGGCCGTCGCGCTGGCCCTGACCTGTTTCCCACCTTACTTATTGAAACCTATGAACGCACTGATCTCTGTCTCGGACAAAACCGGCATCGTTGAATTTGCCCAAGCCTTGCACGCGCTGGGCATCAAGCTCCTGTCCACCGGCGGCACGGCCAAATTGCTGGCCGACGCCGGCCTGCCGGTGACCGAAGTGGCTGAGGTCACCGGCTTCCCGGAGATGCTCGACGGTCGGGTCAAAACCCTGCACCCCAAGGTGCACGGCGGCCTGCTGGCACGGCGTGATGTGCCCGAGCACATGGCGGCCCTGAAGGCACACGCGATCGACACCATTGACTTGCTGGTGGTCAACCTGTACCCGTTCGAGGCCACCGTGGCCAAGCCCGGCTGCACGCTCGACGATGCGATCGAGAACATCGATATCGGCGGCCCGGCCATGGTGCGCAGTGCCGCCAAGAACTGGAAAGACGTTGGCGTCCTGACCGATGCCTCGCAGTACGCGCAAGTGCTCGCCGAACTCAAGAGGGACGGCAAGCTGACGCAAGCCACCAAGTTTGCCCTGAGCGTGGCGGCGTTCAACCGCGTGGCGCAATACGACGCCGCCATCAGCGACTACTTGTCTTCCTTGAATTTTGAAGAGGGCAACAACACGCCACCCCGCAAGCTGTTCCCGGACCAAAGCAACAGCTGCTTCGTCAAGCTGCAAGACCTGCGCTATGGTGAAAACCCGCACCAAAGCGCCGCCTTCTACCGCGACTTGCACCCGGCGCCCGGCTCCCTGGTGACCGCTGTGCAATTGCAGGGCAAGGAGCTGAGCTACAACAACATCGCCGATGCCGATGCCGCCTGGGAATGTGTCAAGAGCTTTGACGTCGCCAAAGATGGTGCAGCCTGCGTGATCTTGAAGCACGCCAACCCCTGCGGCGTGGCGGTCGGAGTCGATGCGCTGGCGGCCTACAGCAAGGCTTTTCAGACCGATCCGACCTCGGCGTTCGGCGGCATTATTGCCATCAACTGCACGTTGGACGAGCGCGCAGCGCTACAGATGTCCAAGCAGTTCATTGAAGTGCTGATGGCCCCTGATTTCACGCCTGAAGCGCTGGCGGTGTTCAAGTCGAAGGTCAACGTGCGCATCTTGAAGATTGCCTTGCCGCCCGGTGGCGCCACCGATTGGGACAATGGCCGCAATGCCGTCGAGTCCAAACGCATCGGCTCCGGCTTGCTGCTGCAAAGCGCCGACAACCACGTGCTGACCTTGGCGGACCTGAAAGTCGTTACCAAGGTGCAACCGACACCCGAGCAATTACAAGACCTGCTGTTTGCCTGGACCGTGGCCAAATTTGTCAAGAGCAACGCCATCGTGTTCTGCAAAGGCGGCATGACCATGGGGGTGGGGGCAGGGCAGATGAGCCGGCTGGACTCGGCGCGCATTGCCAGCATCAAGGCCGAGCACGCCGGCTTGTCGCTGAGTGGTACGGCCGTGGCCAGTGACGCGTTCTTCCCGTTCCGCGACGGACTGGACGTGGTGGTTGATGCCGGTGCCACCTGCGTCATCCAGCCGGGTGGCTCGATGCGCGACCAGGAAGTGATCGACGCCGCCGACGAGCGCGGTGTGGCCATGGTGTTCAGCGGCGTGCGGCATTTCAGGCACTGAGCCATCCAGCGTTGAACCCACAAAAAGCCGGGCCACGATTGAGTGGCCCGGCTTTTTTACTCATCAGGGCTTGTCAACGCAGATCAAACAACATCTGCTTTTGCATCACCCTGGTGTCTGGCTCACCGACTCAGCAGCCTGCACACAGGCAGTCAGATTGACTGCTTGGCTTGGGCTGTGAGTCCCCTATTCATCAAATGGTGGGGGTGGCCAGATAGGCCGCCATGTCGGTGAGGTTCTGGGCGCTGAATTTTCCGCTGTACGAGCTCATTGAACCGACGCCGCTGATGGCGCTGCTGATGGTGATGGGTGAATTGGCGCCATTCAGGACCTTCAGAGTGCTTGGAGGCGTTCCATGGCAGCTACCGCAACTATTGGCAGCATAGAGCAGCTTGCCGGCAGCAGCCGATGCCACCACCACGGGGGGCAGAGCGGCCGCCACCGTGAAGGTGCGCAAAACTTCGACAGCCGGTGCAAAGCTGGCGTCGCCGGCCTGGTTGGCCGTGACGCTGCAAGACCCTGCTGCGACCAGCGTCAGGACGGTACCGTTGACGGTACAGACCGACGGCGTGGTGGACGCGAACGTGACGGCCAGGCCCGACGTTGAGGTCGCGCTCAGAGCGGGCGCAGCAATACCCATGGTCTGGTTGCCAGGCGAGGCGAAAGTGATGGTTTGTGCTGCAGGCGTGGGAGTCGGTGTCGGCGTAGGCGTAGGCGTAGGCGTAGGCGTAGGCGTAGGCGTAGGCGTAGGCGTAGGCGTAGGCGTAGGCGTAGGCGTAGGGGTTGGGGTTGGGGTCACGCAGCTCAACTTGACCGGTTTGATCTTGGCTTTCTTGACATCGTCGCATTTGGTGTTGCTGTCGGCGCTACAAGCCATCTTGACATCGTCGTCGTTGTCCAGATCCAAAGAGGCATTGGGCGAGTTGGTGGCCAGCATCTTGCGAATGCGGTCGTCGTCACTGTCTTCTTCATCAGCGTGTTCGCAATGGAGTTTGCTCAACTCGTCCTTTGATTTTTGAATTTCAAGAACGTGCTCACGCGCTCTGTCGCTGGCCTTCTTGTAGGCGCCGTCGTGATCGCGTTTTTCGACAAAGTTAACGGTTACAGAAACGTTGAGGTCCAGGCCTTTTTCGGTTTTTACCTCGGTTTCAGCCTGTTCGAAGGTCTTGGTACTGTCGAGGTCCATTTTGGTTTGCACCATGTCGGTCAACGGACTGATGACGCTGTGTTTGCCGGCCGAGGTTCTCAATGTGTAGGCAACTGGCACCTTGACGTCCGGGAAATCCATGTCGGTGGCATCGGTGCCGACCATGGCAATCAGCTTGGCGGTGGCGAATTCGGTGGTCGGGATATTGAGTGTTACCTTGCCATCTTTATCGGTATAACCTTGTGTCTCAGTGGCTTGACACACGCCGTCGTTGTTGCTGTCCACACATACCAGGGCGTTGTAGATCAGTCCATCCATGACCGTGGTCGTTACGGGGGTGGTGTCCACGCCTGCTGTGCCCCCGCCACCGCCACCGCACGCGGTGAGTGAGACGACGGCTGCGGCGATCAAGCCGAGGGTGAATTGATGGCTAGAAACTTTCATGGTGAGACTCCAGAGGTGGTTAAAACGAGAAGCAGGCAAAACATTCTTTCCAATTTTGGGAATATTTCCCATTAATGTGATTTATCTTCATGCGCCTGTCAAGTAATCTTAGGATGAATATTTGGGAAAAACCCCCAAAATTTGTATGCAAATGTTTGTTCGTGCACAATTCGCTCAGTGAGAAAAAAAGCCGCCAACCCCGTGAACAAGCGCAGCCCCGCCGCTGCACCCGCTCAGCCGCCCGTTGCCGGCTTGCCTGAGCCGGCGCTGGCGGCGCAGGCGATGGCGCGGGTGTTGCAGCCACTGGCGCGCTTGATGATTGACCACGGGCTGCAGTTGCCATCGATGGTGGAATTGCTGAAAAACGAGCTGGTGCAACAGGCAGCGGCAGCGTATGGCTTGGCCGACAAAGGCAGCTCCGACAGCCGCATTGCTTTATTGACGGGCGTGCACCGCAAGGATGTGAAGCGACTGCGCGAAGCGCCGGTGAGCCCCAGCACGGCGGTGCCCTTGGTCCCGGTGGCGGCTTCGGTGGTGGCGCGCTGGATCAGCGAGCCCCGGTTTTTGAATGCCGACCAGACGGCTCGCCCCTTGGCGCGCACGCCCCGGCGCAGTGGCGTGGGCGAGCCTGACTTCACCACGCTGGTGGCCGAAGTCAGTCGTGATGTCGGCGCGCGCGCCGTGCTCGATGAACTGGTGCGCCTGGGAGTGGTGGAACTGCGTGAGGATGGTTATGTGGCCTTGAAGACCAGCGGGTTTGTGCCGCACGAGGGTCTGGAAGAGTCATTTCATTTTCTGGCCGCCAACGTGAGCGAACACCTCGCCACAGCGGTGCACAACCTGGCCCCTGATCGGCAGGGGCCCTTGATGCTGGAGCAAAGCGCGTTTTCGCAGGATCTGTCGGCTGAGCAGGCGGGACAATTGCAGCAGCAGGCGCGGCGTTTGTGGGCCAGCAGCTTGCGGCAGTTTTTGCAGACCGCCACAGTGGCCGAGCAGCGCAGTCAGGCTGATGCCGGGCCCAAACATAGAATCCGGTTCGGTGTGTATTTCCATGACGCACTGCAGGCGACGCCAGAGCCGCCGCCCGAACTGCGGCCTGCGGCCAAGCCAGGGGCAAAGAAGAGACGTCAAGACAAGAGAAAGCCTGCACCATGAGCGAACCTTCACAACCGAACCTTTATTTAACCCGGCGCCACTGGCTGGCCCTGGCCGCGTCGGCCGTGAGCGGATGCGGTGGCGGCAGTGGGGTCAGCACGGCCTCGCTGCCCGGCACCGGCGGCACGGGCTATACCCAAGGTTCTATTTCCGGTTTTGGCAGCGTGTTCGTCAACGGTGTCGAGTTTGACGATGTGATGGCGTCAGCCAATGGTTCCATTCAGATCGACGGAGTCACGGTCACTTCAGACTATTTGCGCTTAGGTATGGTGGCCGGAGTGCAGAGCGAGCGCGGAGTTGATCCCGCTCCGCCCACGGTCCGTCGGATTGATGTTTGGTCGATTGCCCAAGGGTCTGTGCTGCAAATACCCAGGGTGATTCAGCGCATCCAGCGTACGGATGGCACGTTCGCCGAATCTGCCGAGTTCACGGTGGCGGGGATGACGGTGCAAACCGACCCCAACACGTCGTTTTACGGCGTTGCGTTTGCCTCGGACCTGATGCCGAACCAAGTGGTAATGGTGTGGGGATTGCAGGCGGGCACGGATGGCGCGCACTGGACTGCCACCCGTGTGGAGGTGCGCCCGATGGGAATGGCTATGAATATGGTCAGCACCGGCGTGGTTTACGTGTCGGGTTCGCAGCGCTTGCTCAATGGCTTGTCACTCTCGGGCTCTACGGCGGGCACGCTGACTGTTGGCGCCTTGGTGCGCGTTCAGGGCACCTGGTCTCCTGCCAGTAACAGTCTGGCAGTGGAGCACAGCAAGTTGCTGGGCTCAGGGCTGGTTTTCCAGCCGCCGGGGCATGACGAAATTGAGGTCGAAATTGAAGGCTTCGTGACCGACACGCCGACGGCCAGCGGTTTCATGCTGGGCAACATTGTGGTGGACGCCAGCGCCATTGCGCCCATCAGTACAGAGGTCAAAAAGGGAGCGCGGGTGGAGGTGCATGGTACCTGGCAGTCAGGCGTGCTCAAAGCCACCGAGGTCGAACTTGAAACCGAGCAAACGCTGCAAACGGTCGAGCTCAAGGGCGTGATGGATTCATTTGTCAGCAAGGCAGAATTCTGGGTGCGGGGGCAGCGCTGTGATGCCACAGGTATTACAAAGGTCGAGCACGGCACGCTGGCTGATCTGAAACAGGGGGTTGAGGTCAAGCTCAGGGGCAGCAAGGCCGGCGACGTGGTGATGGTGACTGAGCTGGAGATAGTCGTAGACGATTGATGGCAGCAGGCAGGGGGAAAGCGGCCGCAAATGGCCGCTTTGGACTTTTTATACAATAAAACAGGCTGTAGCCCCCGTCATTATTGCCTTATGTGCTATCTTTTGTATAGCAGTTGACGCAGCGCATTACCACGATAGGCACCGCCAGCGAACCAAAGCCTGCGCCAAAACCGCTCTTGCTGACACCCAGCAAGAGCACGGCGGGGACGGTAACCGCGTAAAAAATAGGGTCGGTGATGAGGGGGAATGTCATCGAGTGGCACAGTTGTTTAGAGCAAAAGAGGGCCCAAGCCCCGTGGGTATTGCCTGAGACGCTTGGCGCATGGCGATGGTCCCGGGTAAAGACCTGCATTTCTACCCGATGCCGTTGCAGGCGGCTGCAAAGCGGGCGACAGGGCGCGACAATACGGCCCACTATGTTTTCACCTTCCCAAGCCGATGTCCGCCAATTTTTTTGTACTATTTATGCCAAGGCCCAGGCAGGTCAGGCGCTGGACGCTATTGAAACAATAGCGAGCCTGTGGATTGACGAGCACCCCGAATACCACGCGGAGTTGGCCGATGTGGACGCTGCCCTGGGCAGCATGCAGGATACCGAGGCCGGTCAGAACAATCCGTTTCTGCACTTGTCCATGCACCTGTCCATCAGCGAGCAGTGCAGCATTGACCAGCCGCGCGGCATTCGCCAGGCGGTGGAGTTGCTCACGCACCGGCGCGATTCCTTGCACCTGGCGCACCATGAGGTCATGGACTGTTTGGGCCGGATGATTTGGGAGAGCCAGCGCGCCGGTCGTCCGCCCGACGGCGCGTCCTACATTGCCTGCGTGCAAGGGCGTGCTACCCGCGATTGACGCTGCATTGGGCTCGGTTGAGCGGGCAGCAAGAAATTGTGTCGGGAATTCTTACACCGGCGATTTGATGTGTCGACGAGGTAAATATAACTAATTGATTAATAAGGAAAATCTACGTTAGGCATGAATGTTGCATATGTTTGCTCTAAGGGCAGACGATGGCTTATCCGACTTGGCTGTCCTCCATTAAGTCCCATAAGGAGAGCAGAATGAAAATCGCATCCAGGCATGCAAACAGTACCCGCGCTGGCGGCACACTGAAATCGTTGTCAACATTGACCTTGGCCGTGCTCGCCGTGTTTTGCGCCGCCGGCCCTGCCTTGGCGACGCCAATGCTGGGTTCGAGTTTGGCGAGCTTTACGGTTTTGGGCGCCGAAACGGTGACCAATGTCCCCACAAGTACCATTGTCGGAAATGTGGGTGTCTCGCCAGGGGATGCACTTCCGGGCTTCAACTGGGTTTCAGGCACTGCGACGGCAGACGGGCAGGTGACTGGCGGACTGGTGCACTCCAACACCGCGCTTGCAGCGTCGGCGCAGGCCGAACTCACCACCGCTAGACTGAATCTTGATTCGCTGGGAATAGGTAATACCCTGACGCTCGCTGACCTGAGTGGACTCACTCTTTTTCCGGGTGTCTACACCGTCCATTCGGGAACCACCAATTTGTCGGGGGCGCTTACGCTTGACGGTCAGGGCAACGCCAATGCAGCCTGGGTATTCCAGATGGATTCAGATCTGATCACCTCGCCCAACTCGGTCGTGAACCTGATCGGTACCGGTGACGGTGCCGGTGTGTATTGGAACGTGCGCAGCTCCGCGACCATCGACACAAACACTACATTCCTGGGGAATATTCTGGCGCTCACTAGCGTCTGGATGAATTCCACCGCAACAGATCTTTGCGGCAGAGCCTTGGCCGATACGGGTGAGGTGACGTTAATTCAAAACAGCCTCTCCGGCATTTGCGCAGGCGAACTCGCTGGAAGCAATGGCTTGAGCGGAGGACTTGATGTGACAAGTACCCCAGGTAGCCCGGATGTGGTCGCCTTCCTTCCGTTCGTCCCCGTTAACGGTGGCGGGACCGTGCCCGAGCCCGGCTCGCTGGCGCTATTGGGGCTCGGACTCGCGGCAATTGGATTTGCTCGTTGTCGCCTTGGCTGAGATCAGGTAGCTGTAAAAAAAAAGCCGCCCATTGGGCGGTTTTTTTTGGGGGGAGACCCTCGAACAGTTATTTGAACTTGGCTTGCGGCAAGGTCTTGAGCACACCCGGCAGTGAGCTGACGTAGTTGGCGAGTTCTTTCAGTTCCGCATTGGAGAATTGCTTGGCTACGCCACCCATGATGGGGTTGCCACGACCCCATAGCGCTTTGCCTTCGCTCTTGTAGGATTTGAGCGCCACAAACAGATAATCGCCGTGCTGGCCGGCAATTTTGGGATAGGTGGGGTCAATCGGCTGGCTGAAATTGACACCATGGCAAGACACGCAGTTGCCTTTTTGCAGCAGCGCTGCGACTGGGGCCGAGCCTGCGGCGGCCGGGCCCGGTGTCGGCGCCGCTGGCATCTTGTCATGCGCTTCATAATAGGCCGCTACATCAGCGATGTCCTGATCACTCAGGCCAGCGGCAATGCCGCGCATGGTGGGATGCTTGCGATCACCCTTTTTGTAGGCACTGAGGGCCGACGCAATGTACTTGGCGCCCTGGCCCGAAATCATGGGAACCTTATAGACCTCTGGAAAACTGGATTGGTAACCCTTGATACCGTGGCAGCCGACGCACATGGCGATTTTTTTCTCGCCCGCTTTATCATCACCCTTGAGTTCCTGCGCGTAAGAAGAAGTAACCGTGATACAAGCGAGCAACAAGACAGACATTGGCGACAGGAATTTATTCATTTTGTTCGGACAATCAACCAAAGTTTGAGATAGATCAGAGAATTATTATATCGGTCAACTTTCTTCTACGACATTGCTGTTTCCCCCAATCAAATCACCACCATGAAATTCCACGGAACCAAAAACTACGTCGCCACCCCGGATCTGATGCTGTCGGTCAATGCGGCCATCACGCTCAAGCGGCCATTGCTGGTCAAGGGTGAGCCCGGCACCGGCAAAACCATGCTGGCCGAGGAGGTGGCAGGCGCCTTGAACATGCCGCTGCTGCAGTGGCATATCAAGTCGACCACCAAGGCGCAGCAGGGCCTGTATGAATACGACGCGGTCAGCCGCCTGCGCGACTCTCAGCTGTCCAGCCTGGACGGCGGTGAGCGGGTCAAGAACATCCACAACTACATCCTCAAGGGCGTGTTGTGGCAGGCCTTTACCGCCGAGGAGCCGGTGGCCTTGCTGATTGATGAAATTGACAAGGCGGACATTGAATTTCCGAACGACTTGCTGCGCGAAATCGATCGCATGGAGTTTTATTGCTACGAAACCCGTGAGTTGATCCAGGCCAAAAACCGGCCGCTGGTGTTCATCACCTCCAACAACGAAAAAGAACTGCCGGATGCCTTTTTGCGCCGCTGCTTCTTTCACTACATCAAGTTTCCCGACGCCGACACCATGCGCAGCATTGTCGACGTGCACTTTCCGGGCTTGAAAAAAGAACTTTTGAGTGCCGCCATGAAGACGTTTTACGACGTGCGCAACCTGCCGGGCCTGAAAAAGAAACCCTCCACCAGCGAGTTGCTGGATTGGCTCAAGCTGCTGCTGGCCGAAGACATTCCCCTTGAAGTGCTGCAAACTCCGGTCGACAAAGTGGCGGTGCCGCCGCTGGTGGGCGCACTGCTCAAAAACGAGCAGGATGTGAGCTTGTTTGAAAAACTGGTGTTCATGCAACGGCATAACCGCTGAAGCACAGGCCCCGAGAAACAGAGATTGACCATGGCATTTGTTGAACCTGTCACCCTGGCGGCACGCGGTATCAAGCTGGTTCCGCTCGCGCTGAGCCATGAAAGCGGCTTGCGCGCCGCCGCCGCGGATGGCGCGCTGTGGCAGGTGCGCGTCACCTCCGTGCCGGAGCCTGAACAAACCCGGTCCTATATTGAGAACGCGTTGGCCATGCGTGAGGCGGGTAACCGTTTTGCCTTCTGTGTGCTGGACGACGCCACCGGGACCGTCCTGGGCTGCACCAGCTACCACGACATCGTGCCCGCCGTTAAGCGCGTGGAGATTGGCTGGACCTGGTATTCAAAAAGCAGCCAGCGCACCCATGTCAACACCACCTGCAAGTTGCTCATGCTGACGCATGCGTTTGAGACCTTGGGTTGCCACGTGGTGGGCTGGCGCACCGACAACTTCAACTTCGCCTCGCAAGCCGCCATTGAGCGCCTGGGCGCCAGAAGAGACGGCGTGCTGCGCGGCCACGCGCTGCGCCGCGACGGCACCATCCGCGACACGGTGATGTACAGCCTGCGCAGTGGTGAATGGCCTGAGGTCAAGGCGCACCTGCTGTATTTGCTGGATAAACCGCGAGTTTGAGGCCTGTGGAACACGCACGCTTCAAGACACCATGCTGATTGACTTCTTCTATACCCTGCGTTCGGCCAAATTGCCGGTCTCCGTCAAGGAATTCCTCACCTTGCTCGAAGCGCTTAAAGAGGGCGTGGTCGGCCCCAATGCGCCCGGGCCGCAGAGTGACGCGGAGCCCAGTGGCTACAAGATCGAAGACTTTTATTACCTGAGCCGCGCCACCCTGGTGAAGGACGAAAAGCATTACGACAAGTTCGACCGCGCCTTTGCCGCCTACTTCAAGGGCGTGGAGCAGTTGGCCGATTTCACCAAAGAAGTGCCATTGGACTGGCTGCGTCAAACGTTGGAACTCAACTTGAGTCCCGAAGAAAAAGCCGCCATTGAAAAAATGGGCTGGGACGAGCTGATGGAGACTTTGAAGAAGCGCTTTGAAGAGCAGAAAGAACGTCACGAAGGCGGCAGCAAGTGGATCGGCACCGGTGGAACCAGCCCGTTTGGGCATGGCGGTTACAACCCACAAGGGATCCGCATTGGTGGCGCGGGCAAAAACAAGAGTGCCGTGAAGGTATGGGAGCAGCGCGCTTACAAGGACTACGACGACACGCAGGAGCTGGGCACGCGCAACATCAAGGTGGCGCTGCGCCGCCTGCGCAAGTTTGCCCGCGAAGGCCACGAAGAAGAGCTGGACCTGGACGACACCATCAAGTCCACGGCAGCGAACGCCGGCTACCTGGACATCAAGATGGTGCCCGAGCGCCACAACAACGTCAAAGTGCTGCTGCTGATGGACGTCGGCGGCACCATGGACGAGCACATTGCACGGGTGGAAGAACTGTTCAGTGCCAGCAAGACCGAGTTCAAACACCTGGAGTTTTACTACTTTCACAATTGCGTCTACGACTTCATGTGGAAGAACAACCGGCGCCGCTTCAGTGAGAAATTTCCCACCTGGGACATCATCCGCAAGTACAACAAGGACTACAAGCTGATCTTCATCGGCGACGCCACCATGAGCCCGTATGAGATTTTGCAGCCCGGCGGCAGCGTGGAATACAACAACGAAGAGGCTGGGGTCGAATGGCTGGGGCGACTGACCAGCGCCTTCCCCAAATTTGCCTGGATCAACCCGGAGCCGCAAGGCGTGTGGCAGTACCGCCAGAGCATCAGCGTGGTCCAGCAACTCATGAATCAGCGCATGTTCCCGCTCACCCTCAAGGGGCTGGAAGACACGATGCGACTGCTGACCAAATGAAATGGGCGCTGACCAGTCTGCTTGCCACCATGATGCTGGCGCTCGCCCCCGCGCAGCTGCGGGCGCAAGAGCTGGCAGCCAGCCCGGCAGTTGCTGCGTCAGCCGCCGCTGTGCCGGCGGCACCGGCGCAGGCGGCGTTCGAACTCACCATCGAGGCGCCCGATGAAATTCGCGAGCTGTTGCAGCGCCATCTTGAACTGTTGCGCTACCGGGAACTGACGGACCTGAGTGACAGCGAACTGGCGCGCTTGCTGACGGCGGCCGAACAAAACACGCAGGAGCTGGTGGCCACGCTGGGCTACTTCTCACCTGACATCCGGTTCGAGCAGCAAGCCCCCAGCAACGGCGCCTCGACGCGCTTGTTGAAACTGCGCGTCGTGCCCGGCGAGCCCACCGTGGTGGCTGATGTGAAGGTTGAACTCAAAGGCCCGATCGCCACCGACCCGGCGGCGTCCCGGCAACGCCAGCAGATTGAAGACAATTGGTTGCTGCGACCCGGCATGCGCTTTACCCAGGCCCGCTGGACCGCTGCCAAGCAGCAGGCGCTGCGCCAGCTCACCAGCCGGCGCTACCCCACAGGACAACTCAGCACCACCCTGGCGGACATTGATCCGGTCACCCGCCGCGCACGTTTGAACATCACGCTGGACTCAGGCCCGGCTTACCAGCTCGGTGGCCTGGTGATCAGCGGACTGGAGCGTTTTGATGCTGCTCTGGTGACGCGGCTGGCGCGCCTGGCACCGGGCGCCAGCTACGACCAGGCGCAGCTGGTGGCTGCACAGCAGCGCCTGGCGGACAGTGGATTTTTCGACTCGGCCTATGTCTCGCTCGACACCTCGGGCGACCCGTCCGCCACGCCGGTGTTGGTGCAGCTGCGCGAGGCGCGCCTGCAAAAGCTGGTACTCGGTATTGGCGCCAGCACCGACGGCGGCGCTCGCCTGTCGGTCGAACACACGCACCACAAAGTCCCGGGTATCGGCTGGCGCGCCGTCAGCAAGCTGATGCTGGACCGCGAGACACGCGCGATCGGCAGCGAGTTGACCTCGCCGCCCGACGCGGACAACTGGCGCTGGGTCACGGCAGCCCAGGTGCAGAACCAGCGGCTTGGCAGCTTCGATGTCAACAGCCAAAGCCTGCGCGGCGGGCGCAGCCAGAGTGGGGACCGGATTGACCGCAATTACTACCTGCAATACGACCGGGCCGACACCGCCACCAGCGAGGCCGGCGCACCCGCCACGGCCGCGGCGCTGAGCGCCAACTACGCCTTCACCCTGCGAAACTTTGACAGCCTGCCCTTTCCCACCAGCGGCTGGGGCTTCGGCGTGGAGGTGGGCGGCGGCACCACGCTGGGCAGTCAGCGTGACCCGTATGGCCGCACTCTGGCGCGCGCGCTGGGCTATTGGCCGTTGGGGCGCAGTGCCGATGGTGCATCAAGCGCCCTGCGTGCCGGACGCCTGGCACTGCGCGCCGAGGCGGGCGCGGTGCTCGCCAAAGATGGCATCAACTTGCCCAGCACCCAACTGTTTCTGACCGGGGGCGACAAGACTGTGCGCGGCTATGGCTACCGCGACCTCGGCGTCACGCTGCCAGACGGGCAAACCACGGCAGGGCGTTATCTGGCGGTGGGAAGTCTGGAGTGGCAGCGCCCCATCGTCAGGGATGATCGTTTGACCGACTGGGAAAGCACCGTCTTCATCGATGCCGGGGCCGTGGCCGACAAGCCGGCCGAGCTGCGCGCCAAGGTTGGTGTGGGTGTCGGCGCGCGCTGGAAGAGCCCGGTCGGACCGCTGCAGATTGACCTAGCGTACGGCGTGGCGGTTAAACGCTTTCGCTTGCATCTGAATGTGGGGTTCAGCTTTTAATGAAGGCACTGCGCATCACGCTTTATCTGCTTGCCGCCACGCTGCTGGGCGTGCTGGTCCTGGCGGGCGCGCTGTGGTTCTGGAGCGGCAGCGGCACCTCGCTGGCCACCTCGCTGGGTCAACTGGCGCGCTACCTGCCAGCGGGCCAGACGCTGCAAGCCAAGGATGTCAGCGGCTCACTGCGCGGCGGCGGCAGCATCGGCTGGCTGCGCTGGCAGCAGGGTGAGCTTAGCGTCGAGCTGCACGACGTAACGATTGCCTGGTCGCTGCGGCCACTGCTCGGCGGCGAGTTGCGGCTGGGCAAGGTGGCGGCCCGGCACCTGCGCATCGAAGACCGCCGCCCGGCCTCGGAGCCCACCACCCGCACACCACCCACCGACCTGCGCCTGCCGTTGCGAGTGGACCTGCCGTTTACCGTGGACAGCGTGGAATGGGTGGGCGCGGGCGGCACGTCACTGCAAGCCACCGGGCTGGCGGGACGCTATAATTTTGATAGCTACTCACACAGACTGGACGGGGGCCAGGTGCATATTTCATCTGGAGACTACCAGATCAGTGCCAGCGTGCAGGCAGCCTCGCCAATGGCGTTGGCTCTCCAGCTGGACGGTAGCGTGCAAACGACCGTGCCGTCGCGCGCGCAGCCGGTCAGCGTGCAGGCCCATGCCAGCATCACCGGCGCATTGGCGGGGCGTGACGCCGCCTTGGCGCTGCAGGCCGAGCTGGTACCGGCACTCAAGGCCACGCCCACCGTGAAGCAGCAGGTGATGCAGGCCAACATCAAAGCAAGCATCCAGCCCTGGCAACTGCAACCGGTCGCCAGCCTTGAGGCGCGCTGGCAGGCGCTGGACTTGGCCGCGCTGTGGCCACAGGCACCGCAGACGCGCCTGGGTGGCACTGCAGCCGTCACCCCGGCAGGCCCGGGCTGGCAAGCGGGCATACAACTCACCAACACGCTTAGCGGTCCATGGGACCAGCAGCGACTGCCGCTGGAGCGGCTCGACGCCAAGGTTGAGTTTCTGAATGGGCAATGGGCGGTCCAGTC
>NZ_JBAQMD010000043.1:0-2977 GCF_049302455.1 Rhodoferax ferrireducens | reverse complement strand
AGGTCAATGCGGGTGAGTTGTCCCTGCTTGCCAAACAGCTCTTGCGCCGCGCCAATGTCCATCACCGCCAGCGCCGCACCGCCCGCACGTACGCTCCCCGCCACCGTGACCGCGTGCATCTGCAGGCCACTTTGCAGCCGCAGCACCGAGCCCTGCGCATTTTTTTGCGCCGCCGGGTTCAAAAACACGGTGTCGGGCGCAAACAGCGCCAGCCGGTCCGCATCGGCCAGCGGCCGCGGCATCAGGTCAGGCGCCACAAACGGCACCACCAGCGCGTCGATCCCGACCACGCGCACGGCTGCACGCTGCCCGTCCGGCGCCTGGGTGTAGCTGCCCAGTTCCAGCACCGGGCTGGCGAGCCGGACTTGGGGGTGACGCGCCACGCGGGCAAATACCGCCTCGTCAAAACTGCCCCGCACACTGCGCAGCTCCAGGTCGGGCTGGCCGCTGACGGAGCGCACCGCCTGCGAGAACTCGTCCAGTGCCGACGCGTTGATCAACTGCACCGAAAACGCCAGCGCCACCCCCAGCATCACCGCCACCACGGCAGCGGCGTTGCGCCACGGATGCTGGATCAGCTCCTGCCAGGAGAAGGTTTTCAGAAGATCGAACATCAATAAGGTCAATAGATGAGGCCAGGCCCGGATGGGTTCAGTCCGGTCTGACTTCGGGTTTCATTTCCGGTTTCATTCTAGGGTTCGGTGGCGGCGCGGCTTTGTGGTCTGCTGCTTGACAAAGCTCAAGCGCTCGGGCTTGGTCGCCTTGCAGAATCAGTCTCAACGGATGGACGCCCTGTCCATCCACCAATTTGTCACACGCGGCAAAACAAGGAGAAAAAAATGGGTCAACGTCTAACCATCGGCGAGATTTGCAAGCGCAACGTGAGCGTTGCTTTCAAGGCCACGGCCTTGCCCGGCGCCGCCCGCTTGATGCGGGAGAACCATGTCGGCTGCCTGGTCGTGGTGGATGAAGTGGAGGGCAAGCGCATCGTGGTTGGTTTGCTGACTGACCGCGATATCGTCACCGCGGTCGTCGCCTCCGACCTTGATCCTGCCACGCTGCGGGTGGAAGACGTGATGGTCACCGACCTGGTCACCGCGCGCGAGGACGACTCGCTGATCGACCTGATGCACACCATGCGCCGCAAGGGTGTGCGGCGCATTCCGGTGGTCGGCACTCAGGACGAACTGCTGGGTGTGGTCACGCTCGACGATGTGCTCGACGTCCTGGCGCAGGAATTGGGGCTGCTGGTGGCCGCCATCGACAGTGAGGGCAAGCGCGAACGCCAGCTTCGAAAGTAAGTGAGCTGGAAGGAGCCGGGCCCGAATGAGCGTGCTGCCGCCTGTGGCGTCAAGGCTGAGCAGCCAAGGCCATCAACACTTGCTCTGGCATGCGCCTGGGGCGCAGAGTGGCAGCATCGACGCAGCCCACCCGGATCAGCCCCTGCGCCAGCAGGGTGTCACCGCGCCAGGCCTGTTGCGCCAGTTGCATGGACGCCTGCCGCTGCGCCACCACCTTGACCGTGACCTGGATCAGGTCGTCCAGTCTGGCCGAAGCCAGGTAACGCAATTGCACGTCAGCCACCACAAAGATGGCGCCGGTTTGCGTCTGCAACGTGCTTTGCTCCACCCCCAGGGAGCGCAGCCACTCCGTGCGCGCACGTTCAAAAAACTTGAGGTAATTGGCATAGAAAACCACGCCGCCGGCGTCGGTGTCCTCCCAATAGACGCGCAGCGTGAAAGGATTGCAGAGTTCAGGCACGGTTTTCCAGTCGGGTTGAAAAGCCCCCATTATTCACAGGCATGCGCTAGCGCCATGGACGCGCACGAAATCTGTTGAGCCAATCGCCTTTCGGGCTCAAAATTTGCGGCGGTGTGTGCCGACACAGGGTCTGCGCCTCGGCCTTGGCCGACGCGGCTCCAAGTAAGATAGTCGTCATGATCGATTGTCCAATCCTGCAGTCATCGCCGTGAGCGTGGTCAACCCACTGGCGAATCGTCAGCTGCCGCGGCCTCGCTTGTCCATGCCCGCCGTGGTGACGGCAGGGGTTTTGCACGTCGCGCTGCTGTGGCTGGTGCTGCAGTCGACACCGGTCATACACACGGTGCGCAACGTGGTGCAGTACCTGGCGCCCATCACCTTGCTGCGGGAAAAGCCGCCAACGCCGACGCCTGCGCCGACCCGTATCACCGTACCCATGCGGATGCCGGTGCTCACGCCCAAGGCCGTGCCCGAACCGGTGGCAGCCGTCCCCAAGGCCATCGAACTGCCGCCAGACAAACTGCTGGAGCCGCCACCCCCGCCTGTCAAGCCGCCGCCTCTGCCCGCGCCACCGATTCCGTTACCGGAGCCGCCGAAAGCAGAGTTGCCAGTTCTCCCCGAGCCGCTGCCGGAGCCGGTGCCGGCACCCGCACCCTCACCGGCTGTGGAGCCAGTCCCTGCACCAGCACCGGAGCCAACGCCAGCACCAGCACCAGCACCTGCACCTGCACCTGCACCTGCACCTGCCGCCGTTGCGGTCCCTTCAGCCGCCCCTGCGCCAACTGCCGCACCGGCTCGGCCTGCTGCCATTACACCGGCAGAACAGGTGCCCTTAGCGCCACCGCCCACGGGAGCCGGTGGGGCGCAAGCGGCGCCGGCTGCTGCCAAGCCGCCATTGGGCCTGTACCCGCACATGTACAACCCGTCGCGGCAACGCAGTCTGGCCGAGCTGGCCAACGAGCAGCTCAACGGTGGCCAGCGGCGCGACCGATTGGCCGAGGGCGTGTCGGCGGCGGAAAAACCCGATTGCCTGGCAGCCAACGCCGGTGGCAGCTTGATCAACCTCATCACCCTCCCGCTCGCGGCCGCGCGCGACAAGTGCAAATAGCAGCCCGCACCGGCGCCACAAGACCTGTCACTTTTTTTACCCATTCTTTCAAGAAACCCAGGAAGCTACCATGACCCCAAAATTTCTCATGACCCGACGCGCCCCGGT
>NZ_JBAQMD010000042.1:0-37273 GCF_049302455.1 Rhodoferax ferrireducens | reverse complement strand
GCCATGTACCGTGCCAAGGAGAGCGGCGGCAACCGCGTCAGTCTTTTCGGGTCTTGAACCGGCATTCAATCTCAAGGTAGGAGCTCGCCATGCGGCTTGGTGCCGGGAAGCCAAGCATGAAAAAAGCTCTTTCACCATTTTTTCATTGGGTGAAAGAGCTTTGTTTTTGGCGGAGAGGGTGGGATTCGAACCCACGGTACCTTGCGGTACGCCTGATTTCGAGTCAGGTACATTCGGCCACTCTGCCACCTCTCCTAGAACTCAAGCGTTGGATTGTAGCAGTGGCCCCGCCTGCCACTCACTTGGTTTTGGCATCCAGCAGCGCTTGCAGGGCGGTAGCAATGTCCTGGGTTTGCACGTGCAGGCCCCATTGCAACTGGTCTTTTATTTCATTTAAGGCGCTCGCACCTTGGGTCTGCAGCGTGGCAATGGTTTGGCCTGCCACTTTGGGTGAAGCAAAGCCCGTACTTTGCAGCAGCAAACGGCCGTCCGTATCCAGCAGTTTGAAGTAAAACTGACCGTCGTTTTCGCGGTATTGTTTGAAGACCGGCAAGGCGGATTTGACGGACTTGGCGGCTTTGCTGCTTTGCGTGCGCAGGTCACGCAAGCCCACGGCCTGGCGCAAACGACCCATAAAGGGTGTGGCAATGTGACGGGCCTTGGCAGCGCCCGCGCGCAGGATGGACTCGATTCGGGCCGGGTCGTCCAGCAGCGCCTGATAGACCTCGCGCAGCGGTGCAATTTCGTCGTCGATGCGCTCAAAAACAATTTGTTTGGCGTCGCTCCACGCGATGCCATCGGCATAAGCCTGGCGCAGCGTGCTGCTTTCCTCTGGCGTGGCAAAGGCCTGGTAAATCTGGAACAGGGCAGAGCCTTCGGTGTCTTTGGGCTCACCTGGTGCGCGCGAATCGGTGACGATGCTCGCAATGAGCTTTTTGAGTTGTGCGCGCGGCGCAAACAGGGGGATGGTGTTGTCGTAGCTCTTGCTCATCTTGCGCCCGTCCAGACCGGGCAGGGTGGCGACGTTGTCTTCAATTTCGGCCTCGGGCGGCACAAAGTGATCGCCATAGCGGTGGTTGAAGCTGTGCGCCATGTCGCGCGCCATCTCGATGTGCTGCACCTGGTCGCGCCCGACCGGTACCTTGTGCGCGTTGAACATCAAAATGTCGGCACCCATCAGCACCGGGTACATGAACAGCCCGGCGCTGACATCGGACTCGGGGTCAATACCTGCGGCGGTGTTTTTGTCGACCGCCGCCTTGTAGGCGTGCGCCCGGTTCAGCACGCCCTTGCCAATGACACAGGTCAGCAGCCAGGTGAGCTCCGGAATTTCCGGGACATCGGACTGGCGATAGAAGACGACGCGCTCGGGGTCCAGTCCGGCGGCCAGCCAACTGGCGGCTATCTCCAGCGTGGAGCGCTGGATGCGCGCAGGTTCATCAATCTTGATCAGGGCGTGGTAGTCGGCCAGAAAATAAAAACTCTCGACATCGGCCCTCAGGCTGGCCCGCACCGAAGGCCGGATGGAGCCGACATAGTTGCCGAGATGGGGTGTGCCGGAGGTGGTGATGCCGGTCAGAAAACGCGTGGAACTCATAGAGAATGGAAACTTTAATGGGCCAAAGAAAGAGGCTGCAGGCTAGCCAAAAATCATGGCAAGAGGGCTGAGCAAGATGTCGAGTACAAAGTAGCTCAGCGTCATCAAGGGTTGCAGCCACAACGTGCTGACAATGCCTGAAATCACCAGCGCCATCACGATGAAAAAGCCCCAGGGCTCTACCCGCGAGACCAGTTCGGCTTGGCGGTAGGGCAGCAAGCCGACCAGAATACGCCCGCCGTCCAGCGGCGGCAGCGGGAACAGGTTGAAGGCAAACATCACCAGGTTGACCAGAATGCCGCCTTGTGCCATCTTGATAAAAAAGGGCTCGGTCACACCCGTGCCTTTGAGCACATAGAACAGCGCGCCCCACAGAAAGGCCTGAATGAAATTGACGCCCGGCCCGGCCAGCGCGACCCAGATCATGTGGCGCTTGGGGTCGCGCAGCTTGTCAAAGCGGACCGGCACCGGCTTGGCATAGCCAAACAGGAAGGCACCCGAGGTGGCAAAGTACAGCAGCAGCGGCATCAAAATAGTGCCCACGGGGTCGATGTGTTTGAGCGGGTTGAGTGTGACGCGCCCCAGCATGTAGGCCGTGTTGTCGCCAAAATGGCGGGCCACGTAGCCGTGCGCAGCCTCGTGCACCGTAATGGCGAACAGCACCGGCAGCGCGTACAGGGCAACGGTTTGAATCAGGTTGGCAATATCCATGGGTTCAACGCCTTAGTGGGGCAACAATTTTTTACAGGCCAAGGGCGGCCAGCGAGCCTCTGCCCTGGCGAATAACGACGGGCTCGGACTCGGTCAGATCGACGACCGTGGTTGGTTCCCGCGGACAGGCACCCGCGTCAATCACGGCCGCAATCTGTTTTTTGTAACGCTCACGAATCTCCAGCGCGTCATTGATCGGTTCGGTCTCACCCGGCGGGATCAAGGTCGTCGCCAGCAGAGGACCGTTGTGCAGGTCCAGCAGCGCCTGCAAGACCTTGTGCTCGGGCACGCGCAGGCCAATGGTCTTGCGTGACGGGTGGCTCAGGCGACGCGGAACTTCCTTGCTGGCTTGCAAAATGAAGGTGTAAGGCCCGGGTGTGGCTGATTTGATGCGCCGAAACTGCTGGTTATCCACTTGCGCGTAGTTGGCCAGTTCCGAGAGGTCGCGGCACAGCAGCGTGAGGTGGTGTTTATCGTCCACGCCACGGATGCGGCGCAGCTTGTCGGCCGCCGCCTTGTCGTCCAGATGGCAAACCAGGGCGTAGCTGGAGTCGGTGGGGACCGCCAGGATGTCGCCTTGGTCGAGCAAGGTGATGGCCTGCTTGAGCAAGCGGGGCTGCGGGTTATCGGGGTGGACTTCGAACAGTTGAGGCATGGGTGTATTGTCGGCGAAGTTGGGTCGGTCAGCGCCTCATAGCCGGGGTCAACGCTGTTCAGGCCGCAGGGGCAGCGGCCCTGCGCAGCTTGGTCACCTCGTGCGCTGACAACAACGCATTACCCACGCCGCTGGCTGCAATCACGGCAATGCCGAGCCAGGCCAGCGCGTCAGGCACATGCTTGAACGCCAGCCAGCCCGCTACCGTGGCGAAAGCAATTTGCGCGTACAGATAAGGCGTAAGCACAGGCGCCGAAGCGCGGGCGTAGGCCCGAATCAACATCAAGTGGCCAAAAGTGCCCAAGAATCCAACCAACAAAAACCACGGCCAATAGGTCAGCAGGGCCGTTGTGCTCCAATTAAAAATCACAACCGGGCTCATCACCAGCGCACCCACCAGACCGGTGTAAAAGTGCGTGGTGTAGGGGTTTTCCTCGCCGCTCAATCGGCTGGTGAGCACCTGAAACCAACCGTAGGTGGTCACCAGCAGCACCGGAAACAGCAAAGCCCAGCTGAAAACCTGGCCACCCGGTCGCACCACCAGCAGCACCCCGACCAGACCGGCCGCCATCAGCAACCAGCGCTGGTGCGAGACGTGCTCTTTCAGCACCCAGGCGGCCATGGCCGTGGCGACCAGCGGCGACAGCATCACCATGGCGGTGAATTCGCCCACCGGCAAGTAGCGCAGACCAAAAAAAGAGCAGGCACTGGTGATCAGCAACAACACCCCGCGCAGCGTTTGAAAGCGCGGATTCGGGGTCCTGAACAAGCGCCGCTTTTGCACCGGAAAGCGCAGTGCAAAGGTCAGCAGCGCCTGGAACGCATAGCGAAACCAGAGCAGCATCAACACCGGCACCAGCGTGACGGCGTACTTGGTGACGGTGTCCAGGATGGCGAAGGCCAGGGTCGCCAGCACAATCAAAGCAATGCCAGCGCCTTGCTGGGTGCGCCAGAATGCCATCGGCGAGCTAATGAGTTGCGGGGGCCGCGGCCCCCAAGCTCGACGGAGCAGCGACCTGAATCCGGTCGACCAGCAATTCCCACACCGGTATCAGTCCAGCCGGTAAGGGCGGCAGCGTGCCGATTTCGGTGTGGCTCTCGTCGGGGCTGTGAAAGTCGCTGCCGCGCGAGGCTGCCAGGCCAAACTCGCGCGCGGTGTCAGCGTAGCTGATGTATTCGGCCGGCGTGTGGCTGCCGGTGACCACTTCGACAGCGCGTCCGCCGTGACCCTTGAATTCGGTAAACAGGGCAAATTCCTCATTGGCAGAAAACTTGTAGCGCGCCGGGTGCGCAATCACCGCCAGGCCACCCGCCTGCGTGATCCAGGCCACGGCGTCTTTCAGCTTGGCCCAGCGGTGTTCGACAAAGCCGGGCTTGCCTTCGGTCAGGTATTTGCGAAACACTTCGTGCATGTCGCGGCAGACGCCGGCTTCCACCAGAAAACGGGCAAAGTGCGTGCGTGAGATCAGGTCATGGTTGCCCGCGTACTTGAGCGCACCCTCAAAAGCGCCTTGAATGCCGGCTTTGGCCAAGCTATCCGCCATTTCCCGGGCGCGCTGTTCACGTCCGCCCCGGGTTTGCCGCAGGCCGCTGACAAGGGCCGCGTTGTCGGCGTCAAAACCCAAGCCCACGATGTGGACGGTCTGGTGCAGAAAACTCACTGAAATCTCAACCCCGGTGAGGTAGTCCATGCCCAGTGCCCTGGCCGCCGCGGCGGCGCGCGCCTGACCGCCAATTTCATCGTGGTCCGTGAGCGCCCACAACGCAACCCCGTTGGTTTTGGCGCGTGCGGCCAGTTCCTCAGGCGTTAGTGTGCCGTCGGAGACGGTGGAGTGGGAATGGAGGTCGGCGTTGAAAGGAGATGTCACAAGGAGCATTTTCGCATAGGTAGGCATTTACAGCTCTGCGGCCTCTAGCAAAAACCGCACGCGGGCAGCGGCTCGGTGGGGCCAAGCCCGATGGAACTGGTCAACCAATGGGTGCGGCGGCGGTTACCATGCGACACATGGAAACTATGGGGCCGCGTGGCTTATCTCGAATTCAGGAAATACGGGGCCAGCTTTCGCGAGACTTGGAACACAAGCTCGATTAGACCGCTTTAAGCGTAAATATTCATGCCATCCAAGCGATACGAGGCCCTCACCGTTCAGGAACTACGCAAGCTCGCGCAAGGCGACATTTTTCGCCCGGCTGATATCGTTGCACAACTCTACCTTGGACGGCGCTATGCCAAGGGGACGGGCGTTGACAAGGACGAGAAAGAAGCTGCCCATTGGTTCCGCCTGGCGGCTGACCAAGGCAACGCAGAGGCTCAGCGCAATCTTGCGTTTGCCATTTTTCACGGCAGAGGGGTTCCCAGGGACGACGCCGAAGGCATCCGCAGATTGCGTCTTGCCGCCGACGGGGCGGACGCGCCCGCGCAGCGCCAGTTGGGTTACCACTTTGCGATTGGTCATGGTGTCCCTGCGGACGAGAAGGAGGCGGTGCGCTGGTTCCGCTTGGCCGCCGATCAAAACGACGTCTTCGCGCAGTACAACCTGGCCTTTGCGCTGGCCAGCGGCCGAGGCGTGCCCACAGACCAGTCGCAGGCCGTCCACTGGTACCAATTGGCCGCAGAGCAGGGCATGCCCGAAGCCCAGTGTGCATTGGGACTGGCCTATGAGCACGGGCTCGGCGTTCCGGTGGACTATGAAAAAAGTGTCCACTGGAACCGGCTTGCGGCAGAACAAGCGCATGCCGAATCCTGCAGCAACCTGGGCTGGCTCTACGAGAACGGCTTGGGCGTGGCCCAGGATCTGGAGCAGGCGCGGCGCTGGTACGAAGTCGCCGCGCGGCAGGAATTTGAAACGGCGAAACAGCGTTTGTTGAAACTGCGGGAACGAAGCGCGAACCTGCACACCGTCTTCAAACACTCCCTGCGCAACGATCAGTCCATCACCGAGTACCTCGAAACGGCATTCGCGGGCTTCGTCGGGCTTGACGTGGTCCGGGAGGAGGTCTTTCGTCAGGCCAGCTACATCCAGGTACAGAAGCTGCGCGCACAGCAGGGCTTGCGCGTGCCAACCGCGCCTTCGCGACATCTGGTATTTATTGGCAATCCGGGCACCGGCAAGACAACCATTGCCAGGATCATCGCCGGCCTCTACCAGCGGCTGGGCATCCTGAAAACTGACAAGGTCGTCGAGACTGACCGTGCCGGACTGGTGGCCCCCTATATTGGCCAGACGGCGCTCAAGACGCGGGCCATCGTGGAGTCCGCGCTGGGCGGCGTTTTGTTTATTGACGAGGCCTACGCCCTGGCCAGATCCGGCACACAGGACTTCGGCAGGGAAGCCATCGAAACCCTGCTCAAGATGATGGAGGACCATCGCGATGAACTGGTGGTGATCGTTGCCGGCTATGTTGCCGACATGGACGACTTCATCAATTCCAATCCGGGACTGGCCTCGCGCTTCAACCGCTACATCCGGTTTCCAGACTACACCCCGGCCGAGTTGCTGGAGATATTCCTGAAGTTTTGCGGTTCGCACTCCTATGAGCTGAGCGATTCGATTCATGCAGGTCTGCAGACGATTTTCAGCCGTGAAATTCATGTGCAGCGACAGCGCTTCAGCAATGCACGCTATGTGCGCAACCTGTTCGAGAGGGTGATCGAAGCGCAGGCGCAGCGTTTGTTTGCACTGGAAAACGCGTCGAAGTCCGACTTGCAGAAGATCCTGCCCGCCGACGTGGAAAAGGGGCTGGGGGAAGCTCTCCCGGCGGACCAGGGGCAGGGGCTGTCGGCCAATTACGAGGCTGCCCTGAAACGGCTGAACGACCTGGCCGGGTTGGGCCGGGTCAAAAAGCAGGTGCAACGTCTGTCCGACTTTGTGCGCGTACAACACGCGCGCGCCGAAGCGGGCAGCAAGGTGGCCGCCGGGTTTTCACAGCATCTGGTGTTTACCGGTAATCCGGGAACGGGCAAAACGGTGGTCTCGCGCATCATTGCGGATATTTACTTCAGCCTCGGCATCACCTTGTCCAACCGCATTGTCGAAGTGGATCGCGCCGGGCTGGTTGCGGGGTATGTCGGCCAGTCAGCGATCAAAACCCGGGAGGTGCTGGAGTCTGCCCTGGGTGGCATCCTGTTCATCGACGAAGCCTATGCGCTGGCGCAAGGCGACAACAACAACGATTTCGGCCGGGAAGTCATCGACACCCTGCTCAAGACCATGGAGGACTACCGGGATCAACTGGTGGTCATTGTGGCCGGTTACCCGGAGCCCATGCGCAACTTCATCAACAGCAACCCGGGCCTGCGTTCGCGTTTTAACCATTACATTGAGTTTGACGACTACGGGCCTGACGATCTTCTTGCCATATTCGAGTCCTTCTGCCGCGAATCGGAATACGTGCTGGACGCTGGCGCCCGCGCCTTTCTGCAAGAGAACCTGACGACACTGTTCAATGGCGGCCAGACAACCGACAACGGCCGCTTTGCGCGCAACGTCTTTCAGCGCTGCGTGGAGGTGCAGGCCAACCGGATTCTGCACAGCGGGGAACATGCGAGCCAGGACCTGAACACGCTGACAACATCCGATGTAGCGCAAGCACTCCAGGAAGTCCTGACGGATATCCCTCAAAGCTCCGCCTGAGCCGCCTCCACCAAAAACCGCACCCGGCGAATGCCGTTCCAGGCATCGGCATCCAGCCGGAACGCGAGTTTGACGCGCGCGGGCAGCGGCTCGGTGTGGCCAAACCAGATGCCGTCCACCGGCTGACCCTGGTGCTTGAGCTTGAGTGCCAGGTGTTTTTCACCCACCAGACGCTGCGACAGCACTTCGACTTCTTCGCTGAAGGTGGGCGGCGCAAAACCCTGGCCCCAGACTTCCTTGTGCAGCGCGTCCACCAGCTCGACCCGGCGGTACTCGGGTTTCAAGGGGCCGTCGGTATCGAGGCGGCGCATCAAAGTGGCGGCATCGAGCCATTCCCGCGCGACCTGGCTCAAGCCCTGCTCGAAGGCATCGAAGTTCTCCACGGCAATGGTGCAACCGGCCGCCATGGCGTGGCCGCCAAAACGCAGCAGCACGCCGGGGTGGCGTTTGGCCACCAGGTCGAGTGCGTCGCGCAGGTGAAAGCCGGGGATGGACCGGCCCGAGCCTTTGAGTTCATGCTCGCGCCCCGGCGCTCTGCTTTGCGCAAAGACAAAGGTCGGCCGGTGCAGTTTGTCCTTGATGCGCGAGGCCACGATGCCGACCACACCCTCGTGGAAGTCGGGGTCGAACACGCAGATGGCGGGCGGCGCCTCCTCGTTGTCGTCAAACAAGGATTCGGCAACGGCCAAAGCCTGTTCGCGCATGCTGCCTTCAATCTCGCGCCGCTCGCGGTTGATGCCGTCGAGTGCTTTCGCCAGCTCCAGGCCACGCGCCGCATCGTCAGTCAGCAGGCATTCAATGCCCAGGGTCATGTCGGACAGGCGCCCGGCGGCGTTGATGCGCGGCCCCAAGGCAAAGCCAAAGTCAAACGTGGTGGCGACCTGGGCGTCGCGCCCAGCTGCTACAAAAAGACTAGCAAGACCGGTAGGCAGCATCAGGGCGCGCACCCGTTTTAACCCTTGGGCCACGAGGCGGCGGTTGTTCGCGTCGAGCTTGACCACGTCGGCCACCGTGCCCAGCGCCACCAGCGGCAGCAAGGCATCGAGCTTCGGTTGCGTGGCAGCAGGGAACACGCCACGCTGGCGCAGCTCGGCGCGCAGAGCCAGCAACACGTAAAACATCACACCCACACCGGCGATCGACTTGCTGGCAAACGTGCAGCCGGGCTGGTTCGGATTCACGATCACGTCCGCTTCGGGCAGCATGATCTGGCCGTCCCGGCTGGCAGGCAAGTGGTGATCCGTTACCAGCACCTGCAGGCCCAAGGCACGCGCGGTGGCGACACCCTCAAAACTGGCGATGCCGTTGTCCACCGTGATCAGCACGTCAGCGCCGCTGGCCTTGACGCGCTCGGAGATCGGTGAGGTCAGGCCGTAGCCATCGACCACGCGGTCGGGGACGATGTAGCTGACGTGTTTCGCCCCCAGCAGGCGCAAGCCGCGAATGCCCACCGCGCAGGCGGTGGCGCCGTCGCAGTCGTAGTCGGCCACGATGCAGAGTGTCTTGTCCGCCGCAATCGCGTCGGCCAGCAGGGTCGCTGCCGCGCTCAAGCCCAGCATCTCAGTGGGCGCAATCAGGCGCGCCAGGCCGTCGTCGAGCTCCTGCACGCTTTGCACGCCGCGTGCTGCATAAAGCTGAGCCAGCAGCGGGTGGATGCCGGCTTGTTCAAGCGCCCAGGCAGAACGGGGCGGAATCTCACGCACTAATATTTTCATAGCTGCTCAAGCAATAGGGACGGGGGCTGGGAGCCGAAAAGGCTTAAAAAATTTGTCAGGATCGAGGGGGGCCTGGCCATGAAGGTCTGGGCACTGCGCTCGCCACAGAGGGTCAGCTCAAAGCTGCCGCCTTGACTGAGTGTGGCCAACAGCGCCGCGCACTCGGTTGCATCCAGGGCTTGCCAGGCTTGCGCCCAGGCGGGCCAGTTGTCACCTAACGCAGCTTCGCGCAAGCTGGTCACAAGCACGGGCTTCGGTGCAGTGGCAGCCTGGTGTGGCAATGGTGGTAAAGCGCCGGTGCCGCTGATCCAGAATGAGTTGACGATGGGCACGCCGCGCGCCGCGCGGTCGTCGTTGACCGGGTGGTGGTAGAGCAGCATCTGCATTTCGCTTTGCAGGCGTTGCAAGGGGATTGCGCTGCTTGCGGCGGGGAGCCAGTGCGCCACGTCGCGCCCGGCCACACGGTCCAGCGAGGCAGTGGCCAGGTCATTGAACACAGCGCCGCGGGCCAGCCAACGCTCAGGCTTTTCATAGTGCAAGCTGATGCCGTCTTCCGAGAAATAGGGCTGCATCGCGGCCAGCAGGGCTTGGGACTCCTGTGCCGCAAAGTCGGGCAGCGGCACGCCGCCCATGGCGACATGCTTGGACCCGGTTCGCCAATGGCAAGGGGTGATGAAAGCCCAGGCACTGCCGACCTCGGGTGCGGCCAGGGTGGTTTGTGCCTGCAGCGCGGCCCAGGGAATCAAGCCATCCGCGACCGGCAGATTCAGGGCGCGCGCCAAAGCGCGTTCGTGCGGTGGCGAGAGGCTGGACTCGTCGCCGCTGTCCATCGGCTGCGGTGCCAGGCGGCGCAGCAGTTTTTCAAGGTTCGGCAGTTTGAGTGGGGTCAGGGCCTGGCGGCAGCCTTCAGAGCTGCAAAACGCGAAGGGAATCAGGAGGTGCATGGCTTGATTGTCCGGGAAATGGCGTGGCGGGGTGTCAATGCCACAATGGCCCCTGTTTTCAACTTTGGCGGTCCATGCAACTCCCTTATGAACTCATTCTTGGCTGGCGCTACACGCGCGCTGGCCGCGCGACCCGGCGCAACGGCTTTATCTCTTTCATCTCGGGTGTGTCGATGCTGGGCATTGCGCTCGGCGTGGCGGCACTGATCATTGTGCTGAGTGTCATGAACGGCTTTCAGAAAGAGGTGCGCGACCGCATGTTGGGCGTGGTCTCACATATTGAGATTTTTGCCCCCAACGGTGCGGCCCTGCCCGACGTGGCGCTCACACTCAGCCAGGTGCGGGCCCACCCCCAGGTGGTGGGTGCTGCACCTTTCATAGCTACCCAGGCATTGCTGGCGAGGGGCGAGGACATGAAAGGCACGATGGTGCGGGGCATTGACCCAGCCCGCGAGCCCGAGGTGACGGACCTCGCCATTGAACTGAAAAACACCGGCCTGAGCCGCCTGATCCCCGGCGAGTTTGGTGTCGTGCTGGGCGGCGAGCTGGCGCGCAGCATGGGCGTGCGTCAGGGCGACAAGGTGACTTTGGTGGCGCCCAGTGGCCAGGTGACCCCCGCCGGTGTCGTGCCGCGCCTCAAGCAGATGACAGTGGTGGGCACCTTTGACTCCGGGCATTTTGAATACGATTCCGCGCTGGTGCTGTTGCACATTGAAGATGCGGCGCGCATCTTCCGGTTAGAGGGCCCCAGTGGCGTGCGGGTCAAGCTGCGCGATTTGCACCAGGCGCGCGAGGTGGCGGCTGACCTGGCCAAGACCCTGACGGGCGAGCTGTTGATCCGCGACTGGACGCGCCAGAACCGCACCTGGTTTGCCGCCGTGCAGATGGAGAAACGCATGATGTTCATCATCCTCACGCTGATCGTGGCGGTGGCCGCTTTTAACCTGGTGTCGACGCTGGTGATGACGGTCACCGACAAGCGCGCCGACATTGCCATCCTGCGCACGCTGGGCGCCAGCCCCCGAAGCATCATGGGAATTTTTGTGGTGCAGGGCGCGATGGTGGGCGTGATCGGCACCTTCGCCGGCCTGGCCCTGGGCCTGGGCGTGGCGTTCAATATCGATGTGATCGTGCCCGCGTTGGAGCGGCTGTTTCAAGCCAGTTTTTTGCCCAAAGACATTTACTTGATCAGCCGCATGCCGAGTGATCCGCAGCAGGCCGACATCGTGCCGATTGCCGTCATTTCCCTGGTGCTGGCTTTTCTGGCCACCCTCTACCCGAGCTGGCGCGCCAGCCGGGTGAACCCGGCGGAGGCACTGCGCTATGAATGATATTTTCACCGTTCAGCCCGAACCCACCTCCGTTCGGGCTGAGCCTGTCGAAGCCTTGGCGAGCCCTTCGACCCCTTCGGCCGCGCTCAGGACAGGCGGCTCAGGGCGAACGGGGATCGTTCTTAGCGCCCGCGCTTTGACCAAACGCTTCACCGAAGGTCGCCTGGATGTCACCGTGCTGCAGGGCGTGGATCTGGACGTGCGGGCTGGCGAAACGCTGGCTATCGTGGGGGCCTCAGGTTCCGGCAAAAGCACGCTGCTGCACTTGATGGGCGGGCTCGATGCCCCCACCAGTGGTTCGGTGTTCTTGCACGGGCAGGATCTGGCGCACCAGAGCGCTGCCGCGCAGGGTCGATTGCGCAACCAGTACCTCGGTTTTGTTTATCAGTTTCACCACCTGCTGCCCGAATTCAGCGCCTTGGACAACGTCGCCATGCCTTTATGGATTCGGCGTCTAGCCCCCGCAGAATCTACGCATATTGCTACTGAAATGCTAGCAAAAGTCGGCTTGCAGGAACGCTTGTTGCATCGGCCTTCAGAGCTCTCGGGCGGCGAGCGCCAGCGTGTGGCCATTGCGCGCGCCCTGGTGACCCGCCCGGCCTGCGTGCTGGCCGACGAGCCCACCGGCAACCTGGACCGCAGCACCGCCAACGGGGTGTTTGAGTTGATGCTGGAATTGGCCCGTGTGCAAGGCACCGCCTTTGTGATGGTGACCCATGATGAATCATTGGCTGAGCGGTGTTCGCGCCGGATCAGGCTGGTTCAGGGGCGACTGCTGGAAGCGTTCTAGGCCCTGCGGCTTGCGTCAGAAAAGCGAAAGCTTTCCTAGGGTTTTCATGGGGCGCCGGACGTTGCGCCCTCGCGTATGCTGAAAACTCAAACTTGGAGCGTCAGCACAATGAGCAAGCAATGGCACAAAAAATGGATAGGCCTCATGGTCTTGTCTGGCGCTCTGGGCAGCGCGCTGGCCCAGCCGGCCAATCCCCTGCGCATCGGCTTGATTGGCCCGCTAACCGGGCCTTCGGCGGATTTTGGTGTGCCCATGATGAATGGCGCCAAGCTCGCGTTGGATGAAATCAATGCCGCCGGTGGTTACCTGGGGCGGCCGCTGGAACTGGTGATCAAGGATGACACCGGCACGCCGGATGTTGGCTTGCAGCGGTCCAGAGAGCTCATCAAGGATCAGTTGATCGCCACCATCGGCTTTTGCAATACGGGCGTGGCCATGAAGTCGCTGGCGGTGTTCCAGAGCGCCAAGATCCCCTTGATCGTGCCCTGCGCCACCGGGACTCCCATCACCACCACGTATCCGGCACCCGACAGCTATGTTTTCAGAACGTCGGCGCGCGACGCCATTCAGGCACCGTTCGTGGTCGACGATATCGTCGCGCGTGGCTGGACCCGGGTGGCGGTGTTTGCTGACAACACCGGCTATGGCGAGGCGGGCTTGCAGGACGTGCTGAAGGCGCTGGCGGCCAAGAATCTCAAGCCGGTGCATGTGGCCCGGTTTGAGCTCGGTGTGAAAGACTTGCAACCCGAACTCAAGGCGGCGCAGGCGGCCGGTGCCGATGTGATTTTCAGCTACACGGTAGGACAAGAGAATGCCGTGATTGCCCGCGGGCGCCAAGCCCTGGGCTGGAAGGTGCCCCAGGTCGGGGCCTGGCCCTTGTCGTTTCCATTTTTCATCGACGGCGCAGGGGACGCCGCCGAAGGGGCGCTGATGGCGCAGACCTTTATTGCCGAGCCGAGTAACGAGCGGCGCAGTGCGTTTCTCAGCGCTTACGCCCGTAAATACAAGACGAAAAAAATCACGGTGCCGATGGCGGCGGTGCAAGCCTATGACTCGGTCTATCTGCTCACCTACGCCATTTTGGCGATCCGCAATGGCGACCTCTCGGGCCCCTCGGTCAAAGCCGCGCTGGAGACCATGCCGCGCATCTACTACGGTGTTGCCGCCACCCACGAGCATCCGTTCAGCAAGGATGACAAGGACGCCATCAGCATCAATATGCTGGTGATGGGCATGGTGAAAAACGGCGCGGTGACCTTTGCCTACCCGCAGGACCGGACCCGCAACCTGTTTGTGAAGCGCAAGCGTTGATCGGGTCGTCCATCAGGCTGGCAGGCCCGACGGGTCTTTGGGAGTGCGCACGGCTTGTTGGCGTAACCCATCCAGCGTGAAAACGGGTGTGATGGCTTGCGGGTCGATCAGGCAATGCACAAGCGCCGGCTTGCCGCTGGCCAAGGCACGCTGCAGGGCCGAGGCGAAAGATGCGGTGTCGCTGACGCGTTCGCCATGTGCGCCAAACGCCTGAGCGTAGGCGGCGAAGTCGGGGTTGACCAATTCAGTTGCCATGACGCGTGCAGGATAGTTTCGCTCCTGGTGCATGCGAATCGTCCCGTACATGCCGTTGTCGAGCAGGATGACAAGAATGGGCAGCTTGTACTGCACGGCGGTAGCCAGTTCCTGCCCATGCATCAAAAAGTCGCCATCCCCGGCAAATACGACCACGCTGCGCTCGGGCCACAGGCGTTTGGCGCCCACGCCGGCGGGTAGGCCGTAACCCATGGAGCCGCTGGTGGGGGCCAGTTGGGTGCCGTAATGGCGAAAGGGCCAGAAACGATGCACCCACATCGCAAAGTTGCCCGCGCCGTTGCACATGATGGTGTCTGCGGGCAAGACCTGGCGCAGGTGGCTCATGACCTCGCCCATCTGCAGGCCACCGGGGATGCGGATTGGATTCGGATCGCTCCATTGCAAAAAATCGGCACGGGCTTCTTTTGTCCGCTCGCACCAGACCGCATGTCCTGTCGATTCCAGTTGTGATGCGGCCAGTGCAAAAGCCGCAGGAGACGCATGAATGGGCAGGTCAGCTCGGTAAACACGCCCCAGTTCATCCGGGTCTGGATAGACATGCACCAGGGTTTGCCGGGGCACAGGAATGTCCAGCACGGTATAGCCTTGGGATGGCACTTCAGAGAATCGGCCACCGACCAGCAGCACCAGGTCGGCCTCTTGCACACGTTTGAGCAGCTTGGGGTTGGGACCCAAGCCCATGTCCCCTGCATAGCAGGCATGATCAGCAGAAAAGAGCATTTGCCGTCTGAACGAGCAAACCACCGGCAATTGAAAGTGCTCTGCAAATGAGGTGATGTGTTCCACCGCGGTCGCCGACCAGCGGCTACCCCCCAGAATCATGATGGGGCGCTGGGCGGCCTGAAGCCGCGTCCGCAACTCGGCCATGGGCTGCGTACCGGGCGCGGTCTCAATCACCTGATAGGGCAATACGCGGGGCCGCCCAGCGGCCTCGGCATCGGCATCGGTCACTTCCATCAGCTCGGTCAGCATGTCCTCGGGCAAGGCAATGACCACCGGACCGGGGCGCCCCGATGTGGCGACATGAAATGCTCTTGACACCAATTCGGGCAAGCGGCGCACGTCGTCGATTTCCGTCACCCATTTGGCCAGCTTGCCAAACACAGCGCGGTAATCAAGTTCCTGAAACGCCTCGCGCTCGCGCGCACCCCGTTCGACCTGGCCGACAAAAAGGATCATGGGCGTGGAGTCTTGCCGGGCAATGTGAACACCGGCCGACGCATTGGTGGCCCCGGGCGCGCGGGTCACAAAGCAAATCCCGGGGCGACCGGTGAGTTTGCCGTGCGCCTCGGCCATCATGGCCGCACCCCCTTCCTGGCGGCAGACAGTGACTTCAATCGACGGTGCATCGTAAAGCGCATCCAGAACAGCCAGAAAGCTTTCGCCGGGCACACAAAACACGTGCTGAGCACCGTGTAGCTTGAGCTGATCGACCAAGATTTGGCCGCCTGTTTGAAATGTTGCCATGGCGTTATTTCCTTTAACGAAGTGTTTCGAGTGCTGCGCCGACGAGCCAGTGGTGCCTTGGTCGCTTTCGCCGCTGGCGTGCGACACGTGATGAATGAACATCACACCACATTGATTTCCAGCAAGGGTCTGTTTTCAAGTATTCGCTGCCAGCCAAAAGCCGAGAGATTGAGCGTTCGGTAGTCACCGTAGGTCACCAGTTCCGACAAGGCCCGACCCACGGCGGGGGCTTGCTGCATGCCGTGACCACTGAATCCGTTGGCAAACAACAGATTGTCCACTTCAGGGTGTGCGCCCAAGATGAGGTTGTGATCAAGCGTGTTCATGTCGTAGTGCCCTGCCCACGCGGTTTTCACGCGCACGGCTTCAAAGCCTGGGACACGCGCCGCCAACAGGGGCCAGAGCACTTCGTCAAATAGCGCGTGCTGCACCTCAAAGTCAAAACATTCGGGGTCTTGTTCTTGCGCTGGTGAAATGCCACATAGGTAGCCTTTGCCCTCCGGCCGGAAATACGCGCCGCTGGGGTCAATGACCATGGGGCAATGGGTGGTCTGTGCTGACGAGGTGAAGTGGAACACACAGCGCTTGCGCGACTCTACGGGCAAGGCAATGCCCGCACTCTGCGCCAGCGTGCGCGCACCAGTGCCAGCGGCGTTGATGAGCACCGAGCAGTTCACCGTGGAGCCGTCGGACAGCTTGACTGATTGAATCCGGCGACCTTGGCGCTTGACACTGAGCACCTGCGCCTGGCGGTACTGCACGCCCAAAGATATCGCCTTGCGTCGAAAACCTTGCATCAGACTGTAGGCGTCGAGCCAGCCTTCACCGGACAAGCCCAGCGAACCCGCGCTCAAATCATCCGTATTCATCCACGGGTAGCGTTCCTGCAAATGCGCGGGGCTCAGCAAGGTGACGTCGACGTTCAGATTGCGTTGTACGCGGTGGTTGGACTCCAGGATGGCGCGCCCTGCATCGCTTGCCAGAAACAGATAGCCTTCTTCGTGAAACCCGACATCCGGGGCCTCGCCAGCCACCGACAAATGATCGCCAATGTGCTGGATGAACTGCGTACCAAACTGCGACATCTCAATATTGCCCGGTGTCGAAAACTGGTGTCGTATCGACGCTGCTGAGAGTGTGGTGGCGCATTTTTCATACGAGAAGTCTTTTTCCAGCACCAGAACCGACCCTTTGAAGTCGGCTTGGGAAGCCAAAAAATACGCCGCTGAGCTGCCAACTGCAGCACCCCCCACGATGACGACGTCAACTTGTTTCATACAAAACAACAAAAGTATAAAAATATGGACAGATTCTACTATCAGTCAATATAATTTCCATTAGGAAATATTTTTCTTTCAAATCGAGCAAAAAAACCATGTCCACGGTAAATGCACTTCTTCCGTCTCTCATGCAGCGCTTGGGCGTTGCGTCCTCGGCTTATACCGGGGGAACCCTGCTTGTCTGCTCGCCGATCGACGGCAGTGAACTGGGTCGCGTGCCCACACACAGCCAGCAGGAGGTGGCCGAGATCGTCCGCGTCGCGCATCAATCGTTTTTGACCTGGCGCAGCACGCCTGCACCCCGACGAGGGGAGCTCATTCGCCTGCTTGGCGAAGAGTTGCGCCTGTCCAAAAACGACTTGGGTCAGCTGATATCGCTGGAAGCCGGAAAAGTTCTCTCTGAGGGCCTGGGCGAAGTGCAGGAAATGATTGATGTCTGTGACTTCGCCGTCGGGCTGTCTCGCCAGCTTTATGGTTTGACGATCGCTTCCGAGCGACCCGGACACCGCATGATGGAAACATGGCACCCACTGGGCGTTGTGGGGGTGATCAGCGCGTTCAACTTTCCCGTGGCCGTCTGGTCCTGGAACGCCGCGCTGGCCCTGGTGTGTGGTGATTCGGTCGTGTGGAAGCCGTCCGAAAAAACACCGCTGGCTGCATTGGCCTGCCAGGCCCTGTTTGAGCGCGCCGCCAAACGATTTGGAGATGCTCCCGAAGGTCTGTCGCAACTGGTCATTGGCGCACGGGACGTGGGTGAGGCGCTGGTGAATCACGCCAGAGTGGCGCTGATCTCAGCGACGGGCAGCACCCGCATGGGACGTGAAGTGGGCCCGAATGTGGCGCGGCGTTTTGGCCGCAGTCTGCTGGAGTTGGGTGGCAACAACGCTGTGATCATCACCCCAAGCGCAGACCTTGACTTGGCTGTACGCGCCATCTTGTTTGCCGCCGTGGGCACGGCCGGGCAGCGCTGCACCACCACGCGACGGCTGATCGCGCACCAGAGTATTCGAGCGTCCTTGATTGGGCGTCTAAAAACAGCCTATCAGGCCTTGCCTATTGGCAGCCCCCTCACCCCGGGAACTTTGGTCGGGCCGCTGATCGACAAGGCATCTTTTGACGCCATGCAACAGGCCCTGGTCAAAGCCAGAGAGGAGGGTGGAGACGTGTTTGGCGGCGAGCGTGTACTGCATGAGCAGTTCCCCAAGGCCTACTACGTCAAACCCGCTATTGTCGAGATGCCGGCGCAGACCGAAACCGTGCGTCATGAGACTTTTGCCCCCATTTTGTATGTGCTGGCTTATGAACATTTTGAAGATGCCGTGGCAATGCAAAACGATGTGCCGCAAGGCTTGTCGTCCGCCATCTTCAGCAATGACTTGCGTGAGGCCGAAACATTCCTTGGCAGCGCCGGTTCCGACTGCGGTATTGCCAACGTCAACATTGGCACTTCCGGGGCGGAAATAGGCGGCGCCTTTGGCGGTGAAAAAGAAACCGGCGGTGGCCGGGAGTCGGGCTCCGATGCCTGGCGTGCCTACATGCGCCGGGCAACCAACACGATCAATTATTCAAAAGAACTCCCGCTCGCGCAGGGTGTTCGCTTTGACGTGTAGGTCTGCGGCGGACGCGCTTTTGCTTGTCGACAAAACAACATCTTCTATGAATGATCAATCCGAACCGAGTAGCAGCGAGGCCCTGCTAGGGCAACGCATACGGGCCCAGCGCAGCCAGCTTGGCTGGACCTTGGAGCAGACCAGTCAGGCGACCGGCTTGGCGCGATCCACGCTGTCCAAAATTGAGAACGGCCTGATGTCGCCCACCTATGACGCGTTGATCAAACTGGCCGCGGGTTTACAAATCGACATCAGCGAGTTGTTTGAGCCGAACAAAAATATTTCAGGCAGTGGACGACGCAGCATCACGCGCAAGGGTTCCGGTCAGAGTCACCATACGCCTTACTACGACCACACATTGCTGTGCAATGACATGTCGAACAAAGACATGATTCCATTCAAGACCCGAATCCTGGCACGCTCGTTTGACGATTTTGAAGACTGGAGCCGTCATACGGGGGAAGAGTTTGTTTATGTGCTGGCCGGTGACGTGGAACTTTTCACCGAGTTTTACGAGCCCGTGTATCTGGGGCCGGGCGACTCCTGGTACATCGACAGCCGCATGGGGCACCGCGTGATCAGCGTCAGTGCAGAGGATGCAGAAGTTTTGTGGGTCAGCACCACCCACCCACGCACGACGAAAAAAATATGACTTTGACGGCACAGACTTTTTCTTCACATGACACACCCGTCATGCAGTTCATTCCCAAAGACGAGGTGGCTCGCCTGACGCCCTACGGCGCGCTGATTCAATCTCTCGCCAAGGGCTTGCGCGAGCCTATTGAGTCGCCGCCGCGCAGCCATTTCAATCCCAACCACGATGCCAGCACGGTCCTGATCATGCCCGCCTGGAGACCCAAGCGCATGATGGGCACCAAGATCGTCTCCATCTGGCCTGAAAACAATGCCAGGGGCAAGCCCGCCGTATCTGCCGTTTATGTGCTGACCTCGTGTGAAGACGGCACAACGCTGGCTGTCATCGATGGCACCGAATTGACACTGCGCCGCACCGCAGCGGCTGCCGCACTGGCGGCCCAGCTGCTGGCTCGACCCGGCAGTACCAGACTCGCGGTGCTGGGCACTGGTGCACTTTCCGCGCACATGGCGATGGCGCACCACAGCGTGTTTGAGTTGTCTGAAACCGTCATATGGGGTCGCCAACTCGACAAGGCCCAGGCCGTTGTTGATGAACTGGCCAAGGTGGGTATTGCGGCACGTGCGACGACAAATCTGGAAAACACGCTGGCCGCCACCGACATCGTGGCTGCAGTCACGACGGCGACCGCACCGTTCATCCGAAGCGAGTGGGTCAAACCCGGCACGCACCTGGGTTTGATCGGCGCATTCACTGCCAACATGGCCGAAGCAGAACCTCAGCTTCTGCTCGGAGTCAGGCTCTTTGCCGACACCCGTGAAGGTGTACTGCAAAAAGGCGGTGAGGTCTTGCAGGCCTTGCGTGCTGGCCTGATTTCCGAGGCAGATGTGCGCGGGGAACTGACTGAGCTGCTGGCATCTTCACCCCGAATGACTGGACGCAGTTCAGATCAAGAGATCACGGTCTATAAGTCCGTGGGTTTTGCCGCGCTCGACTTGATCGCGGCAGAGCATGTGTTGCAGGGTTTCACACCGCTGCTTGCCCATGCGCCGATGGCTTACCCCGCAACAAGGTCAGTGCCAACAGGGCAGAAGCCACTATCAAGAACAGACTCACCGCGTTGAGCACCGGCGTTGCACCTTCGCGCATGCGTCCATACATCATCACGGTCAAGGGCGCGTCCGACCCCACCAGCATGAGCGTGGTGTTGAAGTTCTCGAACGACATCAAAAAAGAAATAGCGGCCGCGCCAATCAGCGCGGGTTGCAGATAGGGCAGGGTGATGGTGGCAAACACCGCGGCGCGTGAGGCGCCCAGGTTGTAGGCGGCCTCTTCCAGCGTGACATCAAAGCGCTTGAGCCGCGCCGTGATGGTCAGCGTGGCAATGGACACGATGTACGAGAACTGCCCCAGCACCACCAGCGGCAGGCCGGGTCGCAAAAAGTCCAGCTCCAGCGCCCACAGGTCATCGGCCAGATTGGCGATCCGGCTGGCAAACGCCAGGATCGAGATGCCCAGAATCACGCCCGGAATCACCAGCGGCGCCAGCATCAACAAGGACAAAGCCTGTTTGCCGCGAAACTGCGTGCGCTCGATCAGAAACGCGTTGGCCGTGCCGACCAATACCGAGAGCACGGTCACCCAGCACGCCACCACCACACTGGTCCACAGGCTGCCCAGCATGGCGCTGTCGGCAAACAAGCCACGGCGCGCCGTATCGGCACCACCCAAAAACCAGTCCAGCGTGAAGCCGCGCCACGGCGGCGCCGGGTAGGCTGCGTCGTTGAAGGCGAATACCGCCACGACCACCAGCGGCAGAAACAAGAAGGCAAAGAACAGCAGCCCGTAGACCACGGTGCTGGCGCGCAACCAAAGCGGGCGGGGCAGGGAGGCGATCATGATCGTTGCATCACTTCACCAAATTTCTGACCGCTTAAGCGCAAGCCGGCCCACACAATGGCGGTTGATAAACCCAGCAGCAAGAAGCCAAAGGCGGCTCCCTGTTCCCAGTTGAAGCGGGTGATGAACTGGGTGTATATCTGCTCGGTGAACCACTGCGAGTTTTTGCCACCTAGCAGCGTCGGTGTCAGGTAGTTGCCCAGGGTCAGCATGAACACCACAATGCAGCCCGCCACAATACCGGGCGCGGCGTGGGGAATCACAATCTGGCGCAGGATCGACCAGCCGTTGCCGCCCAGGTCGTAGGCGGCTTCGATCAGCGAGTCGTCCAGGCTTTCGAGCGCGCTGATCAGCGGGATCACCATGAACAGCATGGAGGTGTAGACCAGCCCGACCAAGATGGTGGAGTCGTGGTAGAGCATCTCGATCGGCGCGGGTGTCAGGCCCAGCCACACCAGCAACTGCGGCAGCACGCCGGATTCGCGCAGCAAAATCATCCAGCCTAGCGTGCGCACCGTTTCACTGACCCAAAACGGAATCAGGCACAGGATGAACAGCATCGACTTGTTGCGACCGCGCGCCAGCTTGGCAATGGTCCAGGCAATCGGGAACGCCATGATCAAAGTGACAGCCGTCGCCAAAATTGACATCAGCGCGGTGCGCACAAAAGTGTGCCAGTAGAGCGGCTCTTCAATGAAGGTGCGGTACTGCGCCAGGCTGGCCTCGTAGACGCGTGGTGCCACCCGTGCGCGCAGCGACAAGATACCCAGCTCGACGTGCGGCAACACAATCAGCCCCAGCAGCCACAACAGCGCCGGCGCCAACAGTAGCATGAGCATCAGCCGAGCGTACGGCATGGTGCTGCGGGTCGATTCAGTTGGCATGGACGCTCACCGCTGGCCTACGCCGATCTTTCGGCTTGGGTCGGGGCAAAGCACACGGCTCGCTGCGGGTCAAATCCGAAGTGCACGCGCTCACCCACCGCCAGGTCGGCGAACTGACCGGTCTGGGGCAAGGCGATACGAAATTCCGTGTGCGAGTTCTCTTCATGCAACAGCACCGCTGAGTTGGCACCGTCAAACAGCAGGCTGGCTACGCGGGCGCTGAAAAAAGGCAAGCCGGCATCGGCCAGCGTCACGCTTTGGCGCGCCAGACGGGCCACTTCGGGACGCACAAAGGCCTCAACCGCATCACCCAGCTGGACCTTGCCCATGGCCCGTGCGGGAACCACCATGCCATCGGCACTGGTGACGGTCACCATGTTGCCGTTCACGCCCGATGCACGGCCTGCAATGCGGTTGTTGGCACCCACAAAGCCCGCCACAAACGGCGTCTGCGGTTCGTAGTAAAGCTGCTGCGGCGTGCCCACCTGCTCAAAGCGCCCATGGTTCATCACCGCCACATGGTCTGACAGCACCAGCGCTTCAGATTGGTCGTGTGTGATGTACACAAAGGTGGTGCCAAAGGCTGCTTGCAACTGCTTGAGCTCAATCTTCATGTGCTCGCGCAGTTTCAAGTCCAGCGCACCCAGGGGTTCGTCCAGCAGCAAGAGCGTGGGCTCCAGCACCAGGCTGCGGGCAATCGCCACCCGCTGCTTTTGCCCGCCAGACAACTGATCAACGCGTTTATCTTGCGCGCCGGGCAGGCTGACGCGCTCCAGCATGTCACCCACACGGCGCTTGATCTCGTCCTTGGCCACGCCGCGGCGCGCCAGGCCGTAGCCCACGTTGTCGCCCACGTTCATCATCGGGAACAGCGCCAGGTGCTGAAACACCATGTTGACCGGGCGCCGATTGGGCGGCACGCCGTTCATGGCCTGGCCGCCAATCTGAATAGCACCGGAGTCGGGGCTCAAAAAGCCCGCGATCATGCGCAACAGCGTGGTTTTGCCGCAGCCTGAAGGCCCCAGGATAGAGAAGAAACTGCCGCGCGCCACTTCGAGAGACAAGTCATCCACGGCATGGAACGCGCCGTAGTGCTTGGTCACATGGGTGGCCTGCAGGTCAGGCTGCGCCGCACCAGAAGCGGTGGGCGCAGCAGATACGTCAGAACTCAATGCAAGCCAGGCTCAATTGGCCGCCTTGATGCGGTCCAGCACCCGGCCTTCAATCTCTTCAATGCCAGCGGGCACCGCCGGGTACCACTTGACATTTTTCAACGCTGCTTCAGGGAAGCTGGCGGCAAACTGGGCTTTCAGCTTGGCGTCCATCAACTGATCCGCGCCCTGGGAGGCGGTGAAATTACCCGCCGACTTGGCCACCCGTGCCGCAATCTCGGGGCGCAGGTTGAAGTTGATCCAGGCGTAAGCGGCGGCATCGTTCTTGCCTTTGGCCGGAATGGCAAAGGTGTCGATCCAGCCGAGGGCGCCGGACTTGGGCGCGATGAACTGGATTTCAGCCTTCTCGCCATTGAGCTTCCAGCCGCCCGTGTCCCACATCATGGCGCCGACGATTTCACCCGTGCGCATGCCGTTGAGCAACTGGTCTTTGTTGTCCCAGAAAAATTTCAGGTTGCCTTTGCAGGCAATCATGGTTTTGCCCACGTCGTCCATCAGCGCGCCGTAGGCTTTGGGGTTGCTGTAGAGCGCAAACGGGTCTTTGCCAGAGGCAAAAGCAAACGCCAGCAGGGTCGGGCGTTTCAGGCGCACGGCAGTTTTGCCTTTGACATCGGCACGACACAAATCCGGATAGTCGGCCATCTTGGTGAGACTGGTGTTGACCACCAGGCCGTCGGTGCCCCAGATATGCGGCAGACCATAGACCTTGCCGCCCAGCGTGGTGTTCTTCTTGGTCGCTTCCAGCATGGACGGGATGAACAGCTCGGCTTTGAGCTTGCTCAGGTCCATCGACTTGTAAATGCCAAATTCCTGTTGCGGCCCGGTGATGCGGTCTTGCGACGGCTGCGCCAGATCAAAGCCCGCACCGCCGGTGGCGCGCAGCTTGGAGATCATTTCTTCGTTGTTGGACAGGGTCAATTCGACCTTGTAGCCACTCTCTTTTTCAAACTGCGCCACCACGTCGGCCGGCGCATAGTCAGCCCAGGTTAGCAAGCGCAGGGTTTTTTCCTGGGCCAGGGCCGTTGTGCCCAGGCCGAGCGCGAGGGCGCTGGTGGCGAGAAAAGCGTGGATAACTTTCATAGGGATTTCCTTCCTAATTAAGGGATGACAACATTCAATTTGGACGATGACGCCCAAAAGTCTACCAAGCATACGGCGGTTAAATGACATTTTGGTGTCGGTGCCGTGACGAAGATATGGTACTTTCCCTGTATGAGCTTCTGGATCGATACCCATTGCCACCTGGATGCACAAGAGTCCAGGCCTCTGGCCCAGGCAGTGCGGGCGCGAGCTGCTATTAATAACGTAGCTCATTGTGTGTTGCCCGCCGTCGAGCCTGGCAACTTTGATGTCGTGCGGGAGCTGGCACACACAACCGGTGACAGCTATGCACTGGGCATTCACCCTTTGTGTGTCCAGCCGGCGCTGGACGATCATCTGAGCCGCCTGGACGCCACGTTGATGCAGCACCGGGATGACCCGCGCCTGGTGGCCGTCGGTGAAATAGGGCTGGATTTCTTTGTGCCGGAGTTGTGTGTCAGCCCACTGCGCGAGCGCCAGGAATATTTTTTTCTGTCGCAGCTCAAGTTAGCTCAAAAGTACGACTTGCCGGTGATTTTGCATACACGCCGCTCGGTGGACCGCGTGCTCAAAGGCTTGCGCGAGGTCGCAGGCAGCACAGGGCAGTGGCATGGCATTGCCCACGCCTTCAATGGCAGTGAGCAGCAGGCCCGCGCCTTCATGGCACTGGGCTTCAAGCTCGGCTTTGGCGGTGCATTGACTTATGAACGCGCGCTGCAGTTGCGACGCCTGGCGACCAGCCTGCCCCTGGACGCCATCGTGATGGAAACTGACGCACCCGACATGCCGCCGCACTGGTTGTACAAAACGGCTGAGCAGCGCGCCGCGGGTGCAGCGCAGGGTCGCAACGAGCCCGGCGAGTTGCCGCGCATTGGGGCCGAGTTGGCGGCGCTACGCGGCATCAGTGCTGACGAACTGGCTGAGGCCACGACGCACAACGCGCTGGCGGCACTGCCGCGGCTGCGCGCCTTACTACCGCCTTGATTGCCGACAGTCGCTAACCGGGTGGATTGATTTTTCGCAAGCTGGCCGAGGCTGACAGGTCGCAAACTGACTACTGTAGCCGTTGATAACAGCTTTCAGAATCTTGCCTCACCAGGACATCGCATGACCACCTCATTGCTCGAGCACGCGGAGTATGCCCCCCTTTTTCACAGCTGTGAGGTTATTCAGGGTCGGGACAACGCCCTGATGCAGCGCGTCTTTGAACTGCGTTTTCAGGTCTATTGTCTGGAACGCGGTTTTTTGCCTGCCGCCAATTACCCGGACGGCTGCGAGATAGACGAATACGACGCCGGCTCGGCGCATTTCTGCGCGTTCAATTTGCGCCGTGAATTGGTGGGCTACGTGCGCCTGGTGCCGCCTGACCTGACTAAGTCCTTTCCGTTTCAAAGTCATTGCAGTGCTTTGCTGGAGGGTGCCGCGCTGGCGCCGCCCGCGCAGGCGGCCGAGATTAGCCGACTGATGGTGCGCTACGACTACCGGCGCCGGCGGGGCGATGTGCTGGAGGGTGTCACTGTCAAGGAAGACCATGCGACGGTCGCACATGAACTGCGCGACCATTCGCCCCAAATTCTCTTGAGTTTGTACCGTCAGATGTACGCCTTCAGCCTCGTCCACGGAATTCACTACTGGTACGCGGCCATGGAGCGACCCCTGGCCCGCGCCTTGAACCAGATGAATTTTGCCTTTCGGCAGATCGGGCCAGCAAGCGACTATTACGGCATGGTGGCACCTTACCTCGGCGCTCTGCGTGAGCTGGAGACTCATCTGAGCAAGAGAGATCCGGCGCTGATGGACTGGATGCAAAGGCCGGAAACTGCCGACGACTGATCTCGGGTGTTTGATCCGGATTGCGTGACTATCCGGGGCGGCTATTTCCAAGGACTCCAAAGACAAAAAAAACTGCCTGGCTTCAACCAGGCAGTTTTTTGGGGGTAGCTTTGAAGCTTATTTCTTGTTGTCGCGGCGACGGATCACACCAAATGCAGCCAGTGCGAGGCCGAACAAAGCCAGGCTGCCAGGCTCAGGGATCGCGTTACTTTGAACCGGGTCATTGATCAGTCCGAGGAAACACTGGTCCGGCAGGGAATTGGTCGGGCACGCTCCTCCACTCGCCGCAAAGTTGGGCTTCAGTGTGAAGTTTCCGTCGAAATCCGCAAAAAGACCACCTGGCAGCGCAAAGCCATTGCTATTCCATTGGGCCTTGGCGGACCCGCTGGTGGCATCAGCAAAGAACGTACCCGCACCCGTTGTTGGAAGCGTATTGGCGTTTGCATTCTGGAACAGCGTCGCGTCTCTTTCATCAATGCCCACAGTCGAGAGATCATCAACAGCGACCTTGCCCGGCACCAGTTCAAGTCCCAAATACAGGCTGGCGCCCGCGGCGTTGGTCAGACCATTGAAAGCATTGAAGGCGGTACGATCATCAGGATCCTTCAGGAGAATGCCTGAGATAGGAGATGACATGCGATAGATGTCCAGATGAATCTTTCCATCGCAACCCAGACCACCGGTACAACCCACGTTGTAAATATTGAAGCCTGAGACCACCGGGACGACCGAGAGGTCGGCCATGCCGTAGAGCATGAAGTAGAGGTAATCACCGCCCAGTCCACTGGCCCAAGCAGCATCACCGTTGGAATTAACGATGGTGGTGACTTCACCGATGCCCCACGTTGATTCTTTGATGGTGGTGGGGGTGTTAGCACCGTACTGCACCGGGCTGTACTCACTGGTCGTGCCCTGAACTTTCCAGTTGAGGGGGCCCGCCAAAGTATCCAGCGGGGCGGCTGTTGCTGCCAGCGACGCCACCGCAGTCATTGCAGCGACGGCCAGCGCTTTGATATGCATCTTCATCTTGAACTCCTTAAAAGTAACAGTACCAGAAAGCGGCCGCTGTTAAATTTAATAAAGCACATACCGTGCCCGTCTTCAATGAGTTCTTATTTTTTATTTGAAATCAAGTAGTTAGATGATAGATAAGGCATTTCGCTGCGTGACCCGGTCAGGTAGTTGTAAAAATATTCGACAGAGAGACAGCTTGGCAAGGACCCCAAATTCGCTTTGGCGGTCTCAAGCTGGCTGGCTTGTCGATACATCCACTATTTGGGTCTGATAGCTCCTGAAGCTGTGGAGGACCAACTTGGGAGCCGAGGGTATGGGATTGCCCGCCAGCAAGTCGTGCATCATGGACATGGCCATGGCGCCGATCGCAAAGCTGCCTACGGCGACTTGCGAGGCCGGGCAGGGCTTGCCATCCTTCATCATGGTGAGTACCTTGCTGACCTGCTCGACGACCTCGGCATCGAGATGTGGTGCAAGGCGTTGTATGAACGACGCGAAAACGTCGGCGTAGCTCGGGACAGCACCACCCGCGCTCACACCCGCGATGTCCGGGGCCAGGATGTCGGTCAATGTCACGCTGGATCCCGCCGGGAAATACCAGACCAATGCGCCAAAGCCCACGCTCAAGGCTGTAAAAATGTGTGCCTTGTGTTTCTTCGCACTGTCGTGCAAGCGCAGGATCGCTGGCAAGTCAAGGAAATCAACCGTATCAAAAACGATATCTGCTTTGCCAACAATCTCTTGCGTGTTGTCTGCATCCAGATAGGCCTCAATGGCCTCTACCTTGGCCTGTGGGTTGATTCTCAGGATCTTGTCTTTCAGCGCCGCGACCTTGGGCTTGCCAATATCAGCAAAGTCGTAGAACTGGCGATTCAGGTTGTGCGCGTCGACCACATCGCCGTCCACCAGCACAAAATTTTCGAAGCCCATGCGTGCTGCACAAACTGCAGGGCTGCTGCCAATTCCGCAGCCAGCGATCAGTAGCCTGGTCTTTCTTATCTTTGCCTGCGTCTCGGCCGTGATGTAGCCGCTATTTCGGGTGACTGATGTTTCGTAATCAAAAGCGTTTTTCATTTGTCAAATCTCCCATGTCAAAGAAAACCAGTACTTTCTCGCTTTACCAAGCGCGGATGCGACCGCTCGTATGCGGACGAACCTGTAACGAATCTGTGACGAAATCGGCTTCGATGTGCCACTTCATATTTAAAAAAACAGTTGGGATAGTGCGCCACTCGAAACAGTCTGTAAACCCTGCCCGCATTTTAGGCAATCAGGCTTACGATGAGCGCGAATCAAATCCTGTTACTGACACGCGACGCCATGAAAACACATCGTTTTGAGACTAAAGACTATCGATTTGGAAGACTTGATCACCCCACACGAGACCTTGACGTTGCGGCGCGCTTGATGAAACCATCTATCGGCGCCATGCATTGGGATCAGCGTGGCCTGCGCGTCCAGGACCGTGCTTTTAGAAGCGCCATGGAACTCAGGTACCAGGTCTATTGCGTGGAGTGCAGTTACCTCTCTCCCGACGACTACCCGGACGGTGTGGAGACCGACGAACACGACGACGCTGCCAAACATTTTTATGCCTTTGACTCGCAGGATGAGTTGGTGGGTTATGTTCGCCTGGTTCGCCCGGATGCTGACCAGCGGTTCCCGTTTCAAAGTCACTGCATCACCTCGGCCGATGGCGTCAAATTTCCCGCACCAGGGCGCGCCGCTGAGATTAGCCGGCTCATGTTGCGCTGTGACTATCGGCGCCAGCGCAGTACCCGGCTCGCAGCCGTGGCGGCGGGGCAGGCGTGCGCAGTGGCCCCTGGTGTGAGGCGCGATGACGCCTCGAAAGTTCTGCTGACGCTCTATCGCCAGATGTACGCCTACAGCCGCGCCAATGACATCAGCCACTGGTACGCCGCCATGGAGCGCCCGCTGGCGCGCTCGCTGATGCGCATGAATATCGCCTTCAGGGCCATTGGCCCTCAGACTGATTACTATGGACCCGTGGCGCCTTACCTCGCCAGTCTGCAAGAGGTGGAAGCGCAAGTAGAAGCGCGTGATCCAGGCCTGTTTGCCTGGCTTCAGCAGGCTGAGCGGCGCAACGTAAAACCAGCATTTGTTAATTGAACGAAACTCGCTCAGGTGTGCAATACCAGTCAACAAATGTTCTAGCCGTCACACGGCCCGACGAGCCCATTGAATCCCCATCTCCCGGACTGATGGTCAAAGACCAGCAGAGCGCTGCCATCTCGCCTCAAACGCCACGGCTGTTCGGCTTGCCACCCCTCGTCTCCGGGAACACCCGGCTGTTGATACTGGGCAGCTTTCCCAGCGTGGCCTCGCTCGCGCAGCAGCAGTATTACGCCCACCCGCAAAACCAGTTTTGGCGAATTCTGCAAGCTATTTTCCCTTCTAGCCCCCGTGGAATAAGCGCAGCTAGCTATGAAGAACGTAGCGCCTGGTTGCTGGCGCAGGGTCTTGGTATTTGGGATGTTTATGCCTCCTGCGAGCGCGCCGGTAGCCTGGACACGGCCATTCGCCAGCCACAGGTCAACGATTTCAGCGGCCTCAGGCTTCGTTGTCCGCAACTTCAGCTGATTGCCCACAACGGCGGCGAGAGCTTTCGGCACGCCAAATACACCGCCACCTTGGGCCTGCCGGTGCGCAAGTTGCCCTCAACCAGCCCGGCCAATGCCAGCTGGAGTTTTGAGCGCAAGCTCGCGGCCTGGCGCGAGGCGGTGGCGGCGGCCGGGCTGCTCTGAACGCCCGTGCGGGCGCAGGGCGGCGGGCGCTCTCAATGGTTCGGCACAGCGTTTGGGGATAATCGCCCCATCTTGAAAAAACGCACACACACCCTCCCCGAAGTAAATTTCTCTGACGACGGCCCGGTCCGTCACCTGCATCTTGGCACCGAATGGATTCAGGGCTCGATGTACCTGGACGAGCCCAACGCGCTGGTGCATGAGTACATCCAGCGCATGATGGCCTGGCTGCTGTTTGTGGAGCCCGATTCGGTCAAAGACCGCCAGGCGGTGCAACTGGGCTTGGGCGCGGGGTCCCTCACCAAGTTCTGCCACAAAGTGCTGCGCATGAAAACAACCGCTATTGAGCTTAACCCGCAGGTGCTTGTCGCCTGCCGGGGCTGGTTCAAGCTACCGGCTGAAAACGCCCGCCTGCAGGTGGTGCTGGCGGACGCCGCGCAAGAAATGCAGAACCCCAAGTGGTGGGGCACGGTGGACGCACTGCAGGTCGATCTGTATGACCATGAGGCTGCGGCACCGGTGCTCGACAGCCTGCCGTTTTATAACGACTGTCGGCGTATGTTGACACCGCAGGGTTGCATGACGGTGAATCTGTTCGGCCGTGCTTCCAGCTTTGCCCGCAGTGTCGAAAAAATATCGGCCGCTTTTGGCAAGGAAGCTGTTTGGGCCTTCAAACCCACGCGTGAGGGCAACACGGTGGTGCTGGCGCAGAGGACGCCAAGCCGCCCCAAGCGCGAGGTGTTGATGGCGCGCGCTGACGTGATCGAAGCGCAGTGGGGTTTGCCCGCCACCAAGTGGGTGCGCGTGTTCAAGCCGATGCTGACATGAACAGCGCCGCGGCATCCAGAACCCGCCACCCGGCCCATGCCGGCCCGCTGGATTGGCGCAGCCTGGTGCTCTGGTTGCACGGCGACGGTGTCATCAACACCGAAGAATCGCAGCGCATCAACGCGCGCTGCGCCCAGGCCGAGAGTGTGCAGCACCCCCTGGTGCGCCTGGCCAGTGTGTCGGTGCGTCGTGCCAGTGATGGCAAGCCGCTGGACATTGAACTGCTGACCCAGTGGCTGGCCGGGCGCGCCGGCTTGGACTATTTGCGCATCGACCCGCTCAAGGTCGATGTGGGCAAAGTGGCTGACACCATGAGTGCGGCCTATGCCGAACGCCACAAGATATTGCCGGTGCAAGTTACCCCGAGTGAAATTGTGGTGGCCACCGCCGAGCCCTTTCTGACGGATTGGGTGAGTGAGGTGGAGCGGCAGTCGCGCCGCAGCGTGCGCCGGGTGGTGGCCAGTCCGCAGGATATTCACCGTTACACCGCAGAATTTTTTGCGCTTGCCAAGTCGGTGCGTGCCGCCAACAAGGCCGGTGGCAACGCCGGGGGTGCCAGTTTTGAGCAGTTGGTGGAACTGGGCAAGACCAACAAACAGCTTGATGCCAATGACCAGAGTGTCGTGCAGGTGGTGGACTGGCTCTGGCAATACGCGTTTGACCAGCGCGCCAGCGACATTCACCTGGAGCCGCGGCGCGAACAAGGCGTGATCCGCTTTCGCATTGACGGTGTGTTGCACCCGGTGTACCAGATGCCAATGGGCGTGCTCACCGCCATGACGGCGCGCATCAAGCTGCTCGGCCGCATGGACGTGGTGGAACGCCGCCGCCCACAAGACGGCCGCATCAAGACTCGCAATCCGCGCGGCGATGAAATCGAGATGCGGATTTCGACGCTGCCCACCGCTTTTGGCGAGAAGATGGTGATGCGGATCTTCGACCCGGACACCACCGTCAAGGACCTCGATGCCCTGGGTTTCTCAGTCCACGATGCGCAGCGCTGGGAGGCGCTGGTCAAGCGGCCGAACGGCATCATTCTGGTCACCGGACCCACCGGCTCGGGCAAGACCACGACCCTGTATTCGACCCTGAAACGGATCGCCACGGAGGAGGTGAACGTCAGCACGGTGGAAGACCCGATCGAAATGATTGAGCCTTCGTTCAACCAGACCCAGGTGCAGACGCAGCTCGATTTTGGTTTTCCGGAAGGTCTGCGCGCCCTCATGCGGCAAGATCCCGACATCATCATGGTGGGTGAAATCCGCGACAGCCAAACCGCCGAGATGGCGGTGCAGGCCGCGCTCACCGGCCATCTGGTGTTCTCCACCCTGCACACCAACGACGCGCCGTCAGCGGTGACGCGCTTGATGGAGCTGGGTGTGCCGTCCTACCTGATCACTGCCACGCTGCTGGGCGTGCTGGCGCAACGCCTGGTGCGCACCTTGTGCCCGCACTGCAAGGTGCCCGACCCGGCCGCCACGCGCGAGGCGCTGGCCGGGGTGGTCAAGCCGTGGCAGATCAGCGGCGGCTACAAGCCGTTCAAGCCGGTCGGCTGTGTCGATTGCCGCATGACCGGCTTCATGGGCCGCATGGGCCTGTATGAGTTGCTGGTCGTCGGTGAAGCCTTCAAGGAAAAAATAACCCGGGAGCCCAACGCCGATGCACTCAAGCGCCAGGCCGTGCTTGACGGCATGCGCCCGCTGCGGCTGGCCGGTGCCTTGCGTGTGGCCGAAGGCTTGACGGTGCTGGAAGAAGTCCTCTCAAGCACGCCACCTTTAACCTGATTCTGACCTGAGGCAGCAGCTCTGCCGTCAGGCATTCGTGTGTGAAGCTATTTCAAGGTAATTTGTGATGAAAGTTAAGAGTCAGCAAGACTTTTTCTCTGGTCTCCTGTTCACGGTGGTGGGCATTGCTTTTGCCTGGGGGGCTACTGATTACAAGATCGGCGATAGCGCCCGCATGGGGCCGGGCTATTTCCCCTTGCTGCTGGGGGTGTTGCTGGCGCTGCTGGGGGCTGTGATGACATTCAAGGCCCTGGTGATTGAAACGCAAGATGGTGAAAAAGTGGGCCGCTTTGCCTGGCGGCCGCTGGTGTTCATCATCGCGGCCAATCTGGTGTTCGGTGTTGCGCTGGGCGGCTTGCCGAGCCTGAAAGTGCCGGCGCTGGGCTTGATGGTGGGCATTTACGCGCTGACCTTGATGGCCTGTCTGGCGGGTGACCGCTTCAAGGCCAAAGAAGCTGCCGTGCTGGCCACGGTGCTGGCTGTGCTGAGCTACCTGGCCTTTGTGCTGTTGCTCAAACTGCAGTTTGTGGTGTGGCCCGCGTTGACGGTTGGATCGTGATGGAGTTAATCAACCACCTGTCGCTGGGTTTCGGTGTCGCCTTCACACCAATCAACCTCACGTATGCCTTTGTCGGCTGTCTGCTGGGCACCTTGATTGGTGTGCTGCCGGGCATTGGGCCGCTGGCCACCATCGCCATGTTGTTGCCCGCCACCTACGGGCTACCCCCGGTGTCGGCGCTGATCATGCTGGCCGGCATTTACTACGGGGCCCAGTATGGCGGCTCCACCACGGCCATTCTGGTCAACCTGCCGGGTGAGGCGTCGTCGGTGGTCACGGTGATTGACGGCTACCAGATGGCGCGCCGGGGCCGCGCCGGCCCGGCATTGGCGGCGGCGGGACTGGGCTCGTTTTTTGCCGGCTGTGTCGGCACGCTGGTGCTCGCCGCCTTTGCCGTCCCCTTGACCGAGCTCGCCTTTATGTTTGGCGCGGCCGAATATTTTTCATTGATGGTGCTGGGGCTGATTGGCGCGGTGGTGCTGGCCTCGGGCTCCCTGCTCAAGGCCTTTGGCATGATTTTGCTGGGTTTGCTGCTGGGCATGATAGGCACCGATGTCAACTCGGGGGTGGCGCGTTTCAGTTTTGACATTCCGGAGCTGACCGACGGCATCGGTTTTATCGTGATTGCCATGGGCCTGTTTGGCTATGGCGAGATCATCAGCAACCTGGGCAAACATGAGAGCGAGCGTGAAGTATTCATCGCCCGTGTACAGGGCTTGCTGCCAAGCCGGCAGGACTTCAAGCGCCTGGTGCCGGCGGTCTTGCGTGGCACGGCCCTGGGCTCGGTGTTGGGTATTTTGCCGGGCGGTGGCGCGGTGATGGCGGCGTTTGCGGCCTACACGATCGAGAAGAAAACCACCTTGCAGCCGGGTGAAGTGCCATTTGGCCAAGGCAATATCCGGGGCGTGGCTGCGCCGGAGTCGGCCAACAACGCGGCCTCGCAGACCTCCTTCATCCCCTTGCTGACCCTGGGTATTCCACCCAACGCGGTGATGGCGCTGATGGTGGGCGCCATGACCATCCACAACATCCAGCCCGGCCCGCAGGTGATGACCAGCAACCCGGAGCTGTTTTGGGGTTTGATTGCGTCCATGTGGATTGGCAATGCCATGTTGATTGTGTTGAACCTGCCCCTGATTGGCATCTGGATCAAGCTGCTGAGCGTGCCGTACCGCTGGCTGTTTCCGGCCATCGTGCTGTTTTGCGCGATCGGGGTTTATTCCACCAACAACAGCACCTGGGACGTGTGGATGGTGGGCCTGTTTGGGGTCATCGGCTATGTGTTCATCAAGCTCGACATGGAGCCGGCGCCGCTGCTGTTGGGTTTTATTCTGGGGCCGATGATGGAAGAAAACCTGCGCCGTGCGCTGTTGCTGTCGCGCGGCGACTGGAGCGTCTTGTTGACGCGTCCCCTGTCGGCGAGCCTGTTGGCGCTGGCGGCGCTGTTGCTGCTGACGGTGCTGCTGCCGTCGATCAAAAAGAAGCGCGAAGAAGCGTTTGTCGAGGCCTGAACTCAATCGCCGCAAGGAAGTCCCATGCCACTCAAAACCCATCTGCAACTGCGCTTGGCCCAGCACCCGCAACGCGCCGCCCTGCACAACGAGGTCCACGCCCGCCCGCCGCAGGCGCTGACTGCGCCCGTGGCGATCTCCCATGTGGTGATGCTGTGCGATGCGGCGCAGCGCGATGCCAGTCGCGCTCATGTGTCGACGCTCTTACGCGACCACCACCTGCCGCTGCCTGACCCGCAGTCCAGTCACTTCCGGATGGACCTCGGCCCGTTCCACATTCGCTGGGAGCTGCACACCGAGTTTGTCACCTGGACCTTCATGAGCCCGCTGCCCACCGCCCGTTTGGGCGAGATCGAGCCCGCGCTCGCCCTGGCCGCCGTGCCGCAAGACTGGTTGACGGGTTTGCCGGGACAGTGTTTGTGCAGCTTGCACCTGTGGGTGATTTCAAACCACACGCTGGGCACGTCGGCGCTGGTGAAACAGGTGCTGCTGGAAGATTCCTTGCTGGCCTCCAGCGTGGCCGGCGGTGGCGGTGAGGTCTACACCGACTTTGCCATGCATGCCGATGGCTTTTCGCGCATGGTGCTGCTGGCGGGCAATTTGTCGCCGCGCCGTTTGGGCCGTCTGGTGCAGCGCCTGCTGGAGATTGAAACCTACCGCATGGCGGCTTTGCTGGGCTTGCCCACGGCGCGCGAGGCGTCGGGCATGTTGTCCAGTGCCGAGCGTGAGCTGGCGGAACTCGCCAGCGCCATTCGCAGTGCCAGCCCCGAGGATGAGCCGCTGCTGCTGGACCGCCTGACCAAGCTGGCCGGGCAGGTGGAGAGCCAGCACGCGGCCACGCATTCGCGTTTTTCGGCCAGCGCTGCTTATTTTGAGCTGGTGGACAAACGCATCGGGGAAATCAACGAGTCGGCCTTACCCGGCATGCAGACCATCGGTGAATTCATGGACCGGCGCTTGAGCCCTGCACGCAGCACCTGCGAGTGGGCCACCCGACGCCAGGACGCGTTGTCGCAGCGGGTCTCGCGCATCAGCAATTTATTGCGCACGCGGGTCGAGATCGAACAGCAGCAAAGCAGTCAGGCCCTGCTGGCGACCATGAACCAGCGGCAAGACCTGCAACTCAAATTGCAGTCGACGGTGGAGGGGCTGTCGGTGGCCGCCATCACCTATTACATCGTCGGTCTGGTGAGTTACTTGGCCAAGGGTGCGAGCCAGCTGGGCTGGCCCTGGAGCGGCGAAAGCACGGCGGCGGCGGCGATTCCGGTGGTGGCGCTGGGCGTCTGGTGGTCGCTACGCCGCCTGCACCACAAGGTGTTCAAAAACTGAGCTGCACTGGCTCAGTGTGGTTTTCAAGAATATATATAAATAATGGCTGTAGCCCCCGTATCTATTGGACAAGTAGCTCCTAAAAAAGTAGCATTTGGATTGTCGCTGGCGGTGCTGGGTGCGATTGCGTTCAGCGGCAAGGCGATCATCGTCAAGCTGGCTTACCGCCATGGGGTGGACGCGGTCACGCTGATCATGTACCGCATGCTGTTTGCGCTGCCCATTTTTGCGTTGATGGCCTGGTGGGCCAGTCGCGGCAAGCCGGCGCCGACGCGCCAGGACTGGCGGGGTATTCTGGGCTTGGGGGTGACGGGCTACTACCTGGCCAGTTTTCTCGACTTTGCCGGTCTGGCCTATATCAGCGCCTCGCTGGAGCGCCTGATCCTGTACCTGAACCCGACGCTGGTGCTGCTGCTGGGCTTGCTGCTGTACCAGCGCCATATCCAGCGTGCGCAGGGCTGGGGCATGCTGATCAGCTATTGCGGGGTGCTGCTGGTGTTTGGCCACGAGATCCAATTCTTGGGCCGTGACGCGGCGCTGGGGGCCTTGCTGGTTTTTCTCAGTGCGGTCAGCTATGCCCTGTACATGACGTTCAGTGGCGAGTTGGTGCAGCGGCTGGGCTCCTTGCGCCTGGTCGGCTTGGCCACCACCGTGGCTTGCCTGTTGTGCATCGGCCAGTTTGTGCTGCTGCGGCCCTGGAGTGCCGCGCTGGTGGCGCCCGAGGTGATCTGGCTCTCCATCCTCAACGCCACGCTGTGCACGGCGGCGCCGGTGCTGATGGTGATGATGGCGATTGAGCGCATTGGTCCCGGTCTGGCGGCGCAGGCCGGCATGGTCGGCCCGATGTCCACCATTTTGATGGGTGTCGTGATTCTGGGCGAACCCTTCACAGTCTGGGTGGCGGCGGGCACGGTGCTCGTGGTGGCGGGGATATTTGTTTTCAGTCGCAGCGGGCGCCCGGCATCCGCGTAAAAAAATCCGCTGAACAGTCCAGTTCCAGACCTGGCAGCCATGGCGTGATTTCCTGATGCCGGGATTGCTTACCAGTTCGCCGCTCAGAAAAAATATTTACTTATCAGAACTTTGATCTGTGCGTAAAACTGCGTTGATTTACCCGCTCTGATCGAGGTGAATTTCCTATACTCGGGCCTCACAAACCGTGAGCGGTTTCCAGTCTGGCACGCCTGAGGCACCGGGCTTGGCACCGCGCCGATTGAGTTTGTAGAGCCTGCCTGTGTGTTTTGCGTGTTGTCAAAGCGCGACTCATCCATCCTGGGCGTTGAAATCAACTGACAAAAGATGGGACACACAGCAGGATGAACACCAACAAGGCCAAATACCCCGGCATCCCCAACGTCATCCACGGCAACGGCGCGGTCGCCTACGTCATGAACCATGTCTGCGGCGGTGTGATTGGTTACCCCATCACGCCTTCGACCGAGATTGCCGAGATTTACGAGGCCTTCCGGGCCGATGGCGGCATCAATGTCTGGGGCAAACACCCATTTTTCTTCGGCCCGGAGGGCGAGCATTCGGCGCAAAGCGGTGCGCTGGGGGCGGCGTTGACGGGCGGGCAGTTCATTTCCAATGCCTCGTCGAGCCAGGGCATTTTGTACGCGCTTGAATCGCATTACGTCACCGTGGGCAAAAAGGTCGGTGGCTTTGTGCTGCAGGTCGCCGCGCGCGTGGTGTCCAAACA
>NZ_JBAQMD010000041.1:0-39028 GCF_049302455.1 Rhodoferax ferrireducens | reverse complement strand
GGATCAACGGCTCTACTCGCTTCCAAAATTCGTCGGTAACTTCCCATGCTTTCGCCTTGGCCATCTTCCCTCCACACGCGGTCATCGCGCATGGAAAGTCATTATCCACTATTTACGGATAAGTTCTTAATCCCCGGACTGCCTGGTTCGCGCCTTTTGACCCATATCATGAGTGATGGGAATTTATGAACGGACGATGCGGATGCTCGCCACATTCAATTCCGAATCGTTTCAGCGCAGGTGCTTGAACATCCTGGCGTCGGACATCTCTGTGATACGCAGGCGGGGCCGGACCAGGCAGCCGGTCGAAGGTCTCGCCGGCAAGCAAGGGCCCCGGCTGGTCCACCGCCAGATATAACCCGCAGCAACCGTTTTATGCCGTGGCCCGGGCGGCGCCACTGAAGCCCATGACGGCGTTGAACTTGTAGCAAGGCTCGCGCGGCTGCGTTACCGTAGCTCGCAGTGGGGAAACCTGAGCACATCGCCCACCCACACGTCCGTCATTTGAACGCGGGTGCTCGTGCCACCTGAATGCTGAGAAGTGTGGGCCCGATGCGGCCTATTTGCCACCCAGCCCCATCGCCCGCGTAATCACCTCCTTCATGATCTCGTTGGTGCCGCCGTAGATGCGTTGCGGACGCGCGTCGACGTAGGCGCGCGTGATCGGGTATTCCCACATGTAGCCATAGCCGCCAAACAGCTGCACGCACTCGTCCATCACTTTGCACTGCAAATCGCTACACCAGTACTTGGCCATGCTGGCGGTGGCGGTGTCCAGCGTATTCGTCATCAGGAGTTCGGTGCATTTATCGATGAACACCTGCGCGATCTGGACCTCGGTCTGCAATTCCGCCAGGGTAAAACGCGTGTTCTGGAAGGCCGCCACCGGTTGGCCGAACACTTTGCGCTCCTTGACGTAGTCCACGGTCCAGTTAATGGCGGCCTGCGACGCTGCGATGGCGCCGATGGCGATTTGCAGGCGCTCCCACGGCAACTGCTCCATCAGGCAAATAAAGCCCCGGTTTTCGTGCGCCGGGCCACCCAGCAGGTTGTCGGCCGGGACGCGCACATTGTCAAAAAAGAGCTCGGACGTGTCCTGCGCTTTCATGCCCATTTTTTTCAAGCGCTTGCCCACTGAAAAGCCTGGCATGCCACGCTCCACCAGCAGCAAACTGGTGCCCTTGGCACCTGCGGCCGGGTTGGTCTTGGCCACCACGATCACCAGATCGGCGTGCCAGCCGTTGGTGATGAAGGTCTTGCTGCCGTTGAGCAAGTAGCTGCCGTCACTTTGCTGAATGGCAGTGGCCTTGATGCCCTGCAGATCCGAGCCTGCGGCGGGCTCGCTCATGGCGATGGCGCCAATCATTTCTCCGCTCGCCAGTTTGGGCAGGTATCTTTTCTTTTGTTCTTCCGTCCCGTAGTGCAGCACATAGGGGGCCACGATTTCGCTATGCAAGCCGTAGCCAATACCTGTGAACCCGGCACGCCCAATTTCTTCCAGTTGCACGACCGAGTACAGCTTGTCGGCTGCCGCGCCACCGTATTCTTCCGGCACGGTCATGCATAAAAAACCGTTCTCACCGGCCTTGCTCCAAACCGCACGATCCACATAACCCTGCTCCTCCCAGTCCGCATGAAAGGGGGCAATCTCCTTGTCGATGAAGCGGCGAAAGCTGTCGCGAAAGGCTTCATGGTCGGGCGTAAAAAGGGTTCTCTGGATCATGGCGTCACCTGGTTAACGTGAATTGGACTATTTATACAAAGCAATCGCTTTGCGAAAAGCAATATACTGCATTCCGACAATTCGCAGTACCCCATTTTCTTGAAATTGATTTTCAATTGGAGACCCCATGACTGAAGCATTTGTGTATGACGCCATCCGCACGCCGCGCGGCAAAGGCAAAAAAGACGGCAGCCTGTACGAGGTCAAGCCCGTCAATCTGCTGGCCGGTGTGCTGACCGAGTTGCAGCACCGCAATGACTTCGACACGTCCAAGGTGGATGACGTGGTCATGGGCGTGGTGTCGCCTGTGGGCGACCAGGGCGCGGTGATTGCCAAAGTGGCAGCCCTCAAGGCCGGTTGGGACTTCACCTGCGCCGGTATGCAGATCAACCGCTTTTGCGCCTCCGGCCTGGAAGCGGTGAACCTGGCGGCGCAAAAAGTGCGCTCAGGCTGGGAAGAACTGGTGGTGGCTGGTGGCGTCGAGAGCATGAGCCGCGTGCCGCTGGGCTCGGACGGCGGCGCCTGGGCGATGGACCCCGAAACCAATTCGGTCACCGGGTTTGTGCCGCAGGGCATTGGCGCCGATTTGATTGCCACGCTGGAAGGCTTTTCGCGCCAGGACGTGGATGCGTTTGCATTGGAATCACAAAAGCGCGCCACCCAGGCGCGTGCCAGTGGCTACTTTGACCGTTCAGTGGTACCCGTGAAAGACTTTTTGGGCCAGGTCATTCTGGCGCAAGACGAGTTCATCAAACCGCAAACCACACTCGAAGGCCTGGGCTCGCTCAAGCCCGCGTTCGAGCAGATGGGCGGCATGGGTTTCGACCAGGTCGCCCTCACCCGCTACCCGCAGGTGGAGCGCATCCACCATGTGCACCACGCCGGCAACTCAAGCGGCATTGTGGACGGTGCCGCAGCGGTGTTGATTGGCTCAGAGGCCGCTGGCAAGACCCACGGCTTCACACCCCGCGCGCGCATTGTGGCCGCGGCCCTGAGCGGCGCTGACCCGACCATCATGCTGACCGGCCCAATGCCGGCCGCGCGCAAGGCGCTGGCCAAAGCCGGCTTGAGAATTGACCAGATTGACCTGTTTGAAATCAACGAGGCCTTTGCTGCGGTGGTGATGCGCTTCATGAAAGAAATGAAGGTGCCGCATGACAAGGTCAACGTCAATGGCGGCGCCATTGCCATGGGCCACCCGCTGGGCGCCACCGGCGCCATGCTCATCAGCACCGTGATTGACGAGCTGCACCGGCGCCAGCTGCGTTACGGCATGGTCACGCTGTGCGTGGGCGGCGGCATGGGGATTGCCACGATTGTGGAAAGAATTTAACAAAACAAGGCCTTAGCCCCCGTATTCATTGCGAAGTACGCTACTTATTTAATAGCAAAATTACCATGAAAACCATCCAATACGAATTACAAGACGGCGTTGCCACCATCATCTTTGACGAACCCAACTCTCCCGTCAACACCATGTGCCTGCAATGGCAGCAAGACATGTCGGCCCTCGTTGCGCAGGTTCTGAAGGACCAGGACGCGATCAAAGGCATCATCCTGGCATCGGCCAAGTCCACCTTCTTTGCAGGCGCTGATCTGAAGGGCGCGATGCGGCTCAAGCCCTCGGACGCCAGCGCCATCTTCACCGAGATCGAACTGATCAAGAAAAACTTCCGCACGCTGGAGGCACTGGGCAAGCCGGTGGTGAGTTGCCTCAACGGCACCGCTCTGGGCGGCGGCTGGGAAGTCGCACTCGTGGGCCATTACCGCATCGCGATTGACAACAGCAAAACCCAGTTTGGCATGCCTGAAGTGACGCTGGGCCTGCTGCCCGGTGCGGGCGGCGTGACCAAGATGACGCGCCACCTCGGTTTGATGGGTGCACAACCCTACCTGGTGGAAGGCAAGACTTTCTCGCCCAAGGAAGCAAAGAGTCTGGGACTGGTGCATGAGCTGGTCGCACCGGGCGACACAGCCGCCACCGAGATGCGCACCAAGGCACTGGCCTGGATTGCCGCCAACCCCAGCGCCCAGCACCCCTGGGAAGCCAAAGGCTACAAGGTGCCCGGCGGCCTGCCCTCCAGCCCGGCTGTAGCCCAAATGCTGGTGGTGGCTCCCGCCATGATCAAGCAGCAAACGCGCGGCCTGTACCCGGCGCCCGAAGCCATCATGGCCTGCATGGTCGAGGGGCTGCAAGTCGATATCCAGACGGCGTTGCGTATCGAGAGCCGGTACTTGGCCAAGCTCATGACCGGCAGCAACGCCCGCGCCATGATCAATACCTTTTTCTTCAACCTGAACGCCATCAAGAGCGGCCAGTCGCGCCCGGGAAATGCCCCGCGCTTCAAACCGGCCAAGGTGGGTTTGCTGGGTGCCGGGATGATGGGTGCGGGCATTGCCTTTGCCCAGGCCAGCAAAGGCATCACCACCGTGCTCAAGGATGTAAGTCAGGACAAGGCTGATCTGGGCAAGTCTTACAGCGCCCGGATCACCCAGGCGCGCGTGGACAATGGCCGCATGAGCGCTGCCGACCAGCAAACCATTCTGGAGCGCATTCACGCCACCGACCAAGTGGCGGATCTGGCGGGTTGTGACCTGATCATCGAGGCGGTGTTTGAAAACCGGGAGCTCAAGGCCAAAGTCACCCAGGAGGCCGAGCCCATGCTGGCGCCCGGTGGCTTCTTTGCGTCGAACACCTCCACGCTGCCCATCAGCGGCCTGGCCAAGGCCAGTGTTGCTGCGGACAAATTCATCGGCATTCATTTCTTCAGCCCGGTGGACAAGATGAAGCTGGTCGAGATCATTCGTGGCCGGCAAACCAGTGACGACACCGTGGCGCGGGCTTATGACTACGTGCAGGCCATCGGCAAGATGCCCATTGTGGTGAACGATTCGCGTGGCTTCTTTACCAGCCGTGTGTTTGGCACCTTTGTCATGGAAGGCGTGGCCATGCTGGGTGAAGGCATTCCAGCGGCAGCCATCGAAAATGCGGGCATTCAGTGTGGCATGCCGGTCGGACCGCTGGCGGTTTTGGACGAAACCTCACTGACGCTGAGTCTGCATGTGATGGAACAAACCCGCGCCGACTTCGAAGCCGAGGGCAGAACTTATGTGGCCAGCCCGGGCGAGGCGCTGCTCGTCAGCCTGGTGAAGGAACACCAGCGGCCCGGCCGCGCGGGGGGCGCCGGCTTCTACGAATACCCCGCTGAGAAAGGCGTCAAAAAATTCCTCTGGCCGCAACTCAAACCGCTGTTTGAAAAAGCCGATGTTCAGTGGGACATCACCGACCTGAAAGACCGCCTGCTCTATCGTCAGGCGGTGGAGACGGCGCGCTGTTTGAGCGAAAACGTGCTCACCAGCGTGCATGACGCCAACATCGGCTCCATCTTCGGCATTGGGTTCCCGGCCTGGACCGGTGGTGCCATGCAGTTCATCTATGGCATGGGGATGGACGCCTTTGTGAACCGGGCAGACGCGCTGGCAGCCCGGTTCGGGGCCGGTTTTGCACTGACGGACGAAGTCAAGGCAGCGATCACACGCTACCAGCCTGTTTATTGACATACAGCGCCGTCAGACGCATCGCCTCCTGCGGTGTCGTCGCGGGTAGAAGAAATGGGCTGGCGAAGTGCGCACAGTCATTGACCTGGATCGGCCACTACCCGTATATCTGTAAAAATGCTGTGATGACCGATATCGCCACTGACCCCAAACACTTTACCAAGGCGGTCACCGAACTCGGTGAAAAACGCCCAGTGGTGACGACACAAGCGATTTTCAATGATCGCGGCGTCAAGATCATTGAAAAGGGCGTTCAGGTCAATGCGGGGCTGTACGAGCGGCTGATGGCCCACAAGCTGACGGTGCCGATTGAACAATCCGTGGCCAGCACGCCCACCGTCACCGGACAATTTTTACGTGTGCACGCCGAACAGGTGATGCGCGACGTGCCTTTCTTTGAGCGTATCGGCGCCAACACGAAGACGCGCAGCCTGATGCTGGACGCGCTGACGAAACTGCCATTGCCCAGCCCTGTCGCGTTTCAATTGGCGCTGGCCTATGAGGTGCGCCCGGTGCTGTTTCGCCACTCAATCTTGATGGCGCTCTTTGCCGCCTGGATGACGCAGGGCCTGATGGTGTCGCGCTTTGACGTCAGCGTGGCGAGCGCCGCGGGATTGTTGCATGACATCGGTATGCTGCATCTCGACCCGCTCCTGCTCATGCCGCAGAGCGCCATTGGTCACGATCAAACGCGACAGCTCTACTCACACCCACTGGTCTCCGAGGTGCTGATCGAGCGCCACCACGAATATCCGCGTGACCTGCTGCAAGCCATCAAAGTGCACCATGAGTTCCTCGACGGATCGGGCTATCCTGGCAATCTCGCGGGCGAAGCGATCAGCCCCTTGGGTCGCGTTCTCTCGCTGGGTGAGCTGGTCACATCCATGTTGACGTCCAACGAAGCGGCATCCGAGTTGCGGCTTTGGGTGCTGTTGCGCATGAACATGCATCGCTATGACGTGGCACTGGTCGAGCAGGTGATGCAAAACATAGAGCCGCAAACTGAACTGCAGAGCAAGGGTCTGGCAGTGATGGCTGATCCTGTGAGTCGCCTCATGGAAATCGACGCCACCCTGTCCGAATGGCCGACCGAACTGACCCAGCGCGCGGACCTGAGTGCGCCGCGCCAGGCAAACCTGGCTGCATTGGCGGAGCAGTCGGCACAACTGCGCCGCACATTGGCCGGCGTCGGCGTGGCACCGCAGCAGTTGGCACAATTGGGTGACGATACGCTGGACGATTTTCTTCAGTTGGAGTTGACACTGCTGGCACAGGAAGCCGCCTGGCAACTGCGATCGCTTGCGCGCCAGACCCGGCGGCGCTGGCACATTGAGGCCGATGCCCATTATCCGGATCAGCTGCAAGCGTGGCTGGACCGGGTGGACACCCTGGTGGTCGGTATCAACGGCATTGCGTCCGCGCAACTGCGCGACACGGAGTAGTCTGTGGCTGCGCATCAAGATGGCGCCTCGCCGCGTCCAAGCTCCCTGACTGACTTGTTCTGGTCATTCACACGACTGGCCCTGCAGGGCTTTGGCGGCGTGCTGGCGATCGTGCAACGCGAGTTGGTCGAAGAGAAGCAGTGGCTCACACCCGAGGAGTTTATGGAGGACTGGGCAGTGGCGCAGATTTTGCCGGGCCCCAATGTCGTCAACCTGTCCATGATGATTGGTGACCGCTACTTTGGCTGGCGTGGCGCTTTGACGGCGGTGGCGGGCATGCTGGCCTTTCCGCTGCTGATTGTGCTGGCGCTGGCCGCGCTGTTTGCTGGCATTGCTGATTCACCGGGCGTTCAAGGCGCGCTGCGGGGCATGGGTGCGGTGGCGGCGGGTCTGATCGCCGGCACCGGACTCAAACTCATCAGCTCCTTGAAGAGAAATATCATGGGAGCCCCCGTCTGCTGGTCGCTATTAGCTATTACTTTTATAGCTATTGCCTTGCTGCATGTGCCACTGGCGTGGGTTCTGCTGGGTGCGGGGACGCTGGCCTGTGTCTGGGCTCACCGGCAACTGGGCAAAGTCCAGGCTCGGGGGGCCAAAGAGTGACTGCGAGCCTGACGCTGAATCTGACATTCACCGATTGGCTGGCCTTGCTAAGCCATTTCCTGTCGCTGTCTCTGCTGGCCATCGGGGGCGCAATCACCACCGCACCCGACATGCACCGCTACCTGGTGATCGAACAGCACTGGCTGAGCGACAACCAGTTCAACTCCTCCATCGCGCTGGCACAGGCCGCACCGGGTCCCAACGTGCTGTTTGTTGCATTGCTGGGCTGGAACGTGGGTCTGAACGCCGGCGGCGGCATGGGAGCAGGCTCGCTGTCGTGGGTCTACGCCCTGCTCGGAGTCGTTCTCACCATGCTGGGCATCATGCTGCCCAGCACAATGCTGACCTTCGTGGCCGCCCGCTGGGGCCATCAAAACAGGGAGCTGCAGTGGGTGCGCGCCTTCAAACAAGGGATGGCGCCAATCGTGATTGCGCTGCTGCTGGCGACCGGCTGGATTCTGGCGACCGGCCACGACAACTCGTTGAATAACTGGCCGGTGTGGCTGCTCACCGGAGCGAGCGCCCTGCTGGTTTGGCGCACCCGGCTGCATTTGCTGTGGTTGCTGGCGGCCGGCGGGTTATCAGGATGGTTCGGCTGGTTGTAGGTGTTTTATTGATAATCATTCGCATTTGTGATAGCATTGATTCTTCATTTTTTTGGAGTTCACACGACATGATCAAAAAACACATCCCTGCAGCATGCGCCATCTTGTTCGCCTGCACTGCTGTATCGGCGCAAGACCAGATCCTCAACATCTACTCCGCCCGTCACTACCCATCGGACGAGGCGCTTTACAGCACCTTCACCAAGACCACGGGCATCAAGATCAATCGGGTTGACGCCGACGATGCGGGCATACTCGCGCGCCTGAAGGCAGAAGGAACCGCATCGCCTGCCGACATCATTTTGTTGGTCGATGCCGCGCGGTTATGGAAAGGTGAAGTTGAAGGGCTCTTCCAACCCATTAAGTCCAAAATATTGACTGAGGCCATTCCCGCTCAACTGCACGGCAAAACCACTGCGGACGGCGCTTCCCAGTGGTTCGGTTTTTCAACCCGTGCCCGTGTCATCGTGTACAACAAGGACAACGTTCAGAAACAGGATGTCGATACCTACGAAGAACTGGGCGACCCCAAAAACAAGGGGAAACTGTGCATCCGCTCCGGCTCTCACCCGTACAACCTGTCGCTATTTGGCGCCGTGCTTGAGCACTTGGGTGAAGAGAAAACACAGGCTTGGCTCAAAGGCATGGTCGACAACATGGCGCGTACGCCCAAAGGCGGTGACACGGACCAGATCAAAGGCGTGGCCTCGGGCGAATGTGGCATTGCGGTGACCAACTCCTACTACCTGGCCCGCATCATGCGTTCGGACAAGCCTGAGGACAAAGCCATCATTGAACGGGTCGGTGTTGTGTTCCCCAACCAGGCGTCGTGGGGAACCCACGTCAACATCGCGGGTGGCGCGGTGGCCAAACATGCCAAGAACCAAGCCAACGCTGTCAAATTTTTGGAGTACCTGGCCAGCGCCCCAGCGCAGGACCAGTTTGCCAACGGCAATAACGAATGGCCGGTGGCTAAAGGCGTCAAGATCAACAACCCGGCCTTGCAGGCCATGACCGGTGGCAGCTTCAAGAGTGAAACCATCCCCATCAGTGTGGTGGGGATGAACCAGGTCAAGGTTCAGCAAATGCTTGACCGGGTTGGGTTCAGATGAAATTATTCTCCTAGCCGATCGTCGCCTCCTGCGCCTCTGGTTTGGATTTGCCTTCTTTCTTCGACAAGGGTTGAATATCCAGCAAGACGTCGGTCTTGCTCTCATCCGTGTCGTCGAGATCGACTGTCAGTCTGCCACCGTCGGTCAGGCGGCCAAAAAGCAATTCGTCAGCCAGCGCGCGGCGAATGGTGTCCTGAATCAAACGCTGCATGGGGCGCGCACCCATGAGTGGATCAAAGCCCTTCTTGGCCAGGTGTTTGCGCAATTTATCGGTGAAGGTCACATCAACCTTCTTGTCGGCCAACTGGGCTTCCAGTTGCAGCAGGAACTTGTCGACCACCCGCAGGATGACAATCTCATCGAGTGCCTTGAAGCTGACGACCGCATCCAGCCGGTTACGAAATTCCGGTGTAAACAGCCGTTTGATATCGGCCATCTCATCGCCCGCCTCGCGCACATTGGTGAACCCCATGACGGTCTTGTTCATGGTCTCTGCACCAGCGTTGGTCGTCATGACGATGATGACGTTGCGGAAGTCGGCTTTACGGCCATTATTGTCCGTCAACGTGCCATGGTCCATCACCTGCAACAGCACGTTGAAGATCGCCGGGTGCGCCTTCTCAATCTCATCAAGCAACAGCACGCAATGTGGCTTCTTGGTGATAGCTTCCGTCAACAGCCCACCCTGATCAAAACCCACATAGCCGGGCGGCGCGCCAATGAGGCGACTCACAGCGTGTTGCTCCATGTATTCGCTCATGTCAAAGCGAATCAGGTCAATACCCATGATGTAAGCGAGCTGCTTGGCGGCTTCGGTTTTGCCTACGCCCGTGGGACCGCTGAACAGGAATGACCCGATTGGCTTGTCGCCCTTGCCCAAGCCGGAACGTGCCATCTTCACGGCCGACGCCAGCATGTCAAGCGCTTTGTCTTGCCCAAAGACGACATTCTTGAGATCCCGTTCCAGCGTCTTGAGCTTGCCGCGATCATCATTGGACACATTGGCGGGAGGAATCCGGGCAATCTTGGCCACAATTTCCTCCACTTCAGCCTTGCCGATGATTTTCTTGCGTTTGGAGGGGGGCAAGATGCGCTGGGCTGCACCGGCCTCGTCGATGACGTCGATGGCTTTGTCTGGCAAATGTCGGTCATTAATGTACTTGGCGCTCAACTCGGCGGCAGCCTGCAATGCCGCCACAGCGTACTTGACGTTGTGATGTTCTTCAAAACGGGATTTGAGGCCTTTGAGAATCTCTACCGTCTGCTCAACGGTCGGCTCAACCACGTCAATTTTCTGGAAACGACGAGACAGTGCGGCGTCCTTCTCGAAAATACCGCGATATTCAGTAAAGGTGGTCGCACCAATGCATTTGAGCGCACCGGAACTCAAACCCGGCTTGAGCAGGTTGGACGCATCCAGAGTCCCCCCCGACGCCGCCCCTGCACCAATCAAGGTGTGAATCTCATCAATGAACAAAATGGCATTCGGTTTGTCCTTCAAGGACTTCAACACCCCTTTGAGCCGCTGCTCAAAGTCGCCTCGGTACTTGGTGCCAGCCAACAAAGCACCCATGTCGAGTGAATAAACAAGGGACTCAGCCAGAATTTCAGGCACATCTTTTTGCGTGATACGCCAAGCCAAGCCTTCGGCAATGGCCGTTTTCCCGACACCGGCCTCGCCTACCAACAGGGGATTGTTCTTGCGACGGCGGCACAAAATCTGAATAACACGCTCAACTTCATACTCGCGACCTATCAACGGATCGATCTTGCCGTCTTTGGCCAACTGATTGAGGTTTTGCGTGTACTGCTCCAGTGGAGACGATTTCTCATTTTTCTCAGAGACACCCTCCTCGCTTTCAGCTTGACTCTCACCCGACTTTGCTGGCTCCGGCGGATCGCTTTTCTTGATGCCGTGCGCGATGAAGTTCACCACGTCAAGTCGGGTCACACCCTGCTGATGCAGGTAGTACACCGCGTGGGAATCTTTCTCACCGAAGATGGCAACCAACACGTTGGCGCCGGTGACTTCCTTCTTGCCACTGCCAGTGGATTGCACATGCATGATGGCACGCTGAATTACACGCTGAAACCCCAAGGTGGGCTGTGTGTCGACGTCATCTGAACCAGCTACCTGAGGCGTGTTGTCCTTGATGAAGTTCGCCAAAGATTTGCGCAAATCATCAATATTGACCGAGCAGGCCCTTAGCACCTCAGCTGCGCTGGGGTTGTCCAACAAGGCGAGCAACAGGTGCTCAACCGTGATGAATTCATGACGCTGCTGGCGCGCCTCAACAAATGCCATGTGAAGGCTGACTTCCAATTCTTGGGCAATCATGTGATTTCCTTTATAGCCTTTACTTTGATGATTAACTGTAATCCGATTTCAATATTAATTCCGAAGAGTTGCCAAGATGTCCCTATCGATCAGGGGCTGAGCGGGACCAGATACCGCCCAGCCACGGGCTGTCCCACAAAGATATCTAAAAACCAACGGGCTCGCTGATGCACTTTAACGGATGCCCAGCTTTGTTTGCCGCATCAAGTACCTGATCCACTTTGGTGGCGGCCACGTCCTTCGAGTAAACCCCACAAACGCCTTTGCCATCGAGGTGAATCTTGAGCATGATCCGCGTTGCCGCCTCCAAATCCTTGCCAAAAAACTCCTGGATCACCACCACCACAAATTCCATGGGTGTGTAGTCATCATTGAGCATGACAACTTGGTACATGTGAGGGGGCTTGGTCTTCTGCGTTCGCCGTTCAAGTACAACGGCGCCGCCCTCGTCCCCATCAGGTTCCTGAACCAGCGGCACATTGGGAATTACGGGTGATTTGGTTGCCATGCTTTAATTCTATCGAGCGTACCGCTGCACTGCGCTGCCAAGGTGAATTGGTGCCAGTCTGCCAACATTCAAGCGGCGAAAACAAAAAAAACCGCTCACAGCCGATAAGCCAGAGCGGTTTGAATACCGGAGAAGGTCAAGCCTCACCGGCAGCAAGCAGGCTGTACTTACATGTTGTCGATCATCACCTGGCCGAATCCAGAGCAACTGACCTGGGTCGCACCGTCCATCAGGCGAGCGAAATCGTACGTCACTTTCTTGCTCTTGATAGAGCGCTCCATCGACTTGATGACGGCATCGGCAGCTTCAAACCAGCCCATGTGGCGTAACATCATTTCAGCCGACAGAATTTCAGAACCTGGATTCACATAATCTTTTCCAGCATATTTGGGGGCAGTGCCGTGAGTGGCTTCAAAGCAAGCGACCGAGTCAGACAGGTTGGCCCCGGCAGCAATGCCGATGCCACCCACTTGAGCCGCCAATGCGTCAGAAATGTAGTCCCCATTCAGGTTCAAGGTCGCTATCACACTGTATTCAGCCGGGCGCAACAAAATTTGTTGCAGGAAGGCATCCGCAATGCAGTCTTTCACGATGATCTCTTTGCCCGTTTTGGGGCTCTTGAATTTGCACCAGGGTCCGCCGTCAATAAGTTCGGCACCAAACTCATTCTGCGCCAAGGCATAACCCCAGTCACGGAAAGCACCTTCGGTAAATTTCATGATGTTGCCCTTATGCACCAGTGTGACATTGGGCTTGTCATTGTCAATCGCGTAACGAATCGCCTTGCGTACCAAGCGCTCAGTCCCTTCACGCGACACGGGTTTGATGCCGATGCCTGAGGTACCGGGAAAGCGGATTTTGGTGACACCCAGCTCATCCTGCAGGAACTTGATGAGTTTTTTTGCCTTGGGCGATTCGGCTTCAAATTCGATGCCGCAGTAGATGTCTTCGGTGTTTTCACGGAAGATCACCATATTGGTTTTTTCCGGCTCTTTGACGGGGCTGGGTACGCCTTCAAAATACTGAATCGGACGCAGGCAGACAAACAGGTCAAGCTCCTGACGCATAAAGACATTGAGCGAGCGAATACCGCCACCGATTGGGGTTGTCAGTGGGCCTTTGATGGACACCACATAGTCACGCAAAGCGTCCAGCGTTTCAGTCGGGAACCAGACATCGGGACCATAGACCTTGGTCGCCTTTTCACCCGCATAAACTTCCATCCAGTGAATCTTCTTCTTGCTACCGTACGCCTTGGTCACTGCCGCATCCACCACTTTAATCATCACCGGTGTGATGTCCAACCCGGTGCCGTCACCTTCAATAAAAGGAATGATCGGCTGATCGGGGACGTTTAACGACATATCGGCATTGACGGTGATTTTTTGGCCTTCTGAGGGAACCTTGATGTGCTGGTACATGTAGCTACTTCTCCATGAGTTGGTTGAATTTGTGAACAAATTGAAGCCGAAACCACCCGAAATTGCCTTTTCCTGGCTAGCTTGAAGGCGTCAACGAATTTTAGTCCCAAAAAATTACCGACTTCTGTCAACCGGACCCAAGTCGACCCCGTTACGGACAGGCCTCCCAAAGTTTGGGAGGAAATCATTTGACATAACGTTATCTCAAGGAAATTGAAAATGAACAAACTTATCGCTGCTTTGGTTGCTGGTCTCTTCGCTGCTGGCGCATTCGCCGCTGATGCTCCCGCTACGGCTGCCGCTAAGGCCGCTGCACCTGCTGCCGCTAAAGCAGCAGCACCTGCTGCAGCAGCAGCTGCTGCTGCGCCCGCTGCTGCTGCTGCCGCCGCACCCGCTGCCGCTGCATCAGCCGCTAAAGTAGATGCCAAGGCTGCCAAGGCCGAAAAAGCTGCTGCCGCCAAAGCAGCCAAGGCCGAAAAAGCTGCTGCCGCCAAAGCAGCCAAGGCTGAAAAAGCTGCTGCCGCCAAGAAAGCCAAAGAAGAAAAAGCTGCTGCCGCCAAAGCAGCCAAAGCTGAAAAAGCTGCTGCCGCCAAGAAAGCCAAAGAAGAAAAAGCTGCTGCCACGAAGTAATTCTTGACAACTTGAACCGAAAATGCCCGCTGACGCGGGCATTTTTTTGCCAGTCCTTCAGTTGCGTCAGAATTGAGACATGAAACACATTGCAATTGCACTTCTCTGCTTGACAGCCGCTCTAGTCAACTCAAGCCAAGCTCAAGACGCACCGCAGATGGACTTGCCCCGCGTCAAGCTGTCAGCGGGCATGCACCTGATCGATGCACAAGTGGCAGCAACCATTGAACAACGCTCAACCGGGCTGATGTTCCGACGGGACATGCCACAGTCCGAGGGCATGTTGTTTGTATTTGAGCAAGCCAGCGTGCAATGTTTCTGGATGAAAAACACCCTCTTGCCCCTGACGGCTGCCTTTGTTGCCAACGACGGCACCATTGTCAATCTGGCAGACATGAAGCCAAGAACAACTGAGTCCCACTGCTCAAAAGAGCCGGTTCGTTATGTTCTGGAGATGAATCAGGGTTGGTTTGGCAAGAAAGGAATCAAGACGGGTTTCAAGCTCGGCGGCCCACCGTTTGAAACGAAGTGAAGATCAAAAAGCCGGCTGTTCAGTTCCCCTCTTATCGAACGCCGTCCGAAAGCCGCGTTTTTTCGGCACGGCTTCTGATGCCACCCAATATTTCCGACGTGAGCCGGTTGCCGTATTGACTGACGACCTGCCCTGCGGCCTGGTTGGCCAGCCAGGCTGCTTGGGCGTGGCTGTGACCGTGCGTGACGGCATAGAGGAAAGCACCGGCAAACATGTCGCCCGCACCATTGGTGTCCAGCGCTTTCACGCTGGCGGCGGGTACGGTGGTTTGCTGTGCGCCTTCCAGCACGATGCAACCTTGGGGACCACGCGTGAGGCAGACGGTGTGCGCCAGTTGGCTGAACTGCTGGCAGATCACCTGGAGGTCTTGCGTGCCGCACCAGACCTGGGCTTCTTCCTCGTTGCAGAACAGGTAACCCAACCCTTGGCCGATGATGGCGTCCAGACCGGGTCGGCAAAAGTTGATCATGCTGACATCGCTCAAGGTGGTGGCCAGGGCAACGCCAGCTTCTTGGGCCATTTGGCGCCCCTGCAGTGCCGCCTGCAGGCCGGTTGGGGATGCGGCGAGGTAGCCTTCCATGTAATAGATTTTTGACTTGGCAATGTCGCACTCGTGCAGGGCGGTGTGGTCAAGTTCAGCCGTAGCCCCAAGAAACGTGCTCATGCTGCGCTCAGCATCGGGTGTCACCATCACCATGCAGCTGCCGGTCTGGCCCGGCGCAGGCAGCGTGCGGGTGAGGTTGGTCGCCACGCCGTTGGCGATCAGGTCCTGGGTATAGAACGCGCCCAGCTCATCATCAGCGACCCGGCAGGAATAAAACGCCTTACCCCCTAGTTGCGCCAGCGCCACCACGGTATTGCCCGCCGAACCGCCCCCGGTGCGCCGTGCAGTGACTGCGTCCAAATGACCCAGTAACTCAACGCGCCGGGTGGCATCGATCAAGGTCATATGCCGCTTGTCCACACCCATGGCCTGGAGTTGCGTGTCTGAGACTTCGTATTCAGAGTCCACCAGTGCGTTGCCGATGGCGTAAAGGTCGTAGGTTTTCATGCTGAAGTATTTTTTGATTTCGCAGTGTTGTGCGGTGACGCGCTGAAGGCTTGAAGTGTATCGGCATGACCGAGACGCCATGGCGTTGGTGCACCCCTATGGCGCAACAATTCAAAAATCCTCTGCGCTATCAAAGCGCATGGGTCGCCCACTCACGGGGTGGCACAGTTCAAGCAAGCAGGCATGCAAGAGCAGTCGATCAGCCATGGCTTGCACGCGCGGGCTGCCATACAGCGCGTCTCCCACAATGGCGTGCCCCAATGCCAGCAAATGCACACGCAATTGGTGCGACCTGCCGGTCACGGGCTCCAGCTCGACCCGGGTCGTCTCATCAGATGTTTTGTGCATCAACACGCGCCAGCGCGTCACGCTGGGCTTGCCGCGCTGGTGATCAATGATCCGGCGCGGCCGTTCGGGCCAGTCCACGATGATGGGCAGGTCAATCACGCCCCAGTCTTGCAGCGATGGCGCCAGTTGCCCGTCGACGATGGCGACGTAGCGTTTTCTGACGCTGCGGCTGGCAAAAGCCAGACTCAGGGCACGCTGTGCAGCCGCGCCACGGGCCATCACCATCAAGCCCGAGGTAGCCATATCCAGGCGGTGTACCACCAGTGCATCCGGGTACAGGCGCTGGGCACGCGCACTGAGGCAATCCTGCTTGTCTTCGCCCCGTCCGGGCACAGACAACAAACCAGTCGGCTTGTCCAGCACCAGCAGGTACTTATCGGCATAGACGACCTTCAGCTCATCAGGGTGCATCGACACTTTGGAGAAGTCGCTGGACGGTCTCACACAACTCGTCCACATCATTGGGTTTGTGGATCAGTGCCCGCGCGCCTGCACTGAGGGCACTTTGCTCGATCTCTGCGGTCACATAACCCGACGCCAAGGCAACAGGGAGATCAGGTCGAATTAGACGGGTTTCCCGCAAAAGTTCTATACCGCTGTAACCAGGCATGTTGTAGTCCGTCACCAACAGATCAAAGTCCAGCGGGCGGGCGCGCAAGGCTGCAGCAGCCAAACGGGGATCTGTGAAGGTGCTGACCACAAATCCTTTGCGTTTGAGCACGCGCTGGACCAAAAAGACCAGCGCTTCATCGTCGTCAACGTACATGACCCGCTTGCCCCTGCCCCGCACCGACTGGGGCTCCGATAATTTTTTTGCGGCATTCGGGGTCTCGGGCAAGGCAGCAAGGTCGGCGACCGGGAAATAAAGCGTGAACACACTACCGGTATCAGGGGTGCTTTTCACATCCACCGTACCCTGGTGAGTGCGCATGATGCCATGGACAACCGCCAGTCCCAAGCCGGTGCCCTGGCCCACGGGTTTGGTGGTGAAGAAGGGCTCAAAAATGCGCTGCAGCGTCTGGGCGTCGATACCGCTGCCCGTATCACGAACCACTAATTTGACGTGTTGACCACGTACGCCGCCTCGACGCTCGATCCGACCCGGGTCAGTCGTCAGGTTGTGTCCAAGTTCGATGCTGAGCGTCCCGCGCCGGGCGCCAATAGCATGAATGGCATTGGTGCACAGATTGAGCAGGGCTTGTTCCACTTGGGTCGCATCGGCCAGCACCAACGGGGTGCTGGGGTCGATGCCCACCTGCATGTCGACCAGGGGCGGCAGGGTGACCTTGAGCAAATGCACGGTTTCCTGCACCACGTCAGCCAATTGAATCGGAATCCGCTGAGGTGATTCATTGCGACTGAATGTCAAAATTTGTCGTACCAGATCGCGGGCTCGCCGCCCCGCCTTGTCAATCTCGGAAAGACTGACGAGCGCTGGCGACCTTGCGCCAGCATCTTGTTTGGCGAGCTCCACATTGCCCAGAATGGCACCAATGATGTTGTTGAAGTCATGCGCGATCCCACCCGCCATGGTGCCCACCGCCTGCATTTTTTGCGACTCCCGTAGTTGTGACTCCAAAGCATTGCGGTGAGCCTCGATTTTCTTGCGGCTGGTAAGGTCGCGCGCGAAGATGGTCGTGGTGTCACCCTCCGGGTGCAGCTCAAACGACACACTGACTTCAATGGAGACGCTGTTGCCGCTTGCCGTCAACCCCGTCATTTCACCTAATTGCGCATGCGTGGTGAGCTTGTTGTAGCTGAGGGTTTGCACCGCGTCCGGCAGAAAGCGTGTCAGCTGGCTACCGAGGGCTTGCGACGACGGGCACTGAAACAACGCTGCCGCAGTAGGATTAAAAATGGTAATGAGGTAATTCTGATCGATACAAATAATGGCGTCGAGTGACGAATTGATGATCGAGGCCAGTCTGTTTTTGCTCAATTGAAGTTCTTCATTGCGCTGCTGCAGTTCTGCAGCACTAAGCTGCAAGGCTTGACGCTGGGCCAGTAAAGGACTTTGGTCAATAACCGCACAGATGAATTGCGCCAGATCATCCTGAAAATTCTCGATCCGGGCAATATGCAAGTCGCCCGTGAAAACACCGCTGGAACCGCTCGAAAAAACGACTTCTGTTGTCTCGTTGGTTCCAATTTTTTTGGCGCTGACAAAAGCCTGTGCGACCTTGTCAAGATACTCGCTATTCACCAGCGGCAATAAAAAATTCAGTGGCGGATCAATCTCCAGGGGGCGAAAAAGTCGCAAAGCCATGGCATTGCTCTCAAGCACCAAACCATTTTCATCCACGACCAGCAGCGCCAGCGGTACGTTCGAAAAAAGGGTAAGAAACCGCTCCGAAGCGCCTTCGGCAGCGATTTGGCTATACCGCAGCGCCTTATTTTGAATTTCCAGTTCGGCCTGGTAATTGCGTAAATCCTCCACCATCTTTGCCAGGGAATAACCCCTGGCAAGAACTGTTTGCTTTTGACCTGTTGCGCGACCGCGCAGAAGGCGTTTTGGCTTGAGCACAGAGGGCTTTCTGGGTTTGGACAAAATCCTCATGGGTGCTGTCTGTTCCCGTGCATGCCTTGCCCTTTCTGCCGACGACCTAAACCCCGGAATTAAGTCCGTGACGGTGCATTTTTCAGCTTACCGCGCACCGGCACCACCGTGGTGACCGTTGGGCGGACAGCGTCAGGCGACACCGGCTTGGGTGGCGAGGTATCCTTTTTCGGTTTTTTTACCATCTTGTTGCTTTGCTGACCTTTTGCCATTTTTTGCTCCAGAGTTACATGTCCGGCCATTCGAATTGAGGCTGGCGCGCTAGATTATCTTCCTGCTGACGATTATTTCAGGACTCCTTAATCAAACGGGGACATTTTTGCCCGGCCTATCGGGCACGGGGCCAATAAAAAGCTATCTTGCGCTGACTTCCGCCAGGCCAGAACGCGCACCGCTAAGCACGGCATGGGCATTGAGCGACCGGATTGGTATCCGGATGTCGCTTGGTATGCACTGAGCCACCTGCAGGCTCAGGTAACGCAGAGCGCAGACCCGTAAAAAGCTTGAATAATTTGGGATGTCACCGCGGTGCGTCAACAATTCGTCGTAGAGCGTGGAGAGGAGCTGCGGCACCGTCATGCCGTCGCGGGCGCCAATTTCCTCCAGAGTGTCCCAAAACAGGTTTTCGAGTCGGACGCTGGTGACCACGCCGTGCAAACGGATACTGCGCGTCGTGGCTTCATAGCTCTGCGGGTTGGCCCGGACGAAAATTTGACACATAGTGGTCTCCTTCGCGGTTCAAAAGAACAGCCGCTAAGCATAAGCGCCGACGCACTTTGTGGCTAGTGGGAAACTTTTATACCCAACAGAGCCATAAACTGCGACAACCAGGCGGGGTGTGCCGGCCAGGCCGGTGCAGTGACATATTGACCATCGGTGACGGCGGCATCGATGGCAATCTCGGCAAACAGGGCGCCCGCCAACTCTACTTCTGGTCTGCAGGCCGGGTAGGCGCTGATGCGCTTGCCTCTGATGATGCCGGGTACGGCGGCCAGCAGTTGAGCGCCGTGGCACACAGCGGCAATCGGCTTTCCGGCGTCGGCAAACTCTTTGGTTATGGACAGCACGCGGGCGTTGAGCCGCAAATACTCGGGTCCGCGTCCACCGGGGATCAGCAGTGCATCGTAGTTGGCGGTGTTGACATCGGAAAAATTGGCGTTCAAAGCAAAACGGTGGCCCGGCTTTTCACTGTAGGTTTGCGCACCTTCAAAATCATGGATCGCGGTCATCACGTAGTCACCGGCTTTTTTGTCTGGACAAACCGCGTGCACGCTGCAGCCAACGGCGAGCAGGGTTTGAAACGGCACCATGGTTTCGTAGTCTTCACCATAGTCACCACACAACATCAAAATCTTCTTGGCCATGACAGTCTCCTGAAAAATTGAAAGTGACAGTTTGCCTCCCGACTGCGCCAGCGGGGTAACAGCGCACTACTACGGCACTAGGCGTTTTCCCCATGGGCCCGGGCTGATTGCGGCGACAATCTAGCTCCAATTTTTATTACTCGCTTGCTCACCCAAGCCTTCTCCATGTCCAGTACCTCCAATTTTGAAGTCCGGCCCGCCACTGTGCGCGATGCCAAAGCCATTGCCGAAATTCATGTCAGTGCCAGTCAGGCGGCTTTCAAGGCCCTGTTCCCGGGCGAAAAGGCGCCCGCCATGGCCGTCGACAAGAGCCAGGCCTACTGGTGCGACGCCATTGAATTCAGCGAACCCCAAGTCTTTGTGGCGCTTGATGCGGGTCAAGTCGTCGGCTTCGTCGGTTTCGACCGTTCACGTGACAAGGGCACACCGTCGACTACCGGTGAAATCTGGGCCATTTTTGCCGCCACTTCGCACTGGGGACGGGGCGTCGGGCTGGCGCTGTGGGACGCGGCACGCGAAGGTTTGCTGGAAGAAGGCTGTACCAAGGTCACGGTATGGATCCCGTTGGGCAACGAGCGCGCCCTGCACTTCCATGACCTGGCCGGCTTCAAACGTGAAATGACGAGCATCAAAACCGTGCCCGTGGGGGCGGTCAAGGTCGAAGAAATTCGCCTGAAACGCGATCTGAACTGAGGCGTTGACTGATCAAGTGCGGCGTAACACCACACTGCCAATCGAATAGCCGGCTCCAAAAGAGCAGATCACCCCCACGTCGCCAGCCTGGATATCGTCGTGGTGCCGGTGAAAGGCAATGATCGAACCGGCTGAGGCGGTGTTGGCAAATTCATTCAGGATCACCGGTGCGTCATCCGGCGTCGCGTCACGCCCCAACAATCTGCGGCTAATCAACTGGTTCATGGCCAGGTTGGCCTGATGCAGCCAAAAACGACGTACGCCATCGGGTGCCAGGCCATGTGCCGTCAGGTGGCTGGTGATGTGCTCCACCGCCATCGGACAGACTTCCTTGAAGACCTTGCGCCCCTCTTGGTAAAAAAGCAGATCACGGTCATCGGGGTCGCGGTCCTCGCTGCGCCACATATAGCCGGCATTGTTGCGGATATTGTTGGAAAACGTGGTGAGCAGGCGGGTGCCGAGCACCTCAAAGGCACCCGCGGGGGCATTCTCCAGCCGCTCGATCAGGATGGCGGTGCAGACGTCACCAAAAATGAAATGGCAGTCGCGGTCCTTCCAGGCCAGATGCGATGAAGTAATCTCCGGGTCCACCACCAAAATAGCCCGGGCCGAGCCGGTTTTGACCGCATTGACCGCCATCTCAATGGCAAAAGTGGCCGAGGAACAAGCCACATTCATGTCGAAGCCGAAGCCCTGAATGCCCAACGCAGTCTGAATTTCCACCGCCATGGCCGGGTAAGCACGCTGCATATTGGCGCAAGCACAAATCACGCCGTCAATATCTTCGGGCTGTCTACCGGCGCGAGCCAGCGCGTCGCGCGCTGCGGCCACACCAATTTCAGCCATTAACGAAATCTCGCTATCAGGGCGGACCTGCAAGCGCGGGCGCATGCGCTGCGGGTCAAGAATGCCGGATTTTTCCATCACATAGCGTTGCTTGATGCCCGACGCTTTCTCAATGAACTCCATGCTGGATTGGGGAATTGGCTGGCGGGTTCCGGCGGCAATGGCAGCGGCATGTTCCTTGTTTTCCTGCGCTGCAAAACAATTGAAGGAGGCCACCAACTCTTCGTTGGTAATGACGTGCGGTGGAATGTAGAGTCCGGTGCTACTGATGGCGACACGATGCATAACGTTTGTCCTGAAAATACGAGGCTGGAGTAGTCCAATAAAGCCGTGATTATCTGCGGAGTCACTCTTGGCCCTGCCCGCCACTCATATTCAGCCGCCATGCCGATTGGCCTCAGCAAGGAAAAGTCGCCAAGTCCGAAGACTTGAAAGCGGGCTACTGGTCAGGTGATTTGGTGAGCACCCAAATGCACGCGGGGGGGAAATTTGCGAATACCCACTTGATCTGCTGCCACTTGAAGCCGGCAGGCGCTGTGAATGGGGCGCTCAGGCCATAGGTGTACTGAATGAGCTGTGAGCCAGGTGACGATTTCAGGAATGCCAGAAGGCTCTGCACTGTCAAGTGTTTGATAGCAGGCGGCAAGGACCGAAATGGCAAGCTGGAGACGACCGCCACTGACCCGGTTTGCCGATAATTATCGAGCGCGCGGTGTGCCGTCGAATGCAGGACTTTCAGATTTGGATATCGCTTCTTTAAAGAAACCGCCAACTTTCTTTGCAACTCGACAATTTGAAGTCTATCTTCATTGACCACCCTGGAAAGAGCTTGCGTGACTGCGCCGGTGCCCGCGCCAAGTTCCAGAACGTTGTCTGAGTTTTTCGCCAAATTGGCTAGCTCTCGCGCAAGACGAGCGGAAGAAGGAGCCAGCGCGCCCGTTGTGCGCGGGTCCTTCAGCATTCGAAAGAGAAATGAATAGGGCATTGCGAGGCTTGAGGCAGGCTGAATTCGTCGAAATCAGGGGTCGGACGCACCGGCAGAAACATGCTCAGACATCCGTCGGAAACCCATCGCCGATAGTCATCTAGCCAGTCTTTCAGTTCGTTGACTATAGTCAACTGCCAGTCATTCACCGGTGGGCCAGGAGCGCTGGCCAGGGCACGGCGATCAACAGCGACAATAACCCTGCACTCAATTACAACGCGCCCCGAGAAAGATCAAACCCATGGCCACTAGCCTGCTCGCACTGCTTGACGACATTGCCAGCCTACTGGATGACGTATCCGTATTGACCCAGGTGGCTGCCAAGAAAACAGCCGGGGTGCTGGGAGATGATCTGGCCCTGAATGCGCAGCAGGTCGCCGGTGTCAAAGCCGAGCGCGAACTGCCAGTGGTCTGGGCGGTGTTCAAAGGCTCATTGATCAACAAAACCATCTTGGTGCCCGCTGCCCTGGCCTTGAGCGCACTGGCGCCGTGGGCGGTGACACCGCTACTGATGCTGGGCGGGGCCTTTTTATGCTTTGAGGGGTTTGAAAAACTGGCACACAAGTTCTTGTCCGGCGGCGCTGAAGACGCGGCGCAGCATGCCAAGCTGGTGCAGGCGCTGACAGATCCGTCGCTTGATCTGGTGGTACTGGAAAAAGAAAAAATCAAGGGTGCGGTGCGCACCGATTTCATTTTGTCGACCGAGATCATTGTCATCACGCTCGGTACGGTGCAATCGAGTCCGCTGCTCACCCAGATCAGCGTGCTGAGTGGCATCGCCGTGCTGATGACGATCGGCGTCTACGGTCTGGTGGCGGGCATTGTGAAACTCGACGATGGCGGGCTCTACCTCAGCCAGCAAACCGGTGCCGGCGTGGCCGCGCGCCTGCAGCGCAGCCTGGGGCGGAGCATTCTTAGCGCGGCGCCCTATTTGATGAAGGGGCTGTCGGTAGCGGGCACCGCCGCCATGTTTCTGGTGGGAGGTGGGATCTTGATCCACGGCACGCCAGGGGCTGGCAGCTTGATTGAGCACTGGAGCCTGGTCGCGGGCGCGGCACTGCAACCCGTGGCCGCTTTGACGCTGAATGCGCTGGGGGGCCTTCTGGCTGGGGCGGTGGTACTGGCCAGCGTGTCCTTGGTGAAACGACTCAAGCAGCGGTTTATTAAAACGATTTAGGCCTCTAGCCATTATGGAATAAGCGCTGGCAGCTATAAAAATAGTACTAAATCTTCTGTACACACTGAGACCAGAGGTTTATGATTTCGCTCGGGCGTCTGATGAGTACGCCGGGTGTCAACAGGAGGACATTGATTTTGAAGATGTTGCGACTGCCTCGCTCTAAAGTGCAGATCGGCACACCCCTGCCCTGGAGTGTGCGCGATGAGCAGGGCACATTGTTGCTCTCGAAGGGGCATCTGGTTGAGAGCGAGCATCTGCTTGACCAATTGCTCCTGCGCGGTGCCTATGTGGATGCCGAAGAAGCCCGAGCAGTCGCGCTGGCGGACGCCCCGCAGCGGCCCAAGACACCTGTGCCGCCACCCAATATTTTTGGTTTGTGGGACAAAACCACGGATGATTTGAAAAAACTGCTGGTCAGCGTGACACACCAGGATGACTTCCCTGGCCGCATCGAGCAGTTTGCGCGCCACCTGCTGGAACTGGTTGACTGCAACGCTGACATCGCCATTTATCGATGCGTGCGCCAAGACAACGCCCAGCATTTTTATTTCGGCTATACCCATGCCGTTCATACCGCCATGCTATGCATTTTGATGGCCCGCCATCTGAAATGGCCCGAGACCCGTTTGATGAGCCTGGTGAAGGCGGCGCTCACCATGAACCAGCCCATTCTTGATTTGCAGGGGCAAATGGCGGGACAGGATGTCCCCATGAAAGACAAACAACGGGCTGCCATTCACACCCATCCGACCCAATGTGTTGAATGGCTTCAAAAAGCCGGGGTCACAGATACCGACTGGCTGACTGCCATTGAGCAACATCATGAGCGAGCGGATGGAACCGGCTACCCGCTGGGCTCTACCGAAGTCTGCGAGATGGCGGTCGCGCTGCGCGTGGCAGATACCTTCACATCCAGAGTAAGTCCCCGTGTCATGCGTCCGGCGCTGTCGCCTCAGGAGGCAGTACGGCAACTGTATCAAGAGGACAAAGGTGGTCCTCTGTCAACGGCCGTCATCAAGGAATTGGGCATTTATCCGCCCGGTGATTTCGTGAAACTTGCCTCCGGGGAACTGGGCATCGTGGTGCAACGCACGGCCAACGCGCGAGCGCCTATTGTGGCCTCCATCACCGACACGTCCGGTCGCCCGGTGCCGCATACCGTGCGCCATGACACGGCGCAACCCGAATTCGCGATCAAGGCCACCGCGTCTGACAAAGTCATGCTGATGCGTTTGCCGCCCGAACGGCTGTTCGGGTTCTCATTGGCACCGCAGGCACCCTTGGTGCGGCCCAAACCGGCGCCTTAGCGCAGGTGCCATGATGGCCAGAGCGGCAATGGATGCAAGCCGCCGGATCAGACCTCGCCACCAAAACGTTCGCTCAGGTTGGCAACCCACTGGTCGGTCATTTTTTCAAATTCCGACTTGACCAGCGGTGTAATCACCATTTTCAACAAGCCCGGCACGGGCAAGGTGAGTTCGCCCGTGAGACTCAAGACAATCTTGGTTGACTTTTTCTTGTCGGTCAATTTCCAGCCACCCTCGATCAAGCCGTTACCTTCGCCCTTGACGGGCGTCCAGTTGATCGTGCCTTTGGCTCGGTTGGACGCGTATTTGCAGGCAAAAATGGTTTGCAGGTAGAACTGCGCGATGCCAATTTTTTCAAATTCCCAGCGAAAAATATCATTGCCGAGGTCCACCAGTTTGTCCACCTTGGGGTAGTGGCTGGCTGCGACAGGGATGTCAGACAACACGTCAAAGACCTCTTTGATACCGGCTTTCACTTCAAACTCGTAGCCAAGATCGACATTTACGTTAATGGTCATGGAGAACTCACTCAATGGTTGATGGAGAGTTGCGGACAGCGCAGAGTGCAGAGTCGGACTTCAAAGACCCAGCGCGGCAATGCCCGCCCGGGCGATCTGTGCATCTTCGCTGGATTTCACACCACTGACACCGACCGCGCCCAGGCACTGACCCTCTTTCATCACCGGGACCCCACCCTCCAGCAAACCTTTGACCTCAGGCGCACTTAAAAAAGAGGCTCGTCCACCATTCACAATGTCTTCATAGACTTTGCTTTCGCGCCGGCCCAGGGCCGCCGTGTGCGCCTTGGCAGGTGCAATATGGGCGGAAATGGCAGCGGCACCATCCAGTCGCTGCAACCACAACAAGTGACCGCCATCGTCAACGATGGCAATGGACACGGCCCAGCTATTTTTCAGGGCTTCGGCTTCGGCCGCCGCCGCGATGGTCTTGACATCAGCCAGTTCGAGAATGAGTTTGGTTTTCATGGGTTAAAGAATTTTGATTGCACAGGCCTCAAGCATAGCCGCTGCCTCTTACCGCGTGGATACGTCCAAGCGGCAAGTATCCTTACAAGCTGTAGGCACCCGGTCCAAATAATTGGGGCGGGGGCACCTGACTGACCCTAAAATGAACAATCTATGTACGGTTCAGACCACAAAGGAGCTTGACGATGACTGACAATGTTCAATCAATTGACCGCAGCTATGGCTATGCGGCCTCAGCCGAGCAGCGCAACAAAGTGCTGCGCAACACCTACTGGCTACTGGCCTTGAGCCTGGTGCCCACGGTGTTGGGTGCCTGGTTGGGCGTGGCCACCGGCATCACGCGCTCGCTGAGCGGCGGCCTGGGTATGGTTGTGTTTCTGGGCGGCGCCTTTGGCTTCATGTACGCGATTGAGAAAACCAAGAATTCGGCCGCCGGGGTGCCGGTGCTGCTGGGATTCACCTTTTTCATGGGCTTGATGCTGTCACGCATGATTGGCATGGTGCTGGGTTTCAAGAATGGGCCAGATCTGATCATGACCGCCTTTGGTGGCACGGCTGGCGTGTTTTTTGTCATGGCCAGCCTGTCCAGCGTCATCAAACGTGACCTGTCCGGCATGGGCAAGTGGCTTTTTGTAGGTGCCATGGCGGTGATGATTGGCGGCATCATCAATGTGTTTGTCGGATCCACGGCGGCCATGATGGCGATCTCGGTGGCAGTCATCGGTATTTTCAGTGCCTACATGCTGTATGACTTGAAGCGCATCGTCGACGGCGGCGAAACCAACTACATCAGCGCCACATTGGCCTTGTACCTGGACATCATCAATGTGTTCCAGGCGCTGCTCGCCCTGCTGGGTATTGCGGGCGGTGAGCGAGATTAAGACCGCTCCACTTCCAAGAAAAAAGACCCTTTCCGGGTCTTTTTTCTTGATGGCGTCAACAGATAACTTCAGTGCAACACAAAATTGACCGATAAAGAGACTATCTTTCTGTCACACACCATGAACGTACGCCTGCTCATCACAACGGTCACCCTGCTGCTGGCGGGCTGCGTCATCCCCGGCATGGAGCCGGACCCGAGAATCGCCCAGCGCGAAGCCGAGGCGAAGGCGATTGGCGGCGCCTGCCGATATGGGCTGCGCGGCATTGAAGACTGTTACAGCCTGAATGAAGAGGCGTCCAAAGCCGCCATCTTTGACGGCTGGAAAGACATGGACCAGTACATGCGTGAGAACAAAATTGAGGGTATTCGCGCCGCAGTCGCCAAGGTGGAATCGGTCGAGGTCATTCTGGAAAACAAGAGCGCAACGGCCGACGTCGCCGATAAAGCGCCGCCAAAATTGACCCCTAAACCTGCGGTGGCTGCAATCGCAGCAGCTCACTGATTTTTCCCGATTGACCTTTGCGTTCAAACCTCCAGGTCAAACACCGCCATGCTCTCCACATGCGCCGTGTGAGGAAACATGTTCACCACGCCCGCAAAAGAACAGCGATAACCCGCCTGATGCACCAGCAGATCAGCATCGCGCGCCAGCGTGGACGGGTTGCAACTGACATAGACAATGCGTTTCGGAGCTGTCCAACCCGCGGCTCCGACAGTGGCTGGATGACTGATGGGGTCCAGCTTTTGTTGATGCAGTTCAGCCAGCGCCTGCATCAGGGAAACAGCGCCCTCACGCGGCGGATCCACCAGCCATTTGTCAGCTGCACCGTCCTGGATCAGTAATTCAGGCGTCATCTCGAACAAATTTCTAGCTACAAAATTAGTAGCTGCAAGCTCTTTATTGACGGGGGCTAGAGCCTGATTTAGCTTAAAATTTTCACGCGATCGCGCGACCAGCACCTCACTGCCCTCCACCCCCAGCACCTCACGCGCCTGCGTCGCAATCGGCAGTGTGAAATTGCCCAGGCCACAGAACCAGTCAATCACCCGTTCATGCCTTTTCGCATCCAGCAGTCGCAACGCGCGCGACACCAACACCCGGTTGATATGCGGATTGACCTGCGTGAAGTCGGTCGGTTTGAACGGCATGTGAATACCGAACTCCGGCAGGTCATAGCTCAACGCCTGGCCGCCCTCATCAAGCAGATGTGCTGTCTCGGGCCCGTTGGGTTGCAACCACCACTGCACCCCGGCATGCTGGGCGGCAAAGCCGCGCAGCAGCGCCAAATCACCATGAGTCAACGGCTCCATGTGGCGCAGCACCAGCGCCGTGACACTGTCGCCACAGGCGAGTTCGATCTGGGGACAGGTCTCCATCGCCTCCATCGAGCTTATCAAGGCCCTCAGCGGCAGCAGCAAGTCGCTCACATGCGGTGGCAACACCGGGCACTCTTTCATGTCGGCCACATAGCCGCTTTTTCGCTCGTGAAAACCGATCAATAGCTCGCCCTTTTTACGCACATAACGCACCGACAACCGGGCCCGGTAGCGGTAACCCCAGGCCGGGCCTTCAATCGGCCGCAAAATGGTGTCCGCCTTCACCTTGCCCAGGTGCCACAGGTTGTCCTCCAGCACGCGCTGCTTGACCGCCACCTGGGCGCCAACGTGCAGATGCTGCATCTTGCAGCCGCCACAAGCACCTTCATGCAGACCAAAATGTGGGCAACCCGGCTGCACGCGCTGCGAGGACTCGCGGTGAATCGCGGTCACGACGCCCTGCTCCCAGTTGTTTTTCTTGCGCTGCACATTGGCGCTCACCAACTCAAACGGTAACGCACCCTTGATGAACACCACTTTGCCGTCGGCACGGTGAGCTACACCCTGTGCCTCCAGATCAAGTGATTCAACCAGCAGCCAGTCGGGCGCAAAATTCTCGGTGTTATGCATGTCGTCGGTCATGGCGCTATTGTCTCAGGCACCGGATCACCCCAAAACAATTTGAGCACCCCAGAACGGATCAGCAAACCTAAATCAGGGCGTCCCGTGTGATACCGCGGTGCGCCAAATAGCGTTTGAGCTTGGCCAAAGCCTCGTTCTGGACCTGTCGCACGCGCTCACGCGTCAGGTCCAGACGCGCGCTCAGCACATCCAGCGTTTCAGGCTCGCGGTCATGCAAGCCAAAGCGCCCTTCCAGCACCTCTTTTTCGCGTTCAGACAAGGTGCCAACCCACTCCTCCAGCAAACGCTCCACCTCGTGGACCTGCGTCACACCAGACGGGTCCGCCGTGATTTCATCGACCAGTGAGTCCCCCAACGTCTGCGTCTCGCCCGAGCGGTCCAGGGCGGCGTCCAGGGACCTGGGCGCCTCCGCCAGACCCAGTAAATCGGCAACATGGGCCGGGTCGCGGCCCAACAAGGCGGCCACATCGTCGACTCGAATGCCATCGGGTCGACTCACCACGAACGCCGCATCACTCTCCAGCGCCCGGCGGGCCCGCAGAACCTGCTGCAACTCCCTGACCACGTTCACCGGCAGGCGCACCACCCGTCCTTGGCACATCAAGGCACGATCCACCGATTGGCGAATCCACCAGGTGGCATAGGTGGAAAAACGAAATCCCCGTTCCGGCTCAAATTTATCAATGGCGTGCATCAGACCCAGGTTGCCTTCTTCGATCAGGTCCAACAAGGGTACGCCACGGCCCCTATAGGCCTTGGCAATACTCACCACCAGGCGCAGATTGTGTTCAATCATGCTTTGGCGGGCGGCAAAGTCGCCAGCGCGGGCCCTGCCGGCAAGTTCAAACTCTTCTTGTGGCGTGAACAGGGTGGTGCGGCGCACCTGGCGCAGGTAAACGGTCAGCGCGTCACCGGACTCGCCCGCCGCCTCAGATGCCTCAATGGCCGCACTCGGCAGCGTCGGCGATGCGGATTCCGACAGCCCATTTTTTGCTACTAAATCAGCAGCATACTCTCCACCATCAACGGGGGCTGGATGGCTATTTGTCACGAAATCCGACACGCCGCGTGTCGGCAGTCTGGGAGCGTTGTCAGGTCCAGGCACGGGGCTTTTTTTCATGGCCCGTTCCCGTACCCATCACCGAGCTGGCAGATACCTGGCCGGGTCGACCGGTTTGCCTTGCCGGCGAACTTCAAAATGCAACTTGACGCGGTCGCTGTCACTGCTACCCATTTCGGCAATTTTTTGCCCCTTGCGCACCGACTGATCTTCTTTGATCAACAAGGTCTTGTTGTGGGCATAGGCGGTCAGGTAAGTGTTGTTGTGCTTGAGAATGATCAGGTTGCCATAGCCGCGCAGACCAGCCCCAACATAAACCACCCGGCCGTCGGCGGCGGCGACGACCGGGTCGCCCGCAACACCGCCAATGTCGAGGCCTTTGTTCTTGACCTCATCAAATCCGGCCAGCACCGTACCGTTGGTCGGCCAGATCCAGTCGATATCATCGTCCGCTGTCGGGGCAACAGTCGGCCCAGGCATCGAACTGGCCGAAGCGGCCGCAGTGGCCGCAGTGGCCGCAGTGGCGGCCGACGCCGGCGCAGTCGGCACCGGCGTGGCACTGGCCGAGGTAACGGGCTTGGCGACCACTCCGCTGGCCGCACTGGCTGCTGCAGGCGGCACCACCCGCAGCACTTGGCCGACTTCAATAAGATTCATATTGTCAACATTGCTCCAGCGCGCAATATCCTTGGCGGCCTGCCCGTGCTCCAGGCCAATGCGGATCAGGGTGTCGCCGGGTTTGACGGTGTAGTAACCGGGCTTGCCTGCATTCTCAAAACCTGGCAACTGCTTGACGTCCGGGCTTGCCGGTTCCATGGCCACTGGTTCAGGCTGGCCCATGCCAACCCCGCGATCTTCCACCGGCGCCCGATTGAGCACTCTGGAGCCACACCCCCCCAGCATCCCGACGATAACAACAGTAACAAAAGCCAAGCTCAGGCGAGCACTCAAACCAAACATACAAAATCCCTTCATGCGATCCCCGATTTTAAAGGGACAAAGTGGACCGCCTCAAGCATCATTTGCCGCAGACCTTGCGGCGTACGATCAATCACCACCAGCGCTTGCCGCCCTGGCGCCCCAGCGCCGGCGGACACCGGCGCCACCAATCGCCCGCCCATGGCCAGTTGATCGATCCAGGCCTGGGGCACGGCTTCACCCCCGGCAGCAGCGATGATGGCCGCGTAGGGGGCGCCCTTGACATAGCCCACCATACCATCCCCAAACAGAAGATGCAGGTTGGCCAGCGCCAAATGCCGCAGATTGTGACGTGCCTTGTCATGCAGTCCGCGCAGTCGTTCCATGCTGTAGACCTCGTTCGCCAACCGGCTCAACACTGCCGCTTGATAGCCGCAGCCCGTTCCGATCTCCAGCACACGTCCCAATTTGCCCGGCGCGCCGTTGCGCAGCAGTTCCAGCATGCGGGCCACCACACCAGGTTTGGAGATGGTCTGTCCCAAGCCAATCGGCAGACTCGTGTCCTCATAGGCCTGATTAACCAGCGCCGTGTCGACAAAACGGTGGCGTTCAATGGCCTGCATGGCCGCCAGCACCATGGGGTCGCTGACACCTTGCTGGACGAGCTTGCGCACCATGTTCATGCGCACCGCACTGGAGTCCATCCCCACGCCTTGGGAAAGCGGGTGGCCTGACGGCCTGGCGCCCGGGCTCTGGGCCTGACCTGCAAGCCTCGGGACGGACCGCCTGTCTGTGGGTTTACCCGCCGAGAAATCCAGCCGGACAGGAAAAGGCGGGCGCTCTTTCATGCGAGCGTCAACTTGGCGGCCGTCTGAGCCCAATACCCGAGACTGTCATGGTCGGTCAAATCCACTTTCAGCGGTGTCATCGCAATATGGCCGTGGCTGGTGGCGTGAAAATCAGTACCTTCAGCCTCGTCCTTGGCCGGGCCCGCAGCACCGATCCAGTACATGGTGTCGCCGCGCGGACTGACCTGGGTAATCACGGCCTCGGCCGCGTGGCGCCGCCCGAGCCGACACAGCTTCACATGGGCGATTTCGTCAAAAGTCAAATTAGGAATATTCACATTGAGCAGCCAGGGGCTGCTCCCGATCAGGTCTTGCTGAGACATCTGCAGAACCAGATCGCGGGCTTTACGCGCCGCCGACGCCAGATGACTCCAATTTTTCTCAACCTGGGAAAATGCAATAGCCGGTATGCCAAACAGATAACCTTCCATCGCCGCACCCACGGTGCCCGAATAAATCGTGTCATCGCCCATATTGGCACCGTTGTTGATGCCTGCCAGCACCAAGTCCGGCCGATAGCCCAACAGCCCTGTCAGCGCAATATGCACACAATCAGCCGGCGTGCCATTGATGTAGCGAAAGCCATTGCTGGCACGGCAGACATACATCGGGGTATGCAGGGTCAAGGCGTTCGATTTGGCGCTGTTATTTTGTTCCGGCGCAACCACCTCGACCTCCGCCACGTCCTTCAGGGCGTCATACAGTGCCACCAGGCCCGGCGCCTGGTAACCATCGTCATTGCAAATAAGAATTTTCATAGTCAAACTGAGTTGATATTCATTGTAGGTGGCGCAGCAGCTTGGGCGCCCAGGTCACACGAGCGACATTTTCCGAAGTTGCGACCAACTATCATCTGCGCAACATATTAGGAGACTTACCCTCATGCATGCCTGGCTCTGTGAAAACCCCGTGGGCGTCGATGCCCTGACCTGGAAAGAATTGCCTACCCCGAGCCCGAAGGCGGGTGAAGTACTGATTGAGATCAAGGCGGCCAGCCTGAATTTTCCCGATCTCCTGATCGTACAGAACAAGTACCAGATGAAACCGCCCCTGCCCTTTGTGCCGGGCTCCGAGTATGCGGGCGTGGTGCAGGCCGTGGGCGACGGCGTGAGCCACCTGAAAGTCGGCCAGCACGTAGCCTGCCTGTCCGGGACCGGCGGCTTTGGCACACACACGGTGGCACCGGCAGCACTGTGCCTGCCGCTGCCAGATGGTTTTCCATTTGTGGATGCGGCCGCCTTCATCATGATCTACGCCACCTCGTACCACGCGCTGGTGGACCGGGCGCAGCTCAAGGCGGGTGAGACCGTGTTGGTCTTGGGTGCCGCCGGCGGCGTGGGCACTGCCGCGATCCAGATTGCCAAGGCCTGTGGGGCCAGGGTTATCGCGGCGGCCTCGAACGATGAAAAATGCGCGCTGTGCCAGTCCATCGGGGCCGACGCCACCATCAATTACACCCGTGAGAATCTGCGCGAGGCAGTCAAGACACTCACTGCGGGCAAGGGCCCGGATGTCATTTACGACCCGGTGGGCGGCGACTTCGCCGAGCCCGCCTTCCGCTCCATTGCCTGGCGCGGGCGCTATCTGGTGGTGGGATTCGCGGCCGGGCCGATTCCCGCCTTGCCGTTCAACCTGGCACTGCTCAAAGGCGCCTCCATCGTCGGCGTGTTCTGGGGCGAGTTTGCCAAACGCGAACCCCAGGCCAACGCCGCCATGATGAAGGAATTGGCCCAATGGTATGGCCAGGGCAAAATCAAACCCGTCATCGACAGCACCCTGCCGATGGCGGAGCTCAAGGCCGCCTTTGCCCACATGGGCTCACGCGGCGTCAAAGGCAAACTTGTGCTGGTGAACTGAGCGGGCCATCGAATCAAGCCACATCGCCACCGATATTGGGCCTGGTCGCGCCAGAGCCGTCGTTTCTGCAAAAATGCATTGAGCGCCACGGGCGAGAGGGACGCGACTGATGGTTGGATATATCTTATCAGCCTCTAGCCCCCGTCTCTTCTGCTTAAGCAGCTATCAATTTGAAAGCAAAGAGTTTCGGACTCTTTGCTGCCGAAAGGCTCAGGCGGCTCGCAGCAGTGGCCGGGTCCGCTGGCTGGCGTGCAGCCAGGCACGCCGTAACACGGTCGGCGACTTGGTTTCTTCGGGAATCAGCAGGTAGTTTTGCGCCCGCATCGCCGTTCCCAAGCCGACGCGACTGGTCGCGACGGTCATCGGAATGGACAGCAGCAGCGGCAGGCCGACGGGCAGCAACCAGACCAGGGCAAGGGGGTCGATCATGGCGACGCCGCCAGCCAGCACCGCAATCACCAAACTCATGGGGGCGAGTTGCGCCAGCGCATAACGCCATGGCACTGCCGCCGCTTCGCGCGGAGGCGATTTCCATTCGAGCTTGAGACCGGTGAGCGCCACCACGACAAACAGCGAATGCGCCAGCATGCGAACGGGCGCCTGCAGCAAGGCAATGAGGGTTTCCAGCAGGGCGCTGCGCAGCAGGCTGACCGTGCCGCCATAAGCCTGCTGCTGGCGGTTGAGCAGCACGGCGGCGAGACCCAAAATGCGCGGCAGAAACAGCATGCACAGCGTCCAGACCCAGAGCGCTACCAATTCGCCAGGCAGCAGCATCCAGTTGGCGATCATCGGCGAGCCCGACAGCCACAGCGCCGTGCCCAGCGTCATGAAGCCCAACCACAGAGGCGCTGACAAATAGGCCATGGCCCCGGTGGCAAACATGGAGCGGTGCACCGGATGAATGCCGGGCTCGGCGATCAGGCGCGAGTTTTGCAGGTTGCCCTGGCACCAGCGGCGGTCGCGTTGCAGTTCGGCCAACAGGTCGGACGGCTGCTGTTCGTAGCTGCCCACCAGGTCGGCCACCAGCCAGACGTGGTAACCGGCGCGGCGCATCAGTGCGGCTTCCACAAAGTCATGCGACATGATGCTGCCCGACATGCCACCGGTGCCCGCAATACGCGCCAGTGCGCAGTGCTGCATGAAAGGTGCGACGCGGATGATGGCGTTGTGGCCCCAGTAGTGCGACTCGCCCATTTGCCAGAACTGCATGCCCAGCGTGAACAGGCGACCGGTCACGCGCGAGGCAAACTGCTGCGCCCGGGCGTGCAAGGTGACATGGCCGATGGCCTGGGTGGCGGTCTGGATGATGCCGGCGGTGGGGTTGGCTTCCATCAGCTTGACCATGGAGACCAGGCAGTCGCCGCTCATCACGCTGTCGGCGTCCAGCACCACCATGTAGCGGTAATCCTTGCCCCAGCGACGGCAGAAGTCGGCCACGTTGCCGGACTTGCGATCGGTGCGGCGCTTGCGCAGACGGTAATAGACCTCGATTTGCGGCTGCTCGGGCTGGCTGGCGAGTTGGGTCCGCAACTCTTCCCAGGCGGCGCGTTCCGCTTTCTGAATCGCGATGTCGTTGCTGTCAGACAGCACAAACACGTCAAAGGCCTGGACATGCTTTGTTAGCGCCACCGATTCACAGGTGGCGCGCAGGCCGGCAAACACCGTGCGCACATCTTCATTGCAGATCGGCATGATGATGGCGGTACGCCTGGCGGCATCGAGCGTATGGTGCTGAACCTTCCTGGCCGACAAACTGTGGCTGTCGCCCCGCAGCATCACGTAAAAGCCCATCATCGCGGTCATGAAGCCCGTCACCACCCAAGCCGACAGCAAGGCAAACAGTGTGGCCTGGCCGTACTGCAAAAAGGCGTTGTCGTAGTCGGGCTGAATGTCCGTGAAAAGGCTGGTGGCCAGTACCGTACTGATCACTGTCAGCAGCAAGAACACGGCGCGCCGGCGTCTGGCGGCTTGCTGCCAGGGTTCCTGCTTGTCAGCGATCGAAGCGGCTGCAAGCGCCTGCGCCTGAACCCGCCCAGTCAGTTTGAGCACGGGGAACAGGGCCGCACTGGCGAGGCTGTTCCAGAAACCTCGCCACGGCCGCGGCACCATGCTGGCGCGATTGATCGGCGGTGCCGTGACGGCGTTGGGGTGACGTTCTTCGCGCAAGACGCTACGCCCGCCGATGGGAATCAAGGTGTGATCAGGTTGGTCCATGTTTCGCTCAGTGTTTGGTTGTTGTGTTGGAGGAAGGCGCGCAGCTCGACGGGCTGGGCCGGATTGAGTCGCTGCACGCGCAATGTCATGCGCCAAGCGCCGGTGGCCGGGTTCTTGTAGGCCAGGCTTTCCGTCACACGGCCATTGGCATTGGCGGTCGCGATCGCCTTGACCGGCGCGTCTGCGGGCAAGGCGTCCAGGGCCGGACCGGCAAAATCAATCACAAACTGAATTTGCTGACCCAGGGCCTCGGCGCCGAGCTTGGTGTAGCCCGTGCCGCGACGCGATTGCGTGACCCAACCGTTGGGTGGCAATTGCTGGTTTTTGCCCTGCCAGTGAATGGTGTAGGCGAAATCCATCGATTGACCGGGCGCCGGCATTTTGGCCGGCACCCAGTAGGCCGCCACGTTGTCGTGGGTTTCGTCCGGGATGGCAAATTGCAGCAGCTCGACCCGGCCGGCGCCCCAGTCGCCCAAGGGCGTGACCCAGGCGCTGGGCCGGAGTTCATAGCGGGCCTCGGTGTCCTCAAAGCTGTTGAAAGCGCGGTCGCGCTGCATCAGGCCAAAGCCCTTCAAGCTCTTCATGCTGAACGAGGTCGTGACGGGGGCGGCCGGGTTTTGCAGCGGTCGCCACAGCCATTCGCCTTCGCCGGTGGCAATCATCAAGCCGTCGGAGTCATGCACTTCCGGGCGAAAGTCGCCGGGCCGGGGCTGGTTCTCGCCAAAGAGGAACATGCTGGTCAACGGCGCCAGACCCAGCGTCGCCACGGGCGTGTCGGTCGGGCGCATGAAGATGCGGGCATGCACCTCCGTCACGGTCTGTTCGCCTGGCGTGATGTCAAAACGGTAGGAGCCCGTCATGCGCGGCGAATCCATCAGCGCATAAACAACCAGCTTCTTCGCATCGCCGGTCGGTTTTTCAAGCCAGAACTCGGTGAAGCGCGGGAACTCTTCCTTGGCGCTGCCCGCCGTGTCAACCGCCAGGCCGCGTGCGGACAGGCCATAGCGCTGGCCGCTGCCCAGCGCCCGGAAGTAACTGGCGCCGGAAAAAACGACAAGCTCGTCCTTGTACGTCGCCGAATTCAGGTTGTTGAAGGCGCGCAGGCCACCGAAGCCGAGATTGCCCCAAGTCTGCGGTGACAGCTTGTTTTTTCCGAAGTTGAAGTCGGCCGGGTTGTAGGGAATCGGCTTGATACCCTGCGGGGTGATCTCATGGACGCGAACCGAGTCGCCGCTTTTCCCGACGTGGAGAAAATTGACTTCATACGGCAGCTTGTCCGCCCGCCACAAGGTGCTGTCTGCATTGAAGCGGATGTCACGGTAACCGTCGTAATCAAGATTGGCGAGTTCCGCCGGAATCGCGTGGCTTGCCGGTTTGAAGGGCGCCTGGGCTTGCTTGCGGGCGAGCCCGGCGACATCATCGAGCGTCCACGCCTGCGCCTGGCCGGCAAGCAAGGCCAGCAGGCTGGCAACCATCAGGGCAACAAAGCGGGCCGCAAAGGTATGTCCGCGACGGTGAAAATAAGGGAGGCAAATGGTCTGCATGCCAACACTAGTGCAAACCCTATGCCAGCCCTGAAAAACCTATTTAAATCAACAGCTTGACGCTTGTCCTGAATTAACAAGCCGAAAAGTGACTGCAAAGCCGTTGCAAACCGGTGTTTTTGTCGCCGACGAGCGACAACATCCCGCTTGTAAAGTTGAAATCCTTTTTAAATCAAGCGCTTAGGGTTGTCGCCTGCGAGCGACTCAGCTTGCAGCAGGGGGCGAGGCCGACCCGCTGTTGTCGGCCTTGAACAGCCCGGGCGTCAGGCCGTGCTTTTGCATCAGGCGGTAAAACTCGGTCCGGTTGCGGTCGGCCAGACGGGCGGCGTCGGCCACATTGCCGTCGGTGAGCTTGAGCAGGCCCACCAGGTAGTCGCGCTCAAAGCGTTGCCGGGCCTCGGCCAGGGTCAGCACCTCCACGCTGGGCGAGCGCAGGGCGCGCTGAACCAGGGCCAGCGGCACCAGCGGCGAGGTCGACAGGGCGCAGACCTGCTCCACGACGTTGTAGAGCTGGCGCACATTGCCCGGCCAGGCGGCCGTGGTCAAGGCAATCAGGGCCTCGGGCGCAAATCCGCTCAGGCGTTTTTTGTATTTGTCGGCCAATTTGACCAAAAAATAGTTGGCCAGCAGCGCGATGTCCTCGCGCCGCTCGGACAGCGGCGGCAAGCTCAAGGTGACAACATTGAGCCGGTAGTACAGGTCGGCACGGAATTGGCCCTCGGCCATCGCCAGGTCGAGGTCGCGGTGCGTGGCTGAGATGATGCGCACATCCACGGGAATGGACTGGCTTGAGCCCAAGGGCCGCACCATGCGTTCCTGCAGCACCCGCAGCAGCTTGACCTGCAGCGCCGACGGCATGTCGCCGATCTCGTCGAGCAGCAGGGTGCCACCGTCGGCCGCCTGAAACAGCCCGATGTGATTCGCCACGGCGCCGGTGAAGGCACCCTTGACATGGCCAAACAGTTCCGACTCCAGCAAGGGCTCCGGAATGGCGCCGCAGTTCACCGCGATGAACGGTTTGCTGGCGCGCGAGCCGGCCTGGTGAATCGCCCGGGCCAGCAGTTCCTTGCCGGTGCCGCTTTCGCCACGCAGCAGCACGCTGGCGTCCGATTGCGCCACCATGTGCGCTTCCGCCAGCACTTCGGCCATGCGGCTGGAGCGGCTGATGATCTGGTTTTGCCACGCCTGCGGGCTGCCGGGCTTCACGGAATGGGCCGGGGCGCTGAGCGACAGCGCCTGCGCAATCTTGTCGAGCAGGCTCTTGCCATCAAAGGGCTTGGTCAGGTAGGAGAAGACACCGCGTTCGGTAGCCTGGACCGCATCGGGAATCGTGCCATGGGCGGTCAGCAAAATAACCGGCAACGAGGGGTGTTGCGCGCGAATGTCGTCAAACAGCGCCAGGCCGTCGCGGCCCGGCAGGCGCACGTCACTGAGCACCAGTTGCGGCCGCTCGATATGCAGCTGGGTCATGGCGGCCTCGGCCGAGGTGACCGCCGTCACGCGGTAGCCCGCCGCTGTGAGCCGGATGGTCAGCAGGCGCAGCATGTCGGCGTCGTCGTCAACCACCAGCAGATGGGGGCCGGGTGCGCGAGGCGCCGCGGCGGGCGGCGTGACGGGGTCGTCAGGCAAATCGCTCATGGCGTTGCCGGGCGGGTGCCACGATTGCCCGGCGCCGGGGCGCTGGCCGCTGGCGGACGGCTCGTGAGGCTGCGTTCGATCGCCTTGAGTGCTTCCAGCCGCTCATTGGTCTGATCCAGCCGGCGCTGCATGTCGCGTGTCTGCTGGGTTTGTTTCTCAAGCTGTTCTTCCAGGCGGCGCTGCTCGCCGTAGCGCGAGGCCAGCAGGCCGGCCAGCGGATGCAGCGTCTGCGCCTCGGTGTCGGCATTGGCCAGCACGCGTCCCAGCAGTTCCTGGGCACGTATGAGCTCGCTCAGCTGATGAAGCTGACTCAGGGCC
>NZ_JBAQMD010000040.1:0-180078 GCF_049302455.1 Rhodoferax ferrireducens | reverse complement strand
CAAATGAAATTGAAAATTACTATGGTGGCTGCCATTGCTGCTGCCGCCGGTGTTGCCATGGCCCAGGAGACGGTCGTCAAGATCGGGCACGTTGCTCCGATTTCCGGTGCCCAGGCGACTTATGGCCGGGATAACGAGAATGGCGCCCTGATGGCAATTGACGATCTGAACGCCGCAGGCGTCGTGATCGCGGGCAAAAAAGTCAAGCTGCAACTGGTGGCTGAAGATGATGCAGCCGATCCCAAACAAGGTGCAGCGGTTGCACAAAAACTGTGCGACGCCAAAGTAAATGGTGTGGTCGGTCACCTCAACTCCGGCACCACAATTCCTGCATCCAAGATTTACCATGATTGCGGTATCCCCATGGTCACCCCATCGGCGACCAACCCCAATTTGACCAAGCCTGGCTATAAGACGACTTTCCGCTTGCTGGCCAACGACAACTCGCTCGGCGCTGGTCTGGCTTTTTACGCCGCTGACACTTTGAAACTCAAGCGCATCGCCGTGATTGATGACCGTACGGCTTATGGCCAAGGGGTCGCTGATATTTTCAAGAAAACAGCCGCATCCAAAGGCATCACGATCGTTGATGAACAGTTCACCACCGACAAGGCGGTTGACTTCATGGCAATCCTGACGGCCATCAAGGGCAAAAATCCGGATGGCGTGTTCTTCGGTGGCATGGACGCGCAAGCGGGTCCCATGTTGCGTCAGATGGAGCAACTCGGTCTCAACAATGTCAAGTATTTTGGCGGTGATGGTATTTGTACCCAGGATCTGATCAAACAGTCCGCTGGCGCTAAAACACTTGAACACGTGATTTGCGCCGAGGGCGGTGCCTCCCTGGCCAAAATGCCCGGTGGTGTAGCCTGGAAGGCACGTTACGACGCCAAGTATCCCGGCCAGTTCCAGGTTTACGCCCCCTATGTCTATGACGCCGTGAACGTGATTGTTGACGCCATGAAGCGCGCTGGCAGTGCAGACCCCAAGGTCTATCTCGCCAAATTGGCTGATACCAATTACAAGGGTATTACGACCAATGTGCAGTTTGAACCCAATGGCGAGTTGAAGAACCCGGCTATGACAATCTACACCTACAAGGGTGGAAAAAAAGCAGCTTTGAACTGATCCAGTTCTACACAGAAAGAAAGCCATCTTCGGATGGCTTTTTTCTTGGCCCTTGGGCTCTTGCAAGGGGAAATCAGACTTTGCTCGGTTAAAATTGCGAGTGCTGGAGCGGTGGATGAGTGGTTTAAGTCACACGCCTGGAAAGCGTGCGAGGGGTCAAACCCTCCGGGGGTTCGAATCCCCCCTGCTCCGCCAGTTGACAAGTAAATACGGGCCTTTTGAGGCCCGTATTTCATGCGGCTTTTGCCGGGCTCACATTCACAGACGTCCCAGCAACAGGTACTCCATGAGCGCCTTTTGCACATGCATGCGGTTTTCTGCTTCTTCCCACACCACCGATTGCGCGCCGTCAATCACCTCGGCTTGCACTTCTTCACCCCGGTGCGCGGGCAGGCAGTGCATGAATAGCGCGTCCGGCTTGGCCGCGTGCATCATGTCCAGGTCCACGCACCAGTCAGCAAACGCCACTTTGCGGGCCTCGTTTTCGGCTTCAAAACCCATGCTGGTCCAGACATCGGTGGTGACCAGATCGGCACCGGCGCACGCCTGCATCGGGTCCTGAAATACCTGGTAACTGTCGGCTGAGCGCAGGCCCGCGATGGACTGGTCAACTTCATAGCCACCGGGCGTGCTGACATGCACCTTGAAGCCGAGAATCTCGCTGGCTTGCAGCCAGGTGTTGGCCATGTTGTTACCGTCACCGACCCAGGCAACCGTCTTGCCCGCAATGGAGCCGCGGTGCTCGATGTAGGTAAAGATGTCGGCCAGAATCTGGCACGGGTGAAATTCGTTGGTCAGGCCGTTGATGACCGGCACGCGGGAGTGTTGGGCAAAGCGCTCAATCTTGGTCTGCTCAAAGGTGCGGATCATCACCAGATCGACCATGCGGCTGATCACCTTGGCGCTATCTTCAATCGGCTCGGCGCGGCCCAGCTGGCTGTCGCCGGTGGTCAGATGCACCACGCTGCCGCCCATCTGGTACATGCCAGCCTCAAAGCTGACCCGCGTACGGGTGGAGGCTTTCTCGAAAATCATGGCCAGTGTTCGATCAACCAGCGGGTGGTGCTTTTCGTAGGCCTTGAACTTCTTCTTGATCAGGGCGGCCCGCTCAAACAGGTAGGCGTAGTCGAGGGCAGTGAGGTCGCTGAATTGCAGGTAGTGTTTCATGGCGGATACTCGCAGGGCAGGGTAGGGAGCAGTGGGCGGTTGTCGGCATTCTTCAGCTGGCGTCAGTCAAAAGCTGCTTGATCAGTGGACACAGGATGCTGACCACTTCATCGGCTTCGGTCGCGCTCATGATCAGGGGTGGCACCAGGCGGATGACGGTGTCGGCGGTAACACTGATCAGCAGGCCGTTGTCGGCACATTGCTGGACCAGGGCGGAGCAGGGTTTTGCCAGTTCGACCCCGATCATCAGACCCATCCCTCGAATTTCCTTGATGGCGCCTGAGGCCAGCTCGGCAGACAGCGCAAGAGCGAGGGCTGCCGCCATATGCTTGCCCACCTGCGCCGCGTTCTCCAGCAGGCCATCTTCTTCCATGATGCGAATGGTCTCGACCCCAGCCCGCATGGCCAGCGGGTTGCCGCCAAAAGTAGTGCCGTGGTTGCCAGGCTGAAAAATGGCGGCGGCCTTGGGGCCTGCCACCACCGCACCCACCGGCACACCCGAGCCCAGGCCCTTGGCCAGGGGCATCACGTCAGGCACGATGCCAGCCCATTGATGGGCAAACCATTTGCCGGTGCGGCCCATGCCGCATTGCACCTCGTCAATCATCAGCAACCAGTCACGCTCGTCGCACAGCTGTCGTACCGCCTTGAGATAGTCCATGTGCATGGGGTTGATGCCGCCTTCACCCTGGATGGCCTCAAGAAACACGGCCACCACGTTTGTGTTGCCTTCCGTCGCTGCTTGAAGACTTTCGATGCTGTTGATCGGCACCCGGATGAATCCTTCCACCAGCGGGCCAAAACCAGTCTGCACCTTGGGGTTGCCGGTGGCGCTGAGGGTGGCGATGGAGCGGCCATGAAAGGCCTTCTCGTAAACCACAATCTCCGGCCGCTCAATGCCCTTGTCATGGCCAAATTTGCGCGCCAGCTTCAAGGCGGCTTCGTTCGCTTCCAGACCGGTGGAGCAGAAAAAGACATTGCTCATGCCCGACAGTTCGACCAATTTTTTGGCCAGCACTTCCTGATTGGGCACGTGGTAGTAGTTGCAGCTGTGGATGATTTTGCCGATCTGGTCTTGAAGCGCTGGCACCAGCTTGGCATGGTTGTGGCCCAGGGTGTTGACGGCAATGCCGCCCAGCGCGTCCAGATACGACTTGCCATTGACATCCCAAACGCGGCAGCCCTGGCCATGCGACAGGGCGATGGGCAAACGACCGTAGGTGTTCATGACGTGGGGCGATGCGGCTTCAATGAAAGATGCATTCATGGTTTCAGACTTCATCCAATCAGTTGGGGGACAGAGCCAGCTCGTGCTGCGACGCTGCGGACTATCCCTCCAAGGCTCAAAAATAAAGCGGCCCAACGTGGGTTGGGCCGTTGAAGCGTGATTTTATGGCCATTGGCCTGTCTGCTTTTTTGACAATTTGACATCACTGCGATGCGTTTGATGTTTCAGACAAGTGTTCCAACAAAAAAGCCGTCTTTCGACGGCATTTTTGCTTTGCTTGAGCAGCGCACCCGTTACAAACGGCGGATCGACTTTCAGATAAGTCAATCCGTGCGATTTGCCTGAAAAATCAGGCGGCGATTGCGGCCAGGGCTTTCACCTTGGTCGACAGACGGCTCTTGTCACGAGCGGCCTTGTTTTTGTGGAAGATGCCTTTGTCTGCCACGGTGTCAACCACGGCTTGCATCTTGGCAAACAACTCGGTTGCCTTGGCCTTGTCGCCAGCGACAACTGCTTTTTCCACGTTTTTCACCGCAGTGCGGTATTTGGAGCGCAGCGAGGTGTTTGCAGCGTTGATTTTGACGTCCTGACGGACGCGTTTACGGCCCGACGCCAGGCGCGGGTTCTTTTTCTTGGGTTTTCCAGATGCCATAATTTAGTTCCTTGTGTCTGAGGATGTTGCCAGCAAAGCCTGCGATTCTAACAGGTGCTGGTCTGACGCAGCTACACTTCGGGCGGTGAGTCTCCTCAAATCTGCTTCTATTGTTTCCCTGTTGACACTGGTGTCACGCATTACCGGGTTGGTGCGCGAACTTCTGATTGCATCGACCTTTGGCGCCAATGCCATGACGGACGCGTTTAATGTCGCGTTTCGTATCCCCAACCTGTTTCGCCGCTTTTTTGGCGAAGGCGCCTTCAGTCAGGCCTTTGTGCCGGTGCTGGCGGCCTCCAAAGCGCAGCACGGCGAGGCGGCCACCCAAACCGTGATCAACCATGCCGCCACGGTCCTGACCTGGGCTCTGTTGGTGCTCAGCGTCATCGGCGTGGCGGCAGCCCCGGCCCTGGTGTGGGCCATGGCCAGTGGCCTGCAACAGGATCCGCGCGGCTTTGAGGTGGCTATTGTCATGACGCGCTGGATGTTTCCCTACATTGCCTTCATGTCCCTGGTGGCGTTGGCCGCGGGTGTGCTCAATACCTGGAAGCGTTTTGCCGTGCCGGCCGCCACGCCTGTGTTGTTGAACCTGTGCATGATTGCCGCGGCGTGGCTGGGAGCGCCCTGGTTCAAGACCCTGGGGCTGGAGCCGATCTACGCGCTGGCCGGTGGCGTGCTGTTGGGTGGCGTGCTGCAACTGGGTGTGCAGTGGTGGGCCTTGAAAAAACTCGGTCTCGCCCCCGCTATCGGTCTGCGCTGGCGTGTGTTGCGCGCGGCCTGGGCTGACCCCGCCACCAAAAACATCCTGCGCCTGATGGGACCCGCTTTGTTGGGGGTGAGCGTGGCGCACATCTCGATGCTGATCAACACCCAGATCGCCTCGCATCTGGCGCCCGGCAGCGTGAGCTGGATCACCTATGCCGACCGCTTGATGGAGTTCCCCACGGCCATGCTCGGTGTCGCCATGGGCGTGGTATTGATGCCCCAGCTCGCACTGGCCCGCGCAGCGGGAGACAAGGCGAAATACTCCGCCATGCTGGACTGGGGGCTGCGCCTGGTGGTGCTGCTGGCCGTACCGTGCGCGGTGGCGCTGATCGTGTTCCCGATGCCGCTGGTGGCCGTGCTGTACCACTACGGTGCCATGACTGACTTGGACGTGCAAAAAATTACTTACGCACTGATGGGGTGGGGCGTAGGCTTGATCGGGATCGTGGCCATCAAGGTCCTGGCGCCGGGGTATTACGCCAACCAGGACACCAAAACACCGGTCACCATAGCGGTTGCCGTGTTGCTCATCACGCAGTTGCTCAACGTTGTGCTGGTGCCCGTGTTTGCCCATGCCGCGCTGACGTTGTCAATTGGCATCGGCGCCATGATCAATGCCGGCTGGCTGCTTGTGGGGCTCATGCGGCGTGGCAGCTACAAGCCTGAGCCGGGCTGGGGCGCTTTTGTGTTGCAGGTGATTGCCGCCTGCGCTTTGCTGGCGGTCTTTTTGATGTGGGCCAATGGTGCTTTTGCCTGGACCCAGCTGCGCAGCGAGAGTTTCAAGCGAATTTGGCTTCTAGCCCTCATCCTTATTGGCTCTGGTGCTATATATTTTGCAGCAATCTGGGCGGCGGGCCTGAAGCTTCGTCAGTTCTTGCGGCGCTGAGCGGGGTCAGCGCTGTTGGGCCTTCAGCGCCAGGAAGCCGTCGTTTTCGAATGGACGCGACGGCTTCTTGCTTTTGACAGTTGCTTAAGCCCGCTGGACTTGCACCATCTTCATGGCCGAAGAAATCAGCGCTGACACTTCGGTCATGTTGCTGGGCACAATCAGCGTGGTGGTGGCCTCTGCCGCCACCTTGGAATAGGCGTCCACCGCTTTTTCGGCCACCTTGAGCTGCACCGCCTCGGCACCGCCGGGCTGGCGAATGGCCGACGCGATACGTTCAATCGCTTGGGCGGTGGCCTCGGCGACGGCCAGAATGGATTGCGCATCGCCCTGAGCCTTGTTGATCACCGCCTGCTTTTCGCCTTCAGAGCGGGCAATAAAGGCTTCACGTTCACCGGTGGCTATGTTGATCTGCTCCTGGCGCCGACCTTCTGAGGCGGCGATCAGTGCCCGTTTTTCACGCTCGGCGGTGATTTGCTGCTGCATGGCGTGCAGGATTTCTTTCGGTGGCGTCAAGTCCTTGATTTCATAACGCAGCACCTTGACACCCCAGTTCAATGCGGCCTCATCAATCGCCTGCACCACCTGCGCGTTGATGATGTCGCGCTCTTCAAAGGTTTTGTCGAGTTCGAGCTTGCCAATGACGGAGCGCAGCGAGGTCTGCGCCAACTGAGAGATGGCCACAATGTAATTGCTGGAGCCATAGCTGGCCCGCATCGCATCGGTCACCTGGAAATACAAAATACCATCGACTTGCAACTGGGTGTTGTCACGCGTGATGCAGACCTGGCTGGCAATGTCCAGCGGGACTTCCTTGAGTAGATGCTTGTAGGCTACCTTGTCGACAAAGGGAACCAGAAAGTTCAAACCCGGCATCAGGGTGCCGTTGTATTTGCCCAGCCGCTCGACGACCCACGCGTGTTGTTGGGGAACGACCTTGATGGACTGCGTGACAAAGATCACCGCGATCACGAACAGGATGACTGCAACTTCCATTTAACTCTCCAAAAAATAATAGCTAACCGAATTCACACCTTCTCGACCACCAGGCGGCTGCCAGTCACCTCAACGATGCGGTGCAGACCCGGGGTCGCCACGGCACCCGTCCTCAGTGACACGCTCCAGGCGGCACCTCGGTACCTGGTCGTGCTGGTTCCATCTGCGTTCCACGCCTCTATCTGCAGGGTTTCCCCAATATCCAGATTGACATCCCGGTTGGCACTGGCAGGCAGTGCGGGCGGCTGGTGCTTCCTGTAACTGCGCCAGGCTACAACAAAACCACCACCCAGCAGGGCCGCCACCACCAATTGAGCTGGCACCGTCGCCCCCAGATGGGCGGCGACGGCTGCGCCGGCCAGCCCCAGCGACAGCATGAGCAAATAAAAGGTGCCGGTCAGCAGTTCGGCCGCGATAACCGCCCCCGCCAACAGCCACCAGATCGTCGATTCAGCCATGTTTGTTTCCAATTGTGTTTCCCTTGCCACATTCTGCGGCAAAAGTCGCCATACGCAAGGGCTGAGAATGGATTAGTCCTTACACTTCGCGCCTCATTCCTGAAATTGTTTTGTAAGTGGCTGGAGTTACCAATGAAATTTCGCTTTCCCATCATCATCATTGACGAGGATTTTCGCTCTGAAAACGCCTCCGGCCTGGGTATACGGGCGCTGGCCCAAGCCATCGAGTCAGAAGGCCTGGAAGTGCTGGGTGTAACCAGTTATGGTGACCTGAGCCAGTTTGCGCAGCAGCAAAGCCGCGCCAGTGCCTTCATCATGTCCATTGATGACGAGGAATTTACCCCCGGTCCGGACCTCGACCCGGCAGTGGTGAACTTGCGCCACTTCATCGAAGAGGTGCGTCGTAAAAATCTTGATGTGCCGATCTATATCTACGGCGAGACCAAGACCTCACGCCATTTGCCCAATGACATCCTGCGCGAGCTGCATGGTTTCATTCACATGTTTGAGGACACGCCCGAGTTCGTGGCGCGTCACATTATTCGCGAAGCCAAAGCTTACCTTGAGAGCGTGCAGCCGCCGTTTTTCAAAGCCTTGTTGGACTACGCCGAGAACGGTTCCTACTCCTGGCACTGCCCAGGGCACTCCGGTGGCGTCGCCTTTCTGAAAAGTCCGGTCGGTCAGATGTACCACCAGTTTTATGGCGAGAACATGCTGCGTGCCGACGTCTGCAACGCGGTGGAAGAACTGGGGCAACTGCTCGACCATGATGGTGCGATTGGCAAGAGCGAGCGCAATGCGGCGCGCATCTTCAATGCCGACCACTGCTTTTTTGTGACCAACGGCACCAGTACCAGCAACAAGATGGTGTGGCACCACACCGTGGCGCCCAACGACGTGGTGGTGGTGGACCGCAATTGCCATGTGTCCATCCTGCACGCCATCATCATGACCGGGGCCATTCCGGTGTTTTTGAAGCCCACGCGGAACCACTTCGGCATCATTGGGCCGATTCCCAAGAGCGAGTTTGAGCCAGCGTCCATCAAGGCAAAAATCAAGGCCAACCCTTTGATCAAGGCGCATCTGCCCGACGTGGACCTGAGCCGGATCAAGCCGCGCGTGCTGACGCTGACCCAGTCCACCTACGACGGTGTGCTGTACAACACCGAGACGGTCAAAAACATGCTGGACGGCTATGTGGAGAACATCCATTTTGACGAAGCCTGGTTGCCACATGCGGCATTTCACCCGTTTTACGGCACCTACCATGCGATGGGCAAAAAGCGCTCGCGCCCCAAGCACGCCATGGTCTATGCCACGCAATCCATTCACAAGCTGCTGGCCGGCATCAGCCAGGCCAGCCAGGTGCTGGTGCAGGATTCGCAAACCGTCAAGCTCGACAAGCACCTGTTCAACGACGCGTACCTGATGCACACCAGTACCAGCCCGCAGTACAGCATCATTGCCAGTTGCGACGTGGCTGCCGCCATGATGGAGCCACCCGGCGGCACCGCGCTGGTGGAAGAAAGCATCGCTGAAGCGCTCGATTTCCGCCGTGCCATGCGCAAGATCGACGAAGAATACGGTACCGACTGGTGGTTCAAGGTTTGGGGACCGGACAAACTGGTGGACGAGGGCATTGGCCGCGCCGATGCCTGGGTGATCAAAGGTGAATCCGCCAAAGCCAAGGCGGGTGTCAACTGGCACGGCTTTGGCAAAATGGCCACCGGCTTCAACATGCTCGACCCGATCAAATCGACGGTGGTCACGCCCGGCATGGACTTGAACGGCAAGTTTGCCAAGACCGGCATTCCGGCCAGCATCGTCACCAAGTTCCTCTCCGAACACGGCGTGGTGGTCGAGAAGACCGGGCTTTACAGCTTTTTCATCATGTTCACCATCGGCATCACCAAGGGCCGCTGGAACAGCATGTTGACCGCCTTGCAGCAGTTCAAGGACGATTACGCCAAGAACCAGCCGATGTGGCGCATCCTGCCCGAGTTTTGCCAGAAGTACCCCAAATACGAAACCATGGGGCTGGCTGACCTGTGCCAGCACGTGCACCAGCTCTACGCCAAATATGACATTGCGCGCCTGACCACCGACATGTATTTGAGTGACCTGGCGCCGGCCATGAAGCCCAGCGATGCCTATGCCCACATTGCGCTGCGCAAGACCGAGCGCGTGGCGATTGATGATTTGGAAGGTCGCATCACGGTTGGCCTGGTCACACCTTACCCGCCCGGCATTCCCTTGTTGATCCCGGGCGAAGTGTTCAACAAGAAGATCGTGGACTACCTGAAATTTGCCCGCGAGTTCAATACCCAGTGCCCCGGTTTTGAAACTGATATTCATGGACTGGTGGAAGAACAGGATGCTGACGGGCAGCGGCACTACTATGCTGATTGCGTCAAGTCCTGATTCAAGCCTTGAAGTGAGAAGCTATTAATTTAATAGCTTCTAACCCAGGTAATACGGGGGCTACAGCCCTATTTTATCAAGATTCCACGACCGCCACGGCGGTCTGGCTGACGCCGCAATCGACATAAGAAATCTGCCCGGTCATGCCGGACGCCAGGTCGCTGAGCAAGAAAGCGGCCACATTGCCGACCTCTTCAATCGTCACGTTGCGCTTCAAAGGCGATGCGCTGGCTGAAATGGCCAGCAAGCGGCCAAAATCCTTGATGCCGCTGGCCGCCAGTGTCTTGACGGCGCCAGCGCTCAGGCCGTTCACGCGCATGCCGCGTGGGCCAATCGCATCGGCCAAGTAACGCACCGACGACTCCAGTGACGCCTTGGCCAAACCCATGGTGTTGTAGCTGGGCACCACGCGCACGCCGCCCAAGTAAGTGAGTGTGAGCAAGGACGCCTTGTCGTTGAGGTAGGGCAGGGCAGCCTTGGCCATGGCGGGGAAGCTGTAGGCGCTGATGTCGTGCGCGATGCGAAAGTTTTCGCGCGTCAATCCGTCCAGAAAATTGCCGGCAATGGCCTCGCGCGGCGCGTAGCCAATGCTGTGCACAAAGCCATCAAATTTGGGCCAGTGCTTGGCCAAATCGGTGAACAGTTTTTCAATCTGGGCATCGTCTGCCACATCGCAGTCAAACACCAGCGTGGAACCAAAATCGGCCGCAAACTCAGTGATGCGCTCCTTGAAACGCTCGCCCACGTAGCTGAAGGCCAGTTCCGCGCCTTGTTCGTGGCAGGCTTGCGCGATGCCGTAAGCAATCGAGCGTTTGGACAAAACACCGGTAATCAGCAATTTTTTTCCTGTCAGGAATCCCATAGTGGTCTCTTCTCTCAGTTCTATATGCAGTTAAATCGTCGCCGTCTCGAAATCGGCTTGAAAAGCCGTTTATAGCGGCATTCATCATGCCCGCCCGACGGCAGGTGTCGTTGATGCAGAATTGTCGCATGCGACGTTTGTTTTTTTTATGCCTGTCTGTTGTTTGCAGTCCGTTGTGGGCGGCGCATGGGTACGCGCTGTGGGGCGATCTGAAGTACGGTGCCAATTTTTCGCACTTCGATTATGTCAACCCGAACGCGCCCAAGGGTGGTGAACTGCGGCTGGTGAGCAATTTGCGCGTGTCCACTTTTGACAAGTACAACCCGTTCACGATCAAGGGCTCGGCCCCGGCGTATCTGGCAGATTTGATGTTTGACTCGCTGCTGACGGGCGCGCTGGATGAAACCGGCGCCGGTTACGGCCTGCTGGCGCGTGACGTGGACGTGGCGCCAGATGGCTTGAGTGCCACCTTTCGCCTGGCGCCCGAGGCCCGCTTTCACAACGGTGACCCGGTGTTGGCCCAGGACGTGAAATACAGCTTTGACACTTTGATGGGGCCGCACACGTCGCCGGCCTACAAGAGTCTGCTTGAAGATGTGGCGGGTCTGGAGGTGCTCGATGAGCGCACTGTGCGCTACCGCTTCAAAAAACCGAACCGGGAACTGCCGCTCACCGTTGGCGGTTTGCCGGTGTTCAGCCGGGCCTGGGGCAGGGTGAATGGCAATGTCAAGTCATTTGATCAAATCGTCACCGACATCCCGATTGGCAGCGGCCCCTACAAAATTGGTCCGGTGCGCTTTGGCAAAGACATCACTTATGTGCGTGACCCGAACTATTGGGCCAGGGACCTGAATGTGAAGCGTGGCAGCAACAACTTTGATCGCATCACGGTCAAGATTTACAAGGACGGTACGGCGCGACTGGAAGCGCTCAAAGCCGGTGAGTTTGATTTGATGCGTTTTTTCTCGGCTGGCGATTGGGCGCGCCGGGTGAACGGCAAGCGTTTTGACAGTGGTGAGTTGGTCAAGGCTGAGTTCAAACACCGTTTGCCGACCGGTTTTCAGAGCTACGTGCTCAACACCCGGCGCGACAAGCTCAAGGACCTACGCGTGCGCCAGGCGCTGGGCTTGGCGCTGGATTTCGAATGGATGAACCGGCAGATGTTCTACAACGCCTACCAGCGCGTCAATGGCCTGTTTGGCAACACCGATTGCCAGGCCAGCGGGATGCCCAGCGCGCAAGAACTGGCGTTGATGACCCCTTGGCGCCAAGACATCCCGCCAGCCGCTTTGGGTCCCATGGCGGTCGCGCCGCGCACCGATGGTGATTCATCCCTGCGCGCCAACCTGCGCCAGGCCCAGTCCCTGCTGAAGGCCGCAGGCTGGGAGGTGCGCGATGGGGCCTTGCGCAACGCCCAGGGCCAGGCGTTTGAAATTGAGTACCTGGACAGCAACGAGAGCGGTGCCCGCATGGCGGCGCCGTGGGCGCGAAATCTGGAAAAAATTGGCATCACTTTGAGCTTTCGCCCGGTGGACTTTGCCCTGTACCAGCAACGCCTGCAGAAGTTTGAGTTCGACATCACCTCGATTGCCTATGGCGGCACCCACAACCCGGGGCAGGAATATGCCGACATGTTTGGCTCCAAGGCGGCCGATCAGGAAGATTCCGGCAATTTTGCGGGCGTCAAGAACCCGGCCGTCGATGCGTTGATCAGCGCGATGACCAGTGCCAGGTCCAAGGCCGAACTGCTGCCCGCGTGCCGTGCGCTGGATCGTGTCATCAGTCACAGTCATTTTCTGATTCCCCAATGGAGCGCGGGCACACATCGCATGGTGTACAACAGTTGGCGCCTGGCCAAACCCGAGTCGATGCCGCCCTATGCGGCGGGCGAGGGCTGGGCGATCGACACCTGGTGGGCCAAATAAACCATGTTGAGCTACATCCTCAAACGCTTGCTGCTGATGATTCCCACCTTGCTGGGGGTCTTGCTGATCACTTTCATGGTGGTTCAATTCGTGCCCGGTGGCCCGGTAGAACAATACCTGGCTGAGGCCAAGGCGGGCAGTGGCAAAGGGGCTGGTGCGGAAAGTGGCGGCTTGAGTTACCGCGGCGCGCAAGGGGTGGACCCGAAGCGCATCGAGCAGATCAAGGCGCTCTACGGTTTTGACAAACCCGCGCACGAGCGTTTCCTGCAAATGCTGGGGCAATTTGCCCGTTTTGATCTGGGGCGGGGTTTTTTCCAGAACAAAAGCGTGTCGGAGCTGATTTGGGAGAAGCTGCCGGTCTCCATCAGTCTGGGACTGTGGACATTTTTTATCAGCTACCTGATTGCCGTGCCGCTGGGCGTGGCCAAAGCGGTGCGCGCGGGCTCGCGTTTTGACTTTGTCACGACCCTGCTGGTGCTGTTTGGCTACGCTATTCCCGGCTTTGTCCTGGGGGTGGCGCTGCTGGTGATTTTTGGCGGACAGCTGCAGTGGTTTCCCCTGCGCGGCTTGACGTCGGGCAATTGGGATGAGCTCAGCTGGGGTGCGCGCGTGGTCGATTACCTGTGGCACATTGCCCTGCCGGTCACCGCCATGGTGCTGGGCAGCTTTGCCGTCACCACCATGCTGACCAAGAACGCGTTTCTGGAAGAAATCCGCAAGCAGTACGTCGTCACGGCGCGCGCCAAAGGCCTCGACGAGCGCCAGGTGCTGTGGAAGCACGTTTTTCGCAATGCGCTCATTCCTATCATCACCGGCTTCCCGGCGGCGTTTATTGGCGCCTTTTTTACCGGCTCCCTGCTGATCGAGACGCTGTTTTCGCTCGATGGCCTGGGGCTGCTGAGTTACGAGAGTGTGATCCGGCGCGATTACCCGGTGGTGCTGGGCACCCTTTACTTCTTTACGCTGATTGGTCTGGTGACCAAGCTGATTTCAGATTTGTCTTATGTTTGGGTCGATCCGCGTGTCAAGTTTGACTAACCCCCCCGAAGCGGCCTCTGGCCGCCTCCCCCCTGAGGGGGCGCCGCCAGCGGCCCGGCAAAGGCGGTTCCGCGGCGGCCCCGCGAGGACGCCCCCGAAGTCTCCATCGCCCGGCCGTCGAGCCTGGATGCGATTCAAGCGCAACCGCCTGGGCTACTGGAGCCTGCTGGCTTTTGTGACGCTGGTGCTGCTCAGCCTGCTGGCTGAAGTGATCTCCAACGACCGCCCGTTGCTGGTGCGCTACCAGGGCACGACCTACTTTCCGATTGTCAAGGATTATTCGGAGAAGACTTTTGGCGGTGATTTCGACACCGCCACCGACTACCTTGACCCTTTCATCCGCGAGCGCCTGTCCCAGGCAGGCAACTGGGCGCTGTTTGCCCCCAACCCGTACGGCTCGAAAACCTTGAACTACTTTGCCAAAGAGCCCAACCCGTCGGCGCCTGGGCGTGACAACTGGCTGGGCACCGATGACCGCGGGCGCGACCTGCTGGCGCAGCTGATTTATGGCTTTCGCGTCAGCGTGCTGTTTGCCCTGGCGCTGACTTTCACCGGCACGCTGCTGGGTGTCATCACCGGTGCCATTCAAGGGTTTTTTGGTGGCAAGACGGATCTGGCGTTTCAGCGTTTCATTGAAATATGGGGCTCCATGCCCGAGCTGTACCTGCTGATCATTTTCAGCGCCGTTTTTGCCCCCAGTCTGGCGCTGCTGCTGATTCTGCTCAGCCTGTTCGGCTGGATGGGCTTGAGTGACTATGTGCGCGCTGAATTCTTGCGCAATCGCCAATTGGACTATGTGCGCGCGGCCCGTGCGCTGGGGGTGAGCAACTGGCAGATCATCACCCGCCACCTGCTGCCCAACAGCATGACGCCGGTGGTCACGTTCCTGCCGTTTCGCATGAGTGGCGCGATTTTGGCGTTGACGTCGCTGGATTTTCTGGGCCTGGGCGTGCCACCGGGTACGCCGTCGTTGGGGGAACTGCTGTCGCAAGGCAAAAACAACATCGATGCCTGGTGGATTTCACTCGCCACCTTCTGTGTGCTGGTGCTGACCTTGCTGCTGCTGACCTTCATGGGCGATGCCTTGCGTGATGCGCTGGACCCACGAAAGGCTGAGAAATGACCCCCACGCTTGTCGCTTCGCGTACTGCGCTGCCCCCCGAGGGGGCCGTCCCGCCTAAGGGCGGCCTGTCGGCGGAACTTACCCACACGCTTGCCGCTTCGCGTACCGGACCGACGCCATTGCTCGACGTCCGTGGACTGCGCATTTCGTTTGCCGGGCAGGAAGTGGTGCGCGGCATCGACTTTTGCATCGCTGCGGGCGAGAAAGTGGCGTTGGTCGGTGAGTCAGGCTCTGGCAAGACTGTCACTGCCTTGAGTCTGCTGCGGCTGGTGCAAAACGCCGACGTCGGCGGCCAAGCCGTGTTTCAGGGGCGTGATCTGCTGTCAATGCCGGAGCAGGCCTTGCGCGGCCTGCGCGGGCAAGCGATCTCAATGATTTTTCAGGAACCGATGACGGCGCTGAATCCTTTGTTCACGGTGGGTGAACAGATTCGCGAGGTTTTAGAGCTAAAACAGAGTCTAGCCCCCGTTCAGTCTTCTCAAGTAGCTATTAAATTACTAGCAGACACCGGCATCTCCGAGCCGCAGCGGCGCGTCAACGCCTATCCGCACCAGCTCAGCGGCGGCCAGCGGCAACGCGCCATGATTGCCATGGCGTTGGCGTGCCAGCCCCAATTGCTGCTGGCCGACGAGCCAACCACCGCGCTGGATGTGACCTTGCGCGGCCAGATCCTTGATTTGCTGGCCAGTTTTCAGGCCCAAAACGGCATGGCCGTGCTCATGATCACCCATGACTTGAATCTGGTACGGCGTTTTGCCGACCGCGTCATCGTGATGGAAAACGGCTTGATCGTGGAGCAAGGTGCCACGGCAGACGTGTTTGCCCGGCCGCAGCATCCCTACACCCGTCGGCTGATTGACAGCAAGCCGGTGCGCGACGGGGCAGAACAATTGCCGCCAGCCGGTGCGCCTGCGCTGATGACCGCACAGGGATTACGGGTGGTTTACCCAATCCCGCTGCCGGGTTTCAAGGGCTGGTTCAGACACGGCGAGTTTGTCGCGGTACAGGGCGCGGATTTCAGTCTGCCAGCGGGGCAGACGGTGGGCGTCATGGGTGAGTCTGGTTCGGGCAAATCCACGCTGGCGCTGGCGGTTTTGGGTTTGCTGCCTTGCAGTGGCGATTTGCAGGTCACGGGCCAAGCGTGGGGCATCAGTGCGGCCAGCAACCGGGCCATGCGCCGCGAAGTGCAGGCGGTGTTTCAAGACCCTTTTTCCTCGCTGTCCCCGCGTCTGAGTGTCGAGGAAATCGTCGGCGAAGGCTTGTCCGTGCATGAGCCGGGCTTGTCGCGGCTGGCGCGTCGTCAGCGCGTGGTACAGGCACTGGCCGATGTCGGCATGGATGACGGCGCCAGTGCGGCCCGACTGGCCGAGCTGCTGCAGCGTTACCCGCATGAGTTTTCTGGCGGGCAACGCCAGCGCCTGGCGATTGCCAGGGCGCTTATCATCAACCCCCGTGTGCTGGTGCTGGACGAACCGACCAGCGCGCTGGATGTGACGATCCAGAAGCAGGTGTTGCTATTGCTGCAGCGACTGCAACGCGAGCGCGGTTTGAGTTACTTGCTGATCACGCACGATGTTGATGTGATCCGGGCCATGGCGCACTATGTCCTGGTCATGAAAGAAGGCCACATCGTGGAGTCCGGCGCGGCAGCCCAGCTGTTGGCGGCGCCGCAGCACGAATACACCTGCGCTTTGCTGGCCGCCGCCAGTTAAAATCCCTGAATATTCTTCGATATTGGGCTATAATTCGCCCCTCACGACCAAACGGGCGGGTATCTACCGCCCGTTTTTTTTGGTCGATTGTTTTTTATGGGACATTTGGACTGACGTGGCGCTGAAAGAAATTGTTGAGCAAACCGTAGCCGGTCTGGGTTACGACCTGGTGGAAATCGAGCGTTCCGCTGGTGGTTTGCTGCGCATCACGATCGATTTGCCTTGGGTACCCGGCACGGCGGGTAGCGAGGCTGAGCAGTTTGTCACGGTTGAAGACTGCGAGAAAGTGACCCGTCAGTTGTTGTTTGCGCTGGAAGTGGATGGTGTCGATTACAAGCGGCTGGAGGTGTCCTCGCCCGGTATCGATCGTCCCTTGCGGCATGAGAAAGACTTTGAACGCTTTGTGGGGCAAGAGATTGATGTCACCCTGAAGGCGCCCATTGGCGCGGCGGCGGGGACCCTGGTGAACGCGACACGCAAAAAGTTTCGGGGTACGTTGGAGCGCACGCAAAGCACCAACGGCGAGTCAGGGGTCGTGCCGGGTTGGCAAATCGTCTGGAGCGATGCGCCCGAGGTCAAGCCCGGCCAAAGAGTCAGTAAAAAGAGATTGCCCGCGCCGCTGCAGGCGCTGGGTTTTACGCTTGACGAGTTGAAAGAGGCGCGCCTGGCGCCAATTGTCAGTTTTAAGGGCCGAGGTGCCAAGGCTGGCACTGAGTCGAATTTGGATTGAATTGAAACAGGAGAGTCATGGCATGAATCGCGAAATGTTAATGCTGGTAGAAGCCATATCCCGTGAGAAAAACGTGGAGCTTGATGTGGTGTTTGGCGCAGTTGAAGCGGCGTTGGCGCAGGCAACAAGAAAGATTTACCCCGGTGATGTCGACATCCGGGTGGCGCTTGACCGCGACAGTGGCAACTACGAAACATTTCGTCGTTGGCATGTGGTGCCCGATGAGGCGGGCTTGCAGTTGCCCGATCAGGAAATCCTGTTGTTTGAAGCCAAAGAACAGATTCCCGACATCGAGGTCGACGAATACATCGAAGAAACAGTGGAATCGCTGCCGATTGGCCGTATTGGCGCCATGGCGGCCAAGCAGGTCATCCTGCAAAAAATCCGCGACGCCGAGCGTGAAATGCTGCTCAACGACTTCATGTCGCGTGGCGATAATATTTTTGTTGGCACCGTCAAGCGCATGGACAAAGGCGACCTCATCGTCGAGTCAGGCCGCGTTGAGGGCCGCCTGCGTCGCACCGAGATGATCCCGAAAGAAAACTTGCGCGTTGGTGACCGGGTTCGCGCCATGATCATGGAAGTCGATCTGACCTTGCGTGGTGCGCCGATCATTCTGTCGCGCTCGGCGCCTGAATTCATGATCGAGCTGTTCCGTCAGGAAGTGCCCGAGATTGAGCAGGGTTTGCTGGAGATCAAATCCTGCGCCCGTGATGTCGGTTCCCGCGCCAAGATCGCCGTGTTGTCGCATGACAAGCGGGTCGACCCGATTGGCACTTGTGTGGGGGTCCGTGGTACCCGCGTCAACGGTGTCACCAACGAGTTGGCGGGCGAGCGCGTTGATATCGTGCTGTGGAGCGAGGACCCGGCCCAGTTTGTGATCGGGGCGCTGGCTCCAGCCAACGTGTCGAGCATTGTGGTGGACGAAGAACGCCATGCCATGGATGTGGTGGTCGACGAGGAGAATCTGGCGATCGCGATCGGCCGGGGCGGCCAGAACGTGCGCCTGGCCTCCGAGCTGACCGGCTGGAAGATCAACATCCTGGATGCGGCCGAGTCGGCCCAGAAACAAGCGAGCGAAACCGATTCGGGTCGCAAGCTGTTCATGGAACACCTCGATGTTGACGAAGAAATCGCCGATCTGCTGATTGCCGAAGGCTTTACCAGCCTGGAGCAGGTGGCTTATGTGCCGCTGGAAGAAATGCTCGAAATCGAGAGCTTCGACGAAGACACAGCCAACGAATTGCGCACCCGTGCCAAGGATGCGCTGTTGACCATGGAAATCGCGCATGAAGAGAGTGTGCAGGCGGTTTCGCTGGATTTGCGCGACCTGCAGGGCCTCACCCCTGAGCTGATTGCCAAGCTGGCAACAAGCGGCGTTAACAACCTGGACGACCTGGCTGACCTGGCCGTTGACGAATTGACAGAAATCACCGGCCAGTCTGCGGACGAGGCCAAGACCTTGATCATGAAGGCGCGCGAACATTGGTTTACCAATGACGCCGCTTCTCAAGAGTAATGGTCATGAAAGGTTACCCAACAAATGTTCAGTACGACAGTCGCCGAGTTTGCAAACGAACTCAAAAAATCAACCGCTACGCTGCTTGAGCAGCTCAAATCGGCGGGCGTTGCCAAAACGGCAGCTTCCGACAAGCTTAACGACGCTGACAAGCAACGTCTATTGAGTTACTTGCAGTCCACCCATGGCGCGGCGGGTGCCGAGCGCAAGAAGATCACCTTGGTCAAGAAGTCGACCACCGAAATCAAGCAGGCGGATGCCAGTGGCAAGGCGCGCACCATTCAGGTCGAGGTGCGCAAGAAACGCACCTTCATCCGGCGCGACGATGGCGTAGAGGTGAGCGCGGAGGCTCCCGCGCTTGAGACCGAACAGGAAGTCGAGGCCGCGCCGCAGATCGACAACCTTGAGTTGGCACGCCGGGAAGAAGAAGCGCGCCGTCAGGCTGAGTTGATTCGACGTCAGGAAGAAGAGCTGTCCGAGCGCAGACGTCAGCGTGAAGAGCAGGAAGCGCGCTCACGTGAAGCATCTGAAAAGGCTGCGGCAGTAGCCGCAGAAGCTGCGGAAGCCGCAGCAGCACAAGCACTCAAGAAAAAAAGCAAGCCGGTGGCGCCCGAGCAACCGGTGCCCAATCCGACTGAAATTGAAACCGCCAAGGTTTTGGCTGCAGCGGAAAAAGAGCAACACCTGGCCAAAGAAAAAGGGCTGGCACGCGAAAAGGAATTGGCGGAGTCCAAGGCTCGGGCGGCTGAAGATGTGGCTCGTGCCGCTGATCTGGGGGACCGCCGACGCAAGGCAGAGAGCGAAGCGGCTGCCATTCGCCTGATGATGTCCTCGCCGGCCAAAAAGGCGCCGCCTCCACCCAAGAAGCCGGAAGAGGTCAAGCCGGCCATGAAGGGCACGCTGCACAAACCAGCAGCTGGCGCCGTGCCTGCGAAACCGGTCAAGCCTGGGGCACCTGGTGCACCGGCGGCCGGAGCCGCCGCAGGCGCTGGCAAGGAAGTCAAGTCAGCCAAGCTGTCCAGCAGCTGGGCCGGCGATCCAGCGAAGAAAAAAGGTATTCCCACCCGTGGCGCAACCGGCGCACCGGGTGCAGGTCGAGGCACCGCCTGGCGTGCCCCTGCACGGGGTGGTCGACGCGGTGTCCATGATCGCGACCGTGATGACAGCCGGGTGCAGGCAGCACCGGTCGAGGCACGCGTTATCGAAGTGCATGTGCCCGAAACCATTACCGTGGCCGAGTTGGCGCACAAGATGGCGGTCAAGGCGTCCGAGGTGATCAAACATCTCATGAAGCTTGGCCAGATGGTGACCATCAACCAGCCGCTGGACCAGGACACAGCCATGATTTTGGTGGAAGAAATGGGTCACAAGGCGATTGTGGCGGCGCTGGACGATCTGGAAGCATTTACCGATGCCGAAGTGTCGCAGCAGCAATCCGAGTCGCTGCCACGTGCACCGGTTGTGACCGTCATGGGCCACGTTGACCATGGTAAAACCTCCTTGCTGGACTACATTCGTCGTGCCAAGGTCGCCACGGGCGAAGCCGGCGGCATTACCCAGCACATTGGCGCCTACCACGTGGAGACACCACGCGGCATGATTTCCTTCCTTGACACCCCCGGTCACGAGGCCTTCACGGCCATGCGGGCCCGCGGTGCGCAAGCGACCGACATCGTGATTCTGGTGGTGGCTGCCGACGACGGTGTCATGCCGCAAACCAAAGAAGCCATCAAGCACGCACGGGCGGCCGGTGTGCCGATCGTGGTCGCCATCAACAAGATCGACAAGCCCGATGCCAACCCGGAGCGCGTCAAGAACGAGCTGGTGGTCGAAGAAGTGGTGCCCGAGGAATTTGGTGGTGACTCGCCGTTTGTTCCCGTGTCGGCCAAAACCGGTCAGGGTATTGACGCCTTGCTGGAACAGGTGTTGTTGCAGGCTGAAGTGCTGGAACTCAAAGCGCCGGTCGACGCCATGGCCAAGGGTCTGGTGATTGAGGCGCGGCTGGACAAGGGCCGTGGCCCGGTGGCCACTATTCTGGTTCAGTCCGGCACGCTCAAGACTGGTGACGTCATTTTGGCGGGCTCCACTTACGGTCGTGTGCGCGCCATGCTGGACGAAAACGGCAGAACCATCAAGACGGCAGGCCCTTCGATCCCGGTCGAAATCCAGGGTCTGACGGAGGTGCCGCAGGCGGGCGACGAGTTCATGGTGCTGGCCGACGAGCGCCGTGCCCGTGAGATTGCCACTTACCGCGCGGGCAAGTTCCGTCACACCAAACTGGCCAAGCAACAAGCGGCCAAGCTCGAGAACATGTTTACCGACATGGCCGCGGGCGAGGTCAAGATGGTGCCGATCATCATCAAGGCCGATGTGCAGGGTTCCCAGGAAGCGCTGGCGCAGTCCTTGCTCAAGCTCTCGACCGACGAAGTCAAGGTGCAACTGGTCTACACCGCCGTGGGTGCCATCAGCGAGTCGGATGTGAACCTGGCGATTGCCTCCAAGGCCGTCATCATTGGTTTCAACACCCGCGCCGACGCCGGCGCGCGCAAGCTGGCCGAGAACAATGGCGTGGACATCCGTTACTACGACATCATTTATGACGCCGTGGATGAGCTCAAGCTCGCCATGTCGGGCATGTTGACGCCAGACAAGAAGGAAGAAGTCATTGGTACCGCCGAAATTCGTCAGATTTTCAAGGTGTCCAAAATTGGCTCGATTGCTGGCTGTATGGTCACCGCCGGCGTCGTGCGGCGCACCGCGCGGCTGCGCTTGCTGCGCGACAACATGGTCATCTTCACGGGTGAACTCGACTCGCTCAAGCGTTTCAAGGACGATGTCAGGGAAGTGCGTGAAGGCTTTGATTGCGGTTTGAATATCAAGAACTACAACGACATCCAAGAGGGTGACGTGCTGGAATTCTTTGAAATTCGCGAAGTGGCGAGAACACTTTGATGCTGCTGTGATGGACCCGACGTAAATCGTGCGTAAAAAGTCAAAAACCCCCAACCGCGCCTTCAAGGTCGCCGATCAGATCCAGCGGGATCTGACCGAGCTGATTGCGCGCGAGCTCAAAGATCCGCGGGTGGGTATGGTGACGATTCAGGCGGTGGAAGTCACGCCTGACTATGCACACGCCAAGGTGTACTTCAGCCTGCTGGCGGGAGATCCCAAAGCCTGTACGGAAGGACTGAATCAGGCGGCCGGCTTTTTGCGGGCGGGCCTGTTCAAGCGGCTGCACATTCATACCGTGCCCACACTGCATTTTTTGTTTGACCAAACGACCGAGCGAGCCGCCGACATGAACGCCTTGATTGCGCGTGCTGTTGCCTCTCGCGCCAAAGAGGATTGACCATGAGCACCGCTGGGCCGCCCCAAGGTGCGAAAGTCCCCTTGGGGGGCAGCGACGCACACGAAGTGAGCAAGCGTGGGGGCAACATCCCTGCGCCGCGTGCACGGGTTGCCAGGCGCCCCGTGCATGGGGTGCTGTTGCTGGACAAACCTTTGGGACTGTCGAGCAATGACGCCTTGCAAAAAGCCAAGTGGCTGTTGCGGGCCGAGAAGGCCGGCCACACCGGCACGCTCGATCCACTGGCCACGGGTCTGTTGCCGCTGTGCTTTGGTGCCGCCACCAAGTTCAGCCAGCTTCAGCTGGATGCGGACAAAACGTACGAGGCAGTGGCGCGGCTGGGTCTGAAAACCAGTACTGGCGACGCCGAGGGCGAGCTCATTGAAGAGCGGCCGGTGAAGGTGACGGAGCAAGACCTGAGTGATGTGGCGATACGCTTCACCGGGCCGATTCGGCAGATACCGCCGATGCACAGCGCCTTGAAGAAAGACGGCAAGGCCCTGTACGAATACGCGCGGGCCGGTATCGAGGTGGAGAGGGAGGCCCGTGACGTCACAATTTATAAGCTAAATATGGCTCTAGCCCCCGTGGGTATTGAGTATATTGCTATTAAAATGATAGTTAAGTGCAGCAAGGGAACTTACATCCGGACCCTGGCTGAGGATATCGGTGAAGCGCTGGGATGCGGTGCGCATCTGACGGCGCTGCGCCGGGTTGAGACCGGTGGCTTCGATGTGGCGCAGTGTGTGACGCTGGCGGCATTGGAGGCGATGACGGATGAAGAGAGATTGAGCCAGCTGCTGCCGGTGGAGTCGCTGCTGAGCGAGCACACGGTAGTCACGCTGGACACTGAGAATGCAGGGCGGTTCCTGAGCGGCTTGCGCCGCCGGGGAGATTGGCCTGACAACGGGCAAGTTGCCGTTTATGGCCCTTCGACCGGCTCAGGACAGGCACCGCGTGCCTTATTGGGCACTGGCCATGTGGTGGCAGGTGAGCTGATACCTGGGCGGCTATTGAGTCCGCTTGAGATTGAGAAAATAGTGGGAGATTGCGAATCGGGGTCCAGCGTGCTGCACGCAGCCCCGCCCTCAGCCCTCCAGACGACAGACTTTGACGAGATTTAAGAGAAAGTGAACTATGTCCCATAAGCAAATCCGAAACATCGCCATCATCGCCCACGTCGATCATGGCAAGACCACCATGGTCGACCAATTGCTGCGCCAGTCTGGCACCTTTGCCGAGCACGAGAAGGTTGTTGACACCGTGATGGATAACAACGCCATCGAAAAAGAGCGTGGCATCACGATCCTGGCCAAGAACTGCGCCGTGACCTGGCAAGGCACGCACATCCACATCGTCGACACCCCCGGCCACGCCGACTTCGGCGGCGAGGTGGAGCGTGCATTGAGCATGGTCGACGGTGTGGTGCTGCTGATCGATGCGCAAGAAGGTCCCATGCCCCAAACGCGTTTTGTGACCAAAAAGGCCCTGGCCTTGGGGCTCAAGCCGATCCTGGTGGTGAACAAGGTGGACAAGCCCGGTGCGCGCCCCCAATGGGTGGTCAACGCCGCATTTGATTTGTTCGACAAGCTCGGCGCCACGGATGAACAGCTGGATTTCCCCGTGGTCTATGCCTCCGGCATCAACGGCTGGTCGTCGCTGGAAGAGGGCGGTCAGGGTGAACAGTGGGGTCCTGATATGTCGGCCCTGTTCAACACCATTCTCAAGCATGTGCCGCACCAACAGGGTGACCCTGCAGCGCCACTGCAACTGCAAATTTCGGCGCTCGACTTTTCGACCTTTGTGGGCCGGATTGGCGTCGGGCGCATCAGCCAGGGGACGATCAGGCCCATGATGGACGTGGTCGTGATGGAAGGTCCGGATGGCAAGGCCGTCAAAGGTCGTATCAACCAGGTGTTGACCTTCCAGGGCCTGGAACGCGTGCAGACCACGGATGCCGGCCCAGGTGAAATCGTGCTGATCAACGGCCTGGCTGACATCGGCATTGGCGTGACCATCACCGATCCCGTCAATCCGGCACCGCTGCCTATGCTCAAGGTGGATGAGCCGACCCTGACCATGAACTTCTGCGTCAACACCAGCCCGCTGGCGGGCCGTGAGGGCAAGTACGTCACCAGTCGCCAGATTTGGGATCGCCTGCAAAAAGAACTGCAACACAACGTGGCCTTGCGTGTGAAAGAAACCGATGAAGAAGGTATCTTTGAAGTCATGGGTCGCGGCGAACTGCACTTGACCATTCTGCTGGAAAACATGCGGCGTGAAGGTTTTGAGTTGGCAGTCAGCAAGCCGCGCGTGGTGCTCAAGGAAATCAACGGCGAAAAGTATGAGCCGATCGAGCTGGTGACCATCGACGTTGAAGAGCAGCACCAAGGCGGTGTGATGCAGGCCTTGGGCGAGCGCAAGGGCGACTTGATCAACATGGAACCCGATGGCCGTGGCCGGGTCCGTTTGGAATACCGTATTCCGGCGCGTGGTCTGATTGGTTTTACCAATGAATTTTTGAACCTGACGCGCGGCTCGGGCCTGATCTCCAATATTTTTGACAGCTATGAGCCCCACAGGGGTGACATCGGCGGGCGCAAAAATGGTGTATTGATCTCCATGGATGCGGGTGAAATCTTCAACTACGCGCTGGGCAAACTCGATGACCGCGGCCGTATGTTTGTCACGGCCAATGACCCGGTCTACGAAGGCATGATTGTGGGCATCCACAACCGTGACAACGATCTGGTGGTCAACGCCACGCGCACCAAACAACTGACGAACTTCCGCGTCAGTGGCAAGGAAGATGCGATCAAGATCACCCCGCCGATCCAATTGACACTGGAATACGGCGTGGAATTCATTGAAGACGACGAACTGGTCGAAATCACGCCCAAGTCGATTCGCCTGCGCAAGCGTTACCTGACTGAGAGCGAGCGCAAGCGGGCAGGGCGCTAATTTCCGATTAAAGACGCGTGAGGCTCACCCACAACCGGGCCGTTCTCTTGATGGTGGCGGTGACCCTGATGTGGTCTATCGCCGGGGTGGTCACGCGCCATTTGGAGCAGGCCCGCAGTTTTGAGGTGACCTTTTGGCGCAGCTTCTTCACGGTGCTGTCGCTGCTGGTGATCCTGCCGCTTTTTCTCGGGCGTGGCGTTTTCAGCCGAATGCGCAGTGGCGGCTCGGCACTGTGGATTTCCGGCGTCTGTTGGTCCGGCATGTTCACTTTTTTCATGCTGGCGATCACGCTGACCAGCGTTGCCAATGTGTTGATTACCATGGCGCTGGGGCCCTTGTTCACGGCGCTGGCCGCCCGCCTGTTCATCGGTCACCGCATTGCCTGGCGAACCTGGGTCGCCATTGTGGTCGCCGGCGGCGGCGTTGCCTATATGTATGGCAGCCAGATCACGCAAGGTGGCAGCCTGCTCGGCACCTTGGTGGCTCTGTGTGTCCCCATCTCCGGCGCCGCCAACTGGACCGTCACGCAACATTCCCACGCGCAAGGACACGACGTCGATCTGATTCCGGCTGTGTTGATCGGCGCCGTGCTCTCATCCCTGGTGACCCTGCCCATGGCCTTGCCGTTTCAGGCCTCGGCGCACGATCTGGTTTTACTGGCCGGGCTGGGCTTGGTGCAACTGGCTATTCCCTGTGCACTGGCGGTGCTGTGCACCCGGGTGCTGAAGGCGCCTGAAGTGGCGCTGCTGGGCTTGCTGGAAGTGATTTTTGGCATTTTGCTGGCCTGGGTCGGCGCCGGCGAGGTGCCGGGCCCCAATGTGCTGTTGGGCGGCACGCTGGTGATCGGGGCACTGGCAGTCAATGAACTGATTGGATGGAGAAACCGCGCATGACGAACCCTGGATTGAATGTACAAAAACCTGCACCAGGCGATGAGGCAGCCCTCGTGCTGGGCGAGGTACGCGGCCAGGTAGGCTTCATCACGCTGAATCGGCCCAAAGCCCTGAACGCCCTGTCGCTGTCCATGATCCGCGCCTTGACCCAATGCCTGCTGGCCTGGCGCGATGATGCTCGGGTCAAGGCGGTGGCCATTCGCGGCAACAGCAAAACCGGCTCTTTTGGCGCCTTTTGTGCCGGTGGTGACATCCGTTTTTTTCATCAGGCTGCGCTGGCGGGTGATTCTGAGCTGGAAGACTTCTTCACTGAGGAATACAGGCTCAATCATTTGATCCACAGCTACCCCAAGCCCACAATGGCCTTCATGGATGGCATTGTCATGGGCGGTGGCATGGGCATTGGTCAGGGCGCCAAGATCCGCATCGTCACGGAACGCACCAAAATGGCCATGCCGGAAACCAACATTGGCTTGTTCCCGGATGTGGGTGGTGGTTATTTTCTGAGCCGCTGCCCGGGGCACAGCGGTGAATGGTTGGCCTTGACCGGCGAAACCCTTGGCGCCACCGCAGCGCTGGCGCTGGGTCTGGCCGACGTTTGTTTTGACGCCACCCAGTTGCCGTCGGCTTGGGAAGCTTTGGCCCAGCTGGACTTTGATCGCGACACCGCCATCGATTCCTGGACTGCTATGTATTCAATAGCTAGTAACGATTATTTCACGGGGACTAGAGGCCGAATTGATCAATATTTTGGATTGGACTCTGTGGCCGCCATGGTGCAGGCGCTGGAGGCTGCTGACGACGAGTGGGCACAACGTACTGCCGCCACTTTGCGCCAGCGCTCACCGCTGATGCTGCAAGTGACGCTGGAACAGATTCGCCGCGCCCGCACTTTGAGTCTGGCTGATGACCTGCGCATGGAGCGCGACATGGTGCACCACTGTTTTGCCCCCCGGCATCTGGGGCGCAGCGCCAGCCAGAGCGAGACGGTCGAAGGCATCCGGGCGTTGGCCGTGGACAAAGACAACACGCCGCACTGGAACCCGGTCCGAATTGAAGACGTGACCCCGGCGATGGTGGCGCCATTTTTCACCAGCCCGTGGACGCCTCAGGCCCACCCGCTGCGTGAGTTGAGATAGTCGCTGATCACACTCAGCCCGTTGTCAAGTTTTTCTCCAAAAAAAAGGGCTGATCTTGCGACCAGCCCTTAAGGAGTCCCTGAACCTGTTGGTTTCGAAAGGACCCGAGGAGACAACCAGTAAAAAACTAAATGTTTTTCATAAATCCAACTGGTATGAAGTATCTCAGGGTTTGCCCTAAGTTTTGTAGAGATGTTGCTCCAGAAAGACGATTTATCTCTAACTTACTTCACAAGTTTTATTAATTAACGCTTTTTGCCGGCGGGCTTGGCCGCATTCACAGCGGTCGCTGAAACTGCATTGAAGTTGGCTTCAGCTACTTCAGTCGCTTGCTGAACCGCTTTTTGAACTGATTCCATTGCATTGCTGGCTGCAGCGACGGCGCTTTTCATGACGGCAACAGCAGACTCAGAGCCAGCCGGTGCGTTCTTGGCAACGTTGTCCACCAAACCCATGAACTTTTGTTGCGCTTCGGCAGCCTGGCCTTCAAAAGCCTTGCTGAATTCAGCGCTGGAGCCGGTTGCGATGTCATACAGATGACGGCTGTAGGCGGCGGTCTTTTCAGCCAACGGTTGCATCAGGCTCGATTGCAGCGCCAGCAGCTCTTGTGCATCTTTTGCGCTCAAAAAGGCTTTGGCAGTTTCGCTGGTTTCGGCCAGGGCAGCTTTGGAAGCGGTCATGTTCAGTTCAACGATACGCTCCATACCTTCGAAGGCTTTGGAGGTCAGACCCAACAGGGTTTCGACGTTTGCTTTTTGTGAAGCCAGGACTTGTTCGACGGTCAACATGGTAATTTTCCTTTGAAAGTTAGGATGAAAAATATCTGCCCCGTAACCCTGCTTGAATGTGGTTTATGTTGCAGTGCAGCATGGCTCAAATTATAGGGTGATCCCGGGCCCATGCAAGTGTTTTTTGCTGCATTGCAACAATTTAGAACAAAATTTCTAGAAAGTTCAGTGATTGGGGTCTGACATACGCTTGACATGAAAGCCTTTGCCGGAGATGGGCCGCCGCACTGGCAAAATCAGGCCCATGAGTGAAGCCAGATCCGACAAGCCCCAACCCGCGCCGCGCAGTGCCTACAAGGTATTTCGCAGCATCAGCACACGCTGGATGGACAACGATGCCTACGGTCACGTGAACAATGTGATTTATTACAGCTGGTTCGACACGGCTGTGAATGCCTACCTGATCGAACAGGGCGTGCTTGACATCCACCACGGCGACACCATCGGATTGGTGATTGAAACCCAGTGCAACTACTTCTCGCCCCTGGCCTTTCCGCAGACGGTGGAGGCCGGCATTCGTGTGGCCCGGCTGGGTGCGTCCAGCGTGCGCTACGAGGTCGGCCTGTTTGCACAGGGCGAGCCTCTAACCGCGGCCAGAGGCCATTTCATTCACGTCTATGTGGACAAGCAAAGCCGTCGCCCGGCGCCCTTGCCGCTCAATCTCAAAACTGTATTGGAAACCCTGCTATGACTTCAACCCGCCCGGATGCTGCCAACCTGAGTGCCGCACTCGTGGATGCTGCCATCACCTCGCGCATGTCGGCGCGTGCCTTCACTCAAGCACCAGTGTCGCGCCAGACACTGTCGGACTTGCTGCAGGTGGCCAGTCGCGCACCCTCGGGCACCAACACCCAGCCCTGGAGGGTTTACGTGCTGCAGGGGGAAAGTCGTGCTGCCTTGGTGGAGAAAGTATGCGCTGCGCACGACGCCGTGCGCGCCAACCCGGTCTTGGCCCATGAATACCGCGAAGAATATGACTATTACCCCGAAAAATGGGTCAGTCCCTACATCGACCGGCGCCGTGAAAACGGCTGGGGCCTGTACAACTTGTTGGGCATCGGCAAGGGGGACAAGGACAAGATGCACCTGCAGCATCAGCGCAATTACAGGTTTTTTGACGCGCCGGTTGGTTTGATGTTCACGTTGGACCGTGTGATGGGCCGCGGCTCGCTGCTGGACTATGGCATGTTCCTGCAAAACATCATGGTGGCGGCGCGCGCCCGCGGCTTGCATACCTGTCCGCAGGCGGCGTGGAACCCTTTTGCCAAAATCATACTGCCACACATCGGCGCCGGCGCCGATGAAATGCTGGTTTGCGGCATGGCGCTGGGTTACGTCGATGAGGACGATATGGTGAATGCCTTTCGTACGCCGCGGGTGCCGGTGGCAGAGTTCACGCACTGGCTGGAATGATCCTTGGGCTGTCGCCAGGGTTTTTACGCTGGTCGTCGGGCCACTTAAACCTTAGAGTCAAACCATGACTTATCCCGAGCCATTGCAAATTGTCATCAAGAGGGCGGGCTGCAACGGCCAGTTGGTCGCTAAACTCGGTGATTCGCCATCCAAGGACATGTGCGACGATGAGAAATACTTAGCCTACTTGCGGCAGGTTTTTGACATTGTCCATCCAGCATGACTGGACACGCTCTGCCCGAGCACGATCAAGAGACAAAAACATGAAACAACTTCATTGGGTTGCTGCGGCATTCCTGTTCGCCCTGCCGGGCCTGGCCCTGGCCGCGCCCATCGACGGCAGCCGGCTCTCGCCACTGTGGGGCGTGCCGTTCGTGGGCGTTTTGCTGTCAATTGCGTTGATTCCTCTTTTCGCACCCATGTTCTGGCACCACCACTTCGGCAAAGTCGTCGCTGCTTGTTCCTTGGCTTTCCTGCTGCCGTTTGCTTATACGTTCGGCCCAGCGGCGGCCGGGGTCAATTTCGTGCACGCGTTGCTGGCCGAGTACATTCCGTTCATTCTGTTGCTCACGGCTTTGTTTGCTGTAGCGGGCGGCATCTACATTCGGGGCAACCTGCACGGCAGCCCGGGGCTCAATGTTGCGATCATGGCCATTGGAGCGGTGCTGGGAAGCGTCATGGGTACCACGGGGGCTTCGATGCTGATGATCAGGCCGCTGGTTCGTGCCAACGACAACCGCAAGCACAAAGCCCATGTGGTGGTGTTTTTCATCTTCATCGTTTCCAATGCAGGGGGCTCGTTGACACCGTTGGGAGATCCGCCGCTGTTCCTGGGCTTCCTCAAGGGTGTTGATTTCTTCTGGACGGTTAGCCACATCCTCCCGCAGACGCTGTTCCTCATCGGTGCGCTGCTATTGCTCTTCTATGGGATCGACTGGTGGTACTACCACCGGCACGAGGAAATTCTGCCTGCGGATCCGACGCCTGACAACGAGCCCATCGGATTCGATGGTGCGGCCAACTTCTGGTTGCTTGGCGTGATTGCGGCACTGGTGCTGCTGAGCGGTGTCTGGAAGTCGTCAGTGGTGTTCAATATTGCGGGTACCGAAGTTGACCTCCCCGGTCTGGTGCGTGATGTCGGCTTGGTTGCCGTGACGTTGGTGTCGCTTTGCCTCACTCCCCGCCAGGTGCACGAGGACAACCAGTTTTCCTGGGGGCCAATGCAGGAAGTGGCCAAGCTGTTCGCGGGCATCTTTCTCACTATTATTCCCGTCATTGCCATGCTCAGGGCCGGCGTGAACGGTCCGTTTGGCGCCATTGTCTCGGCAGTGACACGGCCAGACGGCTGGCCCGATCCGGTCATGTATTTTTGGGCCAGTGGCGCACTGAGCTCTTTCCTTGACAACGCACCCACTTACCTGGTGTTCTTCAACACCGCCGGTGGCGATCCGGCGCTGCTTATGACGTCTTTGGCGCCGACCTTGGTTGCGATTTCGGCCGGAGCTGTGTTCATGGGTGCCAACACCTACATTGGCAACGCACCGAACCTGATGGTCAAGGCGATTGCCGAAGACCGCGGCGTCAATATGCCCAGTTTCTTCGGTTATATGGCGTGGTCGGGCGCCATCCTGATTCCGCTGTTTGTCGCTATGACCTTCATATGGTTCCGCTAGAGTCACTCCATGAGCAAGCCAAAAATATTGATTTCCCGCGCTATCTTCCCGGAAGTTGTTGCCAAGCTGGCGCAGCAATTCGATGTGGCGTCCAACCAGGCCGATGAACTCTGGACCCCCGCCCAGCTGATTGAGCAGCTGCAAGGCAAACAGGGCGTGTTCACCACCGGCGGCGAGCGCATTGATGCCGCGCTGCTGGCCGCCTGCCCTGAGTTGAAAATCTGCGCCAACATGGCCGTGGGTTACAACAACTTCGACCTTGACGCCATGACCACCGCCGGTGTGCTGGCGACCAATGCGCCGGACGTGTTGACGGAGACCACGGCTGATTTCGGCTTTGCCCTATTGATGGCGACGGCGCGTCGCATGGCTGAGGCCGAGCATTTTTTGCGCGCGGGTCAATGGACACGCTGGCGCTACGACATGTTTGCCGGTTCCGACATTCATGGCAGCACGCTCGGCATTCTGGGCATGGGCCGTATCGGCCAGGGCATTGCCAAACGCGGCGCCCATGGCTTTGGCATGCAGGTGATTTATCACAACCGCTCCCGGTTGGATGTCGAGAACGAGGCGCAATGCAAGGCTACTTACGTCAGCAAGGAAGATCTGCTGAAAACCGCAGACCACCTGGTGCTGGTGCTGCCGTATTCTGCGTCTTCACACCACGCCATCGGTGCGGCCGAGCTGGCGCAAATGAAGCCCACCGCCACGTTGGTCAACATCGCGCGCGGCGGCATTGTGGATGATGCCGCGCTGGCGGCTGCCTTGCGCAACAAGACGATTGCCGCCGCCGGTCTCGATGTGTTTGAAGGTGAGCCCAAGGTGCATCCTGATTTGCTGACCGCGCCCAACGTGGTGCTGACCCCGCACATCGCCAGCGCCACTCTGCCTACGCGCCTGGCCATGGCCAATCTGGCGGCGGACAATCTGATCGGATTTCTGCTCTATAACAAGCCGCTGACACCGCTCAATGCCAAGGTGCTGATTTAATTTCCAAATATTGCCAGGAGATCAGGCTTTCACTAACTCAAGGCTGTCCAGAGCTTGTCGCTGACATCCACCCTGTCGTTCTGTTGTCGAACACCATGAATCCCATCGCCTTGATCTGGTTGCAATTTGCGCTGTGCGTGGGCGTGATTGGCATCGCCGGTGTGCGCCTGAGCCGCTACGGGGATGCCATTGCCGCGCTGACCGGGCTTTCGCGCAACTGGGTGGGCCTGATTCTGATCGCCACCGTGACTTCGTTGCCAGAATTGGTGACTGGTTTAAGCGCCGTGACGGTCGCCGCCGCGCCCGACATTGCCGTGGGTGACGTCTTGGGCAGTTGCGTTTTCAACCTGACGATTCTTGCCATGATCGACGTGACTTATCGCAAAGGCGCTATCTACGCCCTGGCGGGCAATGGCCACATCGTGTCAGCGGGATTTGGCGTCATTCTGCTGGCGGGTGTGGGCCTGGCGGTGCTGCTGACCACGCAGGACATGATGCCCTCCATTGGACATGTCAGCTTGGCCAGCGTGATGATCTTCGTCATGTATCTGGTGGCGATGCGTGCGCTCTACCTGACGGAGCAGCGCAACACCAGCACCGTCGTGGCCGAGCGACCGGATATGACCCTCAAGGCCGCGCTCATGGGCTATGGCGTGGCCTCGGCGGTGATTGTGGGTGCCGGCATCTGGTTACCGCTCATTGGCGTGGAGTTGGCCCGGGTGATGGGCTGGTCGAATTCTTTCGTTGGAACGTTGTTCGTGGCCTTTGCCACCTCGGTACCCGAGCTGGCCACGACCTGGGGCGCCGTTCGCATCGGCGCGATCGACATGGCATTTGGCAACCTGCTGGGCAGCAATCTGTTTGACGTGCTGATTCTGGCGATTGATGACTTCGCCTACCGGCCCGGCTCCATCTATGCGCATGTGTCGCCGGTGCATGCCGTGTCGGCCATCACCGCCTGCCTGATGAGCGGCGTTGTCATCGTGGCGCTGGCCTACCGGCCGGTGTCACGCGTGTGGCGCACCGCCAGTTGGGCCAGCCTGGCGCTGCTGGCGCTGTACCTGATCAATGCCGCCATTCAATTCCTGCACGGCCGGTAGTCTTCACAGCAATTGAAACGCGAGTACCGCCACCAGCGTGGGCGGGATGGCCGCAATCAGCAATCCCAGCGGGTGAATGGTGTTGTCCTCAAAGCTGCCGCGCAGGATGGCCACCCCAGCCGGATTGGGCGCATTCGCGATCACCGTCAAGCCGCCGCCCGTGACCGCGCCGGCGACCAGTGCCACCTTGAATTCCTGGCTCAAGCCTTCGACCAGCGAGCCCAGATAGGTCAATGCCGCGTTGTCGGTGATGGCGGTCATCACCGTGGCACCAAAGAACACCGCAGTGGCATCCATGCCCATCAGAATCGGTTGCAACCACCACTGCTGCAGGCCGCCCAGCACCACCAAGCCAGCCAGGAAGAACGCCACCAGCAGGGCCTCGCGCAAGATCAAGGGGTTCTGGTGTCGCTCGTAGGCGGATGCAAAGCCCAGGAAAAACAGGAACAAACCCATGAACACCGAGGGGTGATGCGCGAACACCACCACGCCCAACAGAAACATCAGGTGCACCAGCACCACGGAAAAGGGAACCGGCGGGGCATCATCAGCGCCGCCTTGCTTGCCCATGGCCCCCAGTTCACGCCGGAATAGCAGCATGGCCGAGCCCGCGTTGATGGCGACGGCAATCGCTGCCTTCCAGCCGAAGTTGGCGATCATGAACCAGATGTCCCAGTTCCATTTGGCCGCCACCATCAGCACCGGCGGCGCGGCAAAGGGCGTGAGGGTGCCACCGATGGAGATGTTCACAAACAGCACGCCGATGGTGACGTATTTCAGCTTGCTGGACACTTGCTTGGCAAACAGGGTGTCGCGCAACATCAGGGCCGCCAGCGTCATGGCGGCGGGCTCGGTGATGAAGGAGCCCAGCAGCGGCACAAAGGCCAGCATCAGAAAATACATGGCCATGCCTTTGTCCAGCGGCATGAAACGCGCCACCCACATCACGGTCGATGCCGCAAACTGCAGGATGGGCCGGGTGCCGGCAATGACCATGATCGCGAAAACGAACATGGGCTCGGTGAAGTTGCGTGTATCGAGGTAGGCCGTGGCCTCCTGCTTGCCGCTCACGGCGAACATAAACAGCATCAGGACCATGGCCCAGAAGCCAAACACCACCTCCACTTCACCCAACAGGTGCCAGAGGCCGGCATGGCGTGGCCGGCTGTGGGCCAAGTGCTCAAAGAACTTGGTTGAGAAGGTGTGGATGACCGCCAGGGCGAACAAGGCCGCACCGGCGAGTTGGATGAATGTTGGATCGGTCATGGGAGGTTATGTTAGCGGAGGATCACAACCGGCACTTCACTTAGGCGCAACAGTGTGGTCGTCGCGCTGGCCTCGCCCAAGCCAAGGACCACCACTTCGGTGCCCTCACGCCTGAACTTGAGCACCAGCTTGTCCAGCGCGCTCATTGGGCCTTGAGGTGCTTTGGCCATGCGCTGGTTTGGTTCGTCTGCTGGCACCTGCCCCGGTGTTTTGGATCGCTATTTATTAAGGAGCACGATGCGCTTATTCTACGGGGGCTACCGGGCAATTTTATTGAAGAATATGTTGAGGAAATCCAATGTTTGTTGGCAGTCCAGAGTCGGATTGCACATGCGGGCCGGCCTCGTCTTTCTTGCACTGTCCGCGGGCTGATGGCGGATCCTGGCGCGCTTCAAGCATCATGCGTCGCCTCCACCAGACGGGCGGCCAGCGCTTTGCGCCCCGCATCGCGCAGTTCAAGCGCGCGGCTCCAGCCTGGACCCGTCGCAGGAATCGCCTCGCCAATCGTCACTTGAATAGCGCAGCGTAGCGGCAACCAGGCGCCGTCGCGCAGCAGCGAGCGGGTGCCGTTGAGCGTCACCGGCACCAGCGGTGTTGCGGTTTCGGCGGCGATGACGAAGGCCCCGAGCCTGAAAGGCTGCAGGCCACCGGCACGCCGGAGCCGGCCTTCGGGGAAGAACACCATAGATTCGCCGGCACGCACACGCGCTTGCAGCGTCCGGGTGTCCTCGACGCCTTGCGCTGCGTCGAAACGTTCGACGAAGGCAATGCCCAGCCTGCGCAGCGCCGCGCCGATCAGCATCACGTCGGCCAGCTCGCTTTTGGCGGCAAAGGAAAACTCGGGTGGCAGCACGGCACCCAACAGGATCGCATCGGCATAGCTGGCGTGGTTGGCCACGACGATGCGCGGCCCCGCCACCGGCAGCCGCTCCAGCCCCTCGACCCGCACCGGCAAGCCGATCAGTCGGATCGCCAAACGCGTCAGCGTGCGCGTGACACGTCGGCGCCGGGCCACGCCGGGCAGCGTCATCACCGCACACCATGCCAGCGCGCCCAAGGTGCAGAACACACCCCAGGCCCACAGGCCCCAGGCCAGACGGCCAGTCGTGTGCAGCGCGCGGCGGGCCCGCGCCGCAGCCGCAGTGGCCGCCAAGGCCGCCCATTGCCGCCAAGGCGGGCGTTGCGTCACGCCGAGCCGACCCTGCTCATACAGTTCGCGACAGGCGGCGCGGCGGGTCTTGCCGCTGGACGTTTTCAATACCGAGCGTGGCGGCGCCAGCACCACGTCGTCGGCCGGCGCGCCCAGCAGCGTGGCCGACAACGCGGTGATGGCCCGGATCATTTGCGCACACTGCGCCGGGTCGCGGACGCGGGTCTCGGCGAGCACCACGAGTCGTTCCGTGCCGCTATGCCGATCGGTGGCCGCGAACACCGCCACGCCACCTTTGCGCACGCCGACGATGCCGGCCACCGCGGTTTCAAGTTCCTGCGGGTGAATATGAAAGCCACCGCGGATGATGATGTCCTTCTCGCGTCCGGTGAGGAACAGTTCTGCGGCTGCGATGTAGCCGAGGTCGCCGGTGTTGAGCCAGTCGCCGTCGAACAGGCCTTGATTGGCAACCGGATTGTTCAGGTAGCCCTGGCTGCTGGACGGGCCGCGGAATTGCACGCGCCCCTGCTCACGCTCGGGCAATTCGCGCCCGCCGGCGCCGACCACGCGCAGTTGGTGACCGGGCAGCGGCGAGCCGCAGGAGACGATGCGCAGCGCTTGCGCGTCGTCGGGCTGTGCCGGTTCCGCCACGCCGTCGCGGGCGAGCGCGGCCCGATCGATGTGATCCACCAACGGGCCGCGGCCCACCGGCCCAAAGGCCAGGCCGACCGTGTTCTCGGCCAGGCCGTACACCGGCATGAGCGCCTCGCGCTTGAAGCGGCAAGGCGCGAACCGCGCCGCAAAACGTTCCAGCGTATCGGGACTCACCGGTTCGGCCCCGTTGAACGCCAGCCGCCAGCACGACAGGTCCAACGTGGCGAGCTCGGCGTCGGTGACCTTGGACAGACATAACTCGTAAGCGAAGTTGGGTGCCGCCGACACGGTGCCGCGATGGCGGTCAATGGTCTCCAGCCAGCGCGCCGGTCGGGCGAGAAACGCCAGCGGCGACATCAGCACCAGATGAAAACCCAGGTACAGGGCGCCCAGACAGGCGCCGATCAGCCCCATGTCGTGGTACAGCGGTAGCCAGGAGACAAAGGTGTCGCTGCTGCCAACCTTCGATGCCCGCCACATGGCGCGCAGGTTGGCCAGCAGATTGGCGTGCGTCAGGATCACCCCCTTGGGGTCGCCGGTGCTGCCCGAGGTGTACTGCAGGAGCGCGATGTCCGATGCCGCAAGTGCCGGCCGCACCGGGGGCGCGTCCGCCAGCGACAGATCGGTTACCGTGCTGACGAGCTGCAGGGCTTCGGCCTGCGCCAGCAACAGGTGCGACAGGGGCTTGGCACGCTCGACGGTCACCAGCACACGTGCCTGGGCATTGCGCAGGATGCCGGCGATGCGTTTCAGGTGGTCTTCAAGCTGCGACGGCCGCGCCGGTGGGTACAGCGGCACCGGAACGAGGCCCGCATACAGCGTGCCAAAGAACGCGGCAAAGAACTCGCGCCCGGTGGGCAGCATGATCGCCACCTTGTCGCCTTTGTCCAGCCCGAGCGCGCGCAAGCCCGCGGCCAGCGCGACAGCCTCGTGGTGCAGGTCGGCGTAGCGCAGATCGACGGCCTGGTCACCGTTCTCGTACAGGGTGATGAGCACGCGCTGCGGGTGGTGCTGCAGGTGCCATTCGAAAACATCCAGCAGCGTCTGGTCCGAGTCCGGCGGATAGTCGTCACCCACCGCCTCTCGCGACGTGAGCGCCTGAGGTGCGCGCGCCGGTGCGGCACCGCGCCCACTGGCCGGTGTGATAAAGCGCAACAGGTCGCGCGGCGTCTCCGCCTGCGTGATCGCCGCTTCGCCCAGCGACACGCCAAGATCGCGGTCGAGGCGGGCGATCAGCTCGACGCGCGCCAGGCTGTCCAAGCCGTAGTCGCGTTCCAGTGAATCGTCCAATCCCAGGGTGGCGGCGAGCCGCGCCTGTGGCCGCAACTCGTCGGCTACGCTGCGCACCGTCGCCAGCAAGCGCGGCGCCAGCGACTCGGAATCCAGCGCACAGGCAATCCCGCGCGCCCCCAAGGGGGGCAGATTGTCTTGTTTCGGTGGAGGTTCGTTCATGGCTCATCGACATTCACCAATCCGCCGATTCAACGGCAAGCAGCCTTCGGCCAATTGATAAATAACAAGCAGGAGAGCGTTCACAGCCAGATCGCCAGGGCCGGTCCGCCGCGGGTGCTTGCGGCTATAAGCGGGATGCCCGCTCGTGCCGCCACCGAAGCCAAGCCAGGCCCAGTGCGACAAGCGCCACCCCGGCAGCCGAGAGCAGCAACACATACTGTCTTTGCAAGAAGGCGCTACCGAGAAAAACCGTACCCAGCGCGTACGGAATTTCGGTGAGCATCAATGCGCCGAAATAGACGCGCAGCGGGTAGCCGAGCAGCCCGAAGAAGTAGCCCGAAACGTCTGACGGAACCGCCAGTTGCACCAGCACGGCGGTGACGAAGGAGCCTCCTTCGGGAATTCGTCTTTCGTAGCGGTCGATCATTCCACCGGACAGCATGCGCTGCACGGCGGGGCGTTTCAGGCGCCGGCCAATGGCGTAGGTCACGAGTCCACCCAGACACCAGCCGCTCCATAACATGAGGAAGCAACCCGTCTCGCCCCAGGTCTGCACGCCGATGGGAACGAGCAGCACACCGGAGAAGAACATCAGCATGGCCGAGAGCGCCGCCAGCCCCATGAAAATCAGTGCGCCCAGAACAGGGTGCTGGGCAATAACCGGTTCGGCCAGCGCAAGGCCGGCGACGATCTGGTGGTGAACAGTGTCAGACAAGGCCAGCAGCCCGGTGACGAGCAGGACGGCGATCACGATTCCAGCGCGCCGCGAAATCTCGGTTGACGAGCCCCAGCGCCTTGCATGTGCGACAGCGGTGTCTTTGGTCAGGCCCTGAGGCTGCGGCGGAGGGGGGGCAGGCGGTGTGGGCATCGAGCGTTCGGGTTGCGGTTGCAGCCGGGATTATCCGTTGAACCACGCGACCATCAGCACGATATCCCGCTTTCGGTGTGCGGGAACCCGAACTGAAACGATAGCGTCAGCGCTTGCCAGAGAGTGTCAAGCGGGCGGAGGCTCGCGCATCTGGACATTGTCGGCGGCCCATTCGCGCCAGAGCGCCAGCAGAATCGCCAGGATCACCGGTCCGACAAACAGACCGATGAGCCCGAACGCCACCAGCCCACCCAGTACGCCGAACAGCACCAGCAGAAATGGAATCTTGGCCACGCCGCTGATGACAAGCGGGCGCACCAGGTTATCGATCCAGCTCACGGCCAGCGCGCCCCAGAGCAGCAGGCCGATGCCGGCGCTGACCTGGCCCTTCAACAACAGCCAAGCACCGATGGAGCCCCAGATCGCCGGCGCGCCGAAGGGGATCAGGGCCACCACGGCAGTCGCCGCGCCCCAGAAGGCTGGCGCCCTGACCCCAACCGCCCAATAGCCCAGGCCCGCCAGCAGCCCTTGCGCCAAGGCAGCCAGCAACAGGCCATAGACCACGGCGCGGGTGGTGTCGCCCACCGCCTTGAAATAGGCATGGACCCGATTCCCGAGCAGGCCGTACAGGACGCCGCGCAGTTGTTCGAGCATGCGATCACCATCGAGGAACAGGAAAAAAGACGTCAGCAAGGCAAAAAAGAGGCGCAGCGCATTCAAACCAAGATCACCGACCATACGCATGGCGCGACCACCCCATTGGTCGGCCAGGTCCGACAATGGCGCGCCCCAGGCGGCACGGTCACCGCTGAGCGCGGTCAAGCGCTCCTGCAGCCACGGTCCCAGCCACGCAATACCCAGGATCGACTCCGGCAGGCGCACGCCGCTCTCCAACAACGCAGCGGCCTCACGCACGGCCGCCGCCCCCTCGCTGCGCAACAACAAGCCCGCCCAAAGCAGTGACAAGCCAAGAACCAGGGTCAGCACGAGTGTCATGGCCAATGCGGCCCAGGTCCGGCGACCGCCCAGCCACGCCAGCATTCGCAGATGCAGCGGCCACGCGACATAGCTCAGGATGGCTGCCCACGCGATGGCCGCCACGAATGGCTGCATCACCACAAAGCCCGCCAGCAGCAGGCCGCCCAGCAAGGCGGCGAGTACGGTACGGCGCAACCAGAGTGGTGTTTGCTGTTCGGTCATGGTGGGTCCTGGTGACGATAGATAAGATAAGCGCAGTGTGCGCTTTTTGGTTCAGCGGACAACAGCATCGGCCCGCAGTCAGCACCTGCAGTTGACGATGATCAAACTCGAGTTTTGAAAATCATGGAGCATCAAACCAAGCGCCTTCGATTGACGGTGACGCAGGGGCTTGGGATGCATGAGGAGATACGACCTTGACGCCGATTCACAACATTGTGGTGGCTACGGATTTCTCACCGGGTTCCAACGCGGCCGTCGATCGGGCGGTGCTGTTGGCCCAGACCCACGGCGCGTCGCTGCGCCTGCTGCATGCGTTTGATGTGAGTGCCTGGCACAGCCTGCAGGGCGTCTTTGACCCGCATCGTCTGGCCAGAGAGCCACCGCCGGATGTTCAGATACAGCGGCGTTTGACCGAGGTGGCGGCATCGCTGGCCGCCCAAACCGGGCTGCAGGTTGAAGCACGCTTCACCGTAGGCAAGGCAGCAAGTGCCATCAACGCCTACGTCACTGCCCACGACACCGCATTGCTGGTGATCGGTTCACGCCCCGAGCCGGGTCTGTTGGGACTGGGCAGCACCGCCTCCAGGCTGCTGCGCTCGCCGACCTGCCCGGTGCTGACCGTCCGTTGGGGCCATGCCCGGCCGTATGCCAAGGTGCTCGCCGCGGTTGATTTGGGCGCGGATGCGATGCGCGCGGCAACTTTTGCCGTCGCCGTGTTTCCGGCGGCGCAGCACCACCTGGTCCTGGCGCTCGCACCTGCACTGGAGCGCGCCGCGTGGCTGCAGGCCCTGGCGCAGGAGCAGTTGGCGGGGCCTGACGATTCGATGCGCGCGCAGGCGCTGCGCCAACTGGAGCAACTGGCGCTGACCCTGACCCGGCAAACCCAACATCCGGTGATCGCGGAGGTACTTGAAGACTCCCCCGCACGCGCCATCCTCGAGCGCGCCGCCGCACTGCCTGCGGATTGCGTAGCCGTGAGCCATCATGGCCAGGGCGCAGGCGCCGAACGCCTGTTGGGCAGCATGGCCCAACAGGTGTTGCAGCACACCCTGCGCGATGTGCTGGTCGTGCCATGAAATATGCGCTGGCAATGGCAATCATGGCGATTGCCTTGTTGGTTGCCGCGCAGGAGCGTGTGGCAACACCGGATAAGCCGGTGCCGGGCGCTGTCGCTGCCGCCGTGCCGCTGCTGACGGTGACCGGCCCGATTGGGCCCGCCACGGCCGACTACATTGCGCGCGGCCTGCACAAGGCCGCCCATGACCGTGCACCGCTGGTGGTACTGCAAATTGACACGCCGGGCGGGCTCGACAGCTCGACCCGCCAGATCGTCAAGGACATCCTGGCGTCAGTCGTGCCAGTGGCTGCCTGGGTGGCCCCCGGCGGCGCGCGCGCGGCCAGCGCGGGCGCCTACATTGTCTACGCCAGCCATGTGGCGGTCATGGCGCCGGGCACCAACCTGGGTGCTGCCACACCGGTACAAATGGGCGGCTTGCCTGGCACACCACAGCAACCGCAGCCCAGGCCTGCCAACCCGGCTGCGCCGCAGGGCAAGGCGAGTGAACCCAAAGACGCCGCAGACACAGTACGCCCGGCGGCTGACGCCATGACCCGCAAAATCGTGCACGACTCGGCGGCCTATCTGCGCTCGCTGGCCCAGATGCGCGGGCGCAATGTTGAGTGGGCCGACAGTGCCGTGCGTGACGGGGTCAGCCTGTCGGCAGAAGAGGCGCACAGCCAGCGGGTGATTGATTTCATCGCTGCTGATCTGCCCACGCTATTACAACGGGCGCATGGCCGTACCGTGCAGATGAGCGACGGTGTTGCGCGCACGGTGGACAGCATGGGGATGCGGACGGTCGCCATTGAGCCTGATTGGCGGACCCGGCTGCTTGGAATCATCACCGACCCAACCGTGGCCTACCTGTTGCTGCTGCTCGGCATCTACGGCATCTACTTCGAGCTGATGTCGCCGGGTTTCGGCGTGCCCGGGGTGGCGGGTTCGATCTCGCTCCTGCTGGGCATGTTTGCGCTGCAGATGCTGCCGGTGAGTTATGCCGGGGTCGCATTGATCGTGCTCGGTTTTGTGATGTTGGTGGCTGAGGCCTTGCTGCCCAGCTTTGGCGCTTTGGGCATTGGCGGCACCATCGCCTTCGTCATCGGCTCGGTCATGCTGATCGACACCGAAACACCGGGCTTGGGCATTCCGCTCGGGCTGATTGCCACCGTGGCTGTGGTGAATGTTCTGTTTGTACTGGTGGTGTTTCGGATGGCGATCAAAGCCAGGAAGCGGCCGGTTGTCAGCGGGTCGGAGGAGCTGATTGGCGCGACCGGCGAGATTCTTGAGGCCACGCCCCATGACGCCTGGATGCGTCTGCACAGCGAGCGCTGGCGCGTGCGCTCGGACTCGCCGCTGCAGCGGGGCCAGCGTGTGAGGGTGACCGGACGCGAGGGACTGGTGTTGCAGGTAGAACCCATGGCGGCCGCGCCCACCGCAGGCGCTGCGCCAAGGAGATCATTGGGGGCTTCAGGCCCATAACGTCACGTAAAGGAGACCTCTATGTACTGGGAATTCGGATACGGCTTCATCCCCATTGTGCTGATCATGCTGGTGGTCGCATCGGTGCGTATTTTGCGCGAGTACGAGCGCGGCGTGGTGTTCCAGTTGGGGCGGTTCTGGAAAGTCAAAGGCCCGGGTTTGATCATTTTGATACCCGGTATCCAGCAGATGGTGCGGGTGGATCTGCGCACCGTGGTGATGGACGTGCCACCGCAGGATGTCATCACGCGCGACAACGTGTCGGTCAAGGTCAACGCCGTGGTCTACGCCCGCGTGGTGGATTCGCAGCTCGCCATCATCCAGGTCGAAAATTACATGTTGGCCACGTCGCAACTGGCGCAGACGACCCTGCGTGCCATTCTTGGCAAGCACGAGCTTGACCAGTTGCTGGCCGAGCGCGACAAGATCAATCAGGCACTGCAGCAGGTGCTTGATGTGCAGACTGACGCCTGGGGCATCAAGGTCTCGAAGGTGGAGATCAAGAACGTCGATTTGAACGAAAGCATGGTGCGCGCCATTGCCAAGCAAGCCGAAGCCGAGCGCGAGCGGCGCGCCAAAATCATCCATGCCGAGGGTGAGTTGCAGGCGTCCGCCAAGCTGCTGGAGGCGGCGCAAAAATTGGCGCAGGCCCCGCAGGCCATGCAGTTGCGTTACCTGCAGACGCTCACGGCGATTGCCGGGGAAAAGACTTCCACCATCATTTTCCCGATGCCGATTGATCTGATTTCGTCGGTGCTGGACCGCCTGTCTGAGCGACCAAAGTCGGGCTCGCCTGGCTGAGCCGCTGCGCTGCATCGGTCGTGCCAGGCGAAGGCGTTTTTGGGTCCGGCAGCACCGACCACTGCGGCTCTTCAAATTCGCCAATAACCGTGACCTCGCAGTTTTGGGCGTGTTTTTCGAGGATGGCGCGCACGGTGTCGCTGCGGCTGTCGTCCTTGGCATCGCGGTGCGCCTTGGACTCCCAGGTGGCAATCGCCAGCAGGGTGTCGGGCGAACCGATCTTGCGGTGCAGGAAAGTGCCGCGCGCGCCTGGCGTACGCTGGATGATTTCGCTGGCGCGGATCCAGGCCGCAGCGTACTGGTCCACGGTGTAGCCGGGCTTCATCCGGACTTCAAAAATGAATTTCATGGTGGCTTCATTGTGCGACGACCAGCACATCCGCGCGCGCCCGGCCCAGACGCTGTATCAATCGCAGCGCACCCCAAGCCAAGCCGGGCTAGCCGGCTGCGGTGAAAGCTGATTGGTTTTCAAGCATTTTAGTGCTCTAGCCCCCGTGTAATAAGCGTTAGTAGCTATCTATTTGGTAGCAAAACAAGAAACTCAAACCAGTCGACTTTGGGTGTGGGGTGAGTGACTGGTGCGCCATCTTGCCAATGGATAAACCCAGCGCCAAGATTGATACTGTGACCGTGCGGCAAGTCTGTTCCCAGGGCGACGCGGTTGTTTTACGAAGATATTCCCTGTGTCGCCGATGCCCGTACCGGCCACGGCAATCACGATGTGCCCGCACGAGGCACTGGTACGGCTGAAAGATTTTTTCCGCGCACCACGGGTGGTGTGTGAATGGCCGCAAAATCCTGTCAAGAAAACTTGAATTTGATCACGATGTTTCGTCAACTGATAAACAACAACACCGCCCAGGACTGGGTCTACGCGCTGCTGGCCGCTAGCGCCTTCATGCTGCTGCTGCACATCCTGAGGCGGCTGGTTTTGCACCATCTGGAGCGCGTTGCCAAGACCACCGATACGGTGATTGACGACTTCTTGGTCGAAGTCCTGTCGGCCACACGCATTTTGCTGGTGGCCGCCACGGGCGTCTACCTTGGCACCCATTTTTTGACGCTGCCCGCTGCGCTGGAAAAATTCGTTGACCGAGCCTTCATCACCCTGATCATTTTGCAGGCTGGCTTTTGGGCCAGCCGGGGCCTGATTTTCTGGCTGAAACACCGTTTTTCCCAAGGAGAAAAGGAAGACGAAGGCGCGCGCGCCATGACCTTGTCGCTGCTGTCCTTCCTGGGCCGGGTGGTGGTCTGGGTGCTGGTCTTGCTGCTGATGCTCGACAACCTCGGCCTCAATGTGACGGCCCTGGTCACCAGCCTGGGCATTGGCGGCATTGCGGTGGCACTGGCGGTGCAAAACATTTTGGGCGACCTGTTTGCCTCGCTGTCGATCGCCATCGACAAGCCTTTTGTCATTGGCGACTTCGTGATTGTGGATGACCTGATGGGCAGCGTGGAACATGTCGGCCTGAAGACCACCCGCATTCGCAGCCTGGGCGGCGAACAAATCATTTTTTCCAATAATGATCTGCTGAAAAGCCGCATCCGCAACTACAAGCGTATGCAGGAGCGCCGCGCCGTGTTCGCCATCGCAGTCACCTACGACACCCCGGCAGAGAAACTTGAGCAGATTGCGGCACTGATTCAGCAAGCCATTGAGGCGCAGGGCGATGCCCGCTTTGACCGTGCCCACTTCAAGAGTTTTGGCCAATCTTCGCTGGATTTTGAGGCGGTCTATTATGTTTTGAAACCCGACTACAACGTCTTCATGGACGTCCAGCAGGCGATCAACCTGCAACTGGTGCGCCGCTTTGCCGAGCATGACATCAAGTTTGCCTTCCCGACCCAGACGCTGTACCTCAATCGCAGCCCGTCCCAAGTCAAGACGGAAGATCCGGTGGCCGCGAAAGTTGAATAGTATTTATGCTTTTTAGGGCTCTAGCCCCCGTGAAATAAGCGTTAGTAGCTATCAATACAATAGCGAATTGCGATCCCACGCCAGGTTGTCAATGCGACCCCTATGCAAGGTTTGCCAAACTGCTTCTTATCCAAAAGGGTGAAGCCATGGAAACGCACGGCTAACATGCGGGCATGACCTCTTCCTGGTTCGAATCCGTGCTGCAGGTGATGCACGGCCTTGCGCCCTTGCTGGTGTCCCTGTTGCACTTGGGCTGCGCGGCGGCTGTGACGGTGCATGCCTTGCTTAACAAACGGCACGTGCAGACCGCCATCGGCTGGATCGCGCTGGCCTGGCTGGCCCCGCTGTTGGGTGCCTTGCTGTACCTGATGCTCGGCGTGAACCGTATTCAGCGTGCCGGTGTCGCACTGGGGCTGAAGGACACTTGGCGGGTGGAGGGGGGAAGCGCTGATGCTTTCATCGAGGCCGATGCCATCTGTTTGCCCGAACTGGCGGGCATCAACCAGCTGACGCGTGAGATCACAGGGCGATTCTTGCTGGCTGGCAATGCGGTGACGCCGCTGGTCCATGGCGATGAAGCCTACCCAGCCATGCTGGCCGCGATTGAGGGGGCCCGCCGCTCGGTCACGCTGCTCAGCTACATTTTCAATCATGATGTGGCCGGGTTCGCCTTTGTGGACGCCCTGGCGCTGGCGCAGGCGCGCGGCGTGCAGGTGCGGGTGCTCGTTGATGCGGTCGGGGCCCGCTACAGCCGTAGCAACATGGTCAAACAACTGCGCCATGTGGGTGTGCCTGCAGCGGCGTTCCTGCGGCCGCGCCTGACCCGCCTGCTGGCTCAGGCCAATTTGCGCAACCACCGCAAGATCATGGTGGTCGATGGTGAGCTTGGCTTCACCGGCGGCATGAATATCAGCGCGGTGCATTGGCTGTCAACCCAGCCGAAGCGGCCTGTTCAATGCCTGCATTTCGCCGTGCGAGGTCCCGTGGTCGCTGACTTGCAGCGCACCTTTGCCACCGATTGGACCTTTACCACCGGCGAGGCATTACACGGCAGTCCCTGGTTTGCCGCCAACGAAGCCTGCGGCCCGGTGCTGGCACGCGGTGTTACCGACGGCCCGGATGCCGACATCGACCACATGCGTCAGGTGATTCTTGGCGCTTTGGCCATCGCCCGGCGCCGGGTGCGCATCGTCACGCCGTACTTCCTGCCCGACGAGGTGTTGCTCACCACCTTGCAGGTGACTGCGCTGCGCGGCGTGGTGGTGGACATCGTTTTGCCCGCCCACAGCAACCTGCCGCTGATGGACTGGGCGATGCGACCGCAGTTCGCCGGCCTGGTTTCCAGCGGCTGCCGTGTGCATCTGAGCGGACCCGGGTTTGACCACACCAAACTGTTTCTGGTGGATGACGCGTGGTCGCTGATCGGCTCCACCAACTGGGACGCGCGCAGTTTGCGGTTGAACTTTGAATACAACCTGGAGTGTCACGATGCCCAGTTGGTGCAGCAACTCGATGGCCTTGTCGATGAACGCATCCGCCATGCGCACCGCCTCACTGCCGCTGAGCTGGCGGGCCAGTCTCTGGCGGGGCGCCTGCGCGACCGGCTGGTCTGGCTGCTCTCGCCTTACTTGTGAGGGCCAGGGCGTGCTATAAGGAACTCATATTTGATGGCCTGTTTCGGCCAATGTGCAAAGCCCAACCAAGGAGAGACAGCATGCAAATACAAGTGAATACCGACGACCACATCCAGGGTGGCGAATCCCTGGCCCAATGGGTGCGAGACGAAGCGAGCAGCCGTCTGGGCCGGTTTCAAGACCATATCACCCGCCTGGAGGTTTTCCTGACCGACGTGGATGGGGGCAAATCTGGTGTCAACGACAAACGCTGTCGCCTTGAAGCCCGCGTGGTCAATCGCCAGCCGCTTACTGTGACGGCCGAGGCCGACAATATGAACAACGCCTTCATCGGCGCTGTGGACAAGCTTGCACGTGCGCTGGACACCGACCTGGGCCGCGTCAAGGACCGCAACGGGCGCGACACGATCCGCGCTGCGCAAGAGTAAGTCTGGTCCCGGCACTGACAGCCGGGGTGCGTCAAGTCAGGCAAGGGGCAGCAGCTTGCTTCTTAAATTCTGAAGCTGCCTCCTTGCGGCAATCAGGTCTGGTGGGGCCTTGGCAGGGCGCACGTAATTTTTCCCGCCACGAAGTGAGGAGCTAGCGGACATGAACGCCAAGAACCCAAGCTCTGAATCGCCGCGTCTCATCCTTGCCAGGGATGTGTTCGATGCCGTGATTTTCGATCTCGACGGAGTGGTCACCCGCACGGCCAAAGTCCATGCCGCAGCATGGAAAGCGCTGTTCGACGCTTTTCTTCAACAGCAGGCTGACGCCACCGGCAAGCCGTTTCGCCCGTTCGATGTGGAAACAGACTACCGCCGTCTGGTTGACGGCAAGCCGCGCTACGACGGCGTCGCCGATTTTCTCCAGTCGCGCGGCGTCGCTCTTGCCTACGGCGATCCGGCTGATCCGCCTGAACGGGAGACCGTGTGCGGACTCGGCAATCGCAAGAACCTGCTGTACCTGCAGAGGCTGAAGCAGGGGGTGGAAGTGTATGACTCCACGATTGGGCTTATCCATCAATTGCGGGCGCAGGGTATCAAAACCGCCATCATCTCCGCCAGTAACAACTGCGCGCAAGTGCTGGAATCCGCCGGCATCACAGGTCTGTTTGACGTGCGGGTGGATGGGGCGGTGGCACAACGCCTGGGCCTGGCCGGAAAACCTGCCCCTGATGTTTTCCTGGAAGCGGCCCGGCAACTTGACGTGAAACCGGCGCGCAGCGTGGTGGTGGAAGATGCGCTTGCCGGTGTGCAGGCGGGCCGACGTGGTGGGTTTGGCATGGTCATCGGCGTGGACCGCGGCGGTCATCCACAAGAAATGAAAGACGCGGGCGCGCACGTGGTGGTCGCCGACCTGGTGGAAGTCGGCGTAGCGAAGAAAACCGTTCTTACCCGCCAGCGCAGTGACGGCCTGCCTTCCGCCATGGTGGCGTTCGAAGACATCAAGGCCCGCATGAAAGGCAGGAGCCTGGCGGTTTTTCTTGACTATGACGGCACGTTGACGCCGATTGTGCAAAGCCCTGAGCTGGCACTGCTGTCGGACGACATGCGTGATGCGGTGCGCACACTGGCCCGAAGCTGCACGGTGGTCGTGATGAGTGGCCGGGATCTGCCCGATGTGCAGGCAAAGGTGGGTTTGAAAGACATTGTTTATGGTGGTAGCCATGGCTTCGAAATCTGCGGCCCCCAGGGCATGCACTTCGAGCAGGAGCAGGGCAGCGAATTTCTGCCCCAGCTCGACCAGGCCGAGCTGGCGCTGCGGGAGCGACTTGGGGGCATCCCCGGCCTTCTGGTCGAGCGCAAGAAATACGCCATCGCAGTCCACTTCCGCCTGGTCGGGCAGACAGACCTGGAGGCCGTGGAGCCCGCTGTGAATGCGGTGCTTGCAACACATCCGAGACTGCGCAAGACCCACGGCAAGAAGATTTTTGAAGTGCAGCCGGATATCGACTGGGACAAGGGCCGGGCCATGATCTGGCTGCTCGGAAAGCTCGGCCTGGCGCAATCCGATGCATTCGTGCTTTATCTTGGGGACGACATCACCGACGAGGATGCGTTCAGGTCGCTGAACGCGCAAGGCAACGGCATCGGCATCCTGGTGCGGGACGAGCCCCGCGACACCGCAGCGCAGTACGCCCTGGGCAGCATTGAAGAAGTTCGACGTTTTCTGAGTGAACTTGCCACCCTGGCGGAGGGGAAAAGGGCATGAGTCAGTGGTCCCTGATTTATGAAGATTTCGAGCCGGCCCAGGAAAAGCGGCGCGAAGCCCTGTGCACCCTGGGCAATGGCTATTTCGCCACTCGCGGCGCTGCGCCCGAAGCGGATGCAGACGACGTGCACTATCCTGGCACCTATCTCGCGGGCGGCTACAACCGGCTTGTGAGCCAGGTCGGTGGGCGCGACGTGGAAAACGAAGATCTGGTCAATATGCCGAACTGGCTGGCCCTCACGTTCCGAATTGCCGGTGGCGAGTGGTTTGATTTACAAGGGCTGGAGATCCTGGCATACAGGCGGGAACTCGATATCAAACAGGGTGTGCTGCTGCGCAGCCTGCGTTTCAAGGATGGCCAAGGGCGCGTGACGCGGCTGGCCAGCCGTTGCCTGGTGCACATGCAGCAGCCGCACCTTGCGGCGCTGGAAACCACGCTGACCGCCGAAAACTGGTCCGGGCGCATTGAAATCCGCTCGGCGCTGGATGGCCGGGTTGTCAATGATGGTGTTGCGCGTTACCGGGGCCTGGGCAACCGGCATCTGGAGTTGCTGGAAACCCGTACGCTCGACGCAGAGACCCTGTTTCTCAGGGTGCGTACCAGCCAGTCGCGCATTGAGGTGGTGCAGGCTGCCGCCACACGGCTATGGGCCAATGATCAGCCCCTTGCCTGTGCGCGCAAGACATTGCAGGAGCCTGGCTATATTGCCCAGCACATTGAATTGGATATCACAGAAGAAACACCGCTGACCATTGAAAAAATCGTCAGTTTGCACAGTTCGAAGGACAGGGCCACTTCAGAGTGCGGACTGGCAGCAGAAGAGAGCATTGCGCGCGCCGGGCGATTTCGGGATCTGTTGCGAAGTCATGTGCTGGCCTGGGGGCACTTGTGGGGGCGTTTCGATATAAGCATCGGGACGCGCGAGCCTGAGCAGGGGTTGCCGACGGTGCTGGTGCTGCGGCTGCATATTTTCCACCTGCTGCAAACTGTGTCGTTGCACACCATGGACCAGGACGCGGGCGTTCCGGCACGCGGCCTGCATGGCGAGGCTTACCGCGGCCATGTGTTCTGGGATGAGCTGTTTATCTTTCCGTTTTTGAATTTGCGCGTGCCAGAGATCACCCGCGCGCTGCTGATGTACCGTTACCGCCGCCTTGACGCGGCCCGTGCTGCAGCACGCAAGGCCGGCTATGACGGTGCCATGTATCCCTGGCAGAGCGGCAGTGATGGGCGCGAGGAAAGCCAACGCCTGCACTTCAATCCGAAGTCGGGCCGCTGGAACCCGGACAAGAGTTATTTGCAGCGCCACGTCAACGCGGCCATCGCCTACAACGTCTGGCAGTATTTCCAGGTCACCCAGGACATGGAATTTCTCTCCTTTTATGGGGCGGTGATGCTGCTTGAAATTGCCCGTTTCTGGGCCAGTATTGCCACTTACAACGAGGACCTGGGACGTTATGAGATTCTGGGTGTGATGGGCCCGGATGAATACCACGACGCCTATGCGGACAGTGAACGGCCGGGGCTGGACAACAACGCCTATACCAACGTCATGGCCGTGTGGGTGCTTTGCCGCGCGCTGGAAGTGCTGGAACTACTGCCGCAGGAACGACGCCAGGAATTGAGTGACACACTTGCACTGCGCCCGGAAGAACTGGCACGTTGGGACCATGTCAGCCGCAGGTTGCGTGTGGTTTTTCACGGTGACGGCATCATCAGTCAGTTTGAACACTACGACCGCCTGGAGGAATTTGACTGGGAAGGCTACCGCAAAAAATATGGTGATATCCAGCGTCTGGATCGTGTCCTTGACGCGGAGGGCGACACGCCCAACCGCTACCAGGTTTCCAAGCAGGCCGATGTGCTGATGCTGTTCTATCTGTTCTCGTCGGAAGAATTGAGCGCGCTCTTCGAGCGTCTTGACTACCCATTTGGATACGACACCATCCCGAAAAACATCAATTACTACCTTCAACGGACCTCGCATGGCTCCACGCTCAGTCGTGTCACGCATTCCTGGGTGCTGGCGCGCTCTGATCGCGAAGGTTCCTGGCGCCTGTTTGCCCAGGCTTTGATGAGCGACGTGGAGGATATCCAGGACGGCACCACGCCGGAAGGCATCCATCTGGGCGCCATGGCCTCCACAGTGGACATGATGCAGCGTGCTTACACCGGGGTAGAGGCGCGCGCAGGCGTGCTCTGGCTCAACCCGCAGTTGCCCAAGACCATCGACAGTCTGTGCATCCATATCCACTACCGCAACAAGTCGCTAACCATGACGGTATCCGGCGACGTGCTCACAGTCGAGGTGGCGGGCGTCACGCCAGAGGCCATCAAGATCGGTTTCAAGAATGATGTCCATGAACTCCGGCATGGACAGACGAAGGAATTCACGCTGTAAGAAAGCAGGATTGCGTCAAGTCGGACCGAGCAAGGCGGCGGCCGGCAGGCGCGCAAACGCTACGCCCAGCTTGATGTGCCCGTGTTCGACGATGAGTGTCTCGTCGGTCAGTGTATTGGTCAATCGCGTGCCGTCGGGCAGGTTGATCGCGACTGTGGTGTCGGCCCAGACGGACTCGCCCAGTGGTGGGAGGATCGCTTCCCGGAGCAGCCGGGCAAACAAGCGTCCGGCAATGACCACCAGCGTTGCGCCTTCATGACGACGCGCGAACGCGACCACGTGCTGGGCATGCGCGCCGCTGACCTTGAGCGCGGTGTAGTCGCCATCGCGAAACAGCGCCTGCCGCTCGCGCCGTAGTGCCAGCAGGCGCCAGGTGATCCACAGCTTGGCACGGCCGTCCTGCGGCGCGGCCATCAGCGTTGGCAACTGCGTTGGATCGAGGGACTCCAGTGAGGCAAGATTTTGATTCAGCGCCTCATAGTCAACCGGCCGGCGATTGTCCGGGTCCACCAGCGTCAGGCCGATGGTTTCGTGGCCCTGGTAGAAATCCGGCACACCCGGGGAGCTCAACTTGAGCAGGGTCGTGCTCAAGCTGTTGAGTGCGCCGAACCACGCGAGCGTGGCGCCGAGCGCCTGCAGTTCGGTGAGGAAGGTGTTGTTTTCACTGTGCCCCAGCAGCGCCCGCACGAAGCCTTCGAGCGCGGCCTCGTAGTTCTCGTCCGGATGGGTCCAGCGGGTGTGGAGCTTGGCCTCGCGCGCCGCCTTTTGCATATAGCGCATGATGCGTTCGCGGTAAGGCGCCAGTGTCGTCTCGTCCAATTCGCCTACGGGCAGCGTGCCCAGCAGCGTTTGGTACAGCAGGTACTCGTCGCCGGGCGAGGGCGCCCCTGCCGCTGCGCCCCCTGCCTCCAGTCTGTGGCGCAGGCCGCGGTGGTGGGCGCGCCAGCGGCGCAAGGCCAGGCGCCAGCGCGCAGGCATTTCAGACAGCACGTTGATGCGATTGCGCACATCCTCCGAGCGTTTGTTGTCATGGGTGGAAGTTGCCAGCATGTTGTGCGGCCAGTACGCGGCCCGCGCGGCGTTGGCGGCGTGAAAGTTGGCCACCGTGACGCCGAAACGGCTTGGGTCGCCGCCGACCTCGTTGAGAGAACTCAAGGGGAAATAGCGATAAAAAGCCGTATCCTCGACACCCTTGGCCGCCACCGGCGCGCTGAATTGCTGGAACCGGATGGCAAAGCGGCGCACACGCTGGCACAGGCTCTCAGGGGCATCGGGCAGCGCCTGCCCGAGCAGGGTCTGGCGTATGAAGCCAAAGATCGACAGGTCGGCGTCATGGCTGTGGTGCTCGGCATCCCGCACGGCCCAGTCGACAAAGCGCTGGTCCTGCTCGGAGGCCGATTCAATGATGTAGGTGCGGTAGACCGGCAGGCAGGCGGCCACCTCGGTCAAGGCGCGGCGCAGCGCATTGAGTGTGTAGTCGCGGGTGCGCCGGTCGGCGCGTGCGATGCGCAGCAGTTCGGTTGAGAGGACATTGAGCTCGGAGGCCAGCGCGGTGCGAATGATGTCGAGCTTGCCGGCATAGGCCAGCTCGTCGAAACTCTCGCTGACGGCGGTGAAGTTGCGCCAGATCAGCGCGAATTTGGCCGCCGCCGAGGGGTCAACCAGCAGCCCGTTGACCGAGTTGGCAAAACGGTAGCCGGTCATGCCGTGGATGTGCCAGCCGAGCGGGATATCCTCGTGGAGCGCGGCGATCTTTTCCGCCACCACATAGAGTGGTCGGGCCGGCCGGCCCTGCTCATCCGGGCCCGCCAGCAGCAGGCCGGCGCGTCGCGCGTAGCCCTCCTGCAGTTGCTGGAAATAGCGCGCCGGATCGTACAGCCCGTCCGGATGATCGATGCGCAGCCCGTCCACCATGCCGGCCGCGGCGAGGTCCAGTGCAAACGACTGCGTGGCCTCGAACACCTCTTTGCGCTCCATGCGCAGGGCGGCGAGTTCATTGATATCAAAGAAGCGCCGGTAGTTGATGTCGTCGGCGGCGACGCGCCAGTAGGCGAGCCGGTAGGCCTGCACTTCGATCAGCGCATGCAACTCATCACGTGCGCCCGCCAGGTTGAGTTCCGCCACCACGCTGGCGATGGCCTGCGCCACGCTCGCCTGGCGCGCCAGCCGCGCCAGGCGGGCCTTGAGCAACTCCTTGTCACGCGAGCGCTCGGCACGTGCATCGGGGTCGGCAACGTCGCGCCCGGGCAGGTGACCGAAAGCGGTGGCCGTGCTGGCCACGCTGGCGGCCAGGTCCACATCACCGAGCCGCGCCTGCGCCGGCATCAAGACCTGCGGGTAGCTCTCGGGCGCCAGCGGGAAGCGATGGTCAAAGTAATGCAGCGCCAGGCTGCCGGCACTGTCGTCAAATCGCAGCTCGATCTTGCCGCTCATGAGGACATCGCCATAGTGGTCGCTCAGCACAGGGAGCAACACTTTGCCGGTGAGTTCGGGGTTGAGCGGCTGCCAGTCGATGTCGAAGTGCTGGGCAAAAAGCGAGGCCGGCCCGTTCTCCAACACGTCCATCCACCAGGCGTTGTCGCCGCCCATGACGCCCATGTGGTTGGGCACCATGTCGAGCAGCATGCCCATGCCGCGTTCACGTAAGCCCGCGCAGAAGCACTCGAAGCCTTCACGCCCGCCGAGTTCGGGGTTGACCTCATTGTGCGCCACCACGTCATAGCCATGCATGCTGCCGGCGCGTGCCCGCTGGATCGGCGAGCAGTAGACATGACTTACACCCAGGCGTGCCAGGTAGGGCAGGATGCGGATGGCATCCATGAAGGTGAAATCCTTGTGGAACTGAAGTCGGTAGGTGGCGCGCGGCACGATCGCCTGGGCACGGCTGCGCTTGGAGGCCGCACCGGACCCGCGTGGCCGCAGCCCGGACAGGGTGCGGCTCAAACTCAGCATCGCCTCGTCAGTGGCCAGTGCGGCCAGGTTCAGCGGCAGCTTGCGCCGCCAGTTGGGTTGTTCATCGGTGGTGCCGGGCACATTGATTTGTTCAGCGATGCCGAGCGCGTCCTCGAGTTGGACCGTCATGATCGCGCACGGTGTTGCCGCCAGAAACGCGTGAACCGCCTGTGCTGCATGCGCCGGCAGGTTTGACCCGGCCAGAACATCCGCCACCTCGCGCGCCGACAGCAGGTTGGCATGCTGCAGAGCCAACAGAAGCTGCACGCGCTCCTGGGCGCGGTCGAGCAGTTGCTTATCGAAGACCTGCAGGTCGGGGAACAGGCCGAGCTGCAGGCGCAGGCGCAAGTCCAGTCCGCACCACCAGCCGGCCAGTGTCGCCAGATCGTGCGTGCTGACGGCCACCAGCGCATTCGCCGGGTAGTCGGTCGCCGGTTTGAATTCGCCATTGTCCTGGCGTTCGAAGTACAGCAGGCGATAGGACAGCACGTCGAAACGCGCCAGCGCCGCACGCACCTCGTCGGCTACAGTGCCCAGGTCTTCGCCGATCACCATGCAGCGGTTGCGTTGGCTCTCCAACGCGACGATGGCCAGCATCTCGTCCTGCGCGTAATGCACGTAGGTGCCCGCGCGCGCGGTCTGCCCGGGGGGTATCCAGAACAGGCGCATCAAGCCCATCACGTGGTCAATGCGCAGCGCGCCCGCACCGCGCATATTGGCGCGCAAGGTGTCGATGAAGTAGCGATACTGGCTCGCGCGCAGGCGGTCCGGCCGCAGCGGCGGCAAGCCCCAACCCTGGCCATTCGGATTGAACTTATCGGGCGGGGCGCCGATGCTGGCATCCGCGGCAAAGCACGCGCGCTCGCACCAGACATCGGAGCCCGCGCGATCGACCGAGACTGCGAGGTCAACATACAGGCCCACACCCATGCCCAGCGCCTGGCAGTAGTCGCTCGCGCGTGCCAACTGGCTGGCCGCCAGCCATTGCAGGTACTGGTGGTACTGCACACGCTCGGCGTGTTGCTCGGCGAAGGATTTCAACTCGGGACTGTCGGGATCCTGGTACGCCAGCGGCCATCCCGGCCAACCGCCAATGGCGGCATCGTTGGCATGAAAATACGCCCGCAGCGCTTCAAAGAGGGCGTGGCGGTACAACGCTTCGCCGCCTTGGACCACGAACGCGAGAAAGGTGCGTCCGGCGTCGTCGCCCGCCTGCAGACCGTCGGGCGTCAAATGGTGTTCACGGAAATGACTGAACAATAATTCGAGCGCCTCGAATTTGACTGCGGCAACCCCAACATAGTCGACCAGCGGCGCCTCGCGCAGGCGCGCCAGCCGGCCCTGAAACTCGAAGGAATGAACCAGCCGCGCCAGCGCTGCACAGCTGGCGTAATCATCGACCGCCTCGACATCGATGTACAACACGTTGAGTTGCAGGCGCGATGAGGGGCTGTAAGGGCTGGCATGGGCCGGGTTGTGCACGAACAGCGCGTGCAAGGGGTTGATGCCTATGATGTCGGCACCCCGTTCAGCCATCTGTGCGACCAACTGCGCGAGATCGCTGAAGTCCCCGATGCCCCAGTTGCGCGGGGAGCGCAGTGCATACAGCTGCACCGTGGGTCCCCAGGCCTTGCCGCCATTCTGCAGTGCCGCCGGACGATAGCAACGCTCGGGTGCGCTGACCACCAGTGTCTCGCCGGCCAGGTCCGTCACGCTGAGGCGATGGTAGCCAGCGGCCAGCCGCAAGCTGAACGACAGCTTGCGCTCGCACCAGCTGACGCCGTCGAGTTCGGTTCGGTCGATCTCGGGCAGCGCATCGGCGGCGACCTCGCCCTGGTGCACAGTGCCGGTTTCCTCGCGCAGTTGCCAGCGGATACGGGCCAGCGAGGCGGGCAGGCGCAGCGACACGTCCCACGCCGGCGCCGACGCCTGAATCGCCACCACCGGCGGCAGCGCCTGGTGCCAGGCACAGCGCAGCACGGCTGCGAGTGCGTCAGGCGCGTTCGATTCGTCAGCCAGTGTGACGCCGAAATCCGACAGCAAGGCCAGCAAGCTCGCGCGTGCTACCGGGTGGCGCGTGCCCCAGATGTCATCGTACTCAGTGGCAATGCCAAAGTGTGCGCACAGTTGGCTCAACGCCTGCGCGTTGTGCTCGGTCCTCGGGCTAGACAAGATCGCTCTCCTGCAGCGTTAGAACGACTGCGCCGCGCGCGAGCCGCAGCGTGGCACCCGCCTCGGGTTCAAGGCCGGTTCCGTAGAGGCGTTCGCCCGGCGGGGCCACCACGCCGACGCGCGGTTGCATGCCGAAATGCGCGAGCAGATGCAGGCACGCACCATTCGCTGGAGTGCCCGCGTGGTCAAGCGTCCATTGAACCGACAGCGTCTCGCCCTCGCAGTGAAAGCGGCCAGTGCCTTGTTGGCCGGCCAGCAGGGGTACCAGTCGGCGTTGGCGCAGGTGCAGCAGGTGGCGTACCTCGTCCAGCCAATCCTTGTGAGGCGCGATGTCACGCTCTTCCCAGCGCAGTTTGGACGCCAGGAAGGTCGTTTCCATGTTCGGGTCAGGAATGCCCGCCTGGGTAGCTTCACTGGCGAACGCGGCAAAGCGGCTGAACTCGGCACGCCGTCCGCGCGACACCGCATCCGCCAACGCTGGACCGAAATCGCAGAAGTACAGAAAGGGCGTGGAGGCGGCGAACTCTTCGCCCATGAACAGCATGGGGATGTGCGGTGACAGCAACACGCAGGCGAGGGCGGCACGCACCAGCACCGGATCGCCCAATGCATGGATGCGTTGGCCGAAGGCGCGGTTGCCGACCTGATCGTGCGACTGCAAAAAAGAGACAAAGGCCGCCAGTGGCAGCTGTGTGCTCGGCTCGCCGCGCCGCTCGCCATGACGAAACGGCGAGGGCTGCCCCTGGTAGATGAAACCCTGCGCCAGTGCCCGCCCGAGTTGGGCCACGGGTGCGTCGGCGTAGTCAAGGTAGTAGCCATCGTTTTCGCCGGTGGCCAGCACATGGACGGCATGATGCAGATCGTCGTTCCATTGCGCTGTTGCGGCGAGCGGATCACCGCTGGCGTCGCGCGACAGAAGGGATGCCTGGTTGGCGTCGTTTTCCAAAACCACATGAACCTGGCGCTCACGACCCGGGCCGGCGCGCAGTGCTTCGCAGATCTCGCGCACGATATGGCGTTCGGAGTCATCACGTATGGCGTGAATGGCATCCATACGCAGGCCGTCGAACTGGAATTCTTCCACCCAGTAAATTGCGTTGTGAATAAAAAAGTCGCGCACAGTGCGCGAATCGGCACCGTCGTAGTTGATGGCCGCGCCCCAGGGCGTCTGGTGCGCCGGGTTGAAAAAATGCGGGCAGTAGGCGTGCAGGTAGTTGCCCTCCGGCCCGAAGTGGTTGTACACGACATCCAGCAACACCATCAGGCCGAGCCCGTGAGCGGTGTCGATCAGGGCTTTGAGCCCGTCCGGGGTGCCATAGGAGGCATCGGGCGCGAAGGGTAGTACGCCGTCATAGCCCCAGTTGCGCCGACCGGGGAATTCAGCGAGCGGCATCAGTTCCACGGCGGTGATGCCGAGCTCGGCCAGCGCCGCCAGGCGGCATTGTGCTGCGGCAAAGGTGCCCTCGGGGGTGAAGGTGCCAACATGCAATTCGTAAATCACGGCCTCTCGCCAGGGGCGGCCGCGCCAGGTGTCGTGCCGCCACAAATAGGCGTGTGGGTCAATCACCTGGCTGGCGCCGTGCACGTCGCTGGGGTTGCAGCGCGAGGCTGGGTCCGGCACGCGCAGGCCGTCGGGCAGACAGTAGCGGTAGTGGTCGCCGGCCTGCGCGCCGGGCAGCGTCAGCTGATGCCACCCGTCGGCGCTACGCGCCATCAAGTGTGCGAGCGCGCCAGCGTCTGGCCCGCTCTCAAGCACGACTTTTCCAACCCCTGGCGCCCACAGCGCAAAGTGCACGCCACCGCCCGACAGCACACTGGCGCCAAAAGGCATGGCATGGGCGTGTTTCATGGTCACTTCATGCAAGCGTCCTGGCGCGGGTCAGCAGTACCAGGGAGCGAGATTGCAGCGGATAGCTCGCCTGCCCCCACGCTGGCGGCGAAGCGAGCGGTAGACCGTTGTCGGCCGGTGGAAGGGCCTGGGTCGCGGTGTCAAGCAGCAGCAGCCACTCGCCCCCGCGCACCGGCGGCAGGGCAAAGGGTATCTCGGCATGGTGGCTGTTCAGGAGCAGCAGAAAGTCATCGTCGTGCAGTGTTTCGCCACGTGCGCCCCGCTCCGAAATGCCACAGCCCGACACCAGCATCGCCAGGCATCGCGCCTGGTTGTCGCTCCAATCCTTCCCCATCATCTCGCCGCCGTCGGGCTTGAGCCAGCACACATCCTTATCCGCGTCGCCCTCCTGCGGCTTACCTTCGAAGAAATTGCGCCGACGCAGAGACGGGTGCGCCCGGCGCAGCAGGATCAAGCGTTGCACAAAGGTATGCAAAGCGTCGCGCTCCGGAGTCGGGGTCCAGTCCAGCCAGGCCAGCTGGCTGTCCTGACAGTAGACGTTGTTGTTGCCCAGTTGCGTGTGGCCGCGTTCGTCACCGGCCAGCAGCATGGGCAAGCCTTGTGACAGCAGCAACGTGGCCAACAGGTTGCGCTTCTGGCGCTCCCGCAGAGCGAGAATAGCGGGGTCGTCACTCTCGCCCTCGGCACCGCAGTTCCAGGATAGGTTGTGGTTGTTGCCGTCGCGGTTATCTTCGCCATTGGCCTCGTTGTGCTTGTCGTTGTACGAGACCAGGTCGTGCAGCGTGAAGCCGTCGTGCGCCGTGACGAAGTTGATGCTGGCGTGGCTGCGTTTGCCCGACCAGCCGTAGAGGTCATGCGAGCCGGTGAGGCGCTGTGCAAGCTCACCGATCTGCCCGTCGTCACCTTTCCAGTACGCGCGCATGCCGTTACGGTAGCGGTCGTTCCACTCGGCCCAGCCGTGCGGGAAGTTGCCAACCCGATAACCACCGCTTCCCAAGTCCCAGGGCTCGGCGATCAGCTTGACGCGATTGAGCGTCGGGTCCTGGCGGATGGCATCGAAAAAGCCGCCCAGGTTCTCCACCTCACCGGCTTCGCGCGCCAGCGCGGAAGCAAGGTCGAAGCGAAAACCGTCGACATGCATCTCTTCAACCCAGTAGCGCAAGGAGTCCATCATCAACTGCAGCGCGCGCGGGTGCTCAATGTTGACGGTGTTGCCGCAGCCGCTGAAGTCGTCGTAATACCGGTGGTTGTCGGCGTTGGCGATGTAGTAGGACGCGTTGTCGATGCCGCGCAGGGAGAGCGTGGGCCCAAGCTGATTGCCCTCGCAGGTATGGTTGTAGACCACGTCAATGATCACCTCGATGCCGGCTGAGTGCAGCGTCTTCACCATGGTCTTGAATTCCTTGACCTTGCCCGAGGCGCTGTAGCGCACCTCTGGGGCGAAGAAGCCCAGGGTGTTGTAGCCCCAGTAGTTTGAAAGCCCCTTGCTGGCCAGGTGGCGTTCACTGACGTAGCTATGTACCGGTAGTAATTCAACCGTCGTGACCCCCAGGCGCTTCAGGTAGTCGACCACCGGGGCGCAGCCGAGCCCGGCGTAGGTGCCGCGCAATCGTGCTGGCACCTCCGGATGGGTCATGGTGAAGCCGCGCACGTGCAACTCATAGATGACCATGTCCTGCCACGGTACCGTGGGCCGGCGATCGTCGCCCCATGTGAAAGCGGGCTCGAGCACGCGGCTCTTGGGCACCAGCGGCGCACTGTCGCGGCGGTCGAACGAGAGGTCCTCGCGCTTGCTTCCGATGGTGTAGCCATAGAGCGCATCGCCCCAGCGCAATTGGCCGATAAGGTCTTTGGCATAGGGATCAACCAACAGTTTGTTGGGGTTGAAGCGGTGGCCCTCTTCGGGTTTGTAGGGGCCGTGCACGCGGTAACCGTAGGCCAGACCCGGGCGGGCCTCGGGCAGGTAGCAGTGCCAGATGTCGTCGGTGCGTTCGCGAATCTCGATGCGTTGGCGTTCGTGACGACCGGTCTCGTTGAACAGACACAACTCTACTTTCTCGGCATGTTGCGAGAACAGCGCAAAATTGACGCCTTCGCCGTCCCAGTGGGCGCCGCGCGGATAAGCCCGGCCGGGCCAGATTGCGGTGATCAGCTCATTTGTTTTCATGGTCGAGGGTGTCCCTGGCCTTCTTGTCGCGCGGCCACCAGTGCTCAATGCGTTCGGCCGCCCAGTCCCGGCCACCCAGACCAAAGGCGAGTGCCAGCGCAAACACGATGCCGGCAAGAATCACCAGGAAGCTCTCGCGAATAATGTCGCCTCCGACCTTGATCTGCTCCAGTGCAATCAGGACCACGAAAGCCATGATGGCGTACTGCGCCAGCCTGCCCAGGAGGCTCGCATCCGGCAGCTTGAGGCTGCTGACGACAGTGTTTCCGACGAAGCGCGCGAAGTAAGAACCGAACGCCAGCACCCCCAGTGCAACAAAGACATTCGGAATAAACCACACCACGCGCGACAGCAGGTCAGTGATGTAGGTCAGGCCGAGTCCGTTGAAGGCAATCAGCAGGGCCGCCAGAACGACCAGCCAGTACAGGAGCATGCCGAAGAGGGAGGTCGTGTCGCCGGACATGCCGCCTTGGCGCAGGAAGTTGTCCAGGCCCGAGCGCTCGGTGAGGACGTTGAAATTAATCGCACGCAATGCCTTGGTCACCGCAATACGTGCCACCTTGGCAAGCAGCCAGCCGGCCAGCACCACCACCACGGCGATCAGCAGGCGTGGAAGGAACGCACCAATCTGAAAAAGGATGGCCCGCAAGGGTTCGAGCTGAATGTCCAGTTTTTCCATGATCTCTACTCCAGTTGGGGTTGCAGGTGCAAAGGCGACCTCAGCTTGTCAAGCCCGTATCGGGGCCAATCAGGGCCAGGATACCTTGCAAAGGCACTTGGATCCAGTCGATGCGATTATTGAGCTCGTATCGGAGTTCGTAAAGTGCCTTTTCAAGTTCGAACAAAGCGAGCAGGTCCAGGTCAACCGGCTGCCCCGATTTGACGGACACCATGGTGTGCTCGTAGGCCGCCAGGAAAGCCTCGCGGGTGCTGCGTTCCCATTCGCGCACTGCGGGTTCCAGTTGGTCAATCTCGGTAGCATTTTGTGCCACGCGCCGCAGCGCTGACCAGCGTGCATAGTTGAAAGACCGCAGCATGCCGGCCACGTCGCGCAACGGTGAACTCTTGGTGCGGCGTTCTTCAAAGCTGCGGGCTGGCTCACCCTCGAAATCGATAATCACGAAATCGTTGCCGGTTACGAGGACTTGGCCCAAATGGTAGTCGCCGTGGTAGCGTGTTTTGATGCTGACCTTCCCCTCGGTCTTGACGGCGGCGATGCGAGTCTGCAGTCGGTCCTGTTGCAACAGCAGGGCTTGGGCTCCATCTTGGGCGGCTGCGGGCAATTGCGCCTGGCGCTCGCGCAGCAGTGACAATGTGGCGGTGGCCTCTCTAGCCGCCCGGTCCTTGAACGCGACGACATCTCTCGACAAGAGAGGTTCGGGGTCGAAGGCCGGCTCTGCTGTGTGTTGCGCCAGTGCGAGGTGAAGCTCCGCAGTGCGCTGGCCGAGCGTGGCGGCCAAAGCCAGGAAGCCGCCATGCGTTTCGCCTGCGGCGGCATTGACGTCGCCCGAGATGCGCAGCTCTTCCAGGAAGCGCTCGACGTAACGTGATGTGTAGTCCCAACCATCCCCTTGATTGGACACGTAACCTTGGATCAGAGCCAGCGTCATGACGTTGCCATCGTTCATGAAGTATTCGAGTGCGCCCAGCACCGGCACGCAGTTCGGGTAGCGTACGACTTCAGTCAGGAAGCGACCCATCTCCAGTTCGGGATTCAGGCCCTGGCGCAGACGACGGTAGCCCTTGAGAAAAAGCGTGTCATCCAGTGTCACAACCGTGTTGCTGCTCGTCGTGCTCGGACGCGACACCGTTAGCGCGGCGATGTCCGAGGTGAAGTTTTTGAACACCCTCGTGGGTTTGAACTGCAGGCGTCCGGCTGCGGTGGAAATTTCCATGTCGGCGCCGATAGCCTGGACCAAGGCGCGGCAGAAGGCCGGGTCGTAGAAAGCATCGCCCATGACGCCAGTGTTGGCCTGCTGGCGTACCTTGGCCAGTGCGGCGGGCGCGAGGTTGGCGATGCGCTCTTCGTCGCGCTCCTCCCACGCCAACGCCAGCGGCATGAAATAGGTCGATTCCCCGACGGGTCCGTCCAGTTTCAGAATGGGCAGCATCCAGCTGAAGTTGCCTGCCTCCCACACCGCATGATCGACCAGCCGTGCGCGTTCAATGGGCGTGCCTTTGGATGCGTACCAACGCTGGATCTCAATATGACGCGGCAGTGTGTCCGTTTCGAATTGCGTGCGCATGCGGTCGGCCATTCCGATTCGCCACGGCATCACGCGATCGCGAAAGAAGCTGGTCCAGCCATCAAACAGCACCAGCGTCGGGCGGTCTTGCAGTGCCACATACTCCTGATGCCAGCTCGGAACTTCAGCGTCGGCGGCGAGCCGGAACCAGAAAAAACCGAATGACGGCAGCGTCAGCAGATAAGGCAGCTCGCTAATCGGCGGGAACGAGGTGCGTCCCAACATCTCGACCGGCACACGGCCCTTGTAGGCCGACAGCTCCAGCTCCACCGGTTGCGCCGCGCGTGACAGATTGAACACGGCCAGGATGGTGTCGTCCTCGTACACGCTCAGGTACGCCAGGATCTTGCGGTTGCCAGGCTTGAGGAAGCTGCGCTTGCCGCGGCCGAAGGCCCGGCTGCTTTTGCGCACGGCGAGCATCCGTTTGGTCCAGTTGAGCAGCGAGCTGATGTCGCGCGCCTGGGCCTCGACGTTGAGGGCCTCGTAGCCGTACATCGGATCCATGATGGGTTGCAGGTACAGGCGCTGCGGATCGGCACGGGAGAAACCGGCGTTGCGGTCGGGGCTCCACTGCATCGGTGTACGCACGCCGTTGCGGTCGCCGACGAACATGTTGTCGCCCATGCCGATCTCGTCACCGTAGTAGATGATGGGCGAGCCGGGCATCGACAGCAGCATTGCGTTCATCAGCTTGATGCGATCCGCGTCGTTCTCCATCAGCGGGGCGAGGCGGCGGCGAATACCCAGGTTGATCCGTGCCCGCGGGTCGGTCGCATACATGCGGTACATGTAGTCCCGTTCCTTGCTAGTCACCATTTCCAGGGTCAGTTCATCGTGGTTGCGCAGAAAGATGGCCCACTGGCAGCCGTCGGGGATTTCCGGCGTTTGCTGCATGATTTCGATGATCGGGTGACGGTCTTCCTGAGCGATGGCCATGTACATGCGTGGCATCAGCGGGAAGTGGTAGGCCATGTGGCATTCGTCGCCGTCGCCGAAGTATTCTCGAACGTCCTCGGGCCACATATTGGCTTCAGCCAGCAGGAAGCGGTTCTTGTATTGCGCGTCGATGGCCGCGCGCAGTTGCTTGATCACCGCGTGCGTCTCCGGGAGGTTCTCGTTGCTGGTGCCATCACGCTCGATGAGGTAGGGAATGGCGTCGAGGCGGAAACCGTCAACGCCCATGTCGAGCCAGAATCGCATGGTTTTGAAGATCGCTTCGAGCACTCTGGGATTGTCGAAATTCAAATCAGGCTGATGACTGAAGAAGCGGTGCCAGAAGAAGGCCTTGGCCATCGGGTCCCAGGTCCAGTTGGAGGTCTCGGTATCGGTGAAGATGATGCGCGTGCCGTTGTACAACTGATCGCTATCGCTCCAGACATAGAACTCGCGCTCGGGCGAGCCCGGTGGCGACCGTCGCGCTGCCTGGAACCACGGGTGATCGCTCGATGTGTGGTTCATGACGAGCTCTATGATCACCCGCAAGTCGCGTTTGTGCGCCTCGGCCAGCATCTCACGAAAGTCGTCGAGCGAGCCGTATTGTGGGTGAACGTCTTCATATTCCGCAATGTCGTAGCCGTCGTCGCGCATCGGCGAGGGATAGAAGGGCATCAGCCAGATGGTGTTGACCCCCAGGTCCCGGACATAGTCGAGCTTGGCTGCGACACCCTTGAAGTCACCCATGCCGTCGTCGTTGCTGTCGAAAAACGCTTTGACGTTGAGCTGGTAGATGACCGCGTCGCGGTACCACAGCGGATCGTCGCGGCTGTCAATCTCGACAGTTTCGAGCGTCAGATTGGTTGCAGGTGCGTTCATCGGTGGCCGGTTTCAAAAATAGTAATCGAAGTCGCGTTCATCGCGGACGCGCCGGCGCACGACGAAGACGTGTGCTGGCGCGTTGTGCGGATCGAGACGGATATAGTGATGCCGGCCTTGCCACACAAAGCGCTGGTTGCTTAGCAGGTCGTGCATCTGAAACGGATGCGAGGCATCCACTCCGATCGATTCGGGGTCCAGATGAACCATGCCAGACTGGACGTTATGGGGGTCAAGATTGACCACCGTGACCACCACGTTGCTGCCGTCATCCGAGGTTTTCGAGTAGGCCAGAAGCTGGTCGTTGTCGATGGGCAGGAAGCGCAGGCTGTGGTCCGCATGAAGCGCAGCGTTGTCGTGACGGATCTGATTGATTCGGGTAATGAAGGGTGCAAGGCTATCTGGATCATCATTGTTCCAGTTGCGCAGTTGATATTTTTCGGAGTTGAGATACTCCTCGCTGCCGGGCGACTTCGGCAAATGCTCGCGCAACTCATAGGCCGGGCCGTAGATACCATAACTTGCCGCCAATGTGGCGGCAAGAACCAGACGGGCCATGTACATGGCGGGCTCGCCGCTTTGCAGCTGTTCGTGCAGGATGTCCGGTGTGTTCGGCCAGACATTGGGGCGGAAGTAGTCAACACCCGGACCGCCTGAAAGCTCCGTGAAATAATTCGTCAATTCCTGTTTGTTGTTGCGCCAGGTGAAATAGGTGTAAGACTGTGTGAAGCCGAGTTTGGCCAGCCGGTGCATGACCTTTGGCCGGGTGAAGGCTTCGGCCAGGAAGAGAACATCGGGGTGCTTGCGCTTGATTTCGCAGATTGCCCACTCCCAGAACGGGAAGGCCTTGGTGTGCGGGTTATCCACGCGGAAGATTTTTACTCCCTCAAGAATCCAGTAGTCGAACACGCTTTTTAGCTCTGCCCACAAGCCGCGCCAATCTTCACTTTCGAAATTGAACGGGTAGATATCCTGGTATTTCTTCGGTGGGTTCTCGGCACACTGCACGCTGCCGTCAGGGCGCCAGCGAAACCAGCTCGGGTGCGCCTTGACGTAGGGGTGGTCGGGCGAGCACTGAAAGGCGATGTCGAGCGCGATCTCAAGCCCAAAGTCCGCGGCCTTGGCCACCAGGTGCCTGAAATCTTCCGGTGCACCCAGTGTCGGCAGGATCGACTTGTGGCCACCCTCGACGGCACCGATCGCCCAGGGACTGCCGACATCACCAGGCTCACTGGCCAGTGCATTGTTTTTGCCCTTGCGCTGCATCAGTCCGATGGGATGGATCGGTGGGAAGTACAGAACATCGAACCCCATCGCTGCGATCACAGGCAGGCGGGCCTCCACATCTTTGAAAGTGCCGTGTCGGCCAGGCTCAGGCCCGGCAGAGCGAGGAAATAACTCGTACCAGGTGCTGAAGCGCGCGCGAGCGCGGTCCGCGACCAGCGGCAACTCCTGATCGGAGTTTGCAGCCAGACTGCGGTCCGGATAACGTGCTGCCAATTGAGCTAGAGCCTCATCCAGCGCCAGTGCCTTGAGGAGTGTCGCGTCGACCGTGCGGTCGCTTGCTGCTGCCCTTAGATCCTTGGCCCATTTGGACAGCGTCTTGCAGTCTCTGCCGCGCGCGCGCTGTGCCGCTGCAGAGATATCAATTGCGCCTACCTGCGACGCAATGCGGATGTCGTCAACATCGGTGCGGCGCGTCATCTCGTAGCGCCACGACTCGAACGGATCTACCCAGGCGGTGACCGAGTAACGATAGTGTCCGACCGCAATGGGTGTGAACTCGGCGGACCAGACGTCGTTGCCCAGCGGCTTCATGGGGACTTCGTGCACTTCGGCCTGCTCTTCCTTGCGCCAGCGCAGCACGACGCGCAACACGTCGTGGCCATCGGTGAAGCAATGGGCCGTGACCGCCATACTTTCACCCGCCACCCGTTTCACCGCGAAACGGCCACCGTCCACATTGGGAAGAACGGCGTCAATCACGGCGCGAATGCGCCCGTCCTCGACTGAGGCGCACGGCAATGGTGTTCGGGCTGTGGCGGATTTAGGCATGGGGCACGTGTTCAAAGATGAGTGTGGACAGGGGCGGCAAAGTCAGGCACACCGAATGGGGTCGGCCGTGGAATCGCACGGGAGATGCTTCGACCCCGCCCAGGTTGCCCCAACCCGAGCCACCAAATTCGCTGGCGTCGCTGTTGATCACTTCACGCCAGAAACCGGCCAATGGCACGCCGAGCATGTAATTGGTGCGTGGCACCGGTGTCATGTTGCAGACGATCAGCACCGGTGCTCCACGCTCACGCGGCTTGCGCAGGAAGGCAAAAACGCTGGTGTCAGTCGCGTCGGCCTCCACCCATTCAAACCCGGCGGGAGAAAAGTCCAGCTGGTAGAGGGCTGGCAGGCTGCGGTACACGCGGTTAAGCTGCGCCACGTAGCGTTGTAGTCCGGCATGACCTTCCAGCTTTGTGACCCACCATTCCAGCTCGCCGTCGTGGGTCCATTCGCGCCGCTGGCCGAACTCGCCGCCCATGAAGAGCAGCTTCTTGCCAGGATGAGCCCACATGTAGCCGAACAGCGCACGCAGGTTTGCAAACTGCTGCCAGGCGTCGCCGGGCATCTTGCCCAAGAGCGATCCCTTGCCATGCACCACCTCGTCGTGTGACAGCGGCAGGACAAAATTCTCGTTGAAGGCATACACCAGCGAGAAGGTCAGCTTGTGATGGTGGTATTTGCGGTGGATCGGCTCTTCCTGCATGTACGCCAGGCTGTCGTGCATCCAGCCCATATTCCACTTCATGCCAAAACCCAGCCCGTCCATGTCGGTCGGCCGCGACACGCGCGGCCAGGCAGTTGACTCCTCGGCGATGGTGAGCGTGTCGGGATGCTCACGGTAAACAGCCTTGTTCAGTGTCTGCAAGAAATCGACGGCTTCCAGGTTCTCTCGCCCACCATGACGGTTTGGAATCCACTCGCCCTCCTTGCGGGCATAGTCAAGGTAGAGCATGGAGGCGACGCCGTCCACCCGCAGGCCGTCCAGGTGGTACTTGTCCAGCCAGAACAGTCCCGATGAAATCAGGAAGCTGCGCACTTCATTGCGCCCGTAGTTGAAGATGCTCGAGTTCCATTCGGGGTGGAAGCCCTGCCGCGGATCGGAATGTTCGAACAGATGGGTGCCATCGAAATAGCCAAGCCCGTGCTCATCCGTCGGAAAATGCGAGGGCACCCAGTCCAGCAACACACCGATTCCGCGCTGGTGCAAGTGATCGACGAAGTGCATGAAGTCCTGCGGTGTGCCGAAGCGCGAGGTAGGTGCGAAGTACCCGGTTGTCTGGTAGCCCCATGAGCCATAAAACGGATGCTCGGTCACCGGCATCAGCTCAACATGGGTGAAGCCCATCTCGATCACATAGTCGGCCAGCGAATGCGCAAGTTCGCGGTAGTCGAGGAAGTGTCCGTCCTTGCGCCGCCAGGAGCCAAGATGGATCTCATAGATGGACATCGGTGCATCGAGCGCGTTTTTCGGACCGCGCGATGACATCCACTGATCGTCTTTCCAATCGTGTTCAATGCTCCAGACGCGCGAGGCCGTTGCAGGGGGTGCTTCCGCATAGAACGCGAACGGGTCCGCCTTGTCCACGACGTAGTTGCCATGACTTGATTGAATGCGGTACTTGTAGCCCTGACCGCGAACCGCGTTCTCGACGAAACCTTGCCAGATGCCGGAGCCGTCGTCGCGCAGATCAAGGCGATCCACATTGCCGGCCCAGTAATTCCAGTCGCCGACGACAGAGACGGATTCAGCGTTTGGTGCCCAGACTGCGAAATTCGCGCCGCCGTTGGACTGCAAGTGGCAGCCCAGCTTGTTGTACAGCTTCGCGTGTGTTCCCTCACGGAAGAGATAGATGTCGTGATCGCTCTTCATATAGTTTTCAGCTTAGCACACAGGGCTCATTCATGGACATTCCCTATCGCAAGGCAGACGATGTCTGCAGGCCGCCTTCAGCCCCATGGAAAGCGTCAAAGCGCGTTTATTTCACAGGGGCGACGTGCCTGGCTTATCAGTCACCCGACTGCGCCGACGTTTGGTGGCGGCATCGAGCAGCATGCGCCCGGCCCAGCGGAAGACGTTGAATTCGGCCACCAGACCGCGCATGAGCCGCATGCGGTCGCGCTGCTCGGCCTCGGGCATGCTCAACGCCAGGTGCAGGGCAGCCGCGCACTGGTCGGCATCGTACGGGTTGACGATCAGGGCTTCGGGCAACTCCCTTGCGGCCCCGGTGAATTCGGACAGTACCAGCACACCGCGTTCATCGTCGCGGGCGGCGACGAACTCTTTGGCCACCAGGTTCATGCCATCGTGCAGGCTGCTGACAAAGCACAGATCAGCGGCGCGGAAATATTCATAGACCTGGGGTGGCGCGTGCTGCTCAATCTTCAGCAGGATGGGGGCGGGTCCGCGGCTCCTAAAGCGCGCATTGATGCGCGCTGCCAGGGCACGCACCTGCGCCTCGTGGTGCTGGTACTCGTCGATCCCCGTGCGCGTCGGTGCGGCAATCTGAACAAACGTGAAATGGCCGATCCAGTTCGGATTCAACTCCAGCAGACGCTCAATGGCCCGAAAGCGTTCCAGGATGCCTTTGGTGTAATCCAGACGGTCAACGCCGATGCCCAGCTTGTGTTCGGGTGGCAAGTCGTTTAGCTGGCGAATGTGGCTGCGGCAATCGGGCACGTTCTTTTGCAGCAGTTCCGGGTCCGGTGGCCAAGCGATGGAAATCGGGTAACGCCGCACGGCGGTGAGTTTGCCCCCAAAAGAGACATTGAACGATTCGCGGTCGACCCGCGCTTCCAGAAAGCGGTCCACCGTATCAACAAAATTGTTGCAATGGGACTGGGTGTGAAAACCCATGATGCTGCTGCCCAGCATGCCCGCCAATATCTCCTCACGCCATGGGCAAATGGCAAACGACTCGGGGTTAGGCCAGGGGATGTGCCAGAAGCTGATGATGGTGGCATCAGGCAGCTCGTCGTGGATCATCTTGGGCAACAGCGCAAAGTGGTAGTCCTGCACCAGCACAATCGGGTTTTTGGTCTTGGCCTCACTCACCACCGCCTTGGCAAACTTGCGGTTAACCGCCACGTACTGCGTCCAGTCGCTGGAGCGGAAAATAGGCCGAACGTGGGCGATGTGGCACAGGGGCCAAAGCCCCTCATTGGAAAAACCGTAGTAGTAGCCCGCTTCTTCCTCAGGCGTCAGCCAGACACGGCGAATATGGTAAGCGGGGTTTTCGGGTGGCACGGCCACACGGTCGTCTTTGTCAACCACCTCCGGGTCGGCCGAGCCACTGCCGTGTGCAACCCAGGTGCCCGAGCAGGCGCGCATGATCGGCTCCAGCGCTGTTACCAGGCCGCTCGCGGGGCGATGGACCTCGATGCGCTCACCGCGGCGTTGGTGGATGTAGGGTTCGCGGTTGGACACCACAATCACGTCCTCGCCACGCAGCTCGCCATGCAAAATGGTACGCAGGGTCTCCGCCGTCCAGGTGAGCTGGCTTTCATCGCGAGCTCGGGTCTCGGCCTCCAATTCACTGATGAGGCGTTGCAGGTCGCGTGCAATCGGCTTGAAGCCGGGCAGGCCGGGTGGGGCGCTGATTTCAGGCCGGCGCAGCAGCCCCTCGCCCCGCAGCAGAGCGCGCACACCGGCCATCCAGCCGCGCCATGAGAGCTGGGCCACGATCACCGTGATCAGCGAGACTGCCGCCCCCAATGCCATAAAGACATAGAAAAGGTAGCGTTTGGTTTCTTCGCTGCGCCGGGTGATGAAGCTCATGTCGTGCACCACAACCAGCTGGCCGGTCGGTCCGGCCTCGGTGCCCATGGGTTTCACTGCCACGTGTAATGGTCCCTGGGCGCTTGGTAGCAGGTGATCGCTCGGGACGTTCCAGCGGTCAAGATTGTCGCAACGAATCTCCGCCGGAAGCTGGTAGCTGGCCATCATCGGGGCCGTGGGCGTGGCGCAGTACCCCACCGCGAAAATCCGTTCATCCTGCGTGATGCGGTTGAAGAATTCTGTTATTTTTGCCTTCTTGCCAGTAGCGAGTTGCTCCTGCAGCGGTTCCTGAAAGGTGCTGGCGATCAACGATGAACGGCCGTCGAGATCGCGCACAAACCAGCTCAGCGTCAATCGGTCGATCAGAGGCGCGACGGCGTAGGCAATGCCCGCCAGCACCAGCAGCAGTGGCAGAACGAAGCGTAAAGAGAGTCGCATATCTTTCCTTGTAGCGCTGTTTCAAGCACAGACCGGTTTTATTTTTACAGTTCGGCCAACGGGATGCCCGCGGCCTGCTCATCTGCTTTGAGCAGTGCAACCAATTCGCCCAAATCCTGATCCAGCCGCAGCAAGCTTGCCGCTGACAGCTGGTTGAGGGCCTGCGGCAACACGCCTTCAAACGGGCCTGGCACCTGGCTCAAAATGGCCAGGCCGGATGGCGAAATTTGAAGCTCAACCTGACGCCGGTCAGCGCTTGCCTTGTGCATGCTGATCAGCTCTTTACGCAGCAGCAGCTTGACCAGGTTGCTGGCGGTGGACTGGTGGATGTCCATGCTTTTTGCCAAGGTGCCTACGCCAATGCCGGGATGATCCCTGACCACATTCAAGGCCCAGACCTGAGCTCCACCCAAACCAACCCGCTTTTCAATTTCCTGAAAATGGCCGCGCACGGCGTTGAAGACGACGCGGAAGCGCCGCAGCACTTGCACCGCGCTGGTCGGCTGAACAACATTGTGGGTCTTTAGCGGCATGTGGTCTCCGATGGGCGATTGTTGTGCCTGCCAAGGCGCACATTCTGGCTTGCTGGCATTTATTCGCATACGCTCTCCGCGATCGGGTTTCGGGATTACATTTGATGCAATATAACAGAGTGAATTTCCAGTACCGAGAGAGTCCCCATGCGAACGCGTTTTCCGGTTTTTTATGCGATCAGGCAAGAACTTTACGACTGGCGCTTGTGGGCCGGCCGCGCCGTGGTGCTGGCGTTTGCGGCGCTGGCCGGCTTGATCGTGGTGGCGTTCACTTGGCTGACGGAGCAGGCTTCTGCACGATTTGTCTGGTTTCAGAGTTCGTTCTGGTGGGGGCCTCTGTTTTGGACGCCGGTGTCCACCGTTGCCATTGTCTGGCTGATGAGGCGCCACGCCGTCGGCTCCACCGGGTCGGGCATTCCACAAGTCATGGCAGCCCTGTCGCCCGAAGTGAGCAAGGAGCACGTCAGCTTGTATGTGTCGATCCGCCTCAGCGTGGCCAAAATGGTGTTGGCCAGTTGGGGCTTTTTGGCTGGTCTGTCGCTGGGGCGCGAGGGTCCGTCGGTGCAAATTGCCTCGGGCGTCATGCACCACGCGCGCCGCTGGCTGCCAGCGCATTCGCAGGTGTCGGCCAAGGGCTTGATGATGGCAGGGGGCGCGGCCGGCATTGCGGCGGCCTTCAACACGCCTCTGGCGGGCGTGATGTTTGCCATCGAAGAGCTGACGCGCCAGTCGGAGCATCGCAGCAATGGCTTGCTACTGGCGGCTATTGTTCTGGGCGGCATGATGGCCGTGTCGGTGCATGGCAATGCGACGTACTTTGGCGTCATTCGGGTCCAGAACCTGAGCATGGCACTGTTGCTGCCGGGTTTGCTGGTGGCTGTTTGCAGTGGTCTCGCCGGTGGTTTGTTTGCCCGGCTGGTGGTGCTGTCTCTGTCCGGTCGCTCCAACGACTGGTTCAGCAGGTTTCGCCAGCGTGCGCCCTTGCGTTTTGCGGCCGTCTGCGGCTTGGCGGTGGCGCTGTTGGGGTTGGCAAGCCAGGGTGCAACCTATGGCAGTGGGTACGACTACACGCGCGAGATGCTTGAAGGCAGTGCCACTGAATCACCTTTCTATCTGCTGCTCAAATTTGTCGCCACCTGGATTACCACCTGGTCCGGGGTGCCGGCCGGGATTTTTGCGCCGTCGTTGGCGATCGGCGGTGCCTTGGGTAATGACATTGCCCAGCTGATAACTTACGCCAATGCGCCCACGTTGATGGCCCTGGGCATGGCCGGTTTTCTGGCCGCCGCCACCCAGGCGCCCATGACGGCCTTCATCATCGTCATGGAAATGGTGGATGGTCATGCGCTGGTGCTCAGTTTGATGGCCAGCGCCCTGGTCGCCAGCGGTGTGTCGCGCCTGATCAGTGCGCCGCTGTATAGCTCTTTGGCCCAATTGCAGTTGCAACGCTTGCCGAAGGACGAGGCTCAAAAAAAGAGCCCCGAAGGGCTCTAAACTCGTTTTGTTGATCTCGCCGCTTAAAACAAGAGCAACGTGTTCATTGTATTTGACCAAATGCAATTCATGGAATAGGGATTTCCCTTGCTACGCCGTCCAGTTGATGGTGTTGATGCGCCGGGTGTGCCGCTTCCATAAATCAATTTACTACTTATTTAATAGCATGTTACCAAGTATCCATGGGGGCTACAGGCCGATTTGTTATATAAAGCCGGGCATGGGCTGGGCCTGTGCAGACAAACAATTGTTTTGCTCAACAATAGCCCCAAGGAGAATCTTCAAGCGTGAATGAATTGCTGCTCTGGGCCGCACTCGCCCTGGCCGTGCTCAATGCCGGCTTGCTGATTTGGATCGTTCTACAGCGCGGCGGCGCGCAGGACCAGGCCGAGCTTGACCGGCGGTCGCGGGAGACAGCACACCAGGCGCTGTTGGCACTGGTTGCAAACAGCTCGGAGCGGCTGGAGCGCGAGCTGCGCCGCGAGATCAGCGAGTCAGCACGCGGTGGACGCCAGGAACTGACGCAAAATCTGGCCACGTTTCAGCAAACGCTGGTGCAGCAGGGCGCACAGGCCACGCGCACGCAAAACAGCCAGATTGACGCCTTTGCCCAGCAGTTGGCCCTGTTGCAAAAGACGCTGTCCGATACGCTGACGACGCAACTCTCGGCCCTGAGTGAATCGAACGCGCGGCGGATGAACGAAATTCGTGAGACGCTGGAAAAGCAGTTGGCGCAGCTGCAAATCACCAACGCCGCCAAACTTGACGAGATGCGCGCCACGGTCGACGAAAAGCTGCAGACCACACTGCAAAGCCGGCTTGGTGAGAGCTTCAAGCAAGTGGCCGATCGATTGGAGCAAGTCCATAAGGGCCTGGGCGAAATGCAGACGCTGGCCGCCGGCGTGGGCGACCTCAAACACCTGCTGACCAACGTGAAGACCCGCGGCATTTTTGGTGAGGCGCAACTGGCCTCGCTGCTGGAACAGGTGTTGGTGGTTGATCAATACGCGGCGCAGGTGGCGACGCGCCCAGGCAGCAAAAACGTCGTCGACTTTGCCATCAAACTGCCGGGCACGTCCGCGCATGCCGAGCCGCTGTGGCTGCCGATTGACGCCAAGTTTCCCAATGAGGACTACGAGCGACTGCTGGACGCGCAGGGCAGGGCGGATGTCTCTGGCGCTGAAGCAGCCGGTAAGGCGCTGGAGTTGCGCATCCGGCTGGAGGCGAAATCGATTGCCGACAAATACGTGGAGCCGCCGCACACCACCGATTTCGCCATCCTGTTTTTACCGACTGAAGGGCTGTATGCCGAGGTGCTACGCCGGCCCGGCCTGATGCAGGCCCTGCAGCGCGAGCATCGCATCACGCTGGCTGGGCCAACCACGCTGCTGGCGATGCTGAGTTCCTTGCAAATGGGCTTTCGCACGCTCGCGCTGGAGAAGCGATCCAGCGAGGTGTGGCAGGTGCTGGGTGCGGTCAAAACCGAGTTCGGCAAGTTTGGTGACGTGCTGGCGCGGGTCAAGTCGCAAACAGAGACCGTGCTTAAGTCGCTGGACAGTGCCGAGACCCGCAGCCGCGCCATGGGCCGTGCGCTGAAAAAAGTCGAGGCGCTGCCCGAGCCTGAAGTGCAGGCCCTGATCCCGATGGACAAAGACTTTGACAGCGACGTGGAGGCAGAGCGGGCGTGAGCCTCGCGCCCGCCCGCATGCCAGCCCCCCGCTTTGCGCTGGCGCGCCTGATCGCCGGGCAAATCTGCCTGCATGCCTGCATGGCTGGCATGCGCATGGCAGCACCCTTGCTGGCATTACGCGCGGGCTACAGTGCCATTGCGGTCGGTTTCCTGCTGGCCCTGTTTGCCTTGACGCAGGTTTTTCTGGCCTTGCCGGCGGGTCGCTACGTGGACCGGCACGGGCTCAAGCGTCCGGTTGGTTTTTGTGTGGTTGCCGCGACGCTGGGGGCCGGGCTGGCGGTGGTGTTCCCGGTCTTTCCCGTGCTGTGCCTGAGCGCCCTGATGACGGGTGGGTCAACGGGCGTGGCGGTCATTTCGCTGCAGCGCCACGTGGGGCGGGCCGCGCAGAATGCGACGGAGTTGAAGAAAGTGTTCAGCTGGCTGGCCATCGGTCCGGCGGTGTCGAATTTTGTCGGCCCCCTGACGGCCGGTCTGCTGATTGACTACAGCGGCTTTCGCGCGGCCTTTTTGTTGATGGCCTTGTTGCCACTGGCGACCTGGTTCTGGGTCCGCCGCACCGTGGAATTGCCTCCTGTAGCCGTGGTGCAGGGTGCTGCGCCCAACAAGGCCTGGGACTTGTTGCGTGAGCCCCTCATGCGCCGGCTGATGCTGGTGAACTGGCTCTTGTCATCGTGCTGGGACGTGCACACCTTTGTGGTGCCGATTCTCGGGCACGAGCGCGGCTTCAGCGCTTCGGTGATTGGCACGATTCTGGGCGCATTTGCCATTGCGGCCGCCTTTGTCCGGGTGTTGTTGCCGGTGTTTGCGTCGCACGTGCGCGAGTGGTTTGTCGTGACTTCCGCCATGGCGATGACCGCCGTGCTGTTTGCCGTCTATCCCCTGATGACAACCCCGTTGGCGATGGGGGCTTGTTCGGTTCTGTTGGGCTTGGCGCTCGGTTCGGTACAACCCATGATCATGAGCACCTTGCACCAGATCACGCCGGAGGCGCGCCATGGTGAAGCGCTCGGTCTGCGGCTGATGACCATCAATGCGTCGAGTGTGATGATGCCGATGTTGTTTGGCACCGCTGGGGCAGTGGTGGGGGTGTCCGTGGTGTTCTGGACCGTGGGATTGGCGGTCGGTGTTGGGGCACGCACAGCCTGGCGACTCAAACCGGTGCCGAGTTTGACAGCGTCGCCCGGCACAACAGAAACCTCGGAATGAACTTCGAACCGCATCAAACGGCCGGACCGTACGCCATGCGGTCGCGCTGGCGCTAGATGATGGCCTGCATTTCACCCGAGAGTAAAACGCGCGTGCCGCGTTCAGTACTGTGGACCACGCTGAGCAATGCGTGCGCTACTTGCGTGGCCGTAATCGGGTGATAGTTGGTCGGAATCAGCGGTTTGAGCAGCGTCATGGCGAGCAAACCCAGTCTTTCAGCTGGCCGTGCGGCTTGTCCGAGGGCATCGCGGTTGCCGACCAGCAGCGATGGCCGCGCCAGGATCAAGACCTGGTAACCCAACCGGGCCAGGGCTTGTTCCATCTCACCTTTGACCCGGTTGTAAAACACCCTGGATGCCGGGTCGGCGCCCATGGCGCTGATGACTCCTAATTTTGTAGCGCCCAGCGCTTTGCCGACGCGGGCTAGTGCCACAACGGCCTCAAAATCAAGCGCGCGAAAAGCGGACTGGCTACCGGCCACCTTGAGGGTCGTGCCGAGCGCGACAAAGACGTCGTCAACGTGCTTGATGCCGGACAGCGCAGACAGGGTGGCGAAATCCACCACGTAACTGAAAAGCTTCGGATGTTCGAGCGTTAACGGTCGACGGCCCACACAGTGGACCGCCGCATAGCGCTTATCGGTTAAAAGAGCCGCGAGAACTGCCCGGCCCACGAGACCCGTTGCCCCCGCCACCAAAGCCACCCGCGCCGCCGGAGCGCCCGCCTGATCCCGCATAAGAACCTCCCGTACGGTTGCCGCCGCCGAAACCACCGCCGCCACGGCGGGCACCGCGCTCAGCCATCATGTCGACGCTGGTGCGCATGGGGTCGGGCTGGCTCGACGGTGACCGCGAGGGTGCCGAGTTGCCGCCACCGTAAGCACCACTGTTGCCACCGCCATTGCCACCTGGGTACCCACCCGCATTGCCACCGCGCCCTTGTGCGGGGCGTTGGCCGGGGCCACGTGCCGCATGTTCGCCCGCTGAGGCGTGGCTGCGTGGTTCCGACGAGCGTTGTCCGCCGCCGTTGCCACCCCGACCCGCACCGGCGCGGCCACCGCGCTCACCCTGCGGGCCCTTGTTCTCGCGCACGCGTTGCAGCATCTCGGTGCGTGCCGTTCTGGCCGCTGCCTGCATGACATCGCGGCTGGGCGGCTTGCCTGCGCCACCCCAAATGGTCTGGCGACCCATGGCAATCGGTTCAGCCTGTTCACCGGGTTCCGGCATGAAGCCTTCCACGATCTGGACTTCAATGTCCTGTTTGGTAAAGCGCTCAATCGCCTGCATGAAGCCTTCTTCGTCCAGGCACACCAGGTTGACGGCAGCGCCGTCGGCGCCCGCACGCCCGGTGCGGCCAATGCGGTGCACATAGTCTTCGCAAACGTTGGGGATGTCGTAGTTCACCACATGCGGCAGGTCGTCAATGTCAATGCCGCGGGCGGCAATGTCTGTTGCCACCAGGGCCCGAATGTCGCCGCTCTTGAAGCCGGCCAGCGCCTGGGTTCGCGCCGCCTGGCTTTTATTGCCGTGCAGGGCCATGGCATTGATGCCGCTTTTGGTCAGAAATTCGGCGACGTTGTTGGCGCCAAATTTGGTGCGGGTGAACACCAGCACCTGGCTCCAGTTGCGCTCTTGAACGATGTGCGCCAGCAGCGCTTTCTTCTTGCCGCGTCCGACCGGGTGAATGAGCTGCGTGATGCGCTGCACGGTCGTGTTGCGCGGCGTGACCTGGATGGTGAGTGGGCTTTTGAGCAGTGTGGCGGCGAGTTCACGAATTTCTTCACTGAAGGTGGCCGAGAACAGCAGGATCTGCTTGTCTTTGGGGACCACGGCCAGCACTTTTTTGACGTCATGGATGAAGCCCATGTCGAGCATGCGGTCGGCCTCGTCGAGTACCAGGATTTGCACCTGACTCAAATCCAGCACACCTTGTTGCAGCAGGTCCAGCAGGCGACCCGGGGTGGCCACCAGAATGTCGACGCCTTTTTTGACGCGGCTGATTTGCGGGTTCATGCCGACGCCGCCAAAAATGACGGTGGAAGACAGTTCCACGTATTTGCCGTAGGTCTGCACCGATTCTTCGACTTGCGCGGCGAGTTCACGGGTGGGTGTCAGCACCAGGGCGCGAATGCCGATGCCGCCGAATTTGTTGCGGGCCGCTTCACTCTGGCTCAGCTTGTGCAGCATGGGCAGTACAAACGCGGCTGTTTTGCCGGTACCGGTTTGGGCGCCACCGAGCAGGTCGTGGCCGTCGAGCACGGCCGGAATGGCTTGCGCTTGAATCGGGGTGGGGGTCTCGTAGCCTTGCTCAAGCACGGCTTTGACAATGGCCGGAGCCAAATTTAGTTCTTCAAATTTCATGGTTTGGCGCCTATCCTGGGCGCTGTGGCATCGGCCTGCTCGGTGCTTGAAACACTGAATCAGTCAAAGGCAGATGGGGTACAAAGGGTGAACGTCCGCGCTAGGCATGGTTCCCAGCAAGGTGCTGGCGTAGCGGGCAACTGACGCTCCGCAACTGGCGCATTGTCGCATGATCTGGATGTTTTGCCCTTCGCCTCATGGAATTCAATGGATTTGCCAGTGCCGGACATGTGGTTTGGACTCCCGCAGACCACAACTCGTTTTGTCACGGCAGGCCGATTCGAAACAATCTGTTACCGAGGCAGTCTCTACTTGGTGGCAGCGGGGAGAATTGGTTTGATGAATTGAATTTGCAATGGGGGGCCATTCTTGATGAAGAAATTCCTGCTTCGACGTATCGGTGCGGCGCACGATCAGGCCAGTGGTCGTACCTCCCTGCAGGAATGCCTGGAAGTCGTGCTGATGCAGGCCGATAACCTGATGGATGATGTGCTGGAAGGATTGGCCGCAGCGGCCACCAGGCCCAAGAGTAAAAGGTCTTTTGGGCAACACTTCGCCGTCAGCAAAACCGTGACTGATGCGCTGCGTATGCAGGCTGGGTCCGTTAAAGCGACGTTCAAAGCGCAATTGCGGCTGGGCTTGTACAACACCGGTTCCCAACAGATCGCGGCGCATACGCAGTTGCGTTTTGACGATTTGCAGCAATTCGACTCCCGCCAAATCGATGCCAGCATTGAATTTGCGCTGGCGCAGCAGGAGGTAATCCGCTGTGTTGATGACCTGCTTCCAGCCTTGAATGCCCTGGTCAGCAGTCTGTTGGGTTGGATCACGGTTCAGCCGCAGCTCAACCCGCTCAAACCCGAGGTTTTTGTGAGGGCACTGCAGGCAAGCCTGGCGGAGCATGCGCCGGACGAACAGGCGCGGGCGGCGCTTATCACGCCCGCTGCAGGATTGCTGGGGGTGAGCCTGCACCAGCTTTACCGTGAAGTCTGCATTTGGTTGCGCTCGCAAGGCATCGAGCCCGCCTCGCCTGTGGGCGCTTTGCCGGGTGGGCGTGCAGCGGCCGGAAAGGGCACCCAGAACGCGGTGTCGCGCACCTTGGTGACGCTTGACAAACTGCGCAAGCTGCTTTCGGGCGAGCTTGACGGTGCGCAGGGCAACCCGGGCGCGCAGGACTTCTTGCAAACGGTGCCCGCCTGCTATGACGCACTGGAATACATGAAGTTGATCGAGCCCATGATGAAACGTCTGGCGCAGCGCGCCAGTTTGCCTTCGAACCCGGGCGTGCCGGTGAAGACACCTCAGCAGATGGTCGTGCGTGAGCCGACGCAGGGCAAGCAGTTGGGCAAGCAACTGGGTGCCGAAGTTGTGCGCCTGATGCTGGACAACCTGATGCAAGACGAAAGACTGCTGCTTAAAGTGCGTGCACTTATCAAGACGCTGGAGCCGGTGCTGTTGGCGCTTTCCGATGCCGATCCCCGGTTCTTCAGCGAACGTCAGCATCCGGCACGCCAGTTCCTGGACCGACTGACGCACCGCAGTCTGGGTTACACGTCTGAAAATGATGACGGGTTTTCCCGGTTCTTGGCGTCCATTTCAGAGGCGGTTGGCGTTTTGACCGGTGGCGACAGCGATGCCGCATCGTTTGCCCAGGTGGGGCACGTGCTTGAAACGGGTTGGGCTTTGGATGAGGTCAAGCAGCGGCAACAACAAGAAGAAGCAGCGCGCGCGTTGCTGCACGTGGAACACAGAAACCTGCTGGCGCAGCGGCTGGCCGACGAGTTTCAGGAACGTCAAAAAGACAAGCAAATTCCTGAGTTGGTGGCCGGATTTCTGCGGGGGCCTTGGGCACAGGTGGTGGCGGAGTCGCAGTTGGGGTGTGCCGATGGCAGCACCGACCCCGACGGCTATCTGGCGTTGGTGGATGATTTGATCTGGAGCGTCCAACATCGATTGACCCGGCGTAATCGGCTCAGACTCGTGCAACTGGTGCCTAATTTGCTGGTCAAGTTGCGTCACGGCCTACAGCTGATTCAGTATCCACAGGAGCGTATTCCGGTCTTGTTTGACGCCTTGGTCACGCTGCATGAAAAAGCATTTGAAGGTCGCCGTGTTGGACCCGTTGCCAGTGCTGCAGAGCCTGCGGCTCAGACAGCTGGCGACCTGTTGGATGTCGGCAGCCTGATGGATGTGCCTGACGTGCTGGACGAGGAGGGTCTTTGGGTCGCCGATGATCAGGCCCAGGAATCGGCTTATTCGGAGCCTGATGTTCAACATCAATCAGTTACCGACGTTCAGCGTCCCTGGTCTGCCGTGGAGCTCACCCCAGGGGTTTGGGTGGAACTGATCGTGGACGATGTGTGGGTGCGCGCGCAATTGACCTGGGCCAGTCCGCACCAGACTCTTTTCATGTTTATTTCCCGCGGCGGGATGGCTCATGCGTTGTCCCGGCGCACCATGGAACGCCTGCGGATGAAGGGCAGGGTGCGCTTCATCTCAGATGGTCATGTGCTTGACAACGCGCTCGACGCCGTGGCCCAGATGGCTTTGGAAAATGACCTGGGTCGGGTGGAGAAACAACCTTAATCCAGGCTGGTGGCGCCGCCGCGCCGGGCGAACCGCCGATAATAGCGGGTTTTCATTTAGAAGTACCCCGCACGACCCATGGCTCAATACGTATTTTCCATGAACCACCTCGGCAAGATTGTTCCGCCGAAAAAGTTCATTCTCAAAGACATTTCCCTCAGCTTTTTCCCCGGCGCCAAGATTGGCGTGCTGGGCACCAACGGCTCCGGCAAGTCCACCCTGCTCAAAATCATGGCCGGGGTCGACAAGGAGTTTGAAGGCGAAGCCATCCCCATGGCAGGCCTGAACATTGGCTACCTGCCGCAAGAGCCGCAACTGGACCCCGAACAGACGGTGCGTGAAAGCGTGGAAGCCGGCATGGGCGATGTGTTCAAAGCCAAAGCCCGGCTGGAGGAAATTTACGCCGCTTACGGCGACGAAGATGCCGACTTTGATGCGCTCGCTGAAGAGCAGGCCAGGATGGAAGCCATTATTGGCAGCACGGGCACCGATACAGAACATCAACTTGAAATAGCGGCTGACGCGCTACGGCTGCCTCCGTGGGAGGCGAGGGTTGGCGTGCTCTCCGGGGGCGAAAAGCGCCGGGTCGCCCTGTGCCGCCTGCTGCTGTCCAAGCCGGATATGTTGCTGCTCGATGAGCCCACCAATCACCTGGACGCCGAATCGGTGGACTGGCTGGAACAGTTCTTGAAGCGTTACCCCGGCACCGTCGTGGCCATCACCCATGATCGCTATTTTCTGGACAACGCCGCCGAGTGGATTCTGGAGCTCGACCGGGGCAATGGCATGCCTTACAAAGGCAACTACAGCGCATGGTTGGAACAAAAGCAGGAGCGCCTGTCGCAAGAGCAAAAGGGTGAAGAGTCGCGCGCCAAGGCACTCAAGAAAGAGCTTGAATGGTCACGCCAGAACCCCAAGGCACGCCAGGCCAAGAGCAAAGCCCGTTTGGCCCGCTTCGAAGAGCTGTCTGACTTTGAGTACCAGAAGCGCAACGAAACCAACGAAATCTTCATTCCCGTCGCCGATCGCCTCGGTAATGAAGTGATTGAATTTGTTAATGTCAGCAAGTCGTTTGGCGACCGCATGCTCATTGACAACCTGAGCTTCAAGGTGCCGCCGGGTGCCATCGTCGGCATCATCGGCCCCAACGGTGCCGGTAAATCCACCTTGTTCCGCATGATCGCTGGCAAGGAAAAACCCGACAGTGGCGAGGTCAAGATTGGTTCCACCGTCAAGATGGCGTTTGTTGACCAGCACCGCGATGACCTTTCGAACGAAAAAACCGTCTGGGAAGACGTGTCAGGCGGGCTTGACATTCTGAACGTGGGCAAGTTCCAGATGGCCAGCCGGGCTTATTGCGGCCGCTTCAACTTCAACGGCGCCGATCAGCAAAAGCGCGTGGGCACCCTGTCCGGTGGTGAGCGCGGACGGCTGCATCTGGCCAAGACCCTGATTGCGGGCGGCAATGTATTGATGCTCGATGAGCCGTCCAATGACCTGGATGTCGAAACGCTGCGGGCGTTGGAAGACGCCTTGCTGGAGTTCGCCGGTTCCATCATGGTCATCAGCCATGATCGCTGGTTCCTGGACCGTATTGCCACCCACATTCTGGCTTGCGAAGGCGACAGCCAGTGGACCTTCTTTGATGGCAACTACCAGGAATACGAGGCCGACAAGCGCAAACGCCTCGGTGAAGAGGGCGCCAAACCGCATCGCATGCGGTTCAAAGCCCTCAAATAAGCGCTGTGAAGCGCACCAAAAACCTCAAGGTTTGGGGTTTTTGGTGGCAATGACGATCTGGAAGTTGCCAAAGAACACGGTGCGGCGCTCGCAGGTGAAGCCACCCATGGCTTCAAGTTGATTCAGCGGGTCGTGAGAATCCCAGAGTGCCAGACCCAAGGGTTCGAACACCTTGAAGTAAGTCCAGCTCAACGCGCGCAGCACCCATAAATCAGGTCGATGAAATTCGGCCAGGTAGAGTTTTCCGCCCGGTACCAGCACGCGCATGGCTTCACTCAGGGCTACGCTCTTGAGGTGGTGCGGCAACTCGTGCAGCAGGAAAAAGATCACATTGGCGTCAACCGACTCGTCCGCCTGCTTCATCGCCGTGGCGTTTTCTTGCAGAAATTCAAGTTTGCCCGCGAACTCAGGGAGCTTGCTGTTGGCGTGCACCAACTCGTTCTTGATGATGTCGGCAATCAGCACGCGCTTGGCGCCTGATTTGACGGCAGCGGTGACCACGCGGGGAATGACATTGCCAAAAGCACAGGACGTGATCAGCACTTTTTTGCCACGCAAGTCCATGTGGTGCAGCCCGCTGGTAATGGCAGAGACCAGGCGGTCGTATTGAAACAGCAGGATGGCCGCAATGACTGGCTGAAAATCGATCAACTTGATCAGTCGCATGTTCGAGTAAAGGGGGTAGACATGGGCTGCATCGTCTTCCAGGTTGCCCATGGCGCCGCGCACGATCAGCGTGCCGCGGGTCAGCGCAAAGAAGAAGAGGGCCGTGCTGGAAAGAACGACAAACACGCCGATAAACGTATATAAAAACCAGGCAGACATTGCTTTCCTTAGAGGGTCAAGATGATTCTTGAATCATAACTGACGGGTTTCCCCGGGGCCCCCTTGGAAGATTGACCTCGCTCAATAGATTGATGTTCAGGCGCCGATAAACATTGGGTGCAGCCGCTTGAAGCGGGCGCACAGTAGCGCCACTGGCCGCGCGGCAATCAACTGGCTGCCAGTTTGGCTGCCAGTTGACTTAGCGCCTGGTAGGCCTTGCCCGCCGTGGGATTCCACTGCGCGACAGCCTCGCCTTGGCGCTGAACCAAGGCCGTGTCGCCCCGGGCGGCAGGGCCGGTCAGGGCGCTAACGGGGCCCAGTGCCAGGATGTTGTCGACCGCATTGCGCAGTAGAGTGGTGTTGAGCCGCGCTGCCATGTCGGCGGGCACTCCGCTGTCGCGCCACAACTGCTGTGCCAAGTCTTGTAGCACCGGCAGAAAATTGGTCGCAAATACGGCCCCCGCGTGATACAGCAGTTTGTGCTCGGCCGCCAGCGGGAAGCAGCGTGTGCCAATGCGGGCAAATGCGGGCTCAAGCGCCAGAGTCGCCGTTGGGTCGCCTTCAAGCGCGCAGGGGGAGCCTGACAATTGCTGCAGCGCGGTGCCGGGGTCGGCAAAACTGAGCAGGCAGTGTGCGCTGGCCAGTTGCCAGCCCAGGGAGTGCAGTGGCGCCAGTTCGGTAGAGGCGAGTGCGCCGCTGCAGTGAAAGGCGATGGCGGGTGGCCCGCCGGGGTTGGTTCGGTCGGATTTGGCCCAGCTTGCGGCGGCTTGTGCCAGTGCCGCGGCAGTTTGGGCAATCTGACCGTCTGGTACCGCCAGCATCCAGACATCGGCCGGGCGCAGATATGCCAGACTGGTGGTGGCTCGTCCCGCGCCCATAAAAGCCACCGCTTGCTCGGCCGACGCCGGCGAGCGCGTCAGCACATCCTGCACGCGATAGACGGCGCTACTGTGCCAGGCACGGCCCAAGGTCTTTCCTACCCGACCGCAACCAATGATGTTGATGGATTTCATGGCGTAAGTGACAATGCTATAAAAAAAATAGCTGCTCACGCCCGTTCTACGGGGGCTAAGCAGCTATTTGGTTTAAAGTTTTGGATTGGCTTAAATGACTTTGGCAATCGACGCGCAGACGTAGTCAATGTTCTTGCTGTTGAGCGCGGCCACGCACATGCGCCCGGTGTCGGTGCCATACACGCCAAACTCATTGCGCAGGCGCACCATCTGGTCTTTGGACAGGCCTGAGTAGCTGAACATGCCGATTTGCTGGGTGATGAAGCTCATGTCTTGCTTGATGCCAGCGGCTTTCAGGCCGTCGACCAGCTTCTGGCGCATGGCTTTGATGCGCACCCGCATTTCGCCTAATTCTTTTTCCCACAGGGCGCGCAGCTCGGGTGTTCCCAGCACGGCGGCCACGATGGCGCCACCGTGGCTGGGCGGGTTGCTGTAATTGGTGCGAATCACGATCTTGAGCTGGCTCAGGACCCGGCTGGCTTCTTCCTTGTTTTCGCACAGCACGCTCAAAGCGCCAACACGCTCACCGTAGAGACTGAAGCTCTTGCTGAAGCTGGTCGCCACAAAAAACAACAGGCCAGCGGCGACAAATTTACCGATCACGGCACCGTCTTCGGTCAAGCCGTAGCCAAAGCCCTGATAAGCCATGTCGAGAAACGGCACCAGTTTTTTGGCCTTGACGGCGGCAATCACTTGATCCCACTGGGCCGGGCTGATGTCATAGCCGGTCGGGTTGTGGCAGCAAGCGTGCAGCACCACCACGGTGCCAGCGGCAGCGGCGTTGAGGTCGGCCAACATGCCCGCAAAGTCAAGGCTGCGTGTGGCGGCATCGTAGTAGCGGTATGACTCAACCGTGAACCCGGCATTGGTGAACAGCGCGCGGTGGTTTTCCCAGCTTGGGTCGCTGATCAACACCTTGGCGTTGGGGTTGAGTTTCTTCAAAAAATCGGCTCCCACCTTGAGGCCCCCGGTACCACCCAGCGCCTGGATGGTGGCAATGCGGCCACTCTTGACGGGCTCACTGTCAGCGCCAAACACCAAGGCCTTGACCGCGTCGTCGTAAGCGGCAATGCCGTCAATTGGCAGGTAGCCGTGGGGTTTTGGCGCATCCATCATGGCTTTCTCGGCCGCCAGCACACATTGGAGCAGTGGCAGCTTGCCGTTGTCGTCGAAGTACACGCCCACGCCCAAGTTAACTTTGGCCGGGTTGGTGTCGGCATTGAATTGTTCGTTGAGACCCAGAATCGGGTCGCGCGGGGCCATTTCGACAGCGGAAAAGAGAGACATGGGGGTTCCTGTTCAGAGTGGTATTGGAAAAAAACCGAGAATAAGGGTTTTGCCGGATTGCAAAGACTTATTTTACCGACCGCTTTGCATGCTGATGGACCTTTTTTATGACTGTACCCACTCCCGCCGCTCTTGTTACGTCCTCTGATGCCGAGCCGGTTCGCTCCGGCACCTTTGTACGCTACCCCGACTCACCCTTTGAGCTGTATCAGCCGTACCCACCCGCTGGCGACCAACCCGAGGCCATCAACGAACTAGTGGAAGGCGTCAATGACGGTGAGGTGTTTCAAATCTTGCTGGGCGTCACCGGCTCGGGCAAAACCTTCACCATGGCCAATGTGATTGCCCGGCTGGGGCGGCCCGCCATTGTGTTTGCGCCCAATAAAACACTGGCGGCGCAGTTGTACAGCGAGTTCCGTGAGTTCTTTCCCAAGAATGCTGTGGAGTACTTCGTCAGTTATTACGACTACTACCAGCCAGAGGCCTATGTACCGCAGCGCGATTTGTTCATTGAAAAAGACTCGGCCATCAACGAGCACATCGAACAGATGCGCTTGAGCTGTACCAAAAGCGTGCTGGAACGTCGCGACGTGGTGATTGTGGCCACGGTGTCAGCCATCTACGGCATTGGCCAGCCCGAGGCGTATCACAAGATGGTGATGACGCTGCGGGTGGGCGACAAGCTGGGCCAGCGCGACATGATTGCCCAACTGGTGCGCATGCAGTACCAGCGCAACGATGTGGATTTTTCACGCGGGGCGTTTCGGGTGCGCGGTGACACCATTGATATTTTTCCGGCCGAGCACAGCGAGATGGCGATCCGGGTCGAGCTGTTTGACGACGAGATCGAGTCACTGCAATTGTTTGACCCACTCACCGGGCGCATCCGGCAAAAAATACCGCGCTTTACCGTCTACCCCAGCAGTCACTACGTGACCCCGCGCGAGCAGGTGCTGTCTGCGGTGGAGGCGATCAAGATCGAGTTGGCAGACCGCATCAAGGAGTTTGTCAGCCAGGGCAAGCTGGTGGAGGCGCAGCGCATTGAGCAGCGCACGCGGTTTGATCTGGAAATGCTCAGCGAGGTGGGGCATTGCAAGGGCATTGAAAACTATTCTCGGCACCTGAGCGGTGCCGCCCCCGGTGAGCCGCCTGCCACGTTGACAGATTACCTGCCGAAAGACGCGCTGATGTTTCTGGACGAAAGCCATGTGCTGATCGGCCAGTTTGGTGCCATGTACAACGGCGACCGCTCGCGCAAGACCACGCTGGTTGAATACGGTTTCAGGCTGCCCAGCGCGCTGGATAACCGACCGCTCAAATTTGAAGAGTTCGAGGCCCGCATGCGCCAGGCCATTTTTGTCTCCGCCACGCCAGCGCAATGGGAAAAAGACCATGCCGGGAAAATTGTGGAACAACTGGTGCGCCCGACCGGCCTGGTTGACCCTGAAGTGGAAGTGCGTCCGGCGGTGAATCAGGTGGATGATGTGTTGCAAGAAATCCGCATTCGTGTCGAAAAACATGAGCGCGTGTTGATCACCACGCTGACCAAGCGCATGGCCGAACAGTTGACCGACTATTTGAACGACAACGGGGTCAAGGTGCGCTACCTGCACAGCGATATCGACACCGTGGAGCGGGTCGAAATTTTGCGGGATCTGCGTTTGGGCACTTTTGATGTGCTGGTGGGTATCAACCTGCTGCGCGAGGGACTGGATATTCCCGAGGTGTCGCTGGTAGCGATTCTGGATGCCGATAAAGAAGGCTTTTTGCGCTCCGAGCGATCCCTGATCCAGACCATTGGTCGTGCCGCCCGCAATCTGGAGGGGCGTGCGATTTTGTATGCCGACAAGGTAACCGAGTCGATGAAAAAAGCGATTGGCGAGACTGAGCGCCGTCGCGTCAAACAGGTGACGCACAACCTGGCGATGGGTATCACACCACGCTCCATCGTGAAGCAGGTCAAAGATCTGATCGACGGTGTTTACAGCGAAAAAGCCGGCCAGGAGGCCGAGAAGTTGGAGCGCGACGCGATGCAGCGCGCTCAGGTGGAAGACATGAGCGAGAAAGACATCTCCCGCGAGATCAAGAGGCTGGAAAAACTGATGATGGAACACGCGCGCAACCTGGAGTTCGAAAAGGCGGCGCGGGTGCGCGATCAGTTGGGTATTTTGAAGGAACAGGCCTTTGGCGCAGCGGGCAGGGACAACGTGGTGGTCATTGCTGCAGGTACAAAAGACTAAAAATACTGATCAGTCTAGTTACCCGAGTAAATTACTTGGTTTCTTGATATACTCAACTCCATTAGTCAAGTTAGTACGATTCAGCTTCAAGGAGTATGCGATGCGTCTCACCACCAAAGGCCGTTTTGCGGTCACTGCAATGATCGATTTGGGTTTGCGTCAGAGCAACGGGCCGGTCACTTTGGCGGCCATTAGTCAGCGCCAGCAGATTTCGCTGTCCTATCTGGAGCAGTTGTTCGGCAAACTGCGACGCCATGAGTTGGTGGAATCCACCCGTGGCCCCGGAGGGGGCTATACCCTGGCGCGTAATCCAGCCGAGATCACGGTGGCAGAAATCATCACGTCGGTGGATGAACCGATTGATGCCACCCACTGCGCAGGCAAAGAAAACTGCTTGGGTGAGGGTGCACGTTGCATGACCCACGACCTCTGGACGTCATTGAATACAAAAATGGTGGAGTTTTTGGACTCTGTGACGCTGCAAAAACTGGTGGACGACCAATTGGCCAAAGGGCTTCAAATTGAAGACAAGCCGACGGTCAAGCGTGCCATTTCCAGTATGCCGACGATCAAGCCGATTCGCATGAATATACCGAATTCAGTGTTTGCGCTGGGCAATGCGTATTCAAAAGTATAAAACTGGCCGGTCGATAATTCAGCCTTTTCAAGATAGCAGTAACGAGCCCGCCATGGATACCACACCGCATTTCCCGATTTATATGGACTACAGCGCGACCAACCCTTGCGATCAGCGGGTGGTGGATGCCATGATTCCCTGGTTGCGCCAGCACTTTGGCAATCCCGCATCCCGCAGCCACGCTTGGGGCTGGGAAGCCGAAGCCGCCGTGGAAAAAGCGCGTCAACAAGTTGCAGACCTGGTGGGAGCCGATCCACGCGAAATCGTCTGGACCTCCGGCGCCACCGAGTCCGACAACCTGGCCTTGAAGGGCGCTGCCCATTTCTACCAGACCAAGGGCAAACACATCATTACCGTCAAGACCGAACACAAAGCGGTGCTTGATACCTGTCGCGAATTGGAGCGCCAAGGCTTTGCGGTCACGTATCTGGATGTGCAGGAAGATGGTTTGATTAATCTTGACGCATTCAAGGCCGCCATCCGTCCTGACACCATTTTGGCAAGTGTCATGTTCGTGAATAACGAGATTGGTGTTATCCAGGATATTGCCGCCATTGGTGCGCTTTGCCGCGAAAAAGGCATTATTTTTCACGTTGATGCGGCGCAGGCGACTGGTCGGGTCGAGTTTGACCTGACCCAGTTGCCGGTCGATCTGATGAGCCTGACTGCGCATAAAACCTACGGTCCCAAAGGCATCGGTGCCCTGTTTGTGCGGCGCAAACCGCGCATCCGCATTGAGGCGCAAATGCATGGTGGCGGGCATGAGCGCGGGATGCGCTCGGGCACCTTGCCGACGCACCAGATTGTTGGCATGGGTGAGGCCTACCGCATTGCCAAAGAAGAGATGGCGGGTGAAAACATACGCATTCAGGCGCTGCACGACCGCATGCTGGCGGGTTTGAAAGATGTCGAACAGGTGTTTATCAACGGCCATCTTGAAAAACGTGTGCCGCACAACCTGAACATGAGCTTCAACTATGTCGAAGGCGAGTCTTTGATGATGGGCATCAAGGGCTTGGCCGTCTCCAGCGGTTCGGCTTGTACGTCAGCGAGTCTGGAACCTAGCTATGTGTTGCGCGCCCTGGGGCGCAGTGACGAGCTGGCGCACAGCAGCCTGCGCATGACGATTGGCCGATGGACGACTGAAGAAGAGATTGATTACGCGGTTGAGACCATCAAAGTCAACGTGGCCAAGCTGCGTGAGTTGAGTCCGCTCTGGGATATGTACAAAGAGGGTATTGACATATCCACGATTCAGTGGGCAGCCCATTAACCGTATCGTCATGGATGCTGGAACAGGCCCGGCACGACAAACAGGAGAAAGAAAAATGGCATATTCTGACAAGGTTGTTGACCACTACGAAAATCCCCGCAACGTCGGATCCTTCGACAAGGGTGATGAGTCGGTTGGTACCGGCATGGTCGGCGCACCGGCTTGCGGTGACGTGATGAAGTTGCAGATCAAGGTCAATGCAGAAACCGGCGTGATTGAAGATGCGCGCTTTAAAACCTACGGCTGTGGCTCGGCTATTGCCTCGTCGTCTTTGGTCACCGAGTGGGTCAAGGGCAAGACGCTGGATCAAGCGGCGGCGCTTAAAAACAGCGAAATCGCTGAGGAGTTGGCTTTACCACCGGTCAAAATCCATTGCTCCATCCTGGCTGAAGATGCCATCAAGGCAGCAGTCGATGACTATCGAAAAAAACACGTCGCTACGCTGACGCACTGAACATGGCTGTTACGCTGACTGAGGCCGCCGCACGGCATGTGACTCGTTACCTTGCCAAACGAGGCAGGGGTGTGGGCGTGCGCTTGGGTGTCAAAACGACGGGTTGCTCGGGCTTGGCTTACAAGCTGGAGTACGTCGATGAAATTGAGCCCGAAGACATGGTGTTTGAAGACTTTGGCGTGAAGGTCCTAGTTGAGCCCAAGAGCTTTGCTTACCTGGACGGCACCGAACTTGATTTCGTGCGTGAAGGTCTCAATGAAGGCTTCAAGTTCAACAACCCGCGAGAGCGTGACCGTTGCGGCTGCGGCGAGTCGTTCCGGGTGTGAATCTCCAATCCAACGATTTCGAACTGTTCGGTCTCGCGCCTCAGTTTGCGCAAGACCGGGGTGCGATTGACGCGCGCTGGAAAGACCTGCAGCGCGAAGCGCACCCCGATAAGTTCGCGGCGCAAGGGGCTGCCGCGCAGCGTGTGGCCATGCAGTGGTCGGTGCGTATCAACGAGGCCTACCAGCGGCTCAAAGACCCGCTCAAACGCGCGGCTTACTTGTGTGAATTGCACGGTGCGGCGGTGAATGCCGAGAACAACACCGCGATGCCGCCTGAGTTTTTGATGCAGCAAATGGACTGGCGCGAAGCGCTCGATGATGCCCATAGCCTTGAAGATTTAGATAATTTGGGCCTCCAGGTCAAGCTGGCTATGCGTGACGAGCTATCAAAATGCGAGCGATTGCTGGATCAGCAGCACAACTATTTGCAGGCCGCGCAGCAGGTGAGGGCGTTGATGTTCATCGAGCGCTTTGAGCGTGATGTGCAAGCCCGCCTCGATCAGATGGACACCATGGAGCGGGGACAATAGCGCCTCTATCCAGAACAAAGAAATCATGGCGCTTCTACAAATTTCCGAGCCCGGTCAGACTCCCAATCCGCATCAGCGGCGCATTGCGGTAGGCATTGACTTGGGGACCACCCATTCACTGGTGGCGTCCGTGCGCCATGGAGTCGCTGAATGTTTGCCAGACGCGCAGGGTCGAGTCATCCTGCCCTCAATCGTCCGTTATCTTGAAGGTGGTGGACGCCAGATCGGCTTTGAGGCACAAGCAGCGTCAGCCCTCGATCCTGAAAACACCATTGCCTCGGTCAAGCGCTTCATGGGTCGCAGCGTGAACGATGTGATCGGGCGTGAGAAATTGCCGTACCGCTTTGTGGACCATCCCGGCATGCTGGGTTTGCACACCGTGCAAGGTGAAAAATCGCCGGTTGAGGTCAGTGCCGATATTTTGGCGACCTTGCGTTACCGCGCAGAAGACACGTTCAATGACGACCTGTATGGCGTGGTGATCACGGTGCCGGCCTATTTTGACGACGCCCAGCGCCAGGCCACCAAAGACGCAGCGAAGCTGGCGGGTCTGAATGTGCTGCGCCTGATCAATGAACCCACAGCGGCTGCGATTGCCTATGGGCTCGATAACGCCAGCGAGGGCGTTTATGCCATTTATGACCTTGGTGGTGGGACCTTTGACATTTCCATCTTGCGGCTGACAAAAGGTGTGTTTGAAGTGCTGGCGACCGGTGGCGACTCGGCTCTGGGTGGTGATGATTACGACCGCGCACTGGCCGATTGGATCATGGCTCAGGCTGGCGTGCGTGCCAAAACACCGCAGGACAAGGCGATTGCCATCATCGCGGCACGCGCTTGCAAGGAGGAACTGTCGGCGACGCATTGTGCCGCCTGCCACGCCTGTATCGGCGGCGAGAACGTTAAATTCGAGGTGGTCGGCGAGCAATTTGAAAAGCTGACGGCAGAGCTGACACAACGCACCATGCGAGCGGTGCGCAAGACGCTGCGCGATGCCAATCTCGACAAGAACGATGTCAAGGGTGTGGTCATGGTGGGTGGCTCCACCCGCATGCCACAGATTCAGCGAGCGGTTGCTGATTTTTTTGGTCGCGTGCCCCTCACCAACCTCAACCCCGATGAAGTGGTTGCGCTTGGCGCCGCCATACAGGCCAACCAGTTGGCAGGCAATAACGCCGGTGGTGACTTGCTGTTGCTCGATGTCATTCCCTTGTCGCTTGGCATCGAGACCATGGGGGGTCTGGTTGAGCGGATTGTGCCCCGCAATGAGACCATTCCGACCGCCAAAGCGCAGGATTTCACCACTTACAAGGACGGCCAAACCGCGCTGGCGTTGCACGTGGTGCAGGGTGAACGTGACCTGGTGGCAGATTGCCGCAGCCTGGCGCGTTTTGAGTTGCGTGGCATCCCACCCATGGCCGCAGGCGCCGCACGTATCCGCGTCACCTTTACGGTTGATGCCGACGGGCTCTTGAGCGTCAGTGCGCGCGAGCAGCTGAGCGGCGTTGAAGCCCGAATTGATGTCAAACCCTCTTACGGACTGGGTGACGAGCAGATTGCCAACATGTTGCAAGACAGTTTCACCAAGGCCGATGTGGACATGAAGGCCCGTGCCCTGGTCGAGGCCCGTGTCGATGCCGAACGCATGGTACTGGCGACGCAAAGCGCGCTGGATGCGGATGGTGACCTGCTCACCGAGTTGGATCGTGCCGGCATTGATCGGCTGATGGTTGCCGTGCATGTGGCAAGCCTCCTGGAAGACCCGGCCCGGATTGAAGCGGCGACGCAGGCGCTGGCCAAAGGCACTGAGGCCTTTGCGGCAATGCGGATGAATAGGGGCATACAAAAAGCACTGGCGGGAAAAAACATCGCAACGGTCTGATCCCGATTCAACGAGTAAACATATGCCTGTTATCAAAATACTGCCTCATCCTGAGTATTGCCCACAAGGGGTCGAGATATCGGCTCCGGCTGGCACCTCTATTTGTGAGGCCATGCTGGACAACCACATCAATATTGAACATGCCTGCGAGATGAGCTGCGCCTGCACCACTTGCCACGTCATCGTGCGCGAAGGGTTCGCGTCACTCAATGAGGTCGATGAGAATGAAGAGGACATGCTCGATCGCGCCTGGGGCCTGGAGCCCCAATCACGCTTGAGCTGCCAAGCCATTCTGGCGCGGCAAGATGTGGTGGTGGAGATACCCAAGTACTCCGTCAATCACGCCAAGGAAACTCACTAGCTATGCGTCAAATTTTTCTGGATACTGAAACCACGGGTCTGTCAGCCGATACGGGCGACCGCATTATCGAAATTGGTTGTGTAGAGTTGTTCAAGCGCAAACTCACCGGCAACAATAAACATTTCTACCTGAACCCCGGGCGTGAAAGTCACGAAGATGCACTCAGAGTGCACGGTATTACTTCTGCGTTCCTGAAGGACAAACCCAAGTTTGAAGCCGTGGCCGATGAGCTGCTGGCGTACGTGAAGGACGCTGAAATCATCATTCACAATGCCCCGTTTGACCTTGGTTTCCTGAACAAGGAACTGGCCCTGCTGGGCCGCCCCCGGTTCAAGGAATTTGTAGCCAGCGTGACCGATACCTTGGTCATGGCCAAGGAGATGTTCCCCGGCAAGCGCAATTCACTCAATGCGCTGTGCGACCGTCTCGGTGTTGACAATTCCGGCCGGGCGCTGCATGGCGCCTTGCTGGACGCCGAACTGCTGGCCGACGTCTACATTAACCTGACGCGTGGGCAAGATGCCTTGCTGATGGAGGTTGGTGCGACCGAGAGTGAGAGCTTGCAAGTGGTGCAGATCGACCTTGGCAGCATTCTGTTGCCGGTGCTGGCCGCCAACGACCAGGAGTCGGCCGCGCATGATGATGTTCTCAATCAGATTGACAAAGCCAGTGGCAACAAGACAGTGTGGCGCAAATCAGCCTGAAAATAGGGCATAATCCAACGCTTTCCTGAATCGAATTCAGGGCGGTTAGCTCAGGGGTAGAGCACAGCATTCACACTGCTGGGGTCGGAGGTTCGAAGCCTCCACCGCCCACCAAATAGTTGGATGTAAAAAAGGACTTGGCCTTATGGCCAAGTCCTTTTTTCTTGGGTACGCCCGCCGGAGCGAGGCGGCGGCTGATCAAATTTCTTCTGGCACCATCTTGATCGCGCCGCAAGGGCACTCGGACACGCAGATGCCGCAGCCCTTGCAATAGTCGTAATTGAAGTCAAAACCCTTGCCTGGCCCGTGTTTGATGACCGCATTGTCCGGGCACACGCCGTAGCAGTTGTCGCATTCAAAGCAGTTGCCGCATGAGAGACAGCGGCGCGCCTCAAACAGGGCATTGCTTTCGTCCAGACCGCCTTGCACTTCCTCAAACGTCGATTGGCGACGGATCATGTCCAGCATCGGGCGCACCGTTTTGGGCGCGTCGCTGTAATACCAGGTGTTGAGCTTGTCAAAGCTGGCCAACTCACTCTTGGGTGCAGCGGCATAGACTTCAGCGCGCAGCCAGGCATCGATATTGCGTGCTGCTTTTTTTCCGTGCCCAATCGCAACCGTGACGTTGCGCTCGGCAGGAATCATGTCGCCACCGGCAAAAATACCTGCGTGACCGGTCATCATCCGGGCGTCGACCACCACCACACCGTCCTTGACGACCAGACCTGGTACCCCTTCAATCAGCGACAAATCCACGTCCTGACCTAGCGCCAGCACCAGAGAATCCGCTTCCAGGGTTTCAAATTCGCCGGTGGGCTGTGGAAAGCCCTTGTCGTCGAGCGCCATTTTTTCGACCGTAATGGATGACTCACCAGCTTGCTTGATGGTGGACAACCACTTGATCATCACGCCTTCTTGCAGCGCTTCTTCGACTTCCAGGTCGCTGGCGGGCATTTTTTCGCGATTGCGCCGATAGACAATGATGGATTCGGTGGCGCCCAGGCGCTTGGCGGTGCGCGCCACGTCAATCGCCGTGTTGCCCCCGCCATAAATGATGACTCGCCGACCCAGCATGGGTTTGTCTTCACCCTCCATGGAGCGCAGCACCGAGACTGCATCGAGCACCTTGGCCGAGTCGCCGGCTGGAATGTAGGCGCGCTTGGCAATGTGGGCACCGACTGCCAGAAAGACGGCCTCAAAGCCGCCTTGTTCTTTGGCTTCCAGCACGTTGCTCACTTTGGTGTTGTACTCAATGTTCACACCCAGATCGACAATGCGCTGCACCTCGGCGTCGAGCACCTGACGCGGCAAACGGTATTGGGGAATACCAAAGCGCATCATGCCGCCTGGCATCGGGCCTGCTTCAAACACCGTGACTTGATGACCCAGGCGCGCCAGTTGATAGGCCGCCGACAAGCCCGACGGTCCCGCCCCCACCACCAGCACCTTCTTGCCAGATGCAACAGCGGGACGTTCGAATTTCCAGCCGAGCGCAATCGCCTCATCGCCCAGAAACCGTTCCACTGAATTGATGCCTACAGGGGCGTCAAGCTGGGCCCGATTGCACGCGGCCTCGCAAGTGTGATAGCAAACCCGCCCCATGATGGCCGGAAACGGATTTTGTTCGACCAGTTCGCGCCAGGCTTTTTCATAATCACCCGACTCGGCGTGAAACAGCCAGGCCTGGATGTTTTCGCCCGCCGGGCACTGGCTGTTACAGGGCGGGATGCGGTTCAGATAGACCGGCCGCTCGGTGCGCCAGGAGCCGGTGTGGTTAGCCAGCGAGGTGCCAACATCAAGCGTGATTGCAAATGGTTTTTCCATAATATTCTCCTTGCGGGACAGACCGCAGGTACACGAAGTGAGCCAGCTCTGTCCTCAACTAATTAAGAATCCAGCAAGCCAAAGCGGCGGATGTTGCGGTCGGCCCTGGCTTGCAGCCGTGCAATGGTTTCAAAGTCAGGGGTTTTGCCAAACAGGTGGGCAAAACGCTTTTGTGGTTTCAGGTAATCCTCAATCGGCACCCGGCGCCGGATTTTCGCCACGCCGGTCACCTCGCCGCGTTCGGCTTCAAAGACCGGAAAAACACCGCTCTCAACGGCCAGCCGTGCGAGCCGAATGGTGTCGTGCGAGGCTGCGCCCCAACCCAGCGGGCAAGGAACAAAGATGTGGATGTAACGCGCGCCGTGAATCGACATGGCTTTCTTGACCTTGTATTCCAGATCGCGCAGGTCGGCTACCGTCGCGGTGGCTACATAGGGGATTTCATGCGCCATGGCAATCTGCGGCACATTTTTTCCCTGGCCAAATTCATTGCCTGGATGCGGTCCCACGGGCATCGTGGTAGCGGTGCGCGCTGCCGGTGGCGTGGCCGATGAGCGCTGTACGCCGGTGTTCATGTAGGCCTCGTTGTCGTAGCAGATGTAGAGCACATCGTCGTTACGCTCAAACATGCCCGACAAACAGCCAAAGCCGATGTCGGTAGTACCACCGTCACCGCCCTGGGCGACGACCCGCACTTCACTGCGACCTTTCACGCGCATGGCGGCCGCGATGCCGGTCGCCACAGCGGCCGTGTTGCCAAACAGCGAGTGAATCCAGGGCATTTGCCAGGAGGTTTCGGGGTACGGGGTGGAAAACACCTCCAGGCAGCCAGTGGCGTTGGCAGCTATCAACTGGCCGTTGGTGGCCTGCATGGCGGCGTCGATGGCGTAGCGCGCGCCGAGCGCTTCGCCGCAGCCTTGACAGGCACGGTGGCCGGAATTGAGCGAGTTGCTGCGCTGGGTGTTGGCCTGTACGCTGCGCTGCTCGGGCGCGAGCAGGCGGTTACCAACCGTAAAAGTACCGGTTTGGTAAAACTTGACTAATGTTTGTTCCATGATTTTCCTAATCGGTTGAGGACAGAGCTGGCTCTTTGATTGGTTGAGGACAGAGCTGGTTCGCTTTGCGTAACTGCGCTCTGTCCCGCAAAGCTTCAGGCCAGATGTGACGCGACCGTGCCGATGTCACGCAGAATGCCTTCGGCCACGGGGCCGGAGCGGCGTTGCTTTTTCTCGCGATCAAGCACACGGTTGACAATGTCCCAGTCGAGGTCCAGGAAGGTCAGCAATTCAAGCTTCTCATCAATGGCTTCAAGCAGCAACTTGTTCAGGGAGGCCTTGGTGATGGCACGTCCGCCCAAACCGGCAACCACCGTCAGCACCGGCTGCGGTCGGTTACGCACGGCGCTACGCACATCGCGGGAAACGATACCGCCAATGCCGACGGCAAAACATTTCTCGATGACCACGATACGTTTGGCGTTCGCTGTCGCCTCCCGAATGGCGTTGATCGGGAACGGGCGATAGGAAGTAATGCCGAGCACGCCAATCTTGATGCCCTGCTTGCGCATGTCGTCCACGGTGTCCTTGATGGTGCCCAGTACCGAGCCCAAGGCAATCACGATGGTCTCGGCGTCTTCCAGACGGTAGGTCTTGATCAAGCCGCCGGAGTCGCGCCCGAAAATTTGTTTGAATTCGTCGGCAATTTGCGGAATCAGGTCGAGCGCCTGCATCTGCTTGGCATGCGCCAGGTAGCGCACCTCGGTAAACGCCTCGGGGCCCACCATGGCACCAATCGTGACGGGCTCGTTCGGGTCGAGCACCTGGCGGGGTTCATAGGGGGGTAAAAATCGATCCACCTGGGCTTGATCCGGCACGTCGACCCGCTCGTAGGCGTGCGTCAAAATGAAGCCATCCATGCACACCATCACAGGCAGCGACAACTCTTCGGCAATTTTGAACGCCTGAATGTGCAAGTCCAGTGCTTCCTGGTTGGTTTCGGCAAATATCTGCAGCCAGCCGGCGTCTCGCATCGACATGCTGTCGGTGTGGTCGTTCCAGATGTTGATGGGCGCGCCAATTGAACGATTGGCCACCGTCATGACAATTGGCAGGCCCAGCCCGGAGGCGTTGTAAACCGCTTCGGCCATGAACAGCAGGCCTTGGCTGGCCGTTGCCGTATAGGCCCGAGCCCCCGCAGCGGAGGCGCCAATGGCAACGCTCATTGCGGCAAATTCAGACTCAACATTGATGAACTCACAGTGTTCGAGGGAGCCGGACTTAACCATCTCTCCCAGGCCTTCGACGATGTGGGTTTGGGGTGAAATGGGGTAGGCGCAAATAACTTCAGGGCGGCTCATGGCGACCGCCAGGGCCACCGCATGCGAGCCTTCACATTGTTTAAGCATGGTGTGCCTCCCTCTTCGCTACGTGTTGTTTGACTATGTCATAGGCGTCCCGAGCGGCATCCTTGTTGCCTTGCGCGACCGCACCCTTGAATTTTTGACTGATGGCCGCCTGCACCGCTTCGAGCGTGATGAGTCCAGTGGCGGCGGCGAAGGCCCCCAGTAGCGGCACGTTGGGTACCGGGCGCCCGACATGTTTGATGGACAGCTCGGTAGCGCCAACGGTCAGCAAATGGTCCCTCTGGAAGTCTTTGACGAAGTCGCCCAAACCCAACTCCCCGAATGTGCGGGTGGTGTTGATCAGGATGTAGCCATTTTTTTTGAGTCCGCTAAAAACGTCGACCTGGTTCAGCAGAGTCGGGTCCTGAATGATGATCGCATCGGGCTCCATGACCGGTTCGCGCAGGCGTATTTCCTGGTCGTCCATGCGGCAATAAGCCACCACCGGCGCGCCGGTGCGCTCTGAGCCAAAGCTGGGAAAGGCCTGCGCATGTCGACCTCCCAAAAAACCTGCGATCGAGAGCATTTCTGCACCGGTCACCACCCCTTGCCCCCCACGTCCGTGAATTCGTACCTGAAACATCGTTGGCCTTTCGTGTTGCGGTCATGCAAAAGAGCGGGTTTGCGATCTGCATCATTCCGTCAGACGAAATTTTGCACCACGATATAAATTTTTAACTTGTTTTAGATCAATATTCGCGTAGACGCAAAAACCAGATGCTGCCGCCGTGAAAGGTTAATTCAGGCTGCAATACAGAGATCGTTCGAGCCGTCTGTCGCTTTCGCTACCCGCGTCTGTATCGGCTCGCGCTAGGATCAGTTGCTTTCAATTTCCGGAATTTTTTATGCCCGCACTTGCCACCTTGACCAATCACGAGATTCGCCTGGCCTCCCATCCTGTCGGCCTGCCCACCCGCGCCAACTGGCAAAGTACCCTTGAGGCGGTCGCGGAACCGGTTGAGGGCGGTGTGCTGCTCAAAACGCTGGCACTCTCGCTGGACCCCGCCATGCGTGGCTGGATGAACGAAGGCAAAAGCTACATTCCTCCCGTGGCCATTGGCGAGGTGATGCGCGCTGGCGGGGTGGGCAAAGTCATTGCTTCCAGAAACCCGCAATTTGCCGTGGGCGACTACGTTTCGGCAGGATTCGGCGTCCAGGAGTATCTGACCCTGGCGCAAGCCGACTTCAAACGCAGTGGCCTGGTCAAAATTGACCTGAACATGGGCACGCTGACGCAATGGCTTAATGTGCTGGGCATGCCAGGCATGACCGGTTACTTTGGCCTGATGGACGTCGGCCAACCCAAGGCGGGCGAAACCGTGGTGGTGTCCGGTGCGGCCGGCGCCGTCGGCCAGACCGTAGGCCAGATGGCGAAGATCAAGGGTTGCCGCGCGGTTGGCATTGCCGGCGGCCAGGCCAAGTGCGACTGGGTGGTCAACGAGTTGGGTTTTGATGCCTGTATTGACTACAAGGCCGGTCCCAGTGCTGTCAAGGACGGTTTGAAGCAACACTGCCCGGCAGGTGTTGACGTCTACTTCGACAACGTGGGCGGCGAAATTCTGGATACCGTGCTGACGCGTATTAACCGCGGCGCCCGCATCATCATCTGCGGCGCCATCAGCCAGTACAACAATACGACGGCCGTACAAGGCCCCAAGAACTACCTGAGCCTGCTGGTCAATCGCGCCCGCATGGAAGGTATTGTGGTGTTTGACTACGCCGACCGCTACCACCTGGCCGTGGCCGAGATGGCGGGCTACCTCAAGGACGGGCGCATGAAAAGCAAGGAAGACGTCGTCAAGGGGCTGGATGCCTTCCCTGAAGCCCTCAACAAGCTCTTCAGCGGCGAGAACTTTGGCAAGCTGGTGCTGCAAGTCGCCGAAGATTGAGATTGATAAATGCTATCATATATATAGCGTAGTATGCTTATTTCACGGGGGATAGAGGCCAATTTGTTATAAATCTATAGAATAGCTGATTCAATCAATCAGCGCCGCGTAGACCAGATCACGAAACAGCATACGGTAGTACTCGCGCTGGTTGGGGGCCTGCAGCATCAGAACGGCAAACAGGTCTTCGGCCGGATCCACAAAGAACGTGGTGCCTGCCATGCCGCCCCAGAAATAACTGCCGACCGAACCCGGCACTGACGCTACGCCCAAATTCTTACGCACCGCAACACCCAGCCCGAAACCATGACCCGGCGGCAACAGCGCGCGCGATGCACCACTGTTCACGGGGATTTCCCCAAGATGATCTGCGGTCATGAATTCGACTGTTCTGGGCCCCAACAGGCGCACGCCGTCGAGTTCCCCCTTGTTCAGCATGAACTGCAAAAATCGCGCGTAATCCATCGCCGTTGACGCCAGGCCACCGCCACCGGATTCCAGAGCCGCGTCCTCGCGCACATCGATCAGCCGCATCTGTACCCCTCCCGCGGGGTCGCGGGCAAAGGGTTCGGCAATGCGAGCGTGATGTTCGGGTGGCACGGAAAAGCCGGTGTCGGTCATGCCCAGTGGCTTGAAAATGTGGTCTTGCAGATACGCGCCCAGCGTCTGGCCGCTGACTATTTCCACCACGCGCCCCAGTACATCCGTGGCGCGGCCGTACTCCCATACTGTGCCGGGCTCAAACAGCAGCGGCAAAGCGGCCAGTTGATGCGAGAGCTCGGCATTGCTGCGTCCGCGCGAGCCGATTCTGATTTGCGCATACTGCCGTTGCACCGATGCATTGCCCATGAATTCGTAGGTCAGGCCGGCCGTGTGCCGCAACAAGTCCTGCAGCGTGGCCGCTTGTCGCACGGCTTGCAGTTGGATTGCCCCGTCAACCAGATTGGCCACCTTCTGCATCGCATACTCAGGCAGGTATTTGGCCACTGGGTCATTCAACAACAGTTGCCCCTGTTCCATCAACATCATGGCGGCCACCGACACAATCGGCTTGGTCATGGAATAAATGCGGAATATGGCATCCCGCGCCATGGGGGAATTCGTGGCCGGGTCCAGCGCGCCCAGACTGTCAAACAGGGCCAGCTTGCCGTGCCGGGCAATCAGTACAACGGCGCCGGGCAGGCGCTGGCGATCCACCTCGGCTTGCAGTACCGCCATGACGCGACTCGTGCGCTGTGGGCACAAGCCGACCTGATCCGGTGACAGACTGGGTAGCACCTTGCCGAGAGGGTCAACCATCTGCTGATGCGTCCCGGCAGGCTTGGCCGACTTTGGCTGGCCACCCGCCATAGAGGTTTGAAACAAGTTAATCTCCAAAAAATAATGTCAATTCGCCGGCACGCCAACATGCAAACCCAGGTGGCGTTGGTGATCCTAATCCTGCGCCGATCGCTCAGGGGCGTCGTTGATGTAGCTAGGCAATTGAGCGCCGCAATGAAAACAGAAACTGGCCTGCGCCAAGTGTCCCTCGGTGAGACATTCTTGGCAGGTGCGCGTTGTTGGTGCCGTGGAAATGCGTCTTGCCGTCATCTCTGCGGTCACGATGCCGGTCGGCACCGCCAGCGTACCCCAGCCCAATAGCATCATGGCCGATGAGATCAATCGGCCCAAGTCGGTCTTGGGCGTGATGTCGCCAAATCCAACCGTGGTCATCGTTGTAATCGCCCAATACACCGACGTCGGGATATTGGTGAAGCCGTTGTTGGGGCCTTCCACCACATACATCAGGGTGCCCATGACCAGCACAATCATCAAGACCGCTGACAAAAAAACCAGTATCTTGCGACGGCTGGCGTTCAGGGCGTGGCCCAGGGACTGGTATTCAGCCACATAGGCGGTCAATTTGAAGATACGAAACACGCGCAGCAAACGCAGCACCCGCACGTCAATCAAGGCTTGAACTTCGGGCACCAGCAAAGCCACATAGGTCGGTAACAGGGCCAACAGATCAATGACGCCATAAAAGCTGAGGGCGTAACGCAAGGGATGGCGCACGCACACCAATCGGGCCACGTACTCCACCGTGAAAGCGAGGGTGAAGAGCCACTCCAGCCACAAAAAAATCGAGTGATGGGTCGAATCAATGCTCTGCACACTGTCCACAACTACCACCACGATGCTCGTCAAAATCAGCGCAATTAGCCACTGGTCAAACAGGCGCCCGGCGCGCGTATCGGCCTCAAAGATGACGGTGTAAAGCCGCAACCGCCAGCCGGTCAGCGGCTTGCCAAGGATGTTCTGATTTGAATCGGTCATGGTGCGATCGTTGCCCTGCGCGCAGCTTAATCCAGTTGACATCCAGGGCCTGATTGAAGCAAATCAATAGGCCAGGCGCTCCGGCCTGATTTCCTGCAGGATGGTGGTCGATATTTCTTCAATCGATTTGGTGGTGGTTGACAACCACCGGATACCGCTGCGGCGCATCATGGCTTCAGCTTCACTCACTTCCATGCGGCAGTTCTCCAGTGAGGCGTATTTGGAATTGGGCCTGCGCTCGTTGCGAATTTCGCTCAAGCGTTCAGGCTGGATCGTCAGACCAAAAAGCTTGCTTTTGTGAGCCTTTAGCGCAGGGGGCAACTGTTGGCGTTCAAAGTCGTCTGGAATCAGTGGGTAGTTGGAGGCTTTGAGCCCATATTGCATCGCCAGATAGAGTGAAGTCGGCGTTTTTCCGCTTCGGCTGACGCCAACCAAAATAATATCGGAGTGCTCCAGGTCGGTGTTGGATTGCCCATCGTCATGAGCCAGTGAGAAGTTGATGGCTTCAATGCGTGATTGGTAGGCGCTGCTTTTGCTGGCATCGGTGAAGCGGCCAATGCGGTGGCTGGACTTGAGATTGAGCTCGGATTCAAGGGGATGGACAAAAGTGCTAAACATGTCCAACACCATGCCGTGGCAGTTGTCTGTAATGACTTTGAGCACCTCCATATCAACAAGCGTCGTAAAAACAATGGACTTGTTGCCGTCCACGATGCCGGCATGGTTGATTTCCCGGACCGCTTGGTGCGCTTTGTCGACGGAGTCGGTAAATGGCAGCCTGACATGCCGAAAATTGGTTTCAAACTGGGCCAGGATGGCGTTACCAAAGGTTTCTGCGGTGATGCCGGTGCCATCGGATATGAAAAATACAGTACGTTGCGACATGATGTTTGAGGATTAGGTTGTCTTGTGGCATTGTGCACGGGCCAACTGCGTCCGGCCGACTCGCAGCCTACAATGGCAAAAATTCAACCCAATTCTTCCATGTACTGCACTGACCGATTAAAACAACGACAAAGTCAAGCTGTTGACATGTGCATGGCCCGCGCACCAGAGCGCCCGGGCTTGTGCATTGATCCACTTTTAACTTCTGGAGCTTTCCCATGTCTGACCTTTTTAACTCGACCGCCTTGGTCGTTCCGTTTGAAAACCTGAGAATGACCGACGTCGAGTCGGTTGGCGGCAAAAACGCCAGTCTCGGCGAAATGATTTCAAACTTGCCAACCGGCGTGAAAGTGCCCACTGGTTTTGCGACGACAGCCCATGCGTTCCGCGATTTTCTGGCTTATGAGGACCTCGCCGGGAGGATCAATGCCCGCCTGAGTGCCCTCGATACTGACGACGTGCGGGCGCTGGCGCAGGTGGGTGCGGAGATTCGTGCCATGGTTGAGGCGCAGCCCTTTCCGGCTGACCTTGAAAAGGCCATTCGTGAATCCTTCATTACCCTCAGTGCCGACAATCCGCAAGCCTCCTTTGCCGTACGTTCGTCCGCGACGGCCGAAGATTTGCCGGATGCCTCCTTTGCCGGCCAGCAAGAAACTTTTCTAAATGTGATCGGTATCGACGAGATCCTGCACAAAATCAGGGAAGTTTTCGCCTCTTTGTACAACGACCGTGCCATCAGTTACCGGGTACACAAAGGCTTTGCACACGAGCACGTGGCCTTGAGCGCGGGCATTCAGCGCATGGTGCGTTCAGACTTGGGCGCAGCGGGCGTCATGTTCACCATTGACACCGAGTCCGGTTTTCAGGATGTGGTGTTTATTACCTCCAGTTACGGCCTGGGAGAGACCGTGGTGCAGGGGGCTGTGAATCCGGACGAGTTTTATGTGCACAAGCCGATGCTCAAGGCGGGCAAGCGGGCCGTGATCCGCCGCAGTTTGGGTTCCAAGTTGATCCAGATGCAGTTCACAACCCCCGAGGAAAAAGCCCACGGAGGCAAGCTGGTCAAAACCACGGATGTGCCGACCGAGATGCGCAACCGTTATTCATTGACCGAGGCCGATGTTGAGAAGCTGGCTGCGTATGCGTTGGTGATTGAGGAGCACTATGGCCGTGCCATGGACATTGAATGGGGCAAAGACGGGTTGGACGGCGAACTCTACATTTTGCAGGCCCGTCCGGAGACGGTGAAGAGCCAGTCCGCAGGCAAGGCCGAGTACCGTTACAAGCTCAAGGGCAAGGGCAAGAGTGCTGTGATCGTCGAAGGGCGGGCCATTGGCCAGAAGATCGGCACGGGTCCGGTTCGCATCGTGCACAACATCAGCGAGATGGACAAGGTGCAAGCTGGCGATATTCTTGTGACCGATATGACCGATCCCAACTGGGAGCCGGTGATGAAGCGGGCCTCGGCCATTGTGACCAATCGGGGCGGACGCACCTGTCATGCCGCCATCATCGCGCGCGAGCTGGGTATACCGGCGGTAGTCGGGTGCGGGAATGCGACCGAGGTGCTCAAGGACGGCATGCTGGTGACTGTCAGTTGCTCAGAGGGCGACACCGGTTTTATTTATGACGGCTTGCTGGAAACCGAAATCACCGAAGTTCAACGCGGCGAACTACCCAAAACTGCCGTCAAGATCATGATGAATGTCGGCAACCCGCAACTGGCGTTTGATTTTTGCCAGTTGCCCAATGAAGGCGTCGGTTTGGCGCGCCTTGAGTTCATCATCAACAACAACATTGGTGTGCATCCCAAGGCGATTCTGGACTATCCCAACATTGACGCAGATCTTAAAAAGGCGGTCGAATCCGTTGCCCGTGGCCATGCCTCGCCGCGCGCTTTTTATGTGGACCGGGTCGCCGAAGGTGTTGCGACGATCGCTGCCGCGTTTTGGCCCAAGCCAGTCATTGTGCGTCTGTCCGATTTCAAGAGCAATGAATACCGCAAGCTGATTGGTGGCAGCCGCTACGAGCCCGAAGAAGAGAACCCCATGCTCGGCTTCCGTGGCGCCGCACGTTATGTCAGCGCCGATTTCGGTGAGGCCTTCGCGATGGAATGCGAGGCGCTCAAACGTGTTCGCCAGGACATGGGCTTGAGCAACGTTCAAGTGATGGTGCCGTTTGTCCGGACGTTGGGACAAGCCAAAAAGGTGACCGAACTGTTGGCCACCCACGGACTCAAACGCGGTGAAAATGGTCTGAAGATCATCATGATGTGCGAGATCCCCAGCAACGCTATTTTGGCAAGCCAGTTTCTTCAGTATTTTGACGGCTTCTCGATTGGCTCCAATGACCTGACCCAGCTGACCCTGGGACTCGATCGTGACTCCGGTCTGGAGTTGCTGGCGGCTGACTTTGATGAACGCGACCCGGCTGTTACCGCGCTCATCAGCCAGGCTATCAATGCCTGCAAAGCCGAAGGCAAGTACATTGGCATTTGTGGTCAGGGGCCCAGCGATCATCCTGACTTTGCGGAGTGGCTCGCCAAGGAAGGGATTTCATCGATTTCCCTGAATCCGGACTCCGTGATTGCAACCTGGCAGAGGCTGGCCGGGCAATAGCAAACCCCTATGGCCTGAGACTTCGCGGGCTGTCATGATGCAGCGATGTTGAATCCAGCGGTGGAGGTAGGGCAATTCAAGCCGATGCCAGGCGGTTTTCGCTTGCATGGCTGGCTTCTTGCGATCTGGTTTGCAGCGTCGTTCGGCGTGGTGTTCTTCGCACGCGACCTGCAGATAATCGTCGCTGGCTGGCCCTTGGGCTACTGGTTCGCGGCCCAGGGCAGCGTGTTTATTTTTATCGCCGTCGTGGCGGTGTTCGCCTGGGTTGCGAATCGACGCGACGGAGAAATTACGACGGCCGACGCTGCATACACCGCCTACAAGCACCGGCTTCATTGGCGATTCTCCGCTTACGTTGTTTGCTTGCTGCTGTTCTTGCTGGCTCTGGCCCTTGCCGAGAGGTTGGGGCTGAAGAAGATGTGGGTTGGTTCCATTTTTCTGTTCGCCACAGTCGCCTTGTACGCAGTGATAGGGATCTACGGTCGTACTTCGGATGCCTCGGAGTATTACGTCGCCGGACGCAGCATCCCGGCTGTTTACAACGGCATGGCGGTCGCCGCCGACTGGATGAGTGCGGCCTCGTTTATCAGTATGGCGGGGGGGCTCTACCTGCAGGGGTTTTCAGGGACTCCATCGCAGCCTGGAGGGCTGGTCTATGTGCTGGGCTGGACGGGGGGCTTCTGTCTGGTGGGGCTGCTTGTCGCGCCTTATCTGAGAAAGCTCGATCTGTACACAGTTCCAGACTATTTTGGCGTGCGTTTTGGGGGCCGTTGGCCACGGATGATTGCGGCTTTTGCGGCGGTTCTGTGTTCTTTTACCTATGTCGTGGCACAGATTTACGGCGTGGGGCTGATAACGTCCCGTTTGACCGGTGTTCAGTTTGAAATTGGGATTTTGCTGGGGTTGGGCGGCGTTCTTGTGTGCTCGTTTTTGGGCGGCATGCGGGCGGTAACCTGGACGCAGGTGACTCAGTATGTTGTACTGATTCTGGCCTTTTTGATTCCTGTTTCATGGTTGGCCTACAAACAACTGGGCAATCCATTGGCGCCGTTCGTTTACGGGCAGCAACTGCAAAAAATTACTGAATTGGAACGGCAACTCATCGATTCGCCGGCCGAGCTGCAGGTGATCAATGAATACGCCCGGCGAGCGCGGGACTATGAGCGCAAGCTGCAACACGTGGAAGCATCGCTTGAGAGTGAACGAAATGCGATAAGGGAAAAAATTCGTTTTCTGAACGAACATCGGGTTGATGAATCGATTGTCGTTGCCGCAAGACGTGAGCTTGCAGCGCTGCCAAAGGACGCAGTCAGCGCACGTGAGCGCTGGATGCATGCGATGCAGGACAACCTGGATCGAGCGCAGCCCTTGGGTGGCATGCCACCGCACGCCAAACCATTTGCTGGAGATCCGCAGGGGAGCGCTGATGAACAGAAGGCGTTTGATGTTTCGCGGCGCAACTTTCTGGCATTGGCGTTTTGTCTGATTGTGGTGACCGCTGGCTTGCCCCACTTGTTGACCCGCTTTTATACAACTCGCACGGTGGCCGAGGCCCGCACCTCCGTTGCCTGGTCGCTTTTCTTTATTGCGTTGCTGTATTTGTCGGCCCCCGCACTGGCCGTGCTGGTGAAATTTGAAATCATGAGCCAACTGGTCGGGCAGAACTTTGATTCATTGCCCGTATGGATCGCACAGTGGGCGAAGGTAGATTCGACGCTGGTGTCTGTCAGCGATGTCAATGGAGATCACATTCTCCAATTTTCAGAGCTCAAATTGGGGGCGGATATTGTGATGTTGGCCACGCCTGAGTTGGGCGGCTTGCCTTACGTTGTGTCCGGCCTTGTGGCTGCGGGTGGACTTGCCGCTGCGCTCTCAACAGCGGACGGCTTGTTGTTGACGATTGGAAATGCGCTGGCACATGATCTTTTCTATCGAAGCGGGAGTAGCCAGTCGGAGGAGGTCAGACGGGTCATGTTGTCGAAGTTTGCGCTGCTGCTGGTCGCCCTTGTTGCTGCCTATGTGGCTGCGCAGCGGCCTGCAGATATCCTTTATCTTGTCTCGGCTTCTTTCTCTTTGGCTGGGGCCGCATTTGTACCGGTGATGGTGTTGGGAATATTCTGGCGCCGTACGACACGGCTGGCCGCCGTCGCCGGGATGGTCGCGGGTCTTGGAATAACGATCTACTACATGGCCGTCAATGCCGTAGCGCTTAGATCTGCATTGGGATTGAGTGGCACGGGGTTATGGCTCGATATTCAGCCTGTTTCTGCCGGAGTATTTGGCGTTTTGGCGGGTTTTGTGGTCACTGTGCTGGTCAGTCTTCTGTCTCGATCAGAGGCTTCGGCGCCCGGCTGATGTAACGTTATGGGTCGGTCTGGCATTGGCATATAATGCGAGGCTTCGCCTTACCACACCTCAATTAGACGCTGAGGGTGGTTTTTTCTGCCCAATGTGGGCCATCCACAAGGAGTATCAATGCGTCATTACGAAATCATTCTCATGATCCATCCGGATCAGAGCGAGCAGGTTCCCGCCATGCTGGAACGTTACAAGGGCATGATCACTGCCGGTGGCGGCAAAGTGCACCGTGTTGAAGACTGGGGCCGTCGCCAGTTGGTCTACATGATCAACAAGCTTGCCAAAGCCCACTACCTTTGCGTCAATATCGAAGCTGACCAGGCTGTCATGGCAGAGTTGGAACACGCGTTCAAGTTCAATGATGCCGTGTTGCGTCATCTGACTGTTTTGAAGAAAAAAGCCGATACCGGTCCTTCTTCGATGATGAAAACTGTCGAACGTGAAGATGCCCGCAAGACCCAGCAGGCCGAGTACCAGGCTTAAGGGCTTTTTTGCCTGCAAGGGGTGTGAACCACGTTGCCAATCAGCTTGTTTTGACTGCCTGTATCGCCGGAATTGATTCCCTGCGTTACACACCAGCCGGTTTACCGGCGCTGAACATCAGACTTGAGCATGAGTCGGAGATTCAGGAAGCGGGGCAGATAAGACAAGTGAAGGCGACACTGAAAGCGGTGGCCTTTGGCGCAATAGCTGAGCGGCTTGCAAAACAAGCCATAGCCAGTGCCTGGAGATTCAACGGTTTTCTGGCGACACCTCGCAATGGCAAGCACGTCGTGTTTCACATTCAAGAATTTCAGCAAGATTAACGAATTCATAAATATTTAAGGAGTCCATCATGGCCGGACCAAAACGTTTCAATAACAAAGACAAGCGCCCCAAGCGCCCAGCACAGAACCTGCTGTTCAAGCGCAAGCGCTTTTGCCGCTTTACCGTGACTGGCGTTGAAGAGATCGATTACAAGGACATTGATACCTTGCGCGATTTCATTGCCGAAAACGGCAAGATCATTCCCGCTCGCCTGACTGGCACCCGTGCCATTTTTCAGCGTCAGCTCAACACCGCTATCAAGCGCGCACGTTTCCTTGCGATGCTGCCGTACAGCGACCAGCACAAGATTTAAGGAACACAATCATGCAAATTATTCTGCTCGACAAGGTTGTGAACCTTGGCAATCTAGGTGAGGTCGTGCGTGTTAAAGACGGTTATGCCCGCAACTTCCTGATTCCCTCTGGCCGCGCTCGTCGCGCCACGGCTTCGGCGAAGCAAGAGTTTGAAGCCAAGCGCGCTGAACTCGAAAAAGCTGCCGCAGCCAAATTGGCTGAATCGCAGACTGTTGGCGAAAAGCTTGCAGGTATCACCTGCAAGCTGACCCAAAAGGCCGGCGTTGATGGCCGCCTCTTTGGTTCTGTGACCAATGCGGACATCGCTGAAGAACTGACCAAGACGGGCTTCAAGGTGACCAAGGCGCAAATTCGCATGCCCAATGGCCCGATCAAGGTGGTTGGCGACAGTAAAGTCAGCGTCGCCTTGCATACCGACGTACTGGTGGAAATCACAGTTTCGGTTTACGGCGAAACGGCCTAAACGAACTGAGGCTCCACTTGGAGTCAAAAGCCCTCTAGCAATCGAGCAGAGGGCTTTTTTTTCGGTCAACGCTGTCTGCTGACCTCTTTATGACGCGGCGCCGGTCGTCAAATCGGTAGAATGATCAAGTTGACGCTGTCCCGGCCTGACGGACCTGTCTGGGCGCGGACCAAGGGCTCACGGCGAACAAATGTCTTGCTGTAATGTGATGCCCACATCACACATGCTGACGCAGACCATGTACCCGACAGTCCCCCTGGGAAAAGCGCACGACTGGAATCAAGTATTCCCTAGAATTTAGGAACAAATAATGACGCAAAAAACTCCCTCACGAACAAAGCCAATCCACGCCCTTGCCCCCCAGCCCATCAGCGAAGAGGTTCTGATTGAGAAGTACAGCAAAGGGTCCGAAAAAACCATTGTTGACGTCAATCAGCGTGTTGCACATGCTTTGGCTCAGGTAGAGGCACCAGAGCAGCAAAAGCAATGGGAAACCAAGTTTCTGCAGGCCCTACAAAACGGATTCTTACCAGCCGGGCGCATTCAATCCGCTGCTGGCACTGATCTGGCTGCCACCTTGATCAACTGTTTTGTGCAGCCCGTCGGCGACTCGATCGCCCATGTGGAAGACGGACATCCCGGCATTTACACCGCGCTGACCGAGGCGGCCGAGACCATGCGTCGTGGCGGTGGCGTGGGTTATGACTTCTCCCGCATCCGCCCGCGCGGCGCCTGGGTTGGCAGCACGCAAAGCAGTGCATCAGGCCCCGTGAGCTACATGCGCGTGTTTGATCGGTCCTGCGAAACGGTCGAATCCGCTGGTGCCCGGCGTGGCGCACAAATGGGTGTTCTGCGCTGTGATCATCCTGATATTGAAGAGTTCATCCATGCCAAGGACACTGGTGACTTGAAGAATTTCAATATTTCAGTGGGTATCACCGATACCTTCATGCAGGCGGTGCAAAAAGACGCGGCATTTACCCTTGTCCATCGTGCTGAACCAGGACCTGCGCAAAAAGAAGCGGGGGCGCATCATGTGCCTGACAGTGGTATCTGGGTCTACCGGACCTTACAAGCGCGCGAATTGTGGGATCAAATCATGCGCTCGACCTATGATCATGCCGAGCCCGGTGTCTTGTTCCTGGATCACATCAATCGCGACAACAACCTCTCTTATTGCGAGACTATTGCCAGCACCAATCCTTGCGCTGAGCAGCCCTTGCCTCCTTACGGTTGCTGTTGCCTGGGCTCGATTGATCTGACACGCTTCATCAAACAACCCTTCGAAAAGGCTGCCAGTTTTGACAAGGCGGCTTTTGTCGAAGTAGCGCGCGTAGCAACGCGCATGCTCGACAACGTACTTGACGTGACGGTCTGGCCCCTGCCACAGCAACAGGAAGAGGCGCGCAGCAAGCGCCGCATTGGCTTGGGCTATACCGGGCTCGGTGACGCTCTGGTGATGCTCAATTTGCGCTACGACACGCAGGCGGCACGCGACATGGCACGCGATATTTCCGAATTGATGCGCGACACCGCGTACGACGCCTCGGTCGATCTGGCGCAAGAACGCGGGGCCTTCCCCTTGTTCAATGCTGATCTTTACCTCACCGGCCAAAGGTTCGCATCGCGTTTGCCATCCGCCCTGAAGGAACGCGTTCGTACGCATGGTCTTCGCAACTCGCATTTACTCTCGATTGCGCCGACCGGCACCATCAGCCTGGCTTTTGCGGATAACGCCAGCAACGGCATCGAGCCCGCGTTCAGCTGGAGTTACACCCGCAAAAAGCGCATGGCTGACGGCAGCTTCAAAGAGTATGCGGTGGAAGATCACGCCTGGCGCCTTTATCGCCACCTTTATGGCAAGGACACCGCACTGACCCCTGCATTCGTTACCGCGCTGGAAATGAGTGCCCAGGCCCATGAAGCCATGGTGGCCGCAGTTGCGCCGTTTATTGATACCGCCATTTCCAAGACGGTGAATGTTCCGGTTAACTATCCCTATGCCGACTTTCAAAACCTGTATATGGAGGCATGGCAGTCGGGCTTAAAGGGCTTGGCCACCTATCGACCCAACTCGGTGCTGGGGTCGGTGTTGAGCGTGACGCCTGCGTTGGGCTCCTCATCCGCCCCAGCCGCCGCAACAGCCTTGCAAATTGACAGCGCGAACCAGCGACTGGCGCTGGAGCGTCTGCCAGCCGCTGTGCTGTCGTCCTTGCGCTGGCCGAGTCGCCCCGAGTTGCCTGCGGGCAACCCGGCTTGGACGTTCATGGTGCATCACCCTTTTGGGGACTTTGCATTATTCGTTGGTGAGTTGGCCCCCGAAGAAGGCGGCGCGCCCAAACCCTTCGAGGTGTGGGTCAATGGCACAGAGCAGCCGCGTGGTTTGGGCGCACTCGCCAAAACGCTTTCCATGGATTTGCGCGCCAATGATCCGGCCTGGTTGCAGTTGAAGCTCGACGCATTGGCCACGGTCGCCGAGGAGCATTCGTTTGAGATGCCATTCCCGCCGCATGGCCAACTCCGTCTGTTCCCGGGTGTGGTGGCGGCCACGGCGGCGGTCATTCGCTGGCGCTGCGACCAACTCACGGCCTTGGGCGGCAACGACACCAAAGTGCCAACGCCCGTGCTGGATGCCATGTTCAGCCGGGGCGAACCGCAGACTGGTCCCTCTGGCACGCTGGCATGGTCGGTGGATGTGGACAATCCCGCGACTGGCGAGGCATTCACTGTCACACTCAAGGAGGTGAATTTGCCCGGTCCTGACGGTGTCATTGTGACCCGGCCTTGCTCCGTCGGCTTTTCAGGTAATTACCCAAGAGCACTCGATGGATTGGCCCGACTGCTCTCGCTGGACATGCGAGTGATCGATCCGGCGTGGATCGGCATGAAGCTGCGCAAGCTGCTCAACTATGCTGAACCGCTGGGCCACTTCATGGCGTTTGTGCCGGGCTTGCCGCGTGGTGAACGCCGCCAGCAGACCTGGCCTTCGACGGTCGCGTATGTCGCGAGACTGATTATTCACCGCTATGCCATGCTGGGTGTGCTTGACGAGGAAGGTTTCCCCTTGCGTGACATGGGCGTGCTTGATGCCCCAAAAAATCAGGGAGCACCGAGTACCATGGCTGGCAAAATCTGCCCGGAATGCGGAAATCCAACCGTCATTCACAAAGACGGATGTGATTTCTGTACCGCCTGCGGCTACGTTGGACAGTGCGGTTAAGAAATGGTTTGGAGGCGGCCGGTTAAGCCTCCTTCCGCTTTCAGTCCCGCACGACGAGCACAGGGAGTTTGGTGTGCGACAGTACGGCTTGCGTGACGCTGCCGAGCACCAGTTTTTCAAGCCCGCTGCGTCCATGTGATCCCATGACGATCAAATCGGCTTGCATTGACTCAGCGGCCTTCACCACGCCGCGCCAAGCAGTGTGAGATTCAATCACGGAAGCTTCCACGCTGACGCCCGCGTCCATGAACGCAGCTTTTGCGGCCTTCACGGCCGCATTGGCCTCGGCGGTCGCAGCACTCAGATACTCAGCCTGACCATAAGCAAAATCGGTTCCAACCCCGGTGAACGGGTAGGGATCAATCACGAAAATCGTAGAGACCCGGCTGTCAAAGGCCTTGGCCAGCTGGATTGCCTTTTCAACCGCCAGCTGTGCTGTCGGTGAACCATCCACTGGAACGAGTATGTGCTTGAACATGATGAAAACTCCTTATTAATATCAACGATACCAAGTGTCCGATCGACTCATCTTAAAAAACATGACCGATATCAAATAATTGACGTTTCCTGTGCGATCCGGCCTGCAAATGCAACTCATCAAGGCTATCACGATAACCGTTCACCAAGGTTGCCAGCAGATATTTTTTGCGGAAACTGACAAGGTATCATGGCAATGTCCGAGCGGGCTGCTTGGAAGGTAGACTGCTCGCCCCTCAAATTAACTCAAGCTAGCGTCAACGATTCCTGTGCGTCTTAATTCAATCAAGTTATCCGGGTTCAAGTCTTTCGCCGAGCCCACCAATTTCATGCTGCCGGGGCAGCTGGTGGGCGTGGTCGGTCCCAATGGCTGCGGCAAATCCAACATCATGGATGCGGTGCGCTGGGTGCTGGGCGAGTCCAAGGCGTCGGAACTGCGTGGCGAGTCGATGCAGGACGTCATTTTCAATGGCACCAACACCCGCAAACCGGCCAGCCGCGCCAGCGTGGAATTGGTGTTTGACAATGCCGACCACCGCGCCGGCGGCCAGTGGAACCAGTTCGGCGAGATTGCCGTCAAGCGGGTGCTCACGCGCGACGGCACCAGCAGCTACTTCATCAATAACCTGCCGGTGCGCCGTCGTGACGTGCAGGACGTCTTCCTGGGCACCGGGCTGGGGCCGCGCGCCTACGCCATCATCGGCCAGGGCACCATCAGCCGCATCATCGAATCCAAGCCCGAAGAGTTGCGCCTGTTTCTGGAAGAGGCCGCCGGTGTATCCAAGTACAAGGAACGCCGCCGCGAAACTGAAAACCGCCTCTCGGATACACGTGAAAACCTGACGCGGGTGGAAGACATCCTGCGCGAGCTCAACGCCAATCTGGAAAAACTGGAAAAGCAGGCCGAGGTCGCCAAGAAGTACAACGCGCTCACGGCTGACGTCACACTCAGGCAGCATCAACTCTGGTTTCTCAAGCGCACCGAGTCCGAGGCCGATCAGGCCAAGGTCAAGGCGGACGCGCAAGGCGCGGTCAATGCGCTGGAGAGCCGGGTGGCCGATTTGCGCCACATCGAGGCCGAGCTGGAGATCGTGCGCCAGGCCCACTATGCGGCGGGCGACCAGGTCAACCAGGCGCAGGGCCTGTTGTACGAGGCCAGTACCGAGGTCGGGCGGCTGGAAGCCGAGATCCGTTTTGTGGTGGAAGGCCGCCACCGGGTCGAGCAGCGCCTGATCACCCTCAAGGAGCAGACTGCCCAATGGGCCACCCGCAAGGATGACGCGCAGGCAGAAATAGAAAACCTGCTGGAACTGGCCATGGTCGGGGAAGAGAAAACCGAGCTGCTGGCCGCCCAGGTGGAAGACCAGGCCCAGCAATTGCCCGATCTAGAAGAGGCTTTGCGGCTGGCGCAGAAAGGCGCGAACGAGCAGCGCGCCAGTGTGGGCCAGGTGCAGCAGCAAATTCAGGTGCTCGCCGCTGACCAGCGCAGCATCGAGGAGCAAGCGCGCCAGCTCACCACGCGCCGCGAACGCCTGAGCGCGGATCGCAATGCCTTGGCCGCGCCCGATGAGGCCCGGCTGCTCAATCTGCAAAGCCAGCTCGATCAAGCCCAGGAGACGGCCAGCATTGCCGAGGCCCGCCTGCACGAGTTGCAGGAGACCGTGCCGCAACTGGACGACGACCGGCGCCAGCAGCAACAGGCCGTCAATACTGAATCAGCCCGGCAGGCTGATTTGTCAGCCCGCATGGAAGCGCTCAAGGCCTTGCAGGAAAAGGTCAAAACCGACGGCAAGCTGCAGCCCTGGCTGGCCAAACATGGGCTGGACAGCTTGCAGGGTTTGTGGAACCGTATTCACATCGAGCAGGGTTGGGAAAATGCCCTGGAAGGGGCCTTGCGCGAGCGCCTGGGTGCGCTGGAGGTGTCGCGCCTGGAGATGGTGCGCGCCTTTGGCAATGACGCTCCGCCCGCCAAGCTGGCGTTTTACAGCCCACCGCTGGCCGCAATGCCCGAGAAGGCCGCCGTATTGCCGCGCCTGTCCGATTTGCTGCGCATCAACGATGCCGGTCAAAGAGCCGTCTTGACGGACTGGCTGCAAGGCTGCTTCACCGCCGCCAGTTTTGAAGACGCCCTGGCCAGCCGCGACCAGTTGCAGCCGGGCGAGACGATTTTTGTGAAGACCGGCCATGCCGTGGGCGCCCACAGCGTGAGTTTTTACGCACCCGACTCGGAGCAGGCCGGCTTGCTGGCCCGCGCTCAGGAAATTGAAAACCTGGAGAAGCAGCTGCGGGCACAGGCTTTGATCAGCGAGGAAGCGCGCTCAGCACAGGTACGCGCCGAGGCGGCCTACGCCGATGCGTCGCAGCGCTTGGTGGCCGTGCGTCGTGAAGCGGCCGAGAGCCAAAGCCGGGCGCATGAGTTGCAGGTGGAAACTCTGCGCTTGACGCAATTGGCAGACCAGGCCCGGGTGCGCAGTGCGCAAATTGCCGCTGACCTGGCCGAAGTCGACGCCCAGTTGGCTGACTTGCAGGAGCGCCGCGTGACCTTGGAGGCGCGCTTTGAAGAGCTGGACATGCAGCTGGCCGACACCCAGGAACGCCATGCCCAGCTCGACGAGCGCGTGATGGGGGCCGAACGCAAGTTGAGCGAGTGCCGCGAGCAGCAGCGCAGTCTGGAGCGTCAGTCGCAGGAAGCGGTATTTTCCATGCGCAGCCTCGACGCGCGCAAGGCCGAGCTGTCGCGTGCTATCGAAACTGCAGCACAACAGGCAGAGTCCGTCAGGGCTGAAGCCCAAAGAGCCCATGAGGAATTGGCGCGCCTGAACGATGCCGCGGCCCAGGGTGGTCTACAGAATGCCTTGGCGGCCAAGCTGGAGCGCGAGCAGTCGCTGGGTGCCAAGCGCAGCGAATACGACGACCTGACCGCCAAGCTGCGCGCCAGCGACGAGCGCCGTCTGCAACTGGAGCGCGAGCTCGACCCCTTGCGCCAGCGCATTACCGAATTTCAGCTCAAGGAGCAGGCCGCGCGCCTGGGCTATGAGCAGTACACCCAGTTGCTCACCGACGCGCAGGCCGATCTGGAGGCGGTGGCAAAATCCCTGGCCGACGGCAATGTGCGTCTGGGCGGCATGCAAGGCGAGATTGACCGCCTCAACCGCGACATCGCGGCTTTGGGGGCGGTTAACCTGGCCGCTCTCGACGAGTTGGCGGCGGCCAGTGAGCGCAAGGATTTTCTGGATGCGCAAAATGCCGACCTCGTTGAGGCCATGACCACGCTGGAGGACGCCATCAAGAAGATTGACGCTGAAACCCGCGAGTTGTTGTCGGGCACGTTCAACGCCGTCAACGAGCACTTTGGCAGGATGTTCCCCGAGCTGTTCGGCGGTGGCAATGCCCGGCTGGTGATCACCGGCGAAGAAATTCTGGACTCGGGTGTGCAGGTCATCGCCCAGCCGCCGGGCAAGAAAAATCAGACCATTCATTTGCTCTCTGGCGGTGAAAAAGCGCTGACGGCCATTGCGCTGGTGTTTGCGATTTTCCAGCTGAATCCGGCGCCGTTCTGCCTGCTCGACGAGGTCGATGCGCCGCTGGACGATGCCAACACCGAGCGTTATGCCAAGCTGGTGTCCAGCATGAGTAAAGAAACCCAGTTCCTGTTCATCAGCCACAACAAGATCGCCATGGAAATGGCCAAGCAACTGATTGGTGTCACGATGCAGGAACAAGGTGTGTCGCGCATCGTGGCGGTGGATATGGATGCAGCCATCTCGATGGCGGAGCTTGCCTGATGGTCATGAGTAATTTACAAATTGGTTTGGCCGTTCTGGGCGGCTTGGTGCTGGCGGCCATGGCCGCACACGCGGCTTGGTCGGCGCGCAAGAACCAGCCGCGCCAGGCTGCACCCAGCGACCCCGGCGATGGACCCGCCATTGAATCTCAGGTCGGCGCGGGCATTGAACCCGGGCTGGATGCAGCCGCGTTTGATGTGGCGAGTTTTCCATTGCCGTTAGTGGAAAAACGCGCATCCATGGACGCCTTGATCGATGTCATCGCGCCGATTGCGCTGGAGTGCCTGATCTCGGGCGATGCCGCGTTGGCCGCCATGCCGCCAACGCGACGGGCTGGCAGCAAGCCGTTTTCCATCGAAGGGTTTAATGAAACTGGACAGCGTTGGGAGATGCCGCTGGCCGGCCAGCGCTATTCTCTGTTTCAGGCCGGTGTGCAACTGGCCAACCGGTCGGGCGCACTCAACGAGATTGAATACTCCGAGTTTGTGATGAAAACCCAGGCTTTCTGCGACGCCATCAATGGCTCGCCTGATTTTCCCGAGATGCGCGAAGAGGTGGCCCGGGCGCGCGAACTGGACCAGTTTGCCAGCGACCACGACGCCCAGTTGGGCTTTGTGTTGCGCGCTCGCCATGCGGCCTGGAGCCCGGGCTATGTGCAGCAAAATGCGGCGCGCCTGGGTTTTGTGGCGGGCGTCATTCCTGGGCGTATGGTCGTGCCCGCCAGCGTTGCCGGTATGCCGCCGGTGCTGGGCCTGAGTTTTGACACCCAGGCGGCGCTCGCGGACGACCCGGCCCAATCAGCAATTCGCGATGTGGCGATCAGCCTGGACGTGGCGCAGGTTGACCGCAGCGAGCGCGCCTTTGAGCGCATGCGCGAGGCCGCCCTGGCGCTGGCAGACAGCATGGACGGCGTGGTGACCGATGACAACGGCCAGCCTCTTGCGCCTGAGGCGATGGACATGATTGGCGCCGAACTTGAACAGTTGTACGACACGCTGGATCAGCGTGATCTGTCCGCCGGGTCGGCGCTGGCGCGACGCCTTTTTTCCTGAATGCTGGTTTCCTGGCCGCTCACCTGATGGCAACGAACGATTTGTTCCCACCCGAGGCGCTGCTGCCTGATCCTGCCCATGTGGCGCAGCTCAGGCGCACACTGCATGAACACGCTCATCACTATTACGTGGAGGACGCGCCGACCATTCCGGATGCAGAGTACGACCGCATGTTTCAGGAGTTGCAGGCGATCGAGGCACAACATCCGGAGCTGATCACGCCAGACTCGCCCACCCAGCGTGTCGGTGGGCGAGCTTTGGAACAGTTTGCCAGCGTGCGCCACGCCGTGCCCATGCTGAGCATTCGCACTGAAACCGACACCGAGGCCAGTGGTGCGCGCAATTTTGACACTCGCGTGCGGCGGGAACTGGGGTTGGACGAGGCTGCCCCCGCCGTGGCGTACGTGGCCGAACCCAAGTTTGACGGTCTGGCCATGAACTTGCGTTATGAATCTGGGGTCTTGGTGCAGGCGGCCACGCGCGGCGACGGCGAAGTGGGGGAGGACGTCACCCAAAATGTCCGCACCATCGGCCAAATTCCCCTGCGGCTACCGGCTGACGTGCCGCCGATCCTGGAGGTGCGGGGCGAGGTCTACATGCGCCGCGACGACTTTGAAACGCTGAACCAGAATCAGCGGGAGCGGGGCCAAAAAACCTTCGTCAACCCGCGCAACGCCGCCGCCGGTGCGGTGCGCCAGCTGGACCCGGCTATTGCCGCCCAGCGCCCCTTGAGCTTCTTTGCCTATGGCTTGGGTGAGGTCACACCAGAGCAGGCGGGTGGCCCCGCGTTTGGAACACATTATGAGCTGTTGCAGGCTCTGAAAATATGGGGTTTTCCGGTGTCAGCCCTCGTCGGTATTGCACAAGGTGCTACTGAATTAGTAGCATATTACGAATCGATAGCACGCCAGCGTGACGCGCTGCCGTTTGACATTGACGGCGTGGTCTACAAGGTCAACAACCTGGCGCTGCAGCGCCGCATGGGCTTTGTGACGCGCGAGCCGCGCTGGGCGGTGGCGCACAAGTTCCCGGCCCAGGAGCAGTTCACCACCGTGCTCGACATCGACGTGCAGGTGGGGCGCACCGGCAAGCTCACGCCGGTGGCCAAGCTGGCGCCGGTGTTTGTGGGCGGTGTCACGGTCACCAACGCCACCCTGCACAACGAAGACGAGGCGCGGCGCAAGGATGTGCGCGTGGGCGACACGGTCATCGTGCGTCGTGCCGGCGACGTGATTCCCGAAGTGGTTTCGGTGTTGTTGGACAAGCGTCAGCCCGGCGCAACAGAGTTCTCCATGCCGCGCCGGTGTCCGGTGTGCGGCAGCGCCGCCGTGCGCGAAGAAGGTGAAGTTGACTACCGCTGTACCGGCGGGCTGTTTTGCAGCGCCCAACGCAAGCAGGCGATCCTGCACTTTGCCCAGCGCCGGGCGGTCGAGGTGGAAGGGCTGGGCGAAAAGCTGGTTGATCAGCTGGTTGAGGGCCACGTTATTCGCATCCTGCCGGACCTGTACCGGCTGGGCCTGACCGCGCTGGCCAGTCTGGACCGGATGGCCGACAAATCGGCGCAGAACATCCTGCAAGCGTTGGAGAAATCGAAGCAGACCACGCTGCCGCGCTTTCTGTTCGGATTGGGCATTCGCCATGTGGGCGAGGCCACCGCCAAGGAACTGGCGCGGCACTTTGGCAGCCTGGACGCCGTGATGGACGCTTCTCTGGAGCAACTGCTGCAGGTCAACGACATTGGCCCCATCGTGGCGCAAAGCCTGCGCACATTTTTCGACCAGCCGCACAACCGCGAGGTGGTGGAGCAACTGCGCGCCTGTGGCGTGACCTGGCAAGAGGGTCCACCGGCGCCGGTCACCCCGACGCCACTCACAGGTAAAACCTTCGTCATCACCGGCACCCTGCCCAGCATGAGCCGCGATGAGGCCAAAGACCTGATCGAGGCCGCCGGCGGCAAGGTGGCGGGTTCGGTCAGCAAGAAAACCACTTTTGTCGTGGCGGGCGCTGAGGCGGGCAGCAAGCTCACCAAGGCGCAGGAACTGGGCGTTGCCGTGTTGGATGAAGCCGGTTTGAAGGAGTTGCTAAATGGCCATTCGTGAAATTCTGAAAATGGGCGATCCACGCTTGCTGCGCATCGCACCGCCCGTGACCCTGTTCGATACGGACGAATTGCATCTGCTGATCTCGGACATGCTCGACACCATGCTGGCGGCCGATGGTGCCGGGCTGGCGGCGCCGCAAATCGGGGTCGACCTGCAACTGGTGATTTTTGGCTCCAACGCCCGCAATCCGCGTTATCCGCAGGCGCCGGTGGTGCCTCAAACCGTCTTGCTCAACCCTGTGATTACACCGTTGCCGCAGTCAGAAAGTGACGCGACGCCGCTGCAGGTTGAAGACTGGGAAGGCTGCCTCTCCGTGCCGGGCCTGCGTGCCATGGTGCCGCGGTTTGCCCGTATTCGCTATACCGGGTTCGACCAGTATGGCGACCCGATCGACCGCACAGTGGAGGGTTTCCATGCCCGCGTGGTGCAGCACGAGTGTGACCATTTGATCGGCAAGCTGTACCCGATGCGGGTGCGCGACTTCAGCCGCTTTGGTTTTACCGACGTTCTTTTTCCGGGGCTGGATGCCGGGCAGGACGACTGAGCTGCAGCGCGCCCGCTGTGCGCCAGGCCCGCTTATTCAGAGCGAGTCGGCACCGATTCGAGTTTGAAGCGACGCGCCTGCAGCTCGCGGTAGCGTTGCAGTGCGCCCGGGTCCGCTTTGGCCGCCTGGATGGCCTCGGTTTCCTGCACTTTGAGCTTTTCAACCAGCATGCGGTTAAGCAGGTCACGCAGTTCCTTGCTGGATTCATCGCTCTCCAGCGGGCCGGCCAGCTCGTAGCCGGTCATGAGCCGAACGGCGAGTTCTTCCTCCTGGCGCCCGCGCAGGCCTTCACGCAGCGCCACCCAGGCTTGCGGGCCGTGTTCATGCAGCTGGTTTTCCAGCCACACAAAAAGCGGTCCGTGCGGTTCCGGCAAGTCACACAGCAGGGTGTGGTCTTCGGCCGACAGGACTTCAAGCGCGGCCATGTCACCGAGCAAAAGACGGGCGGCGTAGTCAGCCCGGCTGGTGGGCCGAACGCGGCCACCTGGACGCGGACGTGGTGGCGGTTTTTTAGATGAATTCTGGCTGTAGCCCCCGTATTCATTGGGTGATGCGCTATGTTTTTCATAGGCTTTTGATTTTGCATGGCCCTTGCCTGCGGTTGCGGGGTTCCACACCTCGGTCAATTCACGACTCGACAACTGCACCAGGTCGGCAATTTCGCTCAGCAACTGCAGTTTCAGGGCACCATCGGGCAGCAGCAGCCACAGCGGTTTGGCATTGCTGGCGAAGTGGGCGCGGCCTTCAGCCGTGTTCAGGTCGCAGCCCTCGCGCGCCGCGTCAATCAAAAAGCGGCTCAAGGGGACGGCTTCGCTCACATAGCGCGCGAAGGCTTCCTTGCCAAATTCCCGGATGAAGCTGTCGGGATCGTGTTCGGGGGGCAAAAACAGGAACTTGACGCTGCGCACATCGGTGGCAAAGGGCAGGGCGCCATCGAGCGCCTTGCGTGCAGCGCGCCGGCCGGCGCTATCGCCATCAAAACTGAACACCACGGCATCGGTAAAGCGAAACAGCTTGTGCAGATGCTCTGCCGTGCAGGCGGTGCCCAGCGTGGCCACGGCGTTGGAGAAACCGAGTTGGGCCAGCGCCACCACATCCATGTAACCTTCGGTCACCAGCGCGTAGCCCTGCTCGTGGAGCGCGTTGCGGGCTTCAAACAGGCCGTACAGTTCACGTCCCTTGCTGAAAACAGGGGTTTCCGGTGAGTTGAGGTATTTGGGCTTGTCGTCGCCCAGCACCCGGCCACCAAAACCAATACATTCGCCCTTGACGTTGCGGATCGGGAACATGACCCGGTCGCGAAAACGGTCGTAGCGCTTTTCTTCACTCGAATTCTCGTCAACATTCAGGATCACCAGACCGCTTTCGACCAGCAGCGGATCGTCATAGTTCGGGAAGACGCTGGCCAGACTGCGCCAACCCTCGGGCGCGTAGCCCAAGCCGAACTGTTTGGCAATTTCACCCGACAGGCCGCGACCCTTGAAGTAATCCTTCGCTTTGGTGGACTCCTTCAGATGTTTTCTATAGGCATCGCTTGCTCTTTCGAGCACGTCGGTCAAGGTGGTCTGCTTTTGCCGCTGCTCAAGCGCGCGCGCCCGGTCCTGCGGGCTGGCGTCGTCCTCAGGCACTTGCAGACCGTATTGCTGGGCCAGGTCCTGCACCGCCTCCACAAAGGTCATGCCCGCGTGCTCCATCAAGAAACTGATGGCATCGCCGTTTTTGCCGCAGCCAAAGCAGTGATAAAACTGCTTGCTCGGGCTGACCGAGAAGGAGGGTGACTTTTCCCCGTGAAACGGGCACAGGCCCATGAAGTTGGCGCCGCCCTTTTTAAGCTGCACATAACGGCCCACGATCTCCACCACGTCAGCGCGTGCGAGCAACTCCTGAATAAAGGTCTGGGGAATGGACATGCAGCGATTGTAGAAACACGGGGATCGACCGGCTGGTTTTAGCGGTCGATCACCCGGCATTCAGGGGCCGGGGTCCGGCTGCCTGACAGGGGCGCCCGTGGTGGGCGCATGAAATTTAGCGCGGTGCCAGGCGAATGGCGCCGTCGAGCCGGATGACTTCACCATTGAGCATGTCATTCTCGAAAATGTGCTGCGCCAGCTTGGCGTAGTCCAGCGGTGTGCCCAGCCGCGAGGGAAAGGGCACGCTGGCGGCCAGCGAGTCCTGCACTTCCTGAGGCATGCCGAACATCATGGGGGTGCCAAAAATACCGGGTGCGATGGTCATGTTGCGAATGCCGTTGCGCGCCAGGTCGCGTGCGATCGGCAACGTCATGCCGACAATGCCACCCTTGGACGCACTGTAGGCGGCCTGGCCGATCTGGCCGTCATAGGCGGCCACCGATGCGGTGGAAATCAGCACGCCGCGCTCGCCGGTGGCTTCGGGTTCGTTCTTGCACATGGCGTCAGCCGCCAGGCGAATCATGTTGAAACTGCCGATCAAATTGACGGTAATGCACTTGGTGAAAACAGCCAGGTTGTGCGCACCATTCTTGTTCACGGTCTTCTCGGCCGGGGCAATGCCCGCGCAGTTGACCAGGCCCATGAGCTTGCCCATGGAAACAGCCTTGGCGACCACGGCCTGGCCATCGGCTTCCTGGCTGACATCGCATTTGACGAAAGCACCGCCAATGTCCTTGGCAATGGCTTCGCCTTTTTCAACCTGCATATCGGCGATGACCACTTTGCCGCCCTTGGCCGCCAGCATGCGGGCGGTGCCCTCGCCCAAACCTGACGCGCCACCGGTGACGATGAAAACCTTACCTGCGATGTCCATGTGAATCTCCTTGCAATTGACGTTAACGTAAACGTCAATTATGACGCATCGACGCCAGCGTCAATTTCTTCGGGCGTCGCCAATCGATCGGACGCTTGCCGCAAGCCTTCAGCAGCTGGTCTTGATCAGTGCCGCGGCTTGTTTCACCAGCTTGGGGCCGTGGTAAATCAGGCCGGTATAGATTTGCACCAGATCGGCGCCAGCCCTGATTTTGCTCACCGCGTCATCGGCGCTCATCACGCCGCCGACACCAATGATGGGAAAGCCCGGCCCCAAAGCGGCGCGCAGCTGTCCGATCACGCGGTTGCTCATGGCCAGCACCGGCGCACCCGACAGGCCGCCCGTTTCATCGGCGTGCGCCAGACCCTGCACGGCGTCCCGGCTGAGCGTGGTGTTGGTCGCGATCACGCCGTCCATGCCATGGCGCCTCAAGGTGGCCGCAATCACGTCCACTTGCGAGGCATCCAGGTCGGGTGCAATCTTGACAAAAATGGGGGTCTGCTTGCCATGTTGCGCGGCCAAGGCTTGGCGCCGCTGCGCGATAGCGCCCAGCAGGCTGTCGAGCGCTTCATCGCTTTGCAGTGAACGCAGGTTCCTGGTGTTGGGGCTTGAAATGTTGACGGCGACGTAGTCCGCATACGGGTAGACCCCGTCCAGACAGGTCAGATAGTCCTCGGTGGCACGCTCAATCGGTGTGGCTGCGTTCTTGCCGATGTTCAGGCCCAGCAACAAGGGCCGCTGCTTCCTCGGCAAAGTGGGGTTCTGGCGCTGGCGATAGAAGTCTGAATTCTTGACATTCGCCATAAAGCTGGCCAAGCCCTCGTTGTTAAACCCGAACCGGTTGATCAGCGCCTGCGCCTGGGGCAGGCGAAACAGGCGCGGTTTGGGGTTGCCCGGCTGGGCCAGGGGCGTGACGGTGCCGACCTCGACAAAACCAAAACCCATGGCGCCCAGACCGTCGATGCAGCGGGCATTTTTGTCCAACCCGGCGGCCAGCCCAACCCGGTTCGGGAAAGTCAGGCCGGCCAGCGTGATCGGGTCATTCACCCGGCTGCTGCCATAGGCCAGTTGCAACGGAGTCCCTTGGGTCAGCGCCAGCGCACGCACGGTCAACTCATGGGCCGTCTCCGGGTCCAGGCTAAATAAAAAAGGGCGGGCGAGGGCGTAAGGGAGGAGAGCCATTGGATAATTCCTGCATCGTATTTTTTAACTGACCTGATTTTCACTGATGACAAACCCTGTTTCCCAATCTGCCGGCGCGCTTTCGCAAGACGAACTCAAAACCCTGGTCGGCCAGGCCGCGCTGCAGTACGTGGCGCCGGGCGAAATCGTTGGCGTGGGCACCGGTTCAACCGTCAACAAGTTCATTGATGCCCTGGCCAGCATGAAGCATCTGATCAAGGGTGCCGTCTCCAGTTCTGAAGCCAGTACCCTGCGCTTGAAGGCCTTGGGCATTCCTGTCTTTGATGCCAATGAGGTGAGCGAGTTATCGGTTTATATCGATGGCGCCGATGAGATCGACGGCCACGGCAACATGATCAAAGGCGGTGGGGCAGCGCTTACGCGCGAGAAGATTGTGGCGGCGCTCGCCAACCAATTCGTCTGCATTGCCGATGAGTCCAAGCTGGTTCAGACCCTGGGCCGGTATCCCTTGCCGGTCGAGATCATTCCCATGGCGGCGCAGCGGATCACTCAGCAGTTTGCTGCGCTGGGGGGCCGGGCGCAGGTGCGTCTCAAAGGCGATCAGCCGCTGGTGACGGACAACGGTCAGATTCTCCTGGACGTGACCGGATTACAGATAAGCGACCCGCTGGCCTTCGAGACGCTGGTCAGTCAGTGGCCGGGGGTGGTGACGGTGGGTGTTTTTGCCTTTCAAAAGGCCCAGGTGTGCCTCTTGGGCACGGCCCAAGGGGTCAAGACCTTGACCTTCTGATACTTTTGCGGGACAGATCGTTAGCCCTGTCCTCAACTGATCAAGACCTAAAACTTGATACCTGCCGGATTGGAGGGGTTGTCCACCGGCGCCTGGCTTGGCGCTGACGATTGGGGCTGATTCTGATTCTCCTCAGCTTTGGCCGCGGGAACCTGTTTTTGGACCACAACCAAGGGTGTTGTGGCCGGATTGCGGTAGGCGCTGGGCAGCACGGATGCCTTGGGATAACCTGCGGCATTCAAAAATTGAGTCCACTCCGAATCAGAGAACCCCTTGATTTGCTGGCCGCCAATGGTCAGAAAGGGCAGCGAGTTCTCACCACTGATGCGTTGCAGCGCATCGCTATCTTCGGCCGTATTGACGGTTTTCTCGGTGAATGGAATGCCGCGACTGCTGAGCAGCGCGCGACCCGATCCACAGGGGGCGCAATTGCTGGAGGTGTAAAGCGTGACCGGGTATTGGCTGACCACTTGCCGCAACTCAAACGGCAGCGCGGGCGCGCTGGTGCCCACAGCCTTGCCGCCCGCCTCGGTAGCGGTCACGTTGGCCGCAGCGACCGGGGGTTTGTCAGAAAACGTCACTTTGCCGTCCGGCCCCACGACGCGATAAATCGTCTGGGCCTGCGCCAGGCCCGCCGCCAGCAACAGCGCCGCACCAATGGCGGCAGTGGCGCCCCATGTTTTTGGGTTGATTTGATGGATGCTATTTTTCATGTTGGGCACTCGCTTTACTTTTTTCCGGACATGCCTTGATGCCGCAGCAAGGCATCCAGATTGGGCGCGCGCCCGCGAAACGCCATGAACGACTCAATGGCCGGGCGGCTGCCACCGGCTTCCAGAATGGCTTGGCGGTATTTTCGGCCTGTCTCCACGTTGGGTAAACCGTCCTGGCCCACTGTTTCTTCAAAAGCGGCGTAGGCATCGGCACTCAAAACCTCGGCCCATTTGTAGCTGTAGTAACCGGCGGCGTAGCCACCGGCAAAAATATGGCTGAAGGTGTGGGCCGTGCGGCTCCAATCCGGTGGTTGCAGCACCGCCACTTCGGCCCGTACCTGGTTCAACAGAGGCATCAAGTCAAGCGCGGGATCGTGCGCCGTGTGCAGCAACATGTCAAAGAGCGAAAACTCGATTTGCCTCAGCGTCTGCATGCCACTCTGGAAGTTCTTCGCCGCCAGCATCTTGTCAAACAGCGCGCGCGGCAGCGGCGCGCCGGTATCGACATGCGCGCTCATGTGGCGCAGCACGTCCCACTCCCAGCAGAAGTTTTCCATGAACTGGCTGGGTAACTCCACCGCGTCCCACTCCACGCCGCTGATGCCGGACACGTCGCGCTCGTTGACCTGCGACAGCAGGTGATGCAAGCCGTGGCCAAATTCATGAAACAGGGTGGTGACATCGTCGTGTGTCAGCAGCGCCGGTTTGTCGCCCACGCCTTCGGCAAAGTTGCACACCAGATGCGCCACCGGCGTCTGCAATTGATGCGTGTCGGGGCGCAACCAGCGAGAGCGCACGTCGTCCATCCAGGCGCCGCCGCGCTTTCCGGTACGCGCTGAAGGGTCCAGGTAGAACTGGCCGACAAGATTGCCTGCGCGCTCGATCCGGTAGAACTTGACACCGGCATTCCATACCGGCGCATGGTCTTCCCGGATGTTGACGTCAAACAGCGTCTCCACAATTTTGAACAGCCCCGCCAACACTTTGGGCGCCGGAAAGTACTGCTTGACTTCCTGCTCGCTGAAGGCGTAGCGCGCTTCCTTGAGCTTTTCGCTCACATAGGGCCAGTCCCAGGCCTGCGGGTCGGGCAGGCTCAGCTGTTGGGTGGCGAACTCGCGCAGGTCGGCCAGGTCTTGCTCGGCGAATGGCCGCGCTTTGCTTGCCAGGTCGCGCAAAAAGGTAACCACATGCTCAGGCGATTCGGCCATTTTGGGCACAACCGAGAGTTCGCCAAAATTGCGGTAGCCCAGCAACTTGGCTTCCTCCAGCCGCAAGGCCAGCATTTCGCTGATCAGGGCCGAGTTGTCGAATTGGCGCGTTTGGGGGTCGGCCTGATCCGAGGCGCGTGTGACATAGGCACGGTACAGCTTCTCGCGCAGGGCGCTCTTACGGGCAAACTGCATCACCGGCAAATAGCACGGCATTTTGAGCGTCAGCTTGTAGCCTTCTTTGCCTTCTGCTTGTGCCGCGGTCAAGGCGGCCTGCTGCACGTCATCGGGCACACCGTCGAGTTCAGACGCCTGGGCGTAGTAGGCAAAGGCGTCGGTCGCGTCCAGCGCGTTCTCGCTGAACTTTTGGCCCAGTTCGGCCTGGCGCTCCTGGATGGCGGCAAAGCGCTCGCGGTCGGCACCCGCCAGTTCCGCGCCGCCCAGCACAAAATTGCGCAGCGCGTTTTTGTGGGCCTGGCGCTGCTCTGCATCCAGTGAAGTCGGGTCAATCGCTTTGTACTTGGCATACAAGCGCTCATCGGCTCCCAGGCGGGTAAAAAACTCGGTGATTTTGGGCAGTGCCTCGTTGTAGGCGGCGCGCAGCTCGGGCGTGTCGGCCACGCTGTTCAAGTGGCTCACGGCGCCCCAGGCACGCCCCAGCTTTTCAGTGGCGACATCCAGCACACGGGCAATGTCGCTCCAGCGCGCCGGAAAATCCGGAGCGGTGACGCTCGTCAGTGCGGCGCCGGCAGCGGCCAGCAACTGGTCGACGGCGGGCGCCACGTGTTCCGGCTTGATCTGGTCAAACAGCGGCAAATCGTCAAAAGAGAGCAGGGGATTGTTCATGCAGTGGTGCGTTCGGCGGCTTCAAGGGTGTTGACCAGCAACATCGTAATGGTCATGGGGCCAACCCCACCGGGCACCGGGGTAATGAAGCCGGCAACTTCTTTCACACCGGCAAAGTCCACATCGCCACACAGCTTGCCTTCATCGTTGCGGTTCATGCCGACATCAATCACGACCGCGCCAGGTTTCACCATGTCGGCGGTCAGTACGTTGCGCTTGCCCACAGCGGCGACGATCACATCCGCCTGACGGGTGTGGTAGCCGATGTCCAGCGTGGCGCTGTGGCACACGGTCACGGTGGCATTGGCTTGCAGCAGCAGCAGCGCCATCGGTTTGCCCACCGTGTTGCTGCGCCCGATGACCACGGCGTGTTTGCCGCGCAAATCAATGCCGGTGGTTTCAATCAGCTTCATGCAGCCGTAGGGCGTGCAGGGCCGAAAGCCAGGCGCCCCGGTCATCAATTCACCGGCGCTCAAGGTGGCATAACCGTCCACGTCTTTGGTGACAGAAATCGCTTCAATCACCTTGTGCGGGTTGATGTGTTTGGGGATCGGCATCTGCACCAGAATGCCGTGGATGCTGGGGTCGGCATTGAGCGCGGCAATGCGGGCCAACAGATCGGCCTCGGACAGAGTAGCCTCGTACTTTTCAAACACCGAGCGCACGCCGGTGTCCTGGCAGGCCTTGACCTTGTTGCGCACGTACACGGCGCTGGCCGGGTCTTCACCGACCAGAATCACCGCCAGGCCAGGGGTCACGCCGCGTGCCTTGAGCGCCTGCACGCGGGTGGCCACGTCGGCACGCAGCTTGGCAGAGAGGGCGACACCATCAATGATCTGACCGAATTTCTGCGTTGTCATGATTTCATTCCTATAAGTAAAAAAGCCCGCTAGCCCTTATCGGAACTGGGCGGGCAGCTATAAAATAAATAGCACTAAGCTTTTGCGGGGGTCTGTCCCAAAGCAATTTTCAGCAAGTCGGCAACTGTATTGGCGTTGAGCTTTTCCATGATGTTGGCGCGGTGCGCCTCCACCGTTTTGATGCTGATGCCCAGGTCGTCGGCAATCTGTTTGTTCAGGCGCCCAGCCACGATGCGTTCCAGCACCTGTGCTTCGCGCAGCGTCAGACGCGCCATCAGGGCGTCCCGGCTGGCTGCGCTCTGGTGGTCGGCAAAAGCGTCTTTGGCCTGCTCCAGCATGCGCTCGACCAGTGTGACCAGTTGATCTTCCTTGAACGGCTTCTGGATAAAGTCCATCGCACCTTTTTTCATGGTGTCTACCGCCATCGGCACGTCGCCGTGGCCGGTGATGAAGACAATGGGAAGTGGCGAGTGGCTCTCCAGCAAACGACTTTGCAGCTCCAGTCCGGTCATGCCACCCATGCGGATGTCCACGATCAAACAGGCCACCTCGCGGGCGTCGTAACGGCTTAAAAATGACTCGCCGGATTCAAAACAGCGGACCCGGTAGTCTTTGCCTTCGAGTAGCCATTGAAGCGAGTCACGTACCGCTTCGTCGTCGTCCACCACGTAAACCGTGCCCTTTTTTGGTATCAAACTCATGTTTTACTTGGGTGTCCTTGGTTGTCGTTGGCTTGACCGGCTGGCAGACGTGCCTTCGATGGCAGCACTTCTATCATGGGAATCCAGAACGAGAAACAGCAGCCGGTCAGATCGGGGCCATTGTAGAGGTTCTCGGCTTTCATCCGGCCCAGGTGCGATTCCACAATCGAGCGGCACAGACTCAGGCCGATGCCCATGCCTTCGGCTTTGGTGGAATGAAAAGCCTCATACAGCCGCGCCATCACCTCGGGCGCGAGCCCCTGGCCGGAGTCCAGCACGGCGAATTCAATCACCGGTTTGTCATTGACCTGCGTTGGCGCGACGCGCAACATCACACTGCGTTGTGCCGTGGGCCGCTGGGCGGCATCCACCGATTCGGCGGCATTTTTAAGCAAGTTGACCAGTACCTGCTCGATCAGAATCGGGTCCACCAGCAGGACCGGCAGGCGCGGGGCCACATAGTGGGTGAGGCGCACGTTGCGCCGGCGCATCTCGATTTCCACCAATTCCACCGCTTCGTCCACCATGCTTTCGATGTTCGATGGCGAGCGGTTGGGCTCGCTGCGTTTGACGAAAGAGCGAATGCGATGAATGATCTGACCGGCCCGCTGCGCCTGCTTTGCGGTTTTTTCCAGTGCGCCCAGCAACTCGTCTTCACTGATTTGCTGCGACTTGATGCGCGACACCATGCCGTTGCAGTAGTTGTTGATGGCGGTCAGCGGCTGATTGAGTTCGTGCGCCACGCTGGAGGCCATCTCACCCATGGTGATCAAGCGGCTGGCGGTCTGGGCGCGCTCGATTTGGGCCGCGGATTGTTCCTCGGCAACCCGGCGCGCGGTGATGTCAGTGGCAATCACCATTTGCGCCAGGCGACCATCGACCCAGCTCAAATAACGGGTGCGCACCTCCAGCCACTTGCCCAGGGCGTCGACATACAGCTCGGCACTTTCAGGATCGCTGTCGGGCAGCGAGTTGGTGGGCAGACCGGCAAAAGCGTCTACGTGGTCAAGCGAGTCATCACTGGTGGGCGTCGCCGGCACACCGGCCTCGGCGACCAGTTGCAGATGTCCGCCCGCTTCGGTTCCAAACCACAGCCGGTACAGTTTGTTGGCGAACAGCAGCTCGTCGCTGCCCAGCGGCGCCACCGAGATCGAGGCGTCCAGCGCTTCGAGCACCGTGGTAAAGCGTTCATGCGAGGCCGACAGTTGATCCCGGATCCGGTTCGGTTCACTGATATCGGTCATGGAGGTCATCCAGCCGGTTTGCAGGCCATGGGCATCAATCAGCGGTGAGACATAGAGGCGTGCTTCGAACAGCGATCCGTCGCGGCGCTTGACCCGGAACTGGATGCCACTGGACTGAATCTTGCCGGCCAGCTCTTCTTGCAGGCGTGAAGACAAGGCATCAATATCGGCATCGGGCCAATAGGCAAAAGGCGCGGTTCGCCCCACCAGGTCGGGTTCACTCCACCCGGTCATGCGGCAAAAAGCTGGATTGACATAGGTGATGCGGCCCTGCAAATCGAGCGCGCGCATGCCAGTCAGCATGGAGTTTTCCATGGCCCGGCGAAAGCTGGTTTCCGATATCAGCGCCTGCTGCGCCTGCATCCGCCGGCGGGTATGGCGCCAGTTGGCAATCAACATCCAGGCCGTCATCAAGCTCAGGGCGTTAACCAGCCAGAACAGCCCACTGCCCACGACACCCAGGGAGGTTCGGTAGGCCTGGGCCCGGATGATGAGGCCATTACCCACCGGGGACACCGGAACTTCGTAAACATTGACCGGGCTGTCCCATGGCAGGCGGGCGCCGGGTTTGCGCCGCGCGATGCTGGTGCCCGCCAGCAAGCCCCCGTTGGCATCATGGAACGAGACCGCGTAACGGGCGGACACCTCGGCGGGCACGCCATAACGGAACAAACCGTCGATGGAGTATTCGGCCAGCAGAACACCCAAAAAGCGGGCGCGGTCACTGAATGGAATGTGCAATTGCAGCACGGCAGGGTTGTTGGCACCTGCCGCGTGCATCGCGTAAATGGGTTGCTGCAGTTCGCGCGCCAGGTTGTAGCTGCTGACCGATTCGCCTGGCTCCAGTGTGCTGCCTATTTTTTTAACCAGGTGCGGCGCCAGGCTGACGGAGCCGAAGCTGGCCTTGACGTTGCGACGGTTGTCAATCCAGCTCAGGCTTTCCAACTCGGGGTATTGGTTGACGATCGCCTCGGCCCGGCTCTGGAACTCGTCCGCATCGAGCTCCCGGTTGGAAACCTCACGCGCGATCCGCATGAGCTGTTCCTGGCGCTCCAGCAGCCGCAGCCGCAGACGCTGCTGCGTGTACTCCACATCCCGATTGACCGCTTCTTGCTCGCGTTCGATTTCCTCCAGTCGCAGATAACCGAATGCCGCCACGATGGCGGCCAAAAACAGAACCACAGCCACCAGTGGTGCCAGCACGGCAAACCGGTCTTGTCGTTGCGGCGTCAAACGCTTCCACCAGCGTTTTAACCTTGCCGGCGGCGTGAGTTTCTCAGGACCACTGAGTGGAATAAGTGAACTTGAAGGCATAGTGGCGAGTGTAGATGCCAGCATGTTGACGCAAGGCCGATGACCCGACGTGTAGATGAGTTAGGCTTGGCTTGAGTGCATTTTATCTCATAGTATGAAATCACATCGCATAATTCGAAATTTTTTGAAAATTCTGGCAGAATTAAACGATTGGCGTTTCTAGAAAATCCCAATAACATCAAAACGACAAATCACCCAGGAGACAAAAATGTCAGCAGTTCCCGAGAATTTGGCCGGCGCAGCAGCGCCTGACGTCGACAGCCAGGAAACCCGTGAATGGATGGATGCGCTATCGGCCGTCATCGAGCGCGAAGGCCCTGAGCGCGCCCATTTTTTGCTGGAGCAGTTGCTTGAGCATGCGCGCCAAAGCAGCATCGACATGCCGTTTTCGGCCAACACCGGCTATGTCAACACCCTGGAGCCGGATCAGGAAGAGCGTTGCCCCGGCAACATCGAAATTGAAGAACGCCTGCGCGCCTACATGCGCTGGAATGCCATGGCGATGGTGGTTAAAGCCAACCGGCATCACCCCGTGGACGGTGGCGATCTGGGCGGGCACATTGGCTCTTTTGCCTCGCTGGCCCATATGTTTGGCGCCGGTTTCAACCATTTTTGGCATGCCGAGAGTGAAAACCATGGTGGCGACTGTCTCTATATTCAGGGTCACGTGGCACCCGGTGTCTATGCCCGTGCCTACCTTGAAGGCCGTTTGACTGAAGAGCAACTGCTGAACTTCCGCCAGGAAACCGGTGGCAAGGGCCTGTCCAGCTACCCGCACCCCAAGCTGATGCCCGAGTTCTGGCAGTTCCCCACGGTGTCAATGGGCCTCGGGCCGTTGATGGCGATCTACCAGGCTCGCTTTCTGAAATACCTGCACGCCCGTGGCATTGCCAACACCGAGAACCGCAAGGTCTGGGTGTTTTGTGGTGATGGCGAAATGGACGAGGTGGAGTCCCTGGGCGCTATCGGTCTGGCCGCGCGCGAAAAACTCGACAACCTGATTTTTGTTATCAACTGCAACCTGCAGCGCCTGGACGGCCCGGTGCGTGGCAACGGCAAGATCATTCAGGAGCTCGAAGGCACCTTCCGTGGCGCGGGCTGGAACGTGATCAAGCTGCTGTGGGGCAGCAACTGGGATCCGCTGCTGGCGCGTGACAAAGACGATGCTTTGCGCAAGGTCATGATGGACACGCTCGATGGTGACTACCAGACCTTCAAGTCCAAAGACGGCGCCTATGTGCGTGAGCATTTCTTTGGCCGCGACCCGCGCACGCTGGCGATGGTGGCCAAGATGAGCGACGACGATATCTGGAACCTGCGCCGCGGCGGCCATGACCCGCAGAAAGTGTATGCCGCCTACCATTCGGCGGTCAATCACAAGGACCAGCCGAGCGTGTTGCTGATCAAGACCGTGAAGGGTTTTGGCATGGGCAAGAGCGGTGAGGGCAAAAACGCCGTGCACCAGACCAAAAAACTGACCGATGAAGACATCAAGATCTTCCGTGATCGCTTCAACATTCCGATTCCGGACAGCGAGTTGTCCAAGCTGCCCTTCTACAAACCGGCCGATGACACACCCGAGATGAAGTATCTGCACGAGCGTCGCAAGGCACTTGGTGGCTACCTGCCGCACCGGCGCACCAAAGCCGACGAGCATTTCACCGTGCCGGCGCTGGAAGTCTTTAAAGCCGTGCTCGACCCGACCGCCGAAGGCCGCGAAATCTCCACCACGCAAGCGTACGTGCGCTTTTTGAGCCAATTGCTGCGCGACCAGGCGCTGGGTCCACGTGTCGTGCCGATTCTGGTCGACGAGGGCCGCACCTTTGGTATGGAAGGCTTGTTCCGCCAGATCGGCATCTACAACCCGGAAGGCCAGAAATACACCCCGGTCGATAAAGACCAGGTCATGTATTACAAGGAAGATGCCAAGGGCCAAATGCTGCAAGAGGGTATCAACGAAGCCGGCGGCATGGCGAGCTGGATTGCGGCGGCCACCAGCTACTCGACCTCCAACCGCATCATGGTGCCGTTCTACGTGTACTACTCGATGTTTGGCTTTCAGCGCATCGGCGACCTGGCCTGGGCGGCCGGCGACATGCAGGCGCGCGGTTTCCTGCTGGGCGGCACCTCCGGGCGCACCACGCTCAATGGCGAAGGCCTGCAGCACGAAGACGGCCACAGCCACATTCTGGCCAGCACCATTCCCAACTGCATCAGCTACGACCCGACCTTTGCGCATGAGGTGGGCGTCATCCTGCACCACGGCTTGAAGCGCATGGTCGAAAAGCAGGACAACGTCTACTACTACATCACGCTGCTCAATGAGAACTACCCGATGCCGGGCTTGAGTGCGGGCACCGAAGAGCAGATCATCAAGGGCATGTACCTGTGCAAGGCGGGTGCAACGGCTGCCAAGCAGCCCACGGTGCAGTTGCTGGGCTCTGGCACCATCCTGCGTGAATCAATTGCCGCCCAGGAGTTGCTGGCCAAGGACTGGGGTATCAGTGCCAATGTCTGGAGCTGTCCCAGCTTCAACGAGCTGGCGCGTGACGGCCAAGCCTGTGAGCGCCACAACCTGTTGCATCCGGCGCAGGCGCCCAGCGTGTCGTTTGTCGCCCAACAGCTCGAAAAACACGCCGGCCCGGTGGTGGCCGCCACCGACTACATGAAGGCTTATGCCGAGCAGATTCGCTCCTTCATCCCCAAGGGCCGCACCTTCAAAGTGCTGGGCACCGACGGGTTTGGCCGCAGCGACTTCCGCTCCAAGTTGCGTGAGCACTTCGAGATCAACCGCCATTTCATTGTGGTGGCGGCGCTGAAAGCGCTGAGTGAAGAAGGCACGCTGCCGGTGGCTAAAGTGGTTGAAGCGATTGCCAGGTACGGTATCAAGACCGATAAGGTCAATCCCCTGTACGCGTGATCTGAATCACCTGCTGCCTTGTGACACCACGCCCTGCCGCATGCCAGCAGGCCGGGGTTGGCGGCAGTGGCGCAGCAGGTTTCATAATGAGAGGGCGGCACGCTTGCCTTGCCCGTTAACTGAATAAATAAGGAGACATGTATGTCCTTAATCGAAATAAAAGTCCCGGACATTGGCGATTTTGATGAAGTTGCAGTGATTGAACTGCTGGTCAAGCCGGGCGACACCGTCAAGGCTGAACAAAGCTTGATTACCGTCGAGTCCGACAAGGCGTCGATGGAAATTCCGTCGTCGTCGGCTGGCGTGGTCAAGGAGCTCAAGGTCGCTTTGGGCGACAAGGTCAGGCAAGGCTCATTGTTGTTGTTGCTGGAGGTGGCTGATACCGAGGGTGCCGCAGCTGCAGCACCGGCCGCCGCGGTGCCGGCACCAGCCCAGGAATCTAAGACAAATCAGGCTGTAGCCCCCGTCCCTCCTGCGCAATCCGCTATTAATGTAGTAGCAACTGGCGCGGGCCCTGTCGAGGTACGCGTGCCTGACATTGGTGACTTCAAGGATGTGACAGTGATTGAGGTCATGGTCAAGGTGGGCGACGCTGTCCGGTTTGAGCAAAGCCTGATTACCGTGGAGTCTGACAAGGCATCCATGGAAATTCCGTCCAGCGCGGCGGGCGTGATCAAGGAGCTCAAGGTCAAACTCGGCGACAAAGTCAATATTGGCGACCTGCTGGCGATTCTGGAAGGCACCGCGCCGGTTGCTACGGCCGCAGCTGCGCAGGCTTCAGCGGCAGCCGCTGCACCGGTGGCCTCGGCAGCGGTTGCTGCTGTTGCACCAGTTGCTGCCGTGCTGGCCGTGCCCGCGCACATCCCCACATTGGCCCCGCTGGGTCTGCCCCACGCCTCGCCGTCGGTGCGCAAGTTTGCCCGCGAGTTGGGCGTGCCCCTGGATGAGGTCAAAGGTACGGGTCTCAAAGGTCGCATCACTGACAACGACGTGCAAGCCTTTACCCGCTCGGTGATGAGCGGCGCGATTCAAACGCTGGCTGCTCAGGCGCAGCCCAAGGCAGCCGCAGCCGCTTCAGGCACTGACGGCGCCGGCCTGGGCCTGATCCCGTGGCCGAAAGTGGACTTTGCCAAGTTTGGCCCGGTCGAGCGCAAGGAACTCAGCCGCATCAAGAAAATCAGCGGTGCCAACCTGCTGCGCAACGCGATCCTGATTCCGGCCGTGACCAACCATGACGACTGTGACATCACCGACCTGGAAGCCTTCCGGGTTTCAACCAACCTGGAGAATGAAAAGTCCGCGAAAACTGGAGTTAACGCAAGCGTTAAGGTCACCATGCTGGCCTTCCTGATCAAGGCCTGCGTGGCCGCGCTCAAGAAATACCCCGAGTTCAACAGCTCGCTGGACGGCGACGCCCTGATCTACAAGCAGTACTACCACATCGGTTTCGCGGCGGACACGCCCAACGGCCTGATGGTGCCGGTGATCAAGGATGCTGATCAAAAAGGCATCATGCAAATCTCGGTCGAGATGGGCGAACTGGCCAAAAAGGCGCGTGATGGCAAGCTGAGCCCGGCCGAGATGACCGGCGCGAGCTTCACCATCAGCAGCCTGGGCGGCATTGGCGGGCGCTATTTCACGCCCATCATCAACGCGCCTGAAGTGTCGATTCTGGGCGTGTGCCGCTCCACCATCCAGCCGGTGTGGGATGGCAAGGCGTTCCAGCCACGCCTGATGCTGCCGCTGTCGCTTACCTGGGACCACCGCGTGATTGACGGTGCCGCTGCGGCCCGCTTCAATGTCTATCTGGGCCAAATCCTGGGTGATTTCCGCCGGGTGTTGCTCTAGAACCTTGCGGGTCAGACCACTTTGCGCAGCAAACGTGCTCTGACCCCGACATACTGAAACCTTGCGGGTCAGACCGCAGTTACGCGAAACGAACCAGCTCTGTCCTCAACTGATTGGAAAAAATATGGCACTTATCGACATCAAAGTCCCCAACATTGGCGACTTCGCCGAAGTCACCGTCATCGAGCTGCTGGTCAAGCCCGGTGACACCGTCCGGGCCGAGCAAAGCCTGATCACCGTGGAATCCGACAAGGCGTCCATGGAAATTCCCTGCAGCCACGCGGGCGTCGTCAAGGAGCTCAAGGTTGCGCTGGGCGACAAGGTTTCTGAAGGCTCGGTGTTGCTGGTGCTGGAGGCGGCAGAGGCTCCTGTCGCTCCAGATATCAAGCCAAATCAGGCTGTAGCCCCCGTAGCGTCTGAGCAGGCAGCTACACAAACAGTAGCGTCTCCAGCTGTAAGCGCGCCCACCCCAGTCGCCACTGCCGCCAGCTATGCAGGCGGCGTCGATCTGGACTGCGATTTGCTGGTGCTCGGCGGCGGCCCCGGTGGCTATTCGGCTGCTTTCCGCGCGGCGGATTTGGGACTCAAAGTCATCCTGGTCGAGCGTTACGCCCAACTGGGCGGTGTCTGTCTGAACGTCGGTTGCATCCCGTCCAAAGCGCTGTTGCACGTGGCCAGCGTCATTGACGAAGTGTCACACCTGACGGCGTTGGGTGTGGATTTTGGCGCGCCCAAGATCAATGTGGACACCTTGCGCGGCCACAAGGAAAAGGTTGTCGGCAAACTCACCGGCGGCTTGGCCGCCATGGCCAAGATGCGCAAGGTCACCATCGTTCGCGGCTACGGCGCGTTTGTGGGCGCCAACCACGTGCAGGTCGAAGAAACGACCGGCACATCCCAGGAGAAAACCGGCAAGACGCAAACCATTGCGTTCAAGAAGTGCATCATCGCCGCCGGCAGTCAAGCCGTGCGCTTGCCGTTCATGCCAGACGATCCCCGCGTGGTCGACAGCACCGGTGCCTTGGCCTTGAGGGAAGTCCCCAAGCGCATGCTGATTCTGGGCGGCGGCATCATCGGCCTGGAAATGGGGACGGTCTACAGCACGCTGGGTGCGCGTCTGGATGTGGTCGAAATGCTCGACGGCCTGATGCAGGGCGCCGACCGCGACCTGGTCAAGATCTGGCAGAAAATGAACGCCAAGCGTTTCGACAACATCATGCTCAAGACCAAAACGGTTAGTGCCCGCGCGCTACCTGAAGGCATTGAAGTCACTTTCGCAGCAGCGGAGGAGGGCGTGAAAGTGCCCGAACCACAGGTCTACGACCTGGTGCTCCAAGCCGTGGGCCGCACGCCCAACGGCAAGAAGATCGCCGCCGACAAGGCTGGTGTCGCCGTCACGGACCGTGGCTTCATCAATGTCGACATCCAGATGCGCACCAACGTGCCGCACATCTTCGCCATCGGCGACATCGTGGGCCAGCCCATGCTGGCGCACAAGGCGGTGCACGAAGCGCATGTGGCCGCCGAAGTGATCGCAGGTGAACTCCAAGGCAACAAGGAACTGGCCAGCGCCGCCTTCAACGCCCGCGTCATCCCCAGCGTGGCCTACACCGACCCCGAAGTGGCCTGGGTCGGCCTGACCGAAGACCAGGCCAAGGCGCAGGGCATCAAGGTCAAGAAGGGTCTGTTCCCCTGGACGGCGTCCGGCCGCGCCATTGCCAACGGCCGCGACGAAGGTGTGAGCAAGCTGCTGTTTGATGACTCTCCTGAAGCGCACGGTCACGGAAAAATCCTTGGCGGCGGCATGGTCGGCACCCACGCCGGCGACATGATCGGCGAGATTGCGCTGGCGATTGAGATGGGTGCTGATGCCATCGACATCGGTAAGACCATTCATCCGCACCCCACGCTGGGCGAGAGCATCGGCATGGCGGCGGAGGTGGCGCACGGCAGTTGTACGGATCTGCCACCGGCGCGGAAGTAGTCTCTCGTCCCCTCCAATGTGAAAGCCCGAACTGTCACAGGTTCGGGCTTTCTGTCTTCTGAGGGGCAAGCTACACAGACTCTGCGGTGCTGGCCACGGGATTGCGCGCCGGTGACCCTGCAATGCGGCAAACCTCAGGGGCCGATGCCGGGGTGGCTGGCGCGCTTCTCCCGCATGCGCTCCGCAATCAAGCTGACTTTACCGTCGCTGTCTTGGCTCTCGAGTCGCACCGTGAAGCCCCACAGGTAGGCAACGTGCTCCATCACCGCCTTGCTCGCCTCGTCCAAGGGCCGGCGCTGCTGGGAAAAGTGGCGCAGGGTCAGCGAGCGGTCGCCGCGTAAATCGACGTTCCAGATCTGGATATTGGGCTCCAGGCTGCCCAGGTTGTATTGCTCGGACAACTGGTGGCGCAAGGCCCGATAGCCGCTTTCATCGTGAATCGCCTGGATCTGCAACTTGGAGCGCGCATCATCATCGAGCACCGAAAAAAAGCGAAAGTCACGCATGAGCTGGGGCGAGAGATATTGGGCGATGAAGCTCTCGTCTTTGAAGTTCTGCATCGCGAACTCCAGGCTCTCGCGCCAGTTGGAGCCGGCAATGTCAGGAAACCACTCACGGTCTTCAGCGCTTGGGTTTTCGCAGATGCGGCGAATGTCGCGCCACATGGCGAAACCAAGTGCGTAAGGATTGATGCCAGAGTAATGCGGGCTGTTATAGGGCGGCTGGTAGATGACGTTGGTGTGCGATTGCAGGAATTCAAGCATGAAGCCGTCGGACAGGCCGCCCTGGTCATAGAGCGTATTGAGCAAGGTGTAATGCCAGAATGTGGCCCAACCTTCGTTCATGACCTGGGTCTGGCGCTGGGGGTAAAAGTACTGCCCGATCTTGCGCACAATTCGAATGATCTCCCTCTGCCAAGACTCCAGCAGGGGCGCGTTTTTCTCAATGAAATAGAGCAGGTTCTCTTCGGGCTCGGCCGGAAACCGGGCCTCTTGTTCGGTTCGGTCCGCTTCCGGGCGTGGCGGCACGGTGCGCCACAGGTCATTGACCTGGCTCTGGAGGTAGTCCGAGCGCTCTTTTTGTCGCAGCGTTTCCTTGTTCAGGGAGAGTCGCGGCGAGCGCTTGAAACGGTCGACGCCCAGATTTTGCAGCGCGTGGCAGGCGTCAAGCAGCTTTTCGACCGGGCCCACGCCGTGTCGCTCTTCGCACTGGGCAATGAATTTCTTGGCAAACACGAGGTAGTCCACGATGGCATCGGCGCTGGTCCACTGTTTGAACAGGTGGTTGCCTTTAAAGAAGGAGTTGTGACCATAGGCCGCATGGGCGATGACCAAACCCTGCATCGGCAGCGTGTTTTCTTCCATCAGGTAGGCAATGCAGGGGTCCGAATTGATGACGATCTCGTAGGCCAGACCCATTTGGCCGCGTTTGTAGCGGTTCTCGGTGGACAGAAAATGCTTGCCGTAGGACCAGTGGTGGTAATACACCGGCATGCCGATGGAGGCGTAGGCATCCATCATCTGCTCGGCGCTAATGACCTCCAGAATGTGGGGGTAGCAATCAAGCTGGTAATCGGCCGCCACGAGGCCAATAGCCTCGTCGTATTGCTCCAGGGCGGCAAAGGTCCACTCAGATCCGGTGGGCAAAGCGGGGCTTGATTTTTGCGCCATGATGGCCCTCAGATCTTTTGCTTGAAAAGATCGCGAAACACAGGGTAAATATCGGCCACTGCGGTAATGCGCCGCATCGCAAAATGGTCCGTATGGCCCGCCTCCAGTCTGGAGTATTCCTCCCACAGGTTCTGGGGTGGGCCATCGGTGATTTCGATATAGGCGAAATACTGCGTCAAGGGCAGCAAGGACTGCTCCAGCAGCTCGCGGCAATGCGCCGAGTCATCATTCCAGTTGTCACCGTCAGATGCCTGAGCGCCGTAAATATTCCATTGGTTGCTGGGATATCGCTCGTTGATGATTTTGTACATCAGCTCCAGGGCACTGGAGACCACCGTGCCGCCGGATTCGCGCGAGGTGAAGAATTCATCCTCGTCAACCTCGGCCGCGACCGTGTGGTGGCGAATGAACACGACTTCAATGCGCTCGTAATTTCGGGTCAGAAACAGATAGAGCAACATAAAAAATCGTTTGGCGATGTTCTTGCGTTCTTCGTCCATGGAACCCGAGACGTCGAGCAGGCAGAACATGACGGCCTGCGTGCTGGGCTGCGGCACACGAATGCGGTTGTTGTAGCGCAGATCAAAGGAGTCGACGAACGGCACCTTGTCCATCTTGGCGCGCACGCGCGCAATCTCCTGGCGCAGACGTTCCAGCTCCGGGTCGTCGTCGGTGAGCTTGTCTTTGAGTTCGTCGAGCTGCGCCAGCAAGGCGCGCAGCTGCGCCGTGTAGGGCCCGCCGACGGCGATGCGCCGGCCGGCGGCGCCGCGCATGGTGCGGGCGAGGTTGATATTGGTGGGCACGCCGCTCTGGGTGTAACCGGCCCGAATGCGCCGATATTGTTCGATCTGGGCCAGATGCTGCTTGACCAGATGCGGCAGGGCCAGCTCGTCAAAGAAAATGTCCAGAAACTCGTCTTTGGTCAGCGTGAACATGAATTCATCAAGGCTCTCGCCGTCCTTGCTGGCTTGACCGCCACCGCCGCCGGCGCCACCGCCCTTGGGTCGATCCACCTGCTCGCCGCGGCTGAAGCGGTCGTTGCCAGGCCGCACCGTCTCCCAGATGCCGCCGTGACCATGGGCAAACTGCGGCTCTTCGATGTCTTTGCCGGAGATACCGATTTTTTCACCGTTGTCGATATCGCGAATGCCTCGCTTGTTGATGGCGTCAGCCACCGCTTTGCGAATCTGGCCCTTGAAGCGTTCAATAAAGCGCCCGCGATTGACCGAGCTCTTGTGCTTGCTATCGAGGCGGCGGTCTACGATATGCAATGGCATGGGGTATTCCGATTCAAATTGAGTCTCGGCATCCGTCGGGTCGCAAAACTCAGGAGGACTTGCGCACGCGCAGATACCATTCGCACAGCAGGCGCACCTGCTTCTCTGTGTAGCCCTTGCTGATCATCCGGTTCACGAAGTCTTTGTGTTTCTTCTGTTCGTCGCCACTGGCCTTGGCGTTGAACGAAATCACTGGCAGCAGTTCTTCCGTATTGGAGAACATCTTTTTCTCGATGACCGCACGCAGCTTTTCGTAAGACGTCCACGGCGGGTTTTGACCCTCGTGTTTGGCGCGGGCGCGCAGCACAAAGTTGACCACTTCGTTGCGAAAATCCTTCGGGTTGGAGATGCCGGCCGGTTTCTCGATCTTCTCCAGTTCGCTGTTGAGGGCGCCACGGTCCAGAATCTCGCCGGTGTTGGTGTCGCGGTACTCCTGGTCCTGAATCCAGAAGTCGGCGTAAGTCACATAGCGGTCAAAGATATTCTGGCCGTACTCGGAGTAGCTCTCCAGATAGGCGGTCTGGATCTCCTTGCCAATGAACTCGGCGTAACGCGGCGAGAGGAATTCCTTGAGGAAGCGGGTATAGCGTTCCGCGACCTCAGCCGGGAACTGCTCCTGTTCAATCTGCTGCTCCAGCACATACATCAGATGCACCGGGTTGGCGGCGACCTCGCGGTGGTCGAAATTGAACACGCGCGAGAGAATCTTGAACGCAAACCGGGTCGATAGCCCGGTCATGCCTTCATCCACGCCGGCAAAATCGCGGTACTCCTGGTAGCTCTTGGCCTTGGGATCGGTGTCCTTGAGGTTTTCGCCGTCATAGACCCGCATCTTGGAGAAGATGCTGGAGTTTTCCGGCTCCTTGAGCCGCGACAAAACGGCAAACTGCGCTAACATCTTGAGCGTATCCGGTGCGCACGGGGCCTTGACCAGCGAGGAATTGGCCAACAGTTTTTCGTAGATGTGAATCTCGTCCGACACGCGCAGGGAGTAGGGCACCTTCACGATGTAGATGCGGTCAAGAAAAGCCTCGTTGTTGCGGTTGTTCTTGAAAGTCAGCCATTCGGCCTCATTGGAGTGCGCCAACACCAAGCCGTCAAACGGAATGGCGCCGAAGCCTTCAGTGCCCTTGTAGTTGCCCTCCTGCGTAGCGGTCAGCAAGGGGTGCAGCACCTTGATGGGTGCCTTGAACATCTCGACAAATTCCAGCACGCCGCGATTGGCCAGGCACAGGCCGCCCGAGAAGGAATACGCGTCGGGGTCGCTTTGGGAGTAGGTTTCAAGCTTGCGGATGTCAATTTTGCCCACCAGGGAAGAAATGTCCTGGTTGTTCTCATCGCCGGGCTCGGTCTTGGAAACAGCGATTTGTGACAGCACCGATGGGTGCAGCTTGACCACGCGAAAGCGGGTGATGTCGCCGCCGAACTCATGCAGACGCTTCACCGCCCACGGGCTCATGATGGTGCCGAGGTAACGCCGCGAAATGCCGTAGTCGTCCTCCAGTATTTGCGCGTCTTCCAGCGGATTGAACAGGCCCAGGGGCGACTCATGCACCGGTGAGCCCTTGATGGTGTAGATGGGCACAACTTCAATCAGGGCTTTGAGCTTCTCTGCCAGCGACGATTTGCCGCCGCCGACCGGGCCCAGCAGGTACAGAATTTGTTTTTTCTCCTCCAGCCCTTGCGCGGCATGGCGGAAATAGGAGACGATCTGCTCAATCACTTCCTCCATGCCGTAAAGGTCGCGAAACGCCGGATAACGCCTGAGCATTTTGTTGGCAAAGATGCGCGACAGCCTGGGGTCGGTGCGGGTATCGACCAACTCGGGCTCGCCAATGGCCCGCAGCATGCGCTCGGCAACGGTGGCGTAGGCGGTGGTGTCGCGTTTGCAGAGATCCAGGTAGTCCTGGATCGACATTTCTTCTTCCTTGGCGGCCTCAAAACGACCTTGGTAACGTGCGAAGACATTCATGACGAATCTCCTTTTGCAATCGGCGGGCTTCACCCGTGTGAACCACGCGCTTTTCGAATGAAGTAATTCATCATAGTCACTTATGGAATTTGACACTGGAGAAAAGGATAAGAAAAGGCCTTGGTCAACGGGTCATTTTTTTTGCTTAGGCTGGTCAGAAGAGGGCACCGGCCCCACCCTATAAAAGCTTGACTTGAGTCAGCTTAACATTGGCTGTTGCCAGGCCTCCTCAGTGGACGGCCATTCTTCTATCCACGCAAGCAGGTGAAAGACCAATGACCAATACCCAATCGAGCAAAAGTGATATGTCCAACCACCCCCTGCAGTCACACCCCTGCCACACATCAGCGGCATTCACGGATGCACTCGGCAAGCCGGGTCGCGCAGCAGATGATGCTTCGCGCCGCCTGTTTCTGTGCAGCCTGAGTGCCTTGGGTTTGTCAGCGTGCGGCGGTGGCTCCGGCAGTTCAGCCGCAACCCCAACCGGTGCTGCGACCGATACTGCAACCAGCACTTCGGTCGGCACTTCCACCGTTACCGACATCACCGCGGACATTCTGGCCAACCAGAATGTCACGCTCAGTGGCGATGCCGTCATCCGCCTGCCTGCGGGCACCAGCACCTACACCGGGGTGATCTCGGGCAAGGGAACGCTGGCGCTGGCGGCCACCGGTGGCACCGGCAGCCCCAGCACCCTGGTCATCACCCAGGCCAGCACCTTCACCCTGCCCGATGCCCAGCAGGTGGCCGTGGTCACGAAAACGACCTATCCTGGTGCTGGCTACGCGCTGACGATTGCCGGGGCCAACCCGCCAGTGCTCACCATCAACGCCGGGGTCACGCTGCAGATGGGCACCAACACCGCTGCCGACAGCAACCCCAACATCATCGCCACCTCCGACAGCAAAAACACGGCCAGCTTGGTCAATGGTGAGGTGAACCTGAACCACATCCAGAACAACGGCAGCATCGTGCTCAGCAGCGCGCAATTCATTCTGCTGGGGCGTATCAGCGGCAGTGGCCCCGTCTTGCAAGGCGTGGGGGTGTGGGGTGGTAACTCACTGCGTGGGGTCAATCCCTTTGGCGGTGTTTTGTCGCTGACCACCGGGCATGACTTCGGCAGCAACCATGTGGCGGCTTCCATCCCGAACGCGAAGGCTGTGCTCAACGAGGGTTCCTGGCTGGTCTGGAGCCCGCCGGGCAGCGTGGTGAGCGTGTCGCAAAACATTTACGAGGCTGCTTATGGCAACGATGTCAACTTTCACGCCATTGGCAATTCCACCATCGTCATGTCCGGCATTTACAGCCACACTGACAACAGCCCGCACAACATCCCGAATGTGCTCAATCCCGGCTTGAGCAATCCGGCCCTGAACTACGCCAAAGCCATCTACCGCAACGGAGTGAACAACGGCAACGATGCCAGCTACCGTGGAGTCAACATTGAATCCGGCGCAGGCACGGTGCAATGGGGCGACGGCACGCATGCCAATTTCTTCCTGCCCTCGGCACCGTCGCCTGCCGAGCCGTATCCGGCGCTGGGCGCGAAGAACGCCTACATCAACCTGCGCGGCAGCACGCTGGCTTTCAACTACAACGCCCCGGTGACCCTGAACATCGGCATCAGCGGCGGTGGCGGCGGCCCACACCGCGGGGGTGAAACCGGCTGGGGCAACGTTACCCTCATGCCTACAGCGGGCAACGACGTGACCTTTGCCCAGCCGCAGAACTACAACGGCACCACCACCATCGGCGTCAATGCCATCCTGCGTATCGGTGCTGGCAAGACCGTGCCACTGAACTACATCACCGTCAATGCAAGCAGCAATTCGACCGTGCTGCACGCCACCTACAACGGTGACAGCAGCCTGCTGACAGCCGAGTCCAGCGGTGGTCTTGCGACCAATGCCATCGTCAACGCGGGCCAGTTGATCATCCAGAACACCACCACCGACATCATCCTGTCCAACATCAGCGGCAGCGGCAGTCTGGTGCACAACGGTGCCGTCACTGTCACCCTGCGCGACAACAGTTACAGCGGTGGCACCACCCTCAACAGCGGCAGGCTGCTGGTGGGCAGCGCCAACGCGCTAGGCACTGGCAACGTGGTCAACAACACTGCTTTGGCGCTCAGTGGCACGCGCGCGCTGACGTTGGGTGGCGGCTTCCAGCAGGGTAGCAGCGCCAACCTGACCCTGGCCATCGACGGCGCCAGCCCAGGGGTAACGCATGACCAGTTGACGGTGACCGGCACAGCGGTGCTCGGCGGCACACTGACGCTGAATTTCACCGGCAGCTACGCCAGCGGACAGAAATTGCTGCTGATCCAGGCCGCCAGCATCAGCGGCAGCTTCAGCACCCTAACCAGCCATGGTGCCGCCGTCGTGGGTGGGCAGGATGCGACCGGCTTTTACGTCATCGTGCAATAGCGGCAATAGCCCGTCTGCATACACCGAACTTGCCAATACCGTGCGCATGAGGATGACTCTGCCTTGGAAATTGGCTTCTTGCGCCCGTGCAATAAGCGTAGGGAGCTACAACTTTGATAGCAACAACAGGATACCCATCCAACCTCAAGCGCGCGCTGGACAAGGGGGTGGACGTGGTGGGTGGCATCCCGCACTTTGAACGAACCATGGCGGATGGGGCTGTCAGCGTCAAGCCGCCCGTGTCATGGGTCTGGTGAATTGCGGGCTGGACGTGGGTTGCAACGCCGACTTCGTGCTGCTGCAAGCCCGCGCCCCGGGCAGATGGCTTGGATGCAAAACGACGAGTAGCCCGGGATTACTGCACCGGCAAAGGCCGTGGCCCCTGATGGCCTGTCACGGAACTTGAACGCCGTGAAGGCGTGATGTCAACTCCTGCACCGTCATCGCTTTGGCAAACAGCCAGCCCTGGTAAACCTCGCAACCGTATTGGCGCAAAAAAGCCAGCTGGGCATCGGTTTCCACCCCCTCGGCGACCAGTGTCAACCCCAGACTTTTGGCCAAGGCAATGATGGCCCGGGAAATGGCGACGTCATTGGCGTCGTGGGGAATGCCGTCCATGAAGCTCTTGTCAATTTTGAGCTTGCTCACCGGCAGGGCCTTGAGATAGGCGAGCGACGAATAGCCGGTACCAAAGTCATCCAGGGCGATGCGGCAGCCCAAGCCCACCAGGGCATTGAGCTGTTCGCGCGCCTGCGCGGGCTGCGTCATGGCCACCGACTCGGTGATTTCAATGTCCAGCCATTGGGCCTGCGCGCCGGTGCGCGCCAGTGCTGCGCGTACCTGCTCGGGCAGATTGCGCTGGCGAAATTGCTGCGCCGAAACATTGACGGCCACCCGCAAGGGCGTGCCGGCCCGAGTCCAGGCGGCAATTTGCTGGCACGCCGTTTCCAGCACCCAGTCCGATAGAGGCAAAATCAGGCCGGTGGCCTCGGCAACCGGTATGAACCTGGCCGGAGACACATGGCCCAGCTCCGGGTCCTGCCAACGCAACAAGGCTTCTGCCCCCACGATCGCACCACTTTCCACGTCCACCTGAGGCTGGTAATGCAACTGCAAAATTCCTTGGGCCATGGCTTCTTTCAGCCGTGTATGCAGCCGCATGTTTTCGTGCCCGCGCAGGTCCATTTCCTGCGAATAGCAGGCATAGCCTCCGCGCCCGGCCGTTTTGGCCTGGTACATGGCCATGTCAGCGTAGCGCAGCAGGGTGTCACTGTCCTGCGCATCGTCTGGATAAAAAGCCAGACCCAGACTGCCGCCGGAATAGACATCCTGGTCTTGCAGCCGGTACGAGGCCTGTAGCGACAGCAAGAGCTTGCTGGCCACACGCACCGCTTCATCCACATTTTTCATATCGGCGAGCAGAATGGCGAACTCGTCGCCGCCCAGGCGCGCCAGCGTGTCGTTTTCGCGCAGGATGCTGCGGATACGAGTGCCGACTTGCACCAGCAGGGCATCTCCGGTGGTATGCCCAAAACTGTCGTTGACACTTCTGAAGTAGTCCAAATCCAGAAACAATACCGCCACTCTCGAACCGCTGGGGGTGTCGATTCCGATGCAGGATAAGCTCAAGGTCCTGGCAGACTGGCTGCAAGTCAGCCCTGAGGAATTGCGCTATGGCGTGGCGGTGGTGGCGGCGCACGACATCCAGGATGGCGATTGCGATACGTCGATCCTGAACATGCAAGACCGTGAAATGCTCAAGCGCTACATGGTTTTGTCAGCAGAAGATCGCAAAACCGTGCGCGATGTGGTGACGGCACTGTTCCTGGCTTCCAAAGTGAAAGCCCAGGATTGAGGTGGCGTGAACTGGGTAAAAATGCAGGTATGTCAATTTCGCCAGCGCGAGAATAGTCTGTCTTTTATGTCAGAAATTCGGGGTTGATGCCAGGAGGCGGTATGTCTGAACAGTTCACGTTGCCCGGGTTTGATGGCGCCCCGCCAAGCCCCCCACCTTCTGCAAAAGTACTGGCAAAATTTCCGCGTGGGCGGGCGCCCTATACCTTGTTCTTCTCCATTTTTCCGCAAGCCGAAGCCGCCAAGGCCATCGCGATACAAGCAGCACGTTTGGGGCGCGAGCATGGACTGGTCGGCAAACCGCTGCTGGCACATCGCTTGCATGTCACGCTGCACGACCTCGGCGGCTATGCCCAATTGCCGCCAGACATTGTCAGGACCGCCAGAGAGGCCGGTGACGCTGTGGCGGCGCCTGCATTCGATGTGGTCTTTGACCACGCGATGAGCTTTCCGAGCAGCGGGACCTACGTTCTGTGTGGCGGCGCCGGCACGGCGCAACTTGCGGCTTTCCGCCAGAGCCTTGGCCTGGCGATGGATTATGCGGGGCTACCGGTGAAACGCAGCTTTACCCCGCATATGACGGTTTTGTACGATCGCCACCCCATTGCCGAGCACGCCATTGAGCCCATCACCTGGACCGCGAAGGAATTTGTCCTTATCAACAGCCATGTTGGCCAAGGGGTGCATGAGGTGCTGGGGCGCTGGTCCTTGCGCGCCTGACAGCGTCAAGCTCAGCCGCGATTCAGGTCGACCAGGGCGTCCATCACCAGTTGTGGGTTCTTCATCAGTTGGTCTTTCCAGGCGCCAAGGTGGCGGCGTGACTGGATCAGGCCGCGGATGGCCCCCACATGGTGGGGATGACCAATGGTGATGGCACCGATCAACTGGTCGCCATCGAAACACAAGCGGGTGTAGATAAAGTTGGCTTCGTCCACCACTTCGGTGCTGTCGCCCGTCGGGATGCCCTGCCACAGCCCAAAGGTGTGGGAAATGAGGCCGACGGAGTCCAGCACATTCATGCTCAGGCTGCCGCGGTAAGCCACCTCCTTGCCGGCCATGTTCAGCGCCGCGATGCGTCCATGCTCGGTGGCGGTGGGCTGCAAGGCGTGCACCACCCACTCGCCGGTGGAAAAATCACGTCCTTCCGCGACATCGCCCGCCGCGTAGACGTGCGGGACGGTGGTGCGCATATGCTCATCAATCACGACACCGCTGCGGATCTCGGCACCGGTGCCTTCGAGGAAAGCAACATTCGGATGCACGCCAGTGGCCAGGATGATCAGGTCGGCGTCGATGGTGCGTGTGTCCATGACCAGTCGCGGGCCTGGCTCGATGCGCAGGGTGCGCCCGGTGGTGATGACCTCCACGCCGCGGCCCTCCAGCCAGCGCTGCAGCATGTGACTGCCCACAGGTGTCATCATCGAACGCAGAATCTGTCCCGAGCGACCGGCCACCACTGACAGCTGCGCGCCGCTGTTCACAAGCGACTTCATGCACACCCCGGCAACAAAACCCGCGCCCAGCATGACCACGCGCGCACCGGGCACGAGCTTGGCCGCGATCTGGCGGGCGTCTTCCAGGGTCCAGCAAGTCACCGCGCCCGGCAAATCGGTGCCGGGTATGGGCGGCAGCGAAGGCGATGAGCCGGTGGCCACCAGCAGCCGGTCATAGTTGAGCTGCGAACCGTCGTCGAGATCGACATGGCCGCCGTCCGGCCTCGCATGCAATTGCAGCGCCTTGCAATTGAGGTAGCGAATACCAAGGCTCTCCAGGTGGTGATGCGATTGGCGCTGGTGGGCGCCGTTTTCATCAATAGCGCCATTCAGGATGTAGGGAATGGCCATGCGCGAATAGGGTTCGCCGGGTTCACCGCTGACCAGCGTGATACTGGCTTGGGGAGCATTTTCGCGCAGAGTTTCAGCAGCCCGCACCCCTGCGGATCCGGCACCGATGATTACGAAGTTCATGGTAGTTCGCCTTGTTGTGCATCCCGTGTAGATGCGTTCCTATCAAGCCCGGTTAGCACCAGAACCGCGTCCTGCCAGGACGTGACAGTACAGCCGAGCGACCCTTGCAAAGTGTAGCTGCTTGTCGGCGCCAACAAGCCGACCCTCAAACACTTGAAATCAGGATCAAATGCCAGTCTTGATGGCCGCTGATTTACCATCCACCGCAACCATGCCAACCCAAGCCCCTGGCGCAGGCAAGCGGGCGACTTTCAGGAGAATTCGATGGCCTTCGGTTCAACCATGAACATCTGCTACCTGATCCTGGGCGTTATCGCACTGGTCCCGCCAGCCAGGGCGCTCGCAGACGAGGCGCGCGCGAACTATTTCGATGACCCGTTCTTGCAGATCACAGCCGCCATAGCAAATTGCCCCAAGCAAGCAGAGCCGACGATGACGCCAGCCCAGGTGCGAGAGGAAACACACTGGCGGGCCGAGCGTGGAACCAGCTGTTTTCAGTCCGGGCGCTGCCGCCTTCCGAATGCCTATTTGTACGACAAGGAAATCATTCCAAGGGTCAAGAAGGCGATTCTCGCTGATGGGCGCTTTTCGGACACCAGCATCTCGGTCGAGGGGCAGCGCCGGTGGGTCTGGCTGAAGGGCTGCGTCAGCAAGCGGGAACAATCTTCCGCCGTCGAGCAACTCGTGCGCAATATTGACGATGTCGAATCCGTCATCAATCAACTCATCGTGGTGGACAAGTAGAAGCGCTGGGACCACGCACTTGGCAAACTGAAGTTGCTCGTGGAAGGTTGATGATCTGGCGTGCGATATTTGACTTGATGCGATTGGATTTGCGATCCGTCTGCCGGATGCTTGATCCAAGTCAGGCCTGAATTGGCGTTGAAAGACTATAGTTCCACTCAGGGTCGCCACAAGGCGCTCCTCAGTTTTCTATCCCATGAATACGATGATTTTTATGGAGGCCGGCAGTCTGATGGGTCCTAACAAATGGGCTTGATTGACTCGACGCCACAATAATTCCCGACTGTCAAAATACGGAAACGCGGACATGAAAATATTTGCATCAATGAAAATCGGCAAGCGCCTCGGGTTCGGCTTTGCGGTGGTTTTGGCCTTTGCCGTCCTCATCACAGGTATCGGCGTTTGGCAGCTCAACGCACTGGGCAACGCGACACGGGAAATGATGCGGGAACCGCTTGCCAAAGAGCGACTCATCAGCGACTGGAGCCGCAATATCAACGTTGCCGTGATTCGCACCACGGCTGTTGCAAAAAGCAGCGATCCGAGTCTGGTCCCCTTCTTTTCGACCAATGCGGCCGAAATCACCAAAAGCACTTCGGCGCTGCTGAAGCAGATCGAGCCTCTGCTTTCGAGTCAGGAAGAAAAAGACCTGTTTTCAAAAATCTCAGACGTACGCAAAGCCTATTTATCAAGCCGCGACCAGGTAACCAAATTGAAGGCGGACGGCCAAGCCGACGAAGCGAATCGTCTTCTTGAGAGCAGCTACATACCTGCTGCAGATAACTACATGAAGCTGGTTTCCGAATTTCTCGACCTGCAGCGTAAGAATCTGGATGCAAAGGCCGTCGAGATTTCCGAAATTGAGACCACCAGCCGCACTTACCTGGTGGCACTCGCCGCCCTTGTCCTGACCTTCGGCATCATTTGCGCATGGCTGCTGACCGTGGGTATTACGGGTCCTTTGACAAATGCCGTTGCGGTCGCCCGGCGGGTCGCGGATGGTGACCTTGCGACCGACATCCAGACCGAGGGCAAGGACGAAACGGCACAGCTGCTGCACGCCCTGTCAGCCATGAAAGACAATCTCGCCCGCATCGTGGGCAATGTGCGCCAGGGATCGGAGGGCGTGGCCACGGCCAGTGCCGAAATCGCCCAAGGCAACAACGACCTGAGTGCCCGCACCGAACAACAGGCCAGTGCGCTGGAAGAAACCGCTTCCTCCATGGAAGAACTCAGCGCCACCGTGCGGCAAAACGCCGACAACGCCAGACAGGCCAACCAACTGGCTCAAAGCGCCAGCACGGTGGCCATCAAGGGCGGCGAGGTGGTGAGCCAGGTGGTGGAAACCATGAAGGGCATCAACGACAGCTCCAAGAAAATCTCCGACATCATTCAAGTGATCGACGGCATCGCCTTCCAGACCAACATCCTGGCCTTGAACGCTGCGGTGGAGGCGGCGCGCGCCGGTGAGCAGGGCCGTGGCTTTGCCGTGGTGGCTTCTGAAGTGCGCAGCCTGGCCGGACGCTCGGCCGACGCCGCCAAGGAAATCAAGAGCCTGATCAACGACAGCGTGCAGCGTGTCGAGCAGGGCTCCACGCTGGTCGATCAGGCCGGTGTCACCATGACCGAAGTGGTGAGTTCGATCAGGCGTGTGACCGACATCATGGGTGAGATCAGTGCCGCCAGCACCGAGCAGAGTCAGGGCGTGGCGCAAGTGAGCGAGGCCGTGACGCAGATGGACCAGGTGACGCAGCAAAATGCCGCGCTGGTGGAAGAAATGGCGGCCGCCGCGAGCAGTTTGAAGAGCCAGGCACAAGAACTGGTCGGTACGGTGTCGGTATTCAAGCTGTCGCAGAGCCAGAGTGCCGGTCTGCCCGACAGCAGCGCCTCCCAGCGGACAAGGAGTGTCCGATCCGCACCCGCTCCAGCGGCCAGAAAACTGGGCAACACGCCCGCAAAACCTGCGACCAGAGCCAAACCCGACGCCCTGGCAGCCCCCGCTGCTGCAGCCCCCAAGGCGGTCGCTGATGACTGGGAAAGCTTTTGACCGAGCACGCGCAAATTTTTCTCGGTAGCGCCTGCCCCAAGCGCCCCATGGTGCTTGATGCGGCAGTGCGGCTATTCCACGAGGATTTAAGCCGAATCAGGCTGTAGCCCCCGTCGCATCTTCATACATTGCTATATAAACAATAGCGTAATTTGACGATGAGCGCGTCCAGCCCAGTCGTCACTACCGCCAGCACTTTAATCACGCAAAATCATTTGTCCCCGAATCTCGCCAGCGGGGTGGGCCGCAGTGTGTATATTGGCGTACCACTTGCCCGCCAGCAGGTCCGCAGCCTGCGCCGGGGTCAGCGTCGCGCGGCCCTCCAGGGGGCTACTGACCGGGGTGTTCAGGGGCAGGGCGACCTTGGCGTTGGCGCCAATAAGGGCCGGACCATGAAAGTGGCCTGCGGTGGCGGGGCCGCTCAGGCCGGCAAATGACATCTTCCAGCGAAACAGTCGAGTGTTCTTGTTCAACACGGCGTCCACTCGCCCCGTCGCCGCAGTGGCCACCGGGGGCACCTCGTTCATACCCGTCATCTGGGTGCTGAAGGTCGCCAGATGCGCGTTGGGGTCAGGCGGCGCGACGCTGCAACCCGCCAAGGCCAAGGCCAAGACCAGGCCGGTCAATGCGAACGTGTGGCGCAGGGCAAGATGAAAATACATGGTTGACTCCTTTTTTATTATTGAACAGTGTTTCGGCCGGAGTGTAGGTGGGCAGGCGCCTTGAGCGTGATTTTGTTGGCCGATAATTTGTAACAAAATAGGCATCCAGCCCCCATATTCATTGGACTTATAGCTACCATTTTGGTAGCTACAGCAAGGCTGACCCGTGCTGCACAGAATGCAATGCCAAAGATAGAGGGGTCTCACTGATCTGACTCCAAATTGGAAATCAGACCCGAGCCACGCAAATTCTCGGCAACTTGCGCAGCCAGCACGCGTGCGCTGGCTCGCTGGGCGTTTTCGCCGCTGCCGTCGCCGAGCGCAGCGGCGACCCGAGCGAGCGCACTGTGGCACTCCCGCGCGAGCCGGACGCACCCGATCTGTTCGGCCAGCGTTACGGCCAACGTCAGCTCATTGCGCGCAGATTCGTATGCCTTGCCAGCGAGCCATGCCAGGCCGCGCAAGTGATGGGCTTGCCCGATCAGCTCCCGCAAGTCGCCGCGCGAGGCCAGCGCCAGCAATTGGTCCGCCTGCGTGAAGCACCCATCGGCGTCGCCATTGGCCAGCGCCAACTCGGCGAGCGCCTCCAGGCAGCGCAGCGTCAGCCAGGCTTCACTGTGATCCTGCGTGTACTGCTGAGCCGCTAGTAATGCCGCCCGATCAGTTCGCACACAGAGGCGCAGTTGTGCAATCGCCAGACCGGCTTGCAGCCTGGGCTGCCAGAACTTGATCCCGGCGTCGCGTGCGAGCAACAGACCCCGTTCAAAGTGCTGCAGCGCCTGCCCGGGCTGATTCAGGTCCAGAAACAGGCCGCCCAGCGCGTCATGCGCCATGATCTGGTACCGAGCCAACCCCAGTGTTTCAAGACGCGGCAGGGCCTCGCTCAAATCATGCCAGGCCTGGTCAAATCGGCCGAGCGCCACCTGCACATTGGCGCGTCCGATCAGGGTCGGGCCGATATGCCACTGCAGGTCGGCGGCGCGCGCGATGACGAGGGCGGCGTCGAAGTGTGACAAGGCGCGTGGGTAGTCGGCCAGCCCCATATGACCGCTGCAGGCCCAGCCGATCATCATCAGGTTTTCCGATTCATAGCTCTTGTCGCCGATGCCGCGTGCAAGGTCGAGAGAACGCGAGAAACAGACGATGGCCGCCGCCGGTTCGGCATTGGCGAAATGGGCTTCCCCTCGGCCGTGGAATGCCTGCACGGCGACCAGGTCAGTCAGGCACAGGCGCTCGCAGATCGCCACCGCTTGTTGGTGATAGGTGATCGCCAGATCGTTGCGACCGTTGCTCCAGGCCACCGTTCCCAGGTGATACAAGGTATCGGCCGCATGGCGTTCATCACCCATGGCCAGCGACGCCGTGAGTGCCTCGTCCAGGCAGACAATGGCCTGCTGGTAGGCGTCGGCGCGCCGATAAGCCATGCCGAGCTGAATCAATACATCACGCGCATGCCCGTGCTCACCCAACGCGCGCGCGGCATCTATCACCCGTTGAAAATCGGCCACCGCGCCCTCGATCTGGCCCGCCTGCGCCCGCGCCGCGCCACGCTGCTCGTACAAGGCGAGTTGTTGGGCTTGCGTTGCCGCTTCGGGATGGGCTTGCAGTAACGCGACGGCGCGATCAAACCATTTCAGCGCTTCGCGCATTGCAAATAATTTTTGCGAGTGCTCGGCGGCCAGACCTAAATAAAGCAGTGCCTTGGACCACATCTTCCCGCGCTCATAGTGCTCGGCAAGATGGGCATGGCGCTCATGCGTTTCACTTTCAGCATGCTGCTCCAGCATCTCCGCCACCGCCCGGTGCAGCAGTACGCGCCCGGCCATGCCGATGTCCCGGTACACCACCTCTCGCACCTTGTCGTGACTGAAATCATAGAACTCGCCGTCCTGCTCCTCTCGCAGCAGCCGGCGCTTCACCAGCGCATCCAGGCTGTGCAAAAAGCGCTCTTCGGGCACCCGGGTGAGCGTGAGCAGGGTCTCGAAGTCAAAACGGCGCCCGAGCACGGCCGCCACGTCCAGCAGCAGCCGGTCTTCCTGCGGTACGCGGGCCAGACGCGCGCGCACCGAGTCACGCAGGACGTGCGGCAGCGGTAGGTTGAGCGCGTCGCCGACAGTGCCTTCATCTTCACTCAGCGAGTGCATGATCGAGCAGAGGAAAAATGGATTGCCGTCCGTTTCACGGTGCAGCCGGGCGGCAAGATCAGGCGCACTCAGTTTGGGATCCTCCATTGCGTTGAGCAACGCCTGCGTATCGCCGGGTCCGAACCGTGCCAGCGCCATTTGCCGCGCGTAGGGTTCACGGCGCAGGCTCTCAAGCAGGCCGGCGAGGTGTTCGTTGCTGCCCAGTTCCTCATCCCGATAGGCGCAGGCCAGGAGCACCGGCCGGCTCGCAATCTGGCGCGCGAAAAAATGCAGGAATCGCAGGCTGGCGTCGTCTGCCCATTGGATGTCATCCATCATGACAATCAACTGCCGGTCCTGCGCCCGCGCGTCGAAGAGTTGTACCAGCGCATGAAACAGGCGCGCTTGGCGCGCCTCGGGAAAGTCCGCCGACAAGGGGGGCAGGTCAACCAGGCGGGCTGCCATGGCCGGCACCAGCGCGGCGATTTCGGCCAGCAGGATCGGTGCGATCAAACGCAGCCGGGCCTCGGGTGCTGCGTCGCACGCCTGGGTGGCGAGATCGATCACCGGCTGATACGCTATCGCGCGCTCGATCTCGTAGCAATTGGTGCTCAGCACCGGCAAGGCCCGCTGGCTCGCATAACACGCCACCTCAGCCATGAGTCGGCTCTTGCCGATGCCGGCCTCACCTTCGATCAGTACCACCTGGCCGCTGCCCGCGGTGAGTCTGGCGATCAGACCGATGAACTGCCCGTACTCCTTGTTGCGCCCGACGAAGGGGGATTTTTGTTCGCCGGCGTGGCCGAGCTGATCGCCGACAGTTCCGAGTCCGTCGCTCGCGGCAGCGGCGCGCGTTGCTTCGATGGGCAACTCATCAAGCGGCATGCGCTTGGGCGCTTGCAGGGTGCGGGAAGCCTGCAAAAACGCCGCCCGGTCCTGCGCGGGAATAGCGAGTTGCTCGGCCAGGCGTTGCGCCAGTGCCCGCGAAGGTCGACGCTCCTCGGCTTCGATCTTCTTGATCGCGGCCAGCGAACAACTGACTTTTTTTGCCAGCGCGTCCTGGGTCAGGTCAAGCGCTTTGCGCCGTCGTCGCAGCCAGTATCCGAAAGAATTGCTCTGCTCAATCATGTTCGGTGCCTGTCCTTGATGCCCCTATCGGTACATCTTATCCCTGCGGTCTGCGCCTGTCCGCTCTTTTTTTGTCTCCCCGTTTGTCCACTTTTGGGTGACCCTGGGGCAATGCGGATGGTGTGCAATACCTCGGCGTGTTTCGCAATCGCGGATGCGCTTGATCACAGTGAGATCAACGAAGTACATCAACATCAAAAGGAGTTTCCTATGACTACGACACTCTACCAACGACTCGGCGGCGCAGACGGTATCGCGCGACTCGTGGACGACATCATTGCCACACACCTGGCCAATCCCCTCGTCAAAACGCGATTCGAGAAGATCACAGACATGGCACACATCAAAAAACTGTCGCGCGAGTTTTTGACGACGGGCTCAGGCGGACCGCAGACTTACACCGGGCAGGGCATGCTCGCCGCGCACAAGGGCATGAACATCAGCGAGCAGGAATTCCTGGTGGTGGTGGATGACATCTTTGTGGCGCTGAACAAGAATGGTATCGACGAGGACTCGAAGAAAGACGTTCTCGCCATTCTCTATTCACTCAAGGACCAGATCATCCGCGTATGAAGACGCCAGGAATATTGGTGAAATACAACCCGAATTCAGGAGCACGATGATGGACACTTTATCCCCTGCGCCTGCCATCGATCTGGTGGCGCTGAAGCAGAAGCAGCAAGCCACCTGGTCTGCAGGCGACTACGCTGTCATTGGAACAACCCTGCAGATCGTCGGTGAGACGCTGTGCGAAGCGCTTGATTTACGTGCCAAAGAGCGCGTGCTGGATGTCGCCGCCGGCAACGGCAACGCCACACTGGCCGCAGCGCGGCGTTGGTGCGATGTGGTCTCAACCGACTATGTGGGCGCGTTACTGGTGCGCGGTCAGGCGCGCGCCAGCGCCGAGGGCCTGGCCGTGCAGTTCACAGAAGCCGATGCCGAGAACCTCCCCTACACGGATGGTTCGTTTGATGTGGTGCTGTCCACCTTCGGTGTCATGTTCACACCCAACCAGGAACGGGCGGCGAGTGAACTCGCCCGCGTGTGCAGGCCAGGCGGAAAGATAGGCCTTGCCAACTGGACACCACCCGGCTTTATCGGCGAGTTGTTCAAGCTGATTGGTCGTTACGTCCCACCGCCCGCAGGTGTCAAGTCAGCGGCACTGTGGGGTACCGAAGATCGCCTGCGCGAGCTGTTCGGCGAGTCCATCGCCTCGCTCGAAACCTCACACAGGAACTTCGTGTTCCGCTACCGCACGCCGCAGCACTGGCTCGACACGTTTCGCACTTACTACGGTCCGATGCAAAAAGCGTTCGGCGCCGTTGATGCTGCCCAACAGGAGGCCCTGGCCGCCGATCTGCTGTATCTGGTGCGGCAGTTCAACCGCGCAGACGACGGCGCGATGGTGGTGCCGGGCGAGTACCTTGAAGCCGTTATAAAAGTACGTTGACTGCGAATGGCAGGCAGGGACAGTTGCAGCTGGAGAACTGGGCGCATATGAGAAAACTGGCAAATTGAAGCGCTAGCCCCCGTCAGTGTTGGGTACGCAGCTATCACATTGATAGTTCTCCATCCTGTTGTTGCATAACCAGAAAACTGGCAACGGGTCGACTGCAACTCAAAGTGTCCATGACGTCAAAATGATTGCGCCGGCAGCATTCAACACGCGAAAGACGGTTTAAGAAATATTTAGCATTTTCTTAAGCACCCCGTAGCAAATCCTTAAGCAATATTTAAGAGCGCGCCGGTGCGCCGATTTTTAGACTTCTTCCCATGGTTGCTGGCACATGGTGTGCCTTGTGGCCATACCCACCAACGGCTCCGGGAGCCTCAACCAAGGAAGAAACATCATGAAGATCAACGAACAGGAAATTCAGGCCATCACCGCCGCCCAGCCAAGCCCGCGTCTGGACCTCTATGCCGGTATCCACAAAGCGCTGCGCGCACTGATGGCCGACACCCTGCTGGCCGTAGGCCGGATGGATCCAGACGACACAGCCGAACGCAGAGCCGTCAGCGCCCGCGTGCTGGAACTGCTGGACTTCTGCGCCTCGCATGTGGCGCATGAAAACGAATTTGTCCATGCCGCCATCGAGGCCCGGGCACCTGGTGCCAGCGACGCCATTGGTTACGAGCATGAGGTGCATCTGGCCCAAATTGCCCGCCTCAGGACCGCTGTAGCGGCCTTGAGCGGGCCCGCCGGCAGCGACGCCGCTGCCGCGCTGGACCTTTATCGCAGCCTGGCCTTGTTCATCGCCGAGAATTTCCAGCACATGCACGTCGAGGAAACCGCGCACAACGCGGTGCTGTGGGCACGTTACACCGATGCCGAGCTGGTCGCCATCCACAACACCTTGTTGGCGTCGATCCCGCCGACCGAAATGATGTACACGCTGCGTTGGCTTGTGCCCGCCATGCACGCGGGTGAACGCACAGCGCTGCTGGCCGACATGCAGGCGCACGCACCGGCTCCGGCCTTTGCCGCCGCGCTGGACACGGTGCGGCCGCACCTGAGCGACGCCGAGTGGGCCAAGCTCACCCGCAGCCTGGGATTGCCCCCTGCGCCGGGGCTGGTGCAGGTCTGAGCCTCAATCCATTTGCGTCAACTCGACCGGGCGCTGCAGGGCCAGCTGAAAACGGCCGCGCCCGGTTTTTTCGATGCGGATGTGGGGGCCGTGTTCGGTCAGGCGGCGCTGCAGCAGCAACAAGCGGGCCTCCAGGTTGTCCGCCACATCGGGCAAGCCGAGGTTGGGGTCCAGCCGCAACTCCCGGTTGGAAAAAACGGTGCGCCCCTGCTGAGTGAAATCAGTCACCAGCTTCCAGAAAATGGCCCCCGCCACACCCTTGATCAGGTAGTGGTTGTTGATGAAGATACTGTCATTGGCCCGGAAATGGCGCACTTGCAAGGGGCTGCCCACGGCTACCGGCAAGGGGGCGGCAGGCGGCACCACTTCGGCCGGTTCGGGTGACACTTGCAGCAGGTCAATGGCCGCGCCCAACTGGCCCGCCATGGCAACCAGCACGTCTTCGTCCTCAAAGTTGAACTGCAGGTCGTTGGGGCTCTCAATAAACAGCACACCCAACAAGCGCCCGACCGACACGATCGGCACGGCCAGTTGGCTGTGCGGCTCACGCAGGCCGGGGTAGGGAATGTCCTGATCCAGTGTCAAGCCGGGTGTATCGGCGCGCAGGCTGCTGCGCACAGCCTGGCTGTAAAGGTAGGCACTGGTCATGTGCATGATGCGCACCGGCGTGCGCTCGCGCGCCGCCACGCCAATGACACCGTCGCCCATTTCAATTTCCGAGCCCACGCCCGACGTGGCATAACCACAACTGGCCACGGTGTACAGGCGCTGGGTGAGCGGATCAAGCATCAGGACCATGGCGTGGCGCACTGCCAGGGAATCGGTCAGGACGGCCAGCGCGGCATTCAACAAGTCATCCAGGGTCGTGCAGCGCGACAACTGCTCGCTGCAGCGCCGCACCACCTGGAGCATGCCGCAGCGCGCGGGCGGCGCCGGCAGCGGTTCGCCTGCCACCGCTTCGATGGTCTGCACTTCATAGACGTCAGAGCCCAGCAACCGGAACACGTTCGCCATGCCGCTGTGCGACGCAATGCCGGCCAATTGCGCCTTCATGCCTTCAAACAGCGGGCCCTCGGTTTCAGTGCGCAGGTAGCGCAGGTGGAGCCGGAAAAACCCGGCAGTGACCGGGTGCAGCACCAGGACGCTGGCATACGGGTTGGCCAGAATATTCTGGCGTGTCTTGTTGAAGAACTGGAACGACAGGGCCACGTGGCGCTCATCCACGTAGTAGACCTGAGAAATATAGGCCACATTGGGGGTGCCGTCGGCAGCGCAGGTGGCCATCATCGCCGGAATGGCCCCCTCCAGGCACGGCCGGATGGCGCCCAGTACCAGACCGCTCATGTCGTGCTCCCCGACGCGAGGCCGGGCAGGGCGGCACCCGCCTTGGGCCCGGGTGTCTGGTCAAAGGCCTGCGTCGGCTCGAAACTGATGACCACCAGGTCATCGAGCTGGTAGGCCAGCATGGCCTGCGTGAAGGCGGGGTCAAAGCCAACCCGGGACACCTCTTCCTGCATGGCGAGCAGGTAGCGCTGCAGTACCGGCTGGTCCGCGGGCAGCGCACTGCGGGTGCGCGCGCTGATCGCCTTGACCTGCAGCGTGCGGTGGCTGTTTGGCTGGCTGAAGACGACGGCAATGTGGCCGTTCGCAGCGACGTCCTGCAAGAGCTGGCGCGACTGCCGGCGCGACAGGTAGACCGAAATCGATTGGCCGTCGGGCGTAATAGCGCTGCCGACGGCGCGCATGATGCTGGGACGTAGCGCGGCATCGCATGAGCTGACAATCGCGGACACGCCCCCATCCACCATGGCAATCAGGTCCGGCGACAAAAGGGAAGACGGTTTAGTCATCGTGACAAATTATAAAAAAAGCCCACGCTTGGGGAATACATCGGCATGGCAGCTGAGGTGGCAGATGGTCGCTGCACCAATTGGTCATCGACAGGTCGATAGGGTTTGACCGAAATTCCCCAACTACCCATGGTGGCAGGTCAGTTTGTCGCAACGAAGATGTTTGAAACTTCTGGTAAAGTGCCTCTAACAACCTGAAAGAACACTTTGGCAACACCGAATTACGGATACGAGAAGCGTCAGAAAGAACTGGCGAAAAAGAAGAAGAAGGAAGAGAAACTGAAGCACAAAGCCGACCGCAAGGTGGGAGAGGGTGCTGAAGCCGAGCTGCCCGATGACAACGATGCGGCTCAATCGACCGAGCCAGGTGCTGACGGCCCCGTGTCATCCTGAGTCTCACTGCGGGCATAGGTGGCGTGGGTAGCAGTTTCTGACTTGCTCAACAACGCCGTACGCGACCTGACAAACGCCATACGCACCTCGCCCAGCGCCACCCCCAACCCTGCCAGACAGATCAAGGCAATACCGATCGCTGTGATTGGGCTCGGCAGTTGGTCAAATACCAGCCAGCCCAGTAGGGTTGCGGCCACAATCTGCAGGTAGCTGAAGGGCGCCAGCAAGGTTGCCGGGCTTTTGCTGTAGGCGGCAATCTGGAGCCAGTGCCCGAGGAAGCCGGTGACGCCGGTGGAGATCAGTAGCAGCCACTGCCAAAGAGACAGATCGGGTGTTTCCCAAAACCAGGGCAGGGCAAGTGTCAGCGCAATGGTGCCAAACAAGCCGCCGTAGTAATTGGTCGTGAGCGGGTCGTCGTGGGCTACGTGTCGAGTGGCGATCTGGAACAAGGCAAAGGCCAGTGCCGTCAGCAGGCCCAGCCCCATGCCCACGGGGTCCAGCTGGGCGCCGGGCCGCACCACGATCAGCATGCCGACAAAGCCGGCCAGTACACCCAGCCAGCGGTGCAGGCGGTGCGCTTCATGGAGCAGCCACGGCGCCATCGCCATCAGGAACAACGGCGCCAAAAAGTTCATGGCCGTGGCCTCTGCCAGCGGCAGGCGGCTCAGCACGGAAAAGAACAGCACGGTGGTGGCAATCATCAGCAAACCGCGGGTGAGCTGGCGCGCCAGGGACTGTGTTTTGAAAATGGCTTTGCCTCGCGATGGCAGCACGACAGCCGTCATCAGCGCGATGTGCACGGCATAGCGCACCCACGCCACCATGAGCACTGGCACGCCGGCCATAACCAGCCACTTGCCGGACGCGTCCAGCGTCGAGAGCAGCCACAGGCCCGCGATGTGAAGAAGAATTCCGCTTCCAGTCATACCGCCCGTTGTGCGTGCTGCACCGTAGACCGATGCCAATGTCAATTTTTTGGCGCCCACGACCACCCCATGGCAAGGAAATAACTCTGCTCAACGTTTCATCTGGTGAGGCAGCCAGGTAACCAATTCGGGCACGAAATAGATCAGCAAAATCGCCGCCACCATCAAGAGAAACATGGGCAAGGCCACGCGGGCAATGTAAGGAAGCTCTTTGCCGGTCATGCCCTGCAGCACAAACAGATTGAAACCCACAGGCGGTGTGATTTGCGCCATTTCAACCACCAGCACCACAAAAATGCCAAACCAGATCGGGTCGATGCCGGCGGCCAATACCGTAGGCATGAGCACCCCCATGGTCAACACCACCACGCTGATGCCGTCGAGAAAACAGCCCAGAATGATGAAGAACACCATCAGCGCCATGATCAGGCCGAACTGGCTCAAACCCAAGCCACTGATCCACTCGGCCAGATGGCGCGGCAAACCGATATATCCCATGGCCAGCGTCAAAAAGGCTGCGCCCGCCAGGATCATGGCGATCATGCAGTAAAGGCGCGTGGCACCCATGAGCGACTCGCGAAACGTAGGCCAGTTCATGGAACCCTGCAGCGTCGACAACACCAGTGCGCCCACCACCCCGACGCCAGCGGCCTCGGTGGCCGTGGCGATACCCGCGTAAATGGAACCCAGGACAGTCGTAATGAGCAAGACCACGGGAATCAGGCTGGAGGACGCCTTGATTTTTTCGGCAAAGGACATTGGCGCGTCGCGCGGGGGCACCTGGTCGGGGTGGCGCAGGGCCCAAATCATGATGTAGCCAGAAAACAGCGTTGCCAGCAGAATGCCCGGAACGACGCCGGCAATGAATAGGTCGGAGATAGACACATCGGCCGCCACGCCGTACACGATCATGATGATGGACGGTGGAATAAGCAAGCCCAGCGTGCCCGCGCCGGCCAGGGTGCCGATGGTCATATCCTCAGGGTAACCGCGGCGCTTGAGTTCTGGCAAGGTCATTTTGCCGATGGTGGCGCAAGTGGCGGCGCTGGACCCCGAGACGGCGGCAAATATGGCGCACCCCACCACGTTGGTGTGCAGCAGTCGCCCTGGAAGTGCCTGCATCCACGGGGCCAAACCCTTGAACATATCTTGCGACAAACGGGTTCGAAACAAAATTTCACCCATCCAGATGAACAGAGGAAGGGCGGTGAGCGTCCAGCCCGAAGACGAACCCCAGATGGTGAGGGCCATGGCATCACCGGCGTCGCGGGCAGAAAAAATCTGAATGCAGATCCATGCCACGCCGGAGAGCGTGAGCCCAATCCAGACGCCACTGCCCAAAATAAAAAACAGCGCTGCGACAAGTATGCCGGTGATGAGTAAGTCGTTCATTGGCGCTTCCTATTCATTGCGCAGCATTTCGCCGCTGATGTTTTGCCGGCGCTTGCCCAGAAGTTCAAGAATGAAGTCATCGACAAAAGCAATCGCAAACACCACGGTCCCTGTAGCCATGACCAACTGCGGTATCCACAAGGGTGTGGCATCGTTGCCGGTGGATATGTCATTGAATTGCAGCGACTGCCAGACCAGACGGCAGCTGTAAAAAGCCAGCAAACAGCTCAGCAGGGAGGCAATGCCCAAACCCCAGATTTCCAGAGCGCGCCGCAGCCCACCCTTGAGTGCATTGAGGATCAGCGTGACACGAATATGCTCACCCATTTTGAGGGTGTGGGCCAATGCAAGAAACCCGGCCCCTGCCATCAGATAGCCCGCATAGGCGTCGGTTCCGCGGGCATTGAAACCCAACTGTCGGCTGACGATCGACAGCATGACCATGAACAACAGCCCGACCATGCACAGCGCCGCAGCAGCTGCGGCGCTGTTGTACAGAAAGTTCAATAAGCGCCGCATGACGTATGACGTATGACGGCTGACTTATGACTTGTGGAAGGCGTCAACCAGGGTCTTGCCCTCAGGACCGGCTTTTTCAAGCCATTCCTTGAGCATGGTGTCCCCCACCTTTTTCATGTCGGCCTTGAGCTGGGGGGAGGGCGGCAAAACCTGCACGCCGTTGGCTTTGAGCTTCTCTAGGGACTCGGTATTGACGCGCTTGCTGGCCGCCAGACCACGCACTTCTGCATCTGCTGCAGCTTTCATCACCGCATCCTGGGTGGGTTTGTCCAGCGCATCGAAGGCCTTTTTGTTCACCAAAACGGCATTTTTTGGCAGCCAGGCCTGCATGTCGTAGTAGTACTTGAGGTGCTCGTACAACTTGCTGTCGACACCCGTCGCGCCTGATGTCATGGTGGATTCCACGACACCGGTAGCGAGTGCTTGCGAGAGTTCTGCCGCCTGCACGGTCACAGGCTGCGCGCCTACCAGTTCAGCAATGCGAGCGGTCGCGGGGCTGTAGGCGCGCCATTTGACACCCTTGAGGTCAGCTGCGGAATTCAGTGGCTTTTTGGTGTAGATGCCCTGGGGTGGCCAGGCTACGGCGTACAGCAGGCCCATGCCCTGATCGGCCAGCTTCTTCTCGATCAATGGCTTTTGTGCTTTGTAGAGCTTGATGGATTCATCGTAGCTGTCGGCCAGGAAGGGGAGGCCGTCTGCGCCATAGATTTGCCATTCGTTCTGGAAATTGGCAAAAATTATCTCCCCGGCTTGGGCTTGTCCGCCCTGCACGGCGCGCTTGATCTCGGGCGCTTTAAACAGCGACGCGTTGGAATGCACCGTGATCTTGAGCTTGCCACCGGTAGCTTTGTCCACATCGTTGGCGAATTGCACCAGGTTTTCAGAATGGAAGTTGGTCGCAGGGTAGGCCGAGGCTAAATCCCATTTTGTTTGGGCGCTGGCAATACCTGCGCTCAGCGAGAAAACGGCGACCGCCGCAGTCAGAGTAAAGATTCGACGCTGCATAAAAGCTCCAGTAGATTGAAGGGAAGACACATTAATGTAGATACGCGTCGATAAATCGTCATCGGTAGTTTCCCTAATTGTCGACAAAATGATGACAAATTATCATTTGTATATCTACAATTTAGGCATGCAACAAAGGTGCCAGCCCAGAGGTTTCTATGGTCAAGAAAACACAGCAAGTAATCAGTGAGGGTGTTCAGGCTCGGGTACCAGCACCACCCATCGTGTCGTCGGCCCATCTGGTTTCACCCAGAAGTGCCGAAATGAGCGAGTTTGAATTTGGCTTGATCGTGGCGGGCAATGCCTTTCACCGTTGGGTGGTGCACTGTATGAGTGCGGCCGGCCTGAAAGATCTGATGCCGCTCGACGTTTTGGTGCTGCACCATGTCACGCACCGGGCCCGCAACAAACGTCTGGCCGATATCTGCTTCATCATGAACGTGGAAGACACCCACCTGATCAACTACTCGCTCAAGAAACTGCAAAACCTGGGCGTGGTGGTATCGAGCAAAAGTGGCAAGGACGTGACCTATGCCTCGACCGAGAGCGGGCTCGATTACGTGAACCGCTATCGCGCCATTCGTGAGTCTTGTCTGATCAACGCCCTCAATGCGAACGAGGGGCTCAACCGTGACATCGGCGAACTGGCCCGTCTATTGCGCCTGCTCTCGGGCATTTACGACCAGGCGGCCCGTTCTGCGGCCAGCCTCTAAGCCACATACCCATCTGGAGACCCACTCATGAGTACGCCCTTTGCACAACGCTGGCAGTTCTGGATCGACCGCGGCGGCACGTTTACCGACATTGTGGCCAAGCGCCCGGATGGTACGCTGACCACGCACAAGTTGCTGTCGGAAAACCCAGAGCAGTACCGCGACGCTGCGGTGGCAGGCATTCGCCACCTGTTGGGTCTGAAAACTGGTGAGCTGATCACGCCCGCTCGAGTGGAGTGCGTGAAGATGGGCACAACTGTGGCCACCAATGCACTGCTGGAACGTAAGGGCGAGCCCACACTGCTGGTGACTACGCGCGGCTTTCGCGATGCCTTGCGCATTGGCTACCAAAATCGACCCCGTTTATTTGACCGCAACATTGTGTTGCCAGAGCTGCTGTACAGCGCCGTGATTGAAGCCCGGGAGCGCATGGGGGCGCATGGCGAGGTGCTTGAAGTCCTGAACCAGGCGCTATTAAAAACAGAGCTACTTACCCAGTTTGCACAAGGGCTACGCAGTGTTGCAATTGTTTTTATGCATGGTTACCGCTACACCGCGCACGAGAAGGCAGCCAAGCGCATAGCTCAAGAAGTGGGGTTCACGCAGATCAGCACCTCGCATGAAGTCAGTCCGATGATGAAGTTGGTAAGCCGCGGGGACACCACGGTGGTGGACGCCTACCTCACGCCGATTTTGCGGCGCTATGTTGAGCAAGTGGCGGGTGAAATGCCAGGCGTCAAAATCTTTTTTATGCAGTCATCGGGTGGATTGACAGATGCCCACGCTTTTCAGGGCAAGGACGCTATTTTGAGCGGCCCGGCGGGTGGCATTGTTGGCATGGCGCGCACGGCGCAATTGGCTTTTGGCGCGGGCGCCTCGTCGATGAGCGGACCCATCAAGGTGATTGGTTTTGACATGGGTGGAACCTCGACCGATGTTTCCCACTACGCAGGGGAATTTGAGCGCGAGTTCGAGACCCAGGTAGCTGGGGTGCGTATGCGGGCACCCATGATGAGCATCCACACGGTGGCGGCGGGCGGCGGTTCTTTGCTGAAATTCGACGGCGAACGATTTCGGGTTGGGCCGCAGAGCGCCGGGGCCAACCCCGGTCCGGCCAGCTACCGGCGCGGCGGTACGTTGGCAGTGACGGATGCCAACGTGATGGTGGGCAAGGTGCAGCCCAACTACTTTCCCAAACTGTTTGGTGCGCATGCCAATGAAGCACTGAGCTTTGAAGCAGCAAAAGCCCAGTTTGATGTCTTGGCTCAGCAGACCGGACGCAGCCCAGAAGCGGTGGCCGAAGGCTTTATCAATATTGCCGTGCAGCAAATGGCCAACGCCATCAAGAAGATTTCGGTGGCCCGCGGCTACGATGTGACGCGCTACACCCTGCAATGTTTCGGCGGTGCAGGTGGCCAGCACGCCTGCCTGGTCGCTGATGCTCTGGGTATGACGCGTGTGTTTGTGCACCCGCTGGCAGGCGTGCTGTCGGCTTACGGCATGGGGTTGGCGGATCAGAGCGTGATTCGCGAACAGGCGGTGGAGGTGAAGTTGTCTGCACAGGCACTTCCTGAAATCGAGGAAAAACTGCTGGCGTTAGCGGCCGCCGCGCAGGCTGAACTGCAGCGGCAACAGGTCAGTGCCGGCACCGTCTCGCAATTCAAGCGCGTGCATGTGCGTTATGAAGGGAGCGACTCTGCGCTGGTGGTGCCTTTTGGCAGCACGGAAGAGATCAAGTCCAGCTTTGAAGCCGCCTACCGGCAACGGTTTTCCTTCCTGATGCACGGCAAAGGACTGGTTGTGGAGGCGGTATCTGTGGAGGCTGTGGTGGCTGGCGATGCGCCCGCCGAGCCAGTCTTGCCGACATTTGAGCCCCGTGATGTGCCAAGGCGCGAGACCGTGCGCATGTACTCCGGTGGGCAGTGGCATCCCGCCGCGCTGGTGGTACGCGAAGATCTGCGCCCGGGTGACGTGATCGCCGGCCCGGCCATCATTGCCGAGAGGAACGCCACCACCGTGGTGGAGCCTGGCTGGGTTGCCAACCTGACGGCCCTGGACCACCTAGTGCTTGACCGGCGTTCTCGGCGTGCCATGCAATTTGCAGCAGGCACCCTGGTCGATCCGGTGCTGCTGGAGGTTTTTAACAACCTGTTCATGAATATTGCCGAACAAATGGGACTGCAGTTGCAGAACACGGCCTATTCGGTGAACATCAAAGAGCGGCTGGATTTCAGCTGCGCCCTGTTCGACGCCGAGGGCAACCTGATTGCCAACGCACCCCATATGCCGGTGCATTTGGGCAGCATGGGGGAGAGCATCAAAACGGTGATTCGCGAGAACGCCGGCAACATGCACCCGGGCGATGTCTATGTGCTCAACGACCCCTACCATGGGGGCACGCATTTGCCTGACATCACCGTCATCACGCCGGTCTATCTGGGGCAGACGAGTTCTGACAAACCTCTGTTTTATGTGGGCTCGCGCGGCCACCATGCAGACATTGGCGGCACCACACCCGGCTCCATGCCTCCTTTTTCCACGCGAATCGAGGAGGAGGGTGTTCAAATCAATAATGTAAAGCTGGTTGCGCAGGGTGTACTGCAAGAAGCGCACATGGTGGCTCTTCTACAAAGCGGCGAGTACCCCAGCCGCAACCCGCAACAGAACATGGCCGACCTCAAGGCGCAGATCGCCGCGAACGAGAAGGGCGTACAGGAACTGCGCAAGATGGTGGATCAGTATGGCCTGGATGTGGTGCAGTCCTATATGGGGTATGTGCAGGACAACGCCGAAGAATCGGTTCGCCGTGTGATCACTCGCCTGAAAAATGGCGAATTCACTCTGCCGCTGGACAATGGCGCGCAAATCCGTGTGGCGATTCGGGTCGATGCGGCCAATCGCACTGCCGAAGTGGATTTCACGGGTACATCGGCACAACAGACCAACAACTTCAACGCGCCGACGGCAGTTTGTATGGCAGCCGTGCTGTATGTTTTTCGCACCCTGGTTAACGATGACATTCCCCTCAACGCGGGCTGCCTCAAACCCATCAAGGTCATCATTCCAGCCGGCTCCATGCTCAACCCCAACCCACCTGCATCCGTGGTGGCTGGCAACGTGGAGACTTCGAGCTGCATTACCAATGCGCTGTATGGCGCTTTAGGTGTGATGGCGGCAAGTCAATGCACCATGAATAATTTCACCTTTGGCAATGACCAATACCAGTACTACGAAACCATCTCGGGTGGGTCCGGTGCAGGCGCAGAGTTTGATGCGAGCGGCGAATTAACGGGTGGCTTCAATGGGTGCAATGTTGTGCAAACCCACATGACGAATTCACGCTTGACCGACCCTGAGGTACTGGAGTTTCGCTTTCCGGTGCTGTTGCAGAGCTACGAGATTCGTGCGGGGTCTGGCGGCACCGGCCACTGGCATGGTGGTTGCGGGGGTGTGCGGCGAGTGGAGTTTCTGGAGCCCATGACAGCCAGTATTTTGTCCAACGGCCGTGTGCATGGTGCTTTTGGTCTGGCTGGCGGACAGCCAGGTCAGGTGGGTATCAACCGCGTGCTGCGCGCAGATGGCCGTATCGAAGAACTTGGCCATATTGGCCAAGCGCAAATGCGTGCGGGAGATGTGTTTGAAATTCAAACGCCGGGTGGTGGCGGGTTCGGTACTGTTGTTTGAATTTTGTGAGTTTTATGGCAGTCAGGAAAATCACTGTTCGGGATGCCTGAAGCGCAAGCTGTGATAATTCAGCCATGTCTTCACCCAAAGTTCTATTCGGCTTTCATGCCGTCGGGGTTCGCCTCAAAACCGCACCCCAGTCCATCATCGAGATTTATTTCGAACCGACGCGCCGCGACGCGCGCATGCGCCAGTTTCTGGACAAGGCCAACGAGGCCGGTGCGCGCCTGATCGAGGCCGATGGCATTCGTCTGGCCAAGCTCTGTGGTGGTCACGGCCACCAGGGCGTGGCGGCGCGGGTGCACGAGCTGGCGCAAGTGAAATCACTGGATGAATTGCTGGAGCAGCTCGAAGCGGCGCAAACCGACAGGCCACCCGCCGAGCGGGAACAAGCGTTGCTCCTGGTGCTTGATGGTGTGACCGATCCACACAACCTGGGTGCTTGCCTGCGCGTGGCCGACGGCGCCGGTGTACACGCTGTAATCGCCCCCAAAGACCACGCCGCTGGCATCAACGCCACAGTGGCCAAGATCGCCAGCGGCGCGGCTGAGACTGTGCCCTACTTCATGGTGACCAACCTGGCGCGGACCCTGAATGAACTCAAGGAACGCAATATCTGGATCATCGGCACCAGCGACCTCGCAGCTAAAACCATTTACCAGGCCGACCTCAAAGGGCCGGTGGCGCTGGTGCTGGGGGCCGAGGGCGATGGCATGCGCGCGCTGACCGCCAAGACCTGTGATGAGTTGGTCAGCATCCCGATGCGCGGGGCTGTTGAAAGCCTCAATGTGTCGGTGGCCAGTGGTGTTTGTTTGTATGAGGCATTACGCCAGCGAATGGGCTGAGCACAGAGCTTGCTCGCTTCGCGTCACTTCGGTCTGTCTTTTACGGAGTTTCATGATTACTATTAAATCAAGAGCTGCTAAAGCAATACTGGCGGGGGCTAGCGCCTTGTTTCTTCTATCAAGCTGCACGCAGGAGCAACAGAACAAAATTAGCCGCGACATCCAGAACTGGACTGGCACCAACGGCGTGCTGGAGGTCTATGCAGGTGACAAGGTCGTGCGCCGCTTCCTCAAGATCGACAAACTCAGCACCGCGATGGGCACCGAAGACAACAAGCCGCGTCCTTACCGCTATGGTTATGGCGTACTGGACGAAAACCTGAATTTTGTGGCAGATCCGGGCGAGAAAAAAGTCTACTTCGAAATCAGTGACTTCGGCTCGAATTACCTGTTCTTTGAAAGCCCGCGCTGATCAACAAGCGTCAAAGGCGCGTGCCGGGTTTTGGGCTGGTGCTGCCAGCAATGGACGGTCAAGTTGATTTGATCCGTCCATCCATCCTTCCTTCCCTAGATCTTGCCGACCAGGTCCAGTGAAGGGGTCAGGGTCTTGGCGCCTTCGTGCCACTTGGCGGGGCAGACTTCACCGGGGTTGGACGCCACGTACTGGGCCGCCTTGACCTTGCGCAGCAGTTCTGAGGCGTCACGGCCGATGCCGTTGTCATGGATTTCGCACAGTTTGATCACGCCGTCGGGGTTGATCACGAAGGTGCCGCGCAGGGCCAGGCCTTCTTCCTCGATCATCACGTCAAAGTTGCGGGTGATGGCGCCGGTCGGGTCGCCAACCATCACGTAGTTCACCTTCTTGATGGCGGGTGAGGTGTCATGCCAAGCCTTGTGCGCGAAATGGGTGTCGGTGGACACGCTGTAGACCTCAACGCCCAGCTTCTGGAACGTGGCGTAGTTGTCAGCCAGGTCTTCCAGTTCGGTCGGGCAGACAAAAGTAAAGTCGGCTGGGTAGAACACCACCACAGACCACTTGCCCTTGAGGCTTTCGTTAGTGACAGGCACAAACTGGCCATTGTGGAAGGCAGTGGCAGCAAAAGGTTTGACTTCGGTATTGATCAGAGACATGGGGTGGTTTCCTATTAATAAATTGGGTTCATCAGTGAGGGATCAAATGCGATCCTATTGCATCACAGCAGTTTTTTGGGTTAATTGATTAAATGCAAGCGATTGGAAAATTCTATTTGGACCTTGTTACGGTGCACGAAAAGAGAGCCGGGTTGATGTAACTCCGAGTTACACGGCGTCGGTGGTCAAAGTTGATTCAATCCGGGCTTCCTCAGAGGTCATAAAAAGTCCGTATGACCTCCCACGCCGCATCGGCATCATCCACGTAGGTGAACAGGTCCAGGTCTTGCGCCGCGATCACGCCTTCTTCCACCAAGACGTCCATATTGACCAGTCGCTTCCAGTAGTCGGTGCCAAACAATACAATCGGCACCGGCTTGGCCTTGCGGGTCTGCACCAGGGTGATGACTTCAAACAATTCATCGAGCGTGCCAAAGCCGCCGGGGAACGCCACCAGGGCTTTGGCACGCATCATGAAGTGCATCTTGCGCAGCGCAAAGTAGTGAAACTTGAAACTCAAGGTCGGCGTGATGTAGGGGTTGGGGTGCTGCTCGTGCAAAAGGGATATGTTCAGGCCCACGCTCGGGGCGCCCATCTCGTGCGAACCGCGATTGGCCGCCTCCATGATGCCGGGGCCGCCGCCGGTCGCAATGAACAGACGCTCTTCAGGCCGTCGGTGTGCGCTGTGTCCGGCGACTTGTCGGGCAAACAGTCGCGCCTGATCGTAGTAATGGGCGCTTCGTACTTGCCGCTGCGCCGCTATCAGCGCATTGGGGTCGCCGCTGGTCTGCGCTTGTTGCAGAGAGGCTTGGGCCATCTCGGGTGAGGCCGAGCGGGCGCTGCCGAAAACCACGATCGTGCTGTCGATGCCTTGTTCAGCCTGGTCCAGATCGGGCTTGAGCATTTCCAGTTGAAACCGGATGCCGCGTGTTTCCCGCCGCACCAAGAACTCGGGATCGGCAAATGCCAGACGGTAGGCGTCGGCCTCCAACGCATGGCCGAGGTCAGCCTGGCTTTTCAGTTCCGCCTCGGAATCAGGCAGGCGAGGTTCGGAAAGGTTCTGAGTGGTGTCCATAGCTTCGATTGTGTGCGAAAAACTGTGACACGTCGCTTGGCCAAGCCGTGCCGGATCGACTCAATTCAGGGGGGAGAGTTTTTGCAAGGACTGTTTGGCCAACCATTTTTGCGTCTGCTTGAAGGTTTTCCAGGCCCACCACAGGCGACCACCCCACACGATGGCGCGGCGCGGCCGCACGAGAACCACAAGTACCAGGGCGCCCAGCGGCCACTGTGGGTTGCGATAAAGCCATTGCAAGCCGCTTTGTGCCTGGTCGGCCAAAGCCAGCGGTCGCTGCAAGACTTGCGCCTGATCGGCCAGGCGCAGTCGCAACTGCGCACTGCGCACCAGCAAGCGCTGTTGCCGCAAGACCAGATCATCGTTGTTCATGGGAACCTGATGTTTGGAGCCCGGCGCGATCTCGCTGCAACTCAGCAAGGCTGGCTTCAAACATGCCATTCGGACTCTGCAGTCGGCGCCGCGCCGCGCGAATCAGCCAGGCGCCTGCAGCAAGAAAAAGCAGCGCCAGAACACCCACTGCGGCCAGACGATAACCCTCCCCAAACAGCAGGATGATGAAGCCGCACAACAAAACCACACCAACGCCCAGCATCAGCAGGGCAGCAAGACCCCAGAGCAGACCGTCAAAGAGGCGTCGTTTCTCAAGTTCGACCTCGGTGCGCAGCAGGTCCAGGCGCACCTGGGCGATTTCAAGCACCGTGCCAAGCAGACGGCGCAATGAGGCGAATAGACCAACGTTCTTGCCCAGCTCACTCATGGATTTGGCTGGTTCGCTGCTGTTTTAACGGCGACTGATCAGCAAGCCGATCACCAACCCGACACCTGTCGCGATGCCGATAGACTTCCAGGGGTTGTCATGCACAAAATCATCAGCGACATGACCGGCGGCTTTGGCTTTGGCGACTGCCGCTTCCTGCAAATGAACCAAGTCATCCTTGGCCTGATTCATTCGGGCTTGCACGCGGCTGCGCAGATCGGCTGCGCCTTCGCCCACCTCGTCGGCCGTCATGCGCAGCACCTCTTCGGCGTCGGCAATCACCATGCGCAAGTCGCTCATCAATTTGTCTTTTTGAATCGACGTCATATCATTCATTGCAAACCTCCATTGAAATTGAAACCGAGTCCCACAATAAAGCCGATCCTGTTGCATGTCTTGATAAAAATCACATGCGTTGCTCGCGCACAATTTTGGGGGTATGGAGTCGCACTAATATGTTTCGCCTATGACGACAGTTTTTGATCCCTTGCGCTTGGGTGCTGTGGCGCTGGATGTGCTGGCCAGCGGGCGCGCCGCGCCGGATGCGATCGCCGCGCGCCAGAAAACCCGGCTGGCTCACCTGCTGGACGCCGCTGTGCGCGGCTCCCGGCTGTACCGGAAGCGACTGCAAGGCAAGACGCCCGCCACCCTGGCTCTGAGCGCGGTGCCGGTTCTGGACCGGGCTGAGTTGATGGCGCGCTTTGACGATTGGGTGACTGACCCGCAACTCAAGTTGACTGAGCTTCGCGCGTTCACCGCCGATGCCCAGCGCATTGGCGAGCCTTACCTGGGCAAGTACCTGGTATGGGAGAGTTCTGGCACCCAGCATCAACCGGGCGTGTTTGTCCAGGATGCACGCGCCATGGCGGTTTACGATGCACTGGAGGCGTTGCGCCGCAGCGCGCCACGGCCGCTGCAGCGCTGGTTTGATCCCCTGTTGCTGGCGGAACGCATCGCTTTTGTGGGCGCCACCACCGGCCACTTCGCCAGTATGGTGAGCATGCAACGGCTGCGCCAACTCAATCCGTTCATGGCGCAAAGCTTGCGTTGCTTTTCCATTTTGCAGTCAACCAGTGCTTTGCTTGATGAGCTCAATGCGTTTGCGCCGACCGTCATCGCCACCTATCCGACCGTGGCGGCCTTGCTAAGCGATGTGGCTGCGCAAGGGGCGCTGCACTTCGCCCCAAAAGAAATCTGGACCGGTGGTGAAACGCTGAGTGCCGCCGTGCGCCGGCACGTCGAGCAGGGTCTCGGGTGCATGGTGCGCAACAGCTATGGTGCCTCGGAATTCATGTCGATTGGCTGGGAGTGTCAACACGGGCAGATGCATGCCAATACCGACTGGTTGATTCTGGAGCCGATTGATGCGCAGGGGCAGCCGGTGCCGCCGGGGCAGGTTTCACATTCCACCTTGTTGACCAATCTGGCCAATTTCGTGCAGCCGCTGATCCGTTATGACATGGGCGACCAGATCACGGTGCATCCAGAACGCTGTGAATGCGGCTCGCCACTGCCGGTGATTGAGGTGCAGGGTCGCCGGGATGATCCCTTGCTGATGGCGGGACAGGATGGGCGCCTGGTGACGCTCTTGCCGCTGGCGCTGACGACGCTGCTTGAAGACGATGCTGGCGTATTCGATTTTCAATTGCGCCAGCAGGATGATCACACGCTGGTGCTCAGGTTAGATCCGCATGGGGCCGATGCCCCAGCCGCTGCAGCGCGCTGCCGCAACGCCCTGGAGAAATTTGCCGTGACGCAGGGCCTGGCGCGGCTGCGCGTCAGGACGGAACTGGGGCGGCCGGTGCCCCGGGGGCGCAGTGGCAAGCCGCAACGCGTCGTCGCGCAATTGAAACGCAAGCACCGCTAATGCGGCAATAGCCCGCCACGCTGGCACTCAGCGCGTCATGGTCATGGCGTCGATCCGGATCAAAGCCTCGCCAATGGGGACACTCATGCTGACGGCGTTGCTGGCATGCTTGACGCAGTCGGTGCTCCATACCTCGCGCACACCTGCGTTCAGAATCATCTGCCAGGCATCGCCAACAAAGAGGGCATGTGTGACCGCAACATCGACCGAGGCTGCGCCCGCAGCCAGCAGTTGTCGCGTCGCCTGGGCCAGGGTGTGGCCGGTGCTGACTACGTCGTCAAGCAGAACCACTTGACGGTCCGACACAGGGATGTCCGGCAGTGCAATGTCTACTGCCCGGTCACCACGGCGCACCTTGCGGCAAACGGCGTAGTCAAAGCCATGGCGTGATGCGGCCAGTGCCAGCCACTGCGCCGACTCTTCGTCCGGGCCCAAGAGCAAGGCTTTCGGTCGCTGGGTGGCAATCAGGTCTGACAGCAGCGGGGCGGCGCTGAGCACCACGGCGTTGGCCACTGGCACAGCCTGCTGCAATGTGGCGACGCGGTGTAGATGGGGGTCAACAGTGATCACGGCATCAAACAGGCCGGCTAAAAATCTCCCGACAATGCGCTGGCTGATGGCCTCGCCCGGTTGAAACGCCACATCCTGTCGCATGTAGCCGAGGTAAGGGGCGACCAGCGTCAGGTGCCGGGCGCCCAGGTCACGCGCGGTTTGGGCTGCCAACAGCAGTTCGACCAATTTTTCATTCGGGTCGTTGAGCGTGCGCAGGATGACCGCATGATCCGGCAGGGTCGGGGGCAGGCGCAGCTTGATTTCACCGTCGGGAAAGCGGTGACGGTCAATACGGGCCAGATGGTGCCCAGCCGCCTGGGCGATGCGTACCGCGTTCTCTTGCTCATCGTCAAAGCACAGCAAAACAGGTGTTGATGGCATCAGAATTCCGTGAAGACATGGGGTACGTCTTCGGCTCGCCCGATGGTATAGCCGGTCGACTTGGCGCAGGCCTGGCGCGCAAAGTCGAGGTCGCTTTGAAACCCGGCGTGAACGCGGTACAAAACCTCGCCGCTGGTCACCGCCTCCCCCAGTTTGTGAAAAAGATCAATGCCTGCGCCGATGACTTTGGGTGCACCCGCCAAACGGGCGATACGTGCCACCTGCAGATTGTCAATGCCGGTGACCACGCCGGCCGCGGTGGCGCAAATGTCAAAGGTCAAGGCGCCGAGTTGCGGATGGTTGTGATCAAACAACTGAGCGCCCTGGGCGGCAATAATGGCGTTCATTTTCGCCAGCGCCCGGCCAGAATCCAGAATGTCCCGCGCAATGGCAAAACCGTCGCCACCGCGCACGTCCGGGTGGAATTCAATCAGTCGGCCAGCTAATCGCAAGGATTTTTGTCGCAGGTCGTTGGGTGCCCGGGGGTCATTCTCCAGCACCCGCATCACATCGCGCGCCTCAAGCACCGGTCCGATGCCATTGCCGATGGGTTGGCGTCCATCGGTCACGACCACGTCGAGCGACAAATGCATGCGCCCCGCCACGTACTCAAAAAGCCGGCGCAGACGTTGGGCCTCGGGCATGGAACGTACTTTGGCGCTGGGGCCGATGGGAATATCAAGGACCAGATGGGTGGACCCCGCGGCAATTTTCTTGGACAGAATGGAGGCCACCATTTGCCCCGGCGAGTCAATCGCCAGCGGTCGCTCTACCGAAATCAGCACATCGTCGGCCGGCGACAAATGGGCGGCGCCGCCCCAGGCCAGGCAACCCCGATGCGTGCGCACGATGTCCGCCAGTTGATCAACAGGCAGCTCTACCTTGGCCAGCACTTCCATCGTGTCGGCCGTACCGGCCGGGGAGGTGATGGCGCGCGATGATGTTTTGGGGCACAGCAGGCCGTGCGCCGCCACAATCGGCACCACCAGCATGGAGCTGCGGTTGCCGGGAATGCCACCAATACAGTGTTTGTCCACCACCAGGGGTTCATGCCAGTTGAGCGTTCGACCACTGGCCACCATCGCCTCGGTTAAAAAGTACACCTCTTCGCGGTCCAGTTCATCCCGGTTGGTGGCCACAACAAAAGCACTCAACTCAATTTTGGAATAGTGCAGCTCGGCAATGTCGCGCACGATACCCAAAAAGTCCTCACGGCCGAGCCGTTCACCGGCCAATTTGCGGCGCAGCGCACCAATGGACTGCGGCGGTTCGGCCTGAGACACCGAGGCTGGCTGACCATCAATCACCGCCATCTGAGCAAAAGCGTCTTCCGACAGGCCAAGCTCATTGCAGGCGACGATATTGGGGTCATCCACCACGTTCAGGGTGGCCAGAATGTGGCGTCCGTTGGCCCGGACCGCGACTTTGGACAGGGCCTGAAAGCCTTCAGCCCGGTATACCGCGCAGTCCCGGTGCAGGTAGGCCACGTTTTCACGGTAGGTGTCGATCGCCACCCGGCGCAGCACCAGCTTGCTGGCGACCTCCGGTTTATCGGTGTGTTTGCTCATAACCGAAGCCTACATCGGTTTGGTGCACTGGATCGGATAAGTTTGCGACATCAAGGCCTTGGAGTCGCCCATAAAAAAAGGCTTCCAGGAAGCCTTTTTTTACTGCGACCCGGCGTGCGGGCTGGCGCTTAAACGCGTTTGCGGTATTCGCCGGTGCGGGTGTCGATCTCGACCTTGTCACCCTGTGCCACAAAGATTGGCACACCCACGTCAAAACCGGTGGAGATTTTGGCCGGCTTGAGCACCTTGCCGGAGGTGTCACCCTTGACGGCGGGTTCGGTCCAGGTGATTTCGCGCACCACGTTGGTGGGCATTTCAACCGAAATGGCTTTTTCGTTGTAGAACACCACTTCGAGTTCCATGCCATCTTCGAGGTAGTTGAGCGAGTCGCCCATGTTCTCGGCTTCGACTTCGTACTGGTTGTATTCGGTGTCCATGCAGATGTACATCGGCTCGGCAAAATAAGAATAGGTGCATTCTTTTTTGTCCAGAATGACCTGCTCCAGCTTGTCGTCGGCTTTGTAGACCACTTCAGTATTGAAGTTGGCAATCAGACTTTTGAGCTTCATACGAACGGTGGACGAATTGCGGCCACCGCGGCTGTATTCGGTCCGTAGCACGACCATCGGGTCTTTGCCGTACATGATGACATTACCAACGCGAATTTCTTGAGCGGTTTTCATAGCGAAATGTGTGAAAGTTGGCCGCTAATGACGCGGCAAGGGCGGGATGGACGGATGAAAAACCCGGTGAAGTCCCGCAAAAGTTCGCTATTTTAAAGGTTTTTTAAAGCAAAACGCATGATCTGGGTCACAAGGTCATCTTGCTGGCGCAGTTGTTGCCCTGCGCTGACCACGACTTGCCGCCATGAATCAAGCGCCAACGCGGGCAGTTGCGTTTGTTGGCTGGCCTTGCTATCTGTACGGCTATTCACGCCGTTCCAGACCATGTGAAAAGCCCGCAGCGAGGGCGGAGCGTCCAACATAGCCAGAAAAGCTTCCAGCTTGCGGTGATGGGCGTCGTCGTGCTGCGGGTAGATCTGCCAGACAAAGGGCTTGTTCGCCCACAAGGCGCGCACCAATGAATCTTCCCCGCGCACGAAATTCAGGTCACAGGCCCACAGCAGATGGTCGTAGTCGTCTTGGGTGAGTGCCGGCAGGTATCTAATTGATAGCAGCTCACGCTTGTTCCATAAGGGCTGGAGCCTTGTTTTGTTCAAAATGCAAGCGGTGACTGCCGCCGTCGCCCGGCCTGCGGTCACCAGCAGTTGGGTGGCTTGCGGACCAGTGGCCAACTGATCCAACAAGTCGGCCAAGGCCGGGGGTTCGTAGCAGAACAGGGACACCAGGCGCTCGCCCTGCCAGTTGACGCCTCGTTGTTGCAGCCAGTCGGCACGCTCGAAGCGGGCCTGGCGCTCGGCCAGATCGGGTTCACGCAACAGGCCACCCGTGGCTTTGCTGAAGCCGGGGTAGAAAAAGTATTTGCACAAACCCGCGCCCGGTCCCGTCATGACCGGGGAGGGCAGACCGTGATTACGTTCGACGTAGCTTTCGGCGCTCAGGTACTCCAGGTTAATCCATAAGCCTTTTTGGCCTCTAGCCCCCGTCCAGTCTGCGTAAGCAGCTATAAATTCAGGATCTATTTCACAGGCAAAGGTCTCCAGCAAAATATCGCCTGGCGCCAGGCCTTCAGTCTGGATCGGCCGGGTCCAGTGCCGGATTTCGACGTTGGGCGCACCAGAGGGCGCCATCCAGGCCAGCGCGCTGGTATCGTCTACCCAGAAGCGCACGCGTTCGCCACGCGCGGCCAAGCCAACGCTCAAGCGCCAGCCCACGCCGATGTCACCGTAGTTGTCAATGACCCTGCAAAAGATGTCCCAAAGTTTTCCTGTCGTCACACCTGAATTGTCCACAATACGCACCTATGCCTCATTTGCCTGATTCCATGTCACATGAAGCGCCCGCAGGCCCGGCGCCCGCAAGCCTGCCCGCGCACCCTGCGCAGTTGCTCAG
>NZ_JBAQMD010000039.1:0-40399 GCF_049302455.1 Rhodoferax ferrireducens | reverse complement strand
GATTCGGCCTGAGGACGAGGCTTTGCACATGGCGTTTTTGCAGCAACTGGACCCGGAAGACGTTCGTATGCGGGTTTTTTACACCCGGCGCAACATCGAACGCTCCGAGCTCGCGCGTCTGGTGCAAATCGACTATGCGCGTGAAATGGCCTTTGTGGCGCAAGCCACCGGGCCGGATGGTCAGTTGCAGACCCTGGGCGTGGCGCGCGCCATGGCCGACCCCGACAACGTGGACGCCGAGTTTGGTGTGATCGTGCGTTCAGACCTCAAAGGCACGGGTCTGGGGCGCTTGCTGATGGAAAAGCTGGTTGCCTACCTGCGTGCCCAGGGCACCCAGCGGCTGGTGGCCACCGTGCTGGATTACAACGAGCGCATGCTGAAATTGGCCAGGGACATGGGTTTCCAGGAAGACCCGACGAGCAAAAATGGCGAAGGCACGAAAGACATTTTTCTGTCGCTCACTTGATACCGATCGCCCACTGGATCAAGTACTTCGCCACAAAACCGGTCATGCCGAAGGCCAGACCCAGAAATATGACAAAAGTACCAAATTTGCCCGCTTTGGATTCCCAGGCCAGATGGCCGATGATGAACAACATGTAGAGCATGAAGCCGCCCACGCCAAAGCTCAAGCCGAAAGCAGCGATTTGTTCTTCCGAATAGCCGAACATCAACTGGCCTCCTGGTCCGGTACGTCGCGCGGCGGCAGGCCGGAGGCGTCCACCAGATCGCGGTAAGCGTGCCAACTCGCATGACCCAGCAGCGGCATCACCAGCACCAGCCCCATCAGAGCAGTCGCCATGCCCAGCAGGGTCAAAGCCATGATCAGCGCGGCCCAGAAAGCCATCGGCAAGGGATTAGCCAGCACGGCTCGCCAACTGGTCAGCACCGCCTGCAGCAGGCCAAGCCGCCGATCCAGCAGCAGGGGGATGGTAATGACTGTCGAGGCAAAAATAGGTCCTGCCAGCACGCCGCCCAGCACCAGCCACAACTCAAACAGAAAACCACTGTCGGCCAACATCACATGCTGGACAAAGTCGACCGGGTTATTGATGGGCAGCGGCGCCAACAAGGTGATGAGAGCCGCCGAGGTCAGCACCCAGCCGGTGCCCGCCAAGGCCAGCAGGGCGCCGAACTGCACCAGGCACCAGTAGTCGTTGCCCCATTTGTTGAAATGGTTGTTTTGCCAGTTCAGCCAGGTTTTTAACACCACGCGGGCATCGGCTATTTCGCCGCGCTCCAGCGCGCGGCTCAAGGCGTACAGGCTGGTCGCCAGCACCGGTGCCACCACCAGGAAACCCGAGATCGCCCCGGCCAGCAGCCAAAAACGGTTGTACGTGATGGCCACGATGACAGCCCCCGCCAAGGCCAGCGCCAGACCGTGGGCCAAGCTGATCCAGCCACAGCGGACCAGGTCGCGCCAGCCGAGCCGCAGCCAGTGCAGGGGCCGGGTCAGGGGTATGCTGCGCACGGCGGGCATTGCAAAGGCGGGGGCAGCCGCTGGTGAAGTTGATAGGTGCATGAGTTCTGGCGGTTTGTTGCGTGCGCGCGGTCGGTGCCGACGGTGGAGATGGGCCAAGCATAATGCCAGTTTTGCTGCTCCAGGAGATTGCCATGCCGCGCCCGATACTTGCCGAATCCAACATTCACCCCGCCATTCGGGACAAGATTGCCACGCACGAACAAGGCATTGTGCGTGAGGTGCAGGCGGCGGTGGCCAAGCACGCCGTTGTGGTGGTGGGCATGGGCCTGAACCCGTTTCCCAAAAAGGCGCGCAAGGCACTGGACGCCGCCGGTGTCGCGCATCACTACCTTGAATACGGCAATTATTTCAGCAACTGGCGCCAACGCAACGCGCTCAAGCTGTGGACGGGTTGGCCTACCCTGCCGATGGTGTTCGTCAAGGGGATGCTGGTCGGCGGCGCCAGTGATCTGCAAAAACTAATTGACAGTGGCGAGCTGAAAAAGCTGTTGGGCTGACGCAAAAAAAAGGGGCCGGCGTCCGCTGCACGCGAATATCGGCCCGGGCTTACTGCGCCAGGGTATTGGCGGCCTTATTGCTTGGGTGCAACCGCGCCCATTTGGCCCATGTGACCCCCCTTGCGACCGACCGCGCCAAAGTGTCGCATGGTGCTGGCGTCAAACACTTTTTGCTGCTCGGGCGTCAGCACAGCATAGAAGGCTTTGGTGGCGTCCCCACGCTGGGCCATGGCGGCAGTCATGTCGGCCATGCGCTGAGTGTGCAAGGCCGTCATTTTGTCGATGCGCTCAGGGGTAGGCAGCTTGACGAGTTCGGCGTGATCCGGGCGATTCGCCAGCATGGCAGCCGGTGGCTTCATGGCAGCGGTAAAGCTTGTCCACGCAGCCTCCTGCGCCGGAGTGAGCTTGAGTTGTGCCTTGAGGGCGGCACTGCGCTGGTCCATCCTGGCCTGCATTTTGGCGGGGTCAAATTTACCCATGCGCTCGTGGTGCATGCCGCCATACATGGCGCCTTGGCCCATCATGCAGTCCTGGCCGGCGCCCGGAACTTGTGAGAAAGCGGCAAATCCAGCCGTGGCCAACAGGCTGGCGATCAGAACAGGTTTGAAAAATGATTTCATGGTGTTTCCTTAAAGGTAAGTCTGACAGGCAGAACTTGCACATCAGCTTGGACCAAGTTTCTACCCCCGGTGTGTCGGCTGCATGAGGCCGGACAGAGGTTTTGTAAAGTTAAGTTACACAGTTGATACGTCATTTGATGGGATGATCAACGCCTTAGGAACTGAATTTTTTTGAAAGAGTGCAAGTGTTCAAGAACATCATCGTGTATCGAATTGGGGCCGGTTGGTCGGCAACCGTGGCGCAAATGGAGGAGGGTCTTGAAGCCGACCGTTTTGTCGAATGTGGCGCGTCCCAGGAAAAATCCGTCGGATGGATCGAGCCCCGCGGCGAGGCGCATGGTCCGCTGGTGGAGGCTGTGGGCGGTCAATTGATCCTCAAACTGATGGTGGAGACCCGCGCCCTGCCGGGCTCGGTGGTCGCGCGCAAGGTCAAGGAACGGGTGGCGCAGATCGAGGCCAGCACCGGGCGCAAACCGGGCAAGAAGGAAACCCGCGACCTCAAGGATGACGTCCGGCTGGAACTCTTGCCGATGGCATTTACCAAGCAGGGCACGGTTCTCATCTGGCTTGATCCGCAGGCGCGCTGGCTGGTGATTGACGCGTCCAGCCAGGCACGGGCCGATGAAGTGGTGACGCTACTGGTTAAGTCACTCACCGGGCTGGCGGTGACGCTGCTCAACACGCAGGTCTCGCCCACGGCCGCCATGTCCGAGTGGTTGGTCAGCCAGGAGCCGCCTGCGGGCTTCACGGTGGACCGCGAATGCGAGCTCAAGGCCGCGGATGAATCCAAATCGGTGGTGCGCTATGCGCGCCACCCGCTGGACAATGAAGAAGTCAAGCAGCACGTCGTGGGCGGCAAACTGCCGACCCGCTTGGCGCTGACCTGGGACAGCCGCGTGTCGTTTGTCTTGACCGAGGGCTTGCAGCTCAAGAAGCTGACGTTTCTGGAGGTTGTGTTTGAAGGCGCCGCGGCTGGCAAGGACGATGGCTTTGACGCCGACACGGCCATCGCCACCGGTGAACTGCGCAGACTCCTGCCCGATCTGCTGCAGGCGCTGGGCGGCGAGGTGGCGCTGGCCTGACCCGGCGCTGAGAAAGACCGCTCCCAGTGAACGCCGGTGAAAACCCGGCGTTCACTGGGGATGTTTGGGCTGAAACGGGCAGTACGCTAGACGACCGGTCTACTTGTGACATAATCACGCCATGCTTATTGATCAATCCGGCGCCAAACACCACATCCTCGATTGCGGCGAGCGCCTGATCGCGAGCAAAGGGTTTGTCGGCGTCGGGCTGGCCGAGATCCTGAGCGTCGCCGGTGTACCCAAGGGTTCTTTTTATCATTATTTCGGTTCGAAAGAGCGCTTTGGCGAAGAGTTGCTGGCTCGCTACCTGGACCAGTACCTGAGCCGCCTCGACGCCTTGCTCAAGGCAGATGGAACACCGGCGCGGGCACGTCTGATGCGTTATTGGTCTTACTGGAACGTCACGCAATGCGGTATCGCAGCGGACGGCTGCAGCGAGCCCCAAGCGGGCGCCAAGTGCCTGATCGTCAAGCTCAGCGCCGAGGTGGCCGACATCTCGGAGACCATGCGCCTGACCTTGCGCGACGGCACCGACCGGGTCGTGCAGCGCATTGCCCAGTGCCTGGAAGAAGCCCGCTTTGATGGCTCCGTGCCGCCCACCCTGGTGGCCGACGCGACCGCCCTGACGTTGTACGAGCTTTGGCTCGGTGCCAGCCTGCTGGCCAAGCTGCGCCGCGATGGCAGCCCGTTTGAGCACGCCCTGCGCAGCACCGAATTGCTGCTCGGTTCACCCCGCATTTGAGGACACAGTTAAACCGGATTTTTTTCTTTCAATTTACTAGCCGACCGGTCTACTTCAACTGCTTGTTGACCTCAAGCCCACAGCCCCACGACAAGGATTGCCATGCTGAATTTTGATTTCTATAACCCGACCCAGATTGTTTTCGGCAAAGACCGAATCGCCGATCTCGCCAAACTGGTGCCCGCCGAAGCCAGGGTCCTGATTCTGGTGGGAGGCGCCAGCGCCGAAAAAACAGGGACACTGGCCGAGGTGCGTCAGGCCCTGGGCACACGCCAGCACGAAACCTTCAGTGGCATTGAGCCCAATCCCGGCTTTGACACCTCGATGCAGGCCGTGCAAAAAGTGCGGGAGGGTGGCTTTGACTTTTTGCTGGCCGTGGGCGGCGGCTCGGTGATCGATGCCGCCAAATTCATCGCAGCGGCCGTGCCGTTTGAGGGCGATGCGTGGGACATCCTGCTTCAGGGCGGGCGCAACATCAAGACCGCCCTGCCGTTTGGCGCGGTGCTGACCCTGCCCGCCACCGGCTCGGAGATGAACAACGGGTCCGTGATCACCCGGCGTGACCTCAAAGCCAAGTTGCCGTTTCGCAGCCGCCACCTGTTCCCCCGGTTCTCGGTACTGGACCCGACCAAGACCTACACCCTGCCGCCACAGCAGCTGGCCAACGGCGTTGTTGATGCCTTTGTGCATACGGTGGAGCAATACCTGACTTACCCGGTGAATGCGCCGCTGCAAGACCGCTTTGCCGAGAGCCTGCTGCAAACGCTGGTTGACATTGGGCCCCGCCTGCTGGCGGCGCCCGAGCCCGACTACGACGACCGCGCCAGCCTGATGTGGGCGGCCACTCTCGCGCTGAACGGCTTGATTGGCGCCGGTGTGCCGCAGGACTGGGCCACCCACATGATGGGTCACGAGCTGACCGCGCTGCACAACATCGACCACGCCCGCACGTTGGCGATCGTTTTGCCGGCCATGCTGAACGAGCGCCGCGTGCAAAAACGCGCCAAGCTGTTGCAGTACGGCGAGCGGGTATGGGGCATTCGCAATGGCAGCGATGACGAGCGCATCACGGCCGCCATCGATCAAACCCGCGACTTCTTCGAGCGCATGGGCATTCCCACCCGTCTGAGCGCCTATGGACTCGGCGCTGAGGCCATTGACGTGGTGATGCGCCAACTCGAAGCACACGGCATGACCCAGCTCGGTGAACACCGTGACGTGACACCGGCGGTCAGCCGGCGCGTGCTGGAAGCCGCGCTCTGAAGCTCCCGCCACCTTCCATTTTTTTTGAAAGCCAATCACATGACACAAACCACCACTTTGAATCGCCAGGTCCAACTGGCCTCGCGCCCGGTCGGTACGCCCACCGCCGCCAACTTTCACCTGGCGACCACGGCCGTGCCCGTGGCCGGACCGGGCCAGTTGCTGCTGCGCACCGTGTATCTGTCGCTCGACCCCTATATGCGGGGCCGCATGAGCGACGCCGCCAGCTACGCCGCCTCGGTCGCCGTCGGCGCCACCATGGTCGGGGCGACGGTGTGCCGCGTACAAAGCAGTCAGCACGCCGGTTTTGCGGTCGGCGACTGGGTACTGGCCTACACCGGCTGGCAAGACTACGCGCTGTCCGATGGCACCGGCCTGACCAAGCTGGACTCAGGCCTGGCACGCCCCTCCTACGCCCTGGGTGTGCTGGGCATGCCCGGCTTCACCGCCTACATGGGGCTTCTAGACATTGGCGCGCCCAAGGCCGGTGAAACGGTGGTGGTGGCCGCGGCCACCGGCGCTGTCGGCTCCGTGGTCGGGCAGATCGCCAAGCTCAAGGGCTGCCGCGTGGTGGGTATTGCCGGGGGTGCTGACAAGTGCCGCTCAGCCGTGCAAGAACTGGGCTTTGACGCCTGTGTCGACCACCACAGCCCCGATCTGGCGGCCTTGCTGGCAGCGGCCTGCCCCAAGGGCATCGACGTGTATTTTGAAAACGTCGGTGGCAAGGTGTTCGACGCCGTGCTGCCACTGCTCAACACCGCGGCCCGTGTACCGGTGTGCGGCCTGATTGCGCAGTACAACGCCACCGCGCTGCCCGAAGGTCCGGACCGCAGCCCGCTGCTGATGCGTACCCTGCTGACCAAGCGCATCCGCATGCAGGGTTTCATCATCTTTGACGACTACGGTCATCGCTACCCCGAGTTCGCCAAAGACATGAGCCAGTGGCTCGCCAACGGGCAGATCAAGTTCCGCGAAGACATCACAGGCGGCCTGGAGAACGCGCCGCAGGCCTTCATCGGCTTGCTCGAAGGCAAGAACTTCGGCAAGCTGATCGTGCGCGTCGCCAACGACTGAGCGGCGCCCTCCTTGATTCAATAAACACCTCACCCCAACATTGAAGGAAGTGAAATGAAAAAAATTCTCATGGTCTTGACCTCGCACAGCCAACTCGGCAACACCGGTGCCAAAACCGGCTTCTGGCTGGAGGAGTTCGCCGCGCCTTATTACGTATTCAAGGACGCGGGCGCCGCCATCACACTGGCCTCTCCGCTGGGTGGCCAGCCGCCGCTTGACCCCAAGAGTGATGAAGCGGCCTCGCAGACTGAAGCCACGCGCCGCTTCAAGGCAGACCCCGCCGCCCAGGCGCTGCTGGCCAGCACGCATCCGCTGCGCGAGTTATCGGCGGCTGATTTCGACGCCGTGTTTTACCCCGGCGGTCATGGTCCGCTATGGGATCTGGCCGAAAACTACTACTCCATCGCGCTCATCGAAGCCACGCTGGCGGCCGGCAAACCGGTCGCCGCCGTCTGCCACGCGAGCGCCGTGTTGCGACACCCCAAAGCGGCTGACGGCCTGCCGGTGGTGCACGGCAAGTCCGTGACAGGCTTTACCAACACCGAGGAAGCGGCTGTCGGGCTGACCCAAGTGGTGCCGTTTCTGGTGGAAGACATGCTCAAGGCAAACGGGGGCAACTATTCGAAAGGGGCCGACTGGCAAGCCTTCGTGGTCACCGACGGCCTGCTGATCACTGGGCAAAACCCGGCGTCGTCCGAACCCGCTGCCAAGGCATTGCTGGAAAAGCTCAGTCAGGTTTCCAGTTAAGGGCACAAGCAACAGCCAGCGTGACGCTGCTACGATGGCTGTCGCCGCTCCCGGCGTGCTCCCGAGATACCCGATGAACCCCTCTGACAATCCAGTGTCTGCCTCGTTCAAAAACCAGGCGCTTTTGCCCTTGATGGTCGCCGTCTCCATCGCACTGGGGTGGATCTTGCTGCCGTTCTACGGCACCATCATGTGGGGCGCCATCATCGCGCTGCTGTTCACGCCGGTGTACCGGCGGCTGTTGGCGCGGCTCAAATGGCGGCGCACGCCAGCCGCGCTGCTGACGCTCCTGCTCGTGCTGCTGCTCCTTATTCTGCCGTTTGCGCTGCTGACCGCCGCGCTGGCGCGCGAAGCCGCCCTGGTCTATCAGCACCTGCAGTCGGGTGAGCTCAATCCATCGCTTTACTTCCAGGGTCTGTTCGACGCCCTGCCGGACTGGCTGACGGCGCTGTTGGACAGTTTCGGGCTGGTCAACTTCGCCGCCCTGCAACGTCGCCTGATCGCCGCGCTGGCGCAAGGCAGCCAGTTCCTCGCCACGCAAGCGATGGGCATCGGCCAGATCACGTTTGAATTCGTGACCAGCCTTTTCATCACCTTGTACCTGGCGTTCTTTCTGATCCGGGATGGCGACAGTGTGGCACGCGCCCTGCGCCACGCGGTCCCGCTGGCACCCGAGCATAAAAAGGAATTGATCAGCAAGTTCACCACCGTGATCCGGGCTACGGTCAAAGGCAATTTGCTGGTGGCCGTCATTCAGGGTGCACTCGGCGGCATCGCGTTCTGGTTTCTGGGCGTCGGCGGCGCCTTGTTATGGGCTGTGCTGATGGCGTTTCTGTCGCTGCTACCGGCAGTTGGCGCCGGACTGGTGTGGTTGCCCGTGGCAATTTACTTCTTCGTCACCGGTGCCATCTGGCAAGGCGTTGCGCTGTGCGCCTGGGGCGTGCTGGTGATCGGACTGATCGACAACCTGCTGCGGCCCATTCTGGTCGGCAAGGACACACGCATGCCGGACTACGTGGTGATGATCACCACGCTGGGCGGCATGGTGGTGTTTGGCATCAACGGTTTTGTCATCGGCCCGGCGATTGCGGCGATGTTTATCGCGGTCTGGGACATTTACGTGACGACACGGATCGATCCCGCGCCCTGATGGCTTCGGCACCGGGCATACCGTCCGGCCCGGCTCGGTGACCCCAACGTCAGCTTTTGCTGTTCATCGAGCAGGAATTGATGCCCAACATGGTGTACAGCGGACACCAGCCAATCAGACCGGTGGCCAGTGGCACCACGCCTATCCAGCCCCAGGCGCCAATGGTGCCGGTCAGTGTCAGGCCAATCAGCGCCAAACCCGCGACGATGCGCAAGATGCGGTCAATGCCGCCTTCGTTTGTTTTCATGAGGAACTCCTGTCAGGGTTTGAGAAGGCTGGATTAGGCACCTGGTCAGCGTCTGTGTCTGTGACAAAAGTCACGCAACCTGCCGGTAGACGACGTTCAGTTGCCCAGCGCACGCAGGGCGGCGCCATCCACGATCTGAATCTGCTCGCGCCCCAGCGTCACCCAGCCCTCGCGCTCAAAGCGACGCAGCAAGCGGGTCACGATCTCGCGCACGGTGCCCAGTTCATCGGCCAGCATCTGGTGCGTGACCTTGCGCTGCTGGCCGTGGCCCAGCAGCGCGGCGGCGAGGCGCCGGTCAAGCTTGTGAAACGCCACCGCGTCAATCAAACTGGTGAGGTCCGCCATGCGCTCGGCAAACAGGCCCAGCACTTCGTTGCGAAAAGCCGGGGTTTCGAGCCAGCGCCGAAAAATGTCGGGCGCAATCAGCATCAGGGTGCTGGCTTTGGTGGTGATGCCGTCGGCTGACAGGGGTTGTGAGCGAAACAGGCAGCTCGACGACACCAGGCACAACTCGCCCGGCACGACCCGGTACAGTTCCAGCGCGCGGCCGTCACCCGAACTGCGCGAGACCTTGATCTCGCCGCCCAGCACCAGCGGAAAGCCCCGGCAGGGCGTGTTTTCACTGAATAAAACGGTGCCGGCCGGCACGCTCACGGGCGCCACGCCCGGGCCCAACTCGGCCAGGGTCGGCTGCACTTGCGCCAGCGCGGGATAGAGTTCTATCGGTCGCAGGGCGGCGGCCATCATCGCGTTTGCGGCTGTGCTGGCTTGCGGCTGACAGAGCATATGTTCATGATAAAAAGTGGCCTTAGCCCCCCGTGAAATATGGACAATACGCTATAAAAATACTAGCAACAAGTGCCCGCCAGATCGTCCAGTATCGGGCAATCGGGTCGCTCATCACCCTGGCAGTGGTCCAGCAGGGCGGTCAGGGTTCGCTGCATCGCCTGCATGGCTTCGATGCGGTGCGCCAGCTCGTTCACATGCTTCTGGGCAATGCGCTTGACGCTGGCGCTGGCGCGTTGGCGGTTACGCCACAGGCCCACCAGTTCGGCAATTTCGGCCATCGAAAACCCCAAATCGCGCCCGCGCTTGATGAACTGCAGGGTGCGCACGTCGGCCGCGTTGTATTGCCGGTAACCGCTGTCAGTACGCGCCACCGGGGCCAGCAAGCCGAGCGATTCATAGTGCCGCACCATCTTGGCCGACACATTGGACAGGCGCGCCGCGACGCCAATGGCGACCGGCCAAAGCGTGCCCTCCAGCGTGGCGGCCTCGATCGGCGCCGGGAGGGTCATCTTCATGCGGCGACGGTGTAGCCTTCTTCGGCAATGGCTTGGGCCAGCAACTCGCGCGGCTGTTCTGACTGCACGTCGACCTTGTTGGCGGCGCGGTCGATGCTGACCTCGGCTTGCGGGTCAGCCTGTTTCACGGCACGGGTGACGGCTTTTTCGCAGTGGCCGCAGGTCATGCCGGTAACCGTAAATGTTTGCTTCATGGAAAGACTCCTTTAAATGGTAAAGAGCATATCCTGAACCTTGCCACCATGGGAAGGTCAAATGATGCATTTCAGGACTTGACCTTGCCATGATGGGAAGGATTACGCTTGGACTTATGAATACTGCTGCAGCCCCCGCGATCTCCCCTGGTTCATTGGACATAGGCATTGGCGGCATGACCTGCGCCTCCTGCGTAGGCCGGGTCGAGCGCGCCCTGAAAAAAGTGCCTGGCGTGCAAAGTGTGGCGGTCAATCTGGCCACCGAATCGGCGCGCATAGCCTACGCGCCGACCGAGCAAATGGAGGCGCGCCTGCGCCGGGCGGTGCGTGATGCGGGTTACGAGCCGCTGGCGGCGGACGCCACCATCGACGCGCCCGATGCCTCGCCCTGGGCGGGTTTCATGCCGGTGGCGATTGGCCTGGCGCTGTCAGCGCCGCTGGTGCTGCCGATGCTGAGTAACCTGGTGGGCTGGCACTGGATGCTGCCGACCTGGCTGCAGTTTGCGCTGGCCACACCGGTGCAATTCATTCTCGGTGCGCGTTTTTACAAGGCCGGCTGGCACGCGCTGAAAAATCTGGCTGGCAACATGGACTTGCTGGTGGCCCTGGGCACCACGGCGGGCTGGCTACTGTCGATGTGGCTGTGGCTGAACGCCGCGCCTGGGGTCATGGCGCACCTGTATTTTGAAGGCTCGGCCGTGGTGATCACCATGGTGCTGCTGGGCAAATGGTTAGAGGCCCGCGCCAAGCGGCAAACCACCTCGGCGATTCGGGCGCTGCATGGCCTGCGCCCGGCCACCGCGCATTTGATCGGCCTCGACGGCGAAGTGGATGTGCCGGTGGCCGAGGTGCTGGTGGGCGACCGGCTGGTGGTCAAACCCGGCGAGCGCCTGCCGGTGGACGGCCTGCTGCAAGAGGGTCAAACCCAGGTTGATGAATCGATGCTGACCGGCGAGCCGCTGCCCATCGTCAAAGACCCCGGCGCGGCGCTCACTGGCGGCTCCATCAACGGTGACGGCCGCATCGTGATGCAGGTCAAGGCGGTCGGCAGCGAGACGGTGTTGGCCCACATCATCCGCCTGGTCGAAGACGCGCAGGCCGCCAAAGCGCCGATTCAGCGCCTGGTCGACCAGGTCAGTGCGGTGTTTGTGCCGGTGGTGCTGGGTATTGCCCTGATCACCCTGCTGGGCTGGTGGCTGAGCGGCCACCCGTTTGAAGTGGCCGTGATCAACGCCGTGACGGTGCTGGTGATTGCCTGCCCCTGCGCGCTCGGGCTGGCCACGCCGGCCGCGATCATGGCGGGCACCGGTGTCGCGGCCAAGTACGGCATTTTGATCAAGGACGCGCAGGCGCTGGAACTGGCACACAAGGTGGACGTGGTGGTGTTTGACAAGACCGGCACCCTGACCGTGGGCCAGCCGCGTTTGACGGCATTTCAAGCCGTGGCGGGTGGTGATGAAGTCACACTGCTGACCGCTGCGGCCAGCCTGCAAAGCGGCAGCGAACACCCGCTGGCGCGCGCCGTGGTGGTGGCGGCCAGCGAGCGCGGCCTGGCCATCCATCCGCCCGTGAATGTGCGGGCCGTGCCGGGGCGCGGCACCGAGGGCGAGCTGCGCGCAACAGATGGCAACGAGGCAGCGCAACCGAGCTACCTGATCGGCAGCCTGCGCTGGATGGACGAACTGGGGGTGGACTGGGGCGCACTGGCAGCGCCCGCCGCTACGCTGCAGGGCAGCGGTGCCACCGTGTCGCTACTGGCGCGGCGCCGAGCTGTTGCCGACGCGGAAAGTACCGAACGTATTGATGTGCTGGCGCTGCTGGCGTTTGCCGATGAACCCAAACCCGGCGCCCAGGCCGCCGTGGCCGCTTTGCGCGCGCGCTCGATCAAGACCGTGATGATCTCCGGCGACAACCAGGGCGCCGCTGAGGCGATGGCGCGGCGTCTGGGCTTTCGCCCTGAGAGTGGCGAAGTGCGCGCCGAGGTGCTGCCCGGCGACAAAGCCGCGCAGGTGCTGGCGCTCAAGAACGGGGGCCATACCGTGGCCATGGTCGGTGACGGCATCAACGACGCGCCCGCCTTGACCGCCGCCGATGTCGGCATGGCGATGGCCAACGCGGGCGGCGGCGGCTCGGATGTGGCCATGCACGCCGCCGGCATCACGCTGATGCGCGGCGACCCAGGCCTGGTGGCGGCCGCGCTGGACATCTCCGACCGCACCGTGGCCAAAATCCGGCAAAACCTGTTCTGGGCCTTTGCCTACAACGTGGCCGGCATTCCGCTGGCGGCGCTGGGCTTTCTGAACCCCGTGGTGGCCGGGGCGGCGATGGCGATGAGCTCGGTCAGTGTGATGAGCAATGCGCTGTTGCTGAAGCGCTGGAAGCCGAAGGAATAGCGTTGTCAGGCCAACTGCTCGGACTCGGCCGCCAAGTCGCCCGCAATCAGCCGGAACTGCTCCAGCGCCGCTTCCAGATCGTCCACGATTTCCTGCGCAATCACGTCGGGTGGCGGCAGGTTGTCGCTCTCAAGCAGTGAATCGTCCTTGAGCCAGAAGATGTCCAGACTGGCCTTGTCGCGGGCGATCAGGTCGGCGTAGTCGTAGACGCGCCAGCGCCCATCCGGGCTCGTGCCTGCCGCGGCATTGACCTCGGCGCTCCACGTTGCCTTGCGATCATGCCGATTGGCCGGGTTGTACAGCTTGACGAACTCTTCCAGATGCTCGCGCCGGAGCGGATTGGTCTTGAGTGTGAAGTGCTGGTTGGTACGCAGGTCGTAAATCCACAGCTTCTTGGTCCATGGCGTCTCAGACGCGGGCTTGCGTTCAAAAAACACCACATTGGCTTTGACGCCCTGGGCGTAGAACAGGCCGGTGGGCAGGCGTAAGAGCGTGTGCACATCGCACTCGTGCAGCAGCTTCTTGCGGATGGTCTCGCCCGCGCCGCCTTCAAACAGCACATTGTCTGGCAGCACCACCGCCGCGCGGCCATGCTGCTTAAGCAGGGTTTTGATGTGCTGCACAAAGTTGAGCTGTTTGTTGGACGTGGTGGCCCAGAAATCGTCACGCTCAATGACATCTTTTTCGGTGCTCACTTTGCCTTCAGCCCCGGTGATCATGGTGCTGCTCTTCTTGCCAAAGGGCGGGTTGGCCAGCACCACGTCAAAGCGTTCGCCCGGGTCGGCCGCCAACGCGTCGGCCACCACGATGGGCACCGATTTGTCGGAACCAATGCCGTGCAGCATCATGTTCATGGCGGCCAGGCGCGCCGTGCTTTGCACCAGTTCCCAGCCGCGCAGGGCGGACTCTTTCAGGTGTTTTTTCTGCGCGCGCGTGAGATTCGGGTTGTGCTGCGCCACAAAGTCACGGAAACACCGTCAAACGTGTACTCCAAAAGCTGCAAGGGGCTAAGCTGCACAGGCCATCTCCTGATACATGTACTCGTGATTCGATGAATCCAGCTGCGCACCAATCAGCAAAACCTCCTGGGCACCACTGAACTGGCTTGCCATCGGCTTCATGGTTTTGCGGCTCATCCACTGAGCGAGGTCCGGTTCATCACGCATTTCAAGCGTCAGCGTTGCTTGTGCCTCCCAGGGCTGCGCGGGTGCCGATGCTGCCGACTCGCGAAACACCGTGTCAAAGGTGTAGCCCAACGCCCGTGTGATTGCCGCAATGGTTTGCACCGTCAGGTTCTCGCGCCCAGACAACACCTGCGTCACACGCGCACGGCTCCAGCCCAAGGCACGCGCAAGCTCCGCGCGCGACTTGCCTGCATGGTGCAGCAGAAGCACCAAGTCAGCCGCGACATCAACAGATTTCAGCTCTTCAGCCAACCCGTCATGCGCGGCAATCAAGTCACCAAAAAGAGGTTTGTGTTCCATAGTCATCTCACTTCATTTAACCCACTGAATACCGGCTTCAGATCGGGATGCTTCCAAAAAGTCAATCACCGCTTGCTTGGCAATATTTTTCTCTTTTGCAGAGAGCTTGTCCGTGCGTTTGGGCAATGTATGCGCCAGCAGCACCACCTTGTCTACAGCGTAATAAAACAAAATCCGAATATCGCCATGCCGGTACCGCCACACCGTCTCATCGCGTTTGGTCAGTTCACAATAAAACGGTTCAAACGCTTCATGCACCGTCTTCTTGTCCAGCAGTTGGCCAAACGGCTTGCCCATTTGCGCCAGCTTGAGCAGATATTTGAGCCCTGCCAATGCCTGGCGCTGATCACTTTTATCCATGCCCTGAACTACTTCGAACACCGCCGCCGAACTTCTTTGCTTTGGGTCACTGCACGGCGATGCCACCTTGAACCTGCCCTGCGCTGGCAACACCCCTTGCTCGAAGTCATCTACCGTGATTTCGGTCAAATAGTGTATTTGTTTAGTTATAGCTTAACATTTTTAGATGAATTGGACCTGAGGGTTGCCCCTAATGGCCCCATCATCCACGCCGACGCTGTCGGGCGCGCGGCATCTGGCACGCCCTTCCACACCAAGCGGGCGGGCTTTTCGGCCACGCCCAAAACAATGGTGCCGCCCTGGGTGTTGGCCACACCACCGCGCGCCGATTGGAATTCGGTATCGACGCGCTCGGTGCTGGATTGCAGGGCGGAGAAAAGATCATTTGGCTTTGCCTTTAACAACTTAACTTGTTGATTTTCAACGTATTTTTCAGCAACGGGCCGACAAATCCGGTTTGCGTTTAAGCACTCTTGCAAACCCCATTAGGCCCAAAATGGCAAATACCGCGCATAGCGGGTCGAGGTAGTCTCCGATTCATCGGCTTTGATTAGACCGGCCTCTTTTGCCGCGCCAATCACCTGGGACGTGACCACCGTTTTGTCCTCACCCAGCCCAAACCGCAGCCGCAGGGATTGGTTGGACATGCGCTGATTGGTCACGTACATCAGGCAGCAATGCTGATAACAGGCGCGAACACGGTCACCCTTGCTCATGTCCGCAAAATCCTGATGCGCAAACAGCAGTGCCGTAGTGCGCATCTCACCCACCCGGAAGTCAGGCGCCGGGAGCTGGTACACCTCGGCGGCATGAATCACTTTATCCACCCCGCTGCCCTTTTCCTCACAAATGCCAAGTCTGCGCATGAGGTCAGCCAGTCGCTCGTTGCGCGAGCGATATTCATCAATAAAACGCTCCACTTTGATGGGCGGCGTGCCGGGGTTGGAAATTTCCACACGATCCGAGTACAACTCAATCATCACAGACGCACCGGATGCCAAAAAGTCCTGATGCACCAAGGCATTGGCAATCAACTCACGCAGCGCCTGCTTGGGGAACATCTTTACTTCCTCTCGCACCGCCTGCTCGACAAAGCGATTTTGCGGTGCCGCCGAGTGCACAAAGTCCACCAAGCTGCCAAACCCGACCGCGTAACCACGCAACCCGGGCTTGTCGTCTTTGGTGTTGAGCTTGTTGGTGCCCTCGTAGATGATCACTCGCGCCGCCTTGCGCGCCAACGCGGGCGAAAACGCGTCCAGCCGTTTGGCCAACAAAATGGCCGCCATGTTGGAGATGGCCCACCCAGACTCACTGGGCACAATCAGCGCCTCTGCCTGCAAGCGTGCCAGCACCGCATCACGCGTCGTGGGATACGGCAACTTCAACAACTCAAAATAAGTTTGCGTGTCCAGCAACGCTATGACGTCGTCCGCGCTGGCATCCACCTTGGCAGACTGCACAAACCAGTCAGGCTGCCCCTCGGAAAAAATGCGTCGTAAGTAGTCAGGGGTCATTGGCACCAAGTCTTCCCCAGCACGCATCAGGTACGCGCCTTCAAAATCCAGCGGCTGACCCACGGGACGTGTTGGCACTTCAAACACTAAAACGCGTCCATCGGGATGCATCAGCTCTGTCGCATCCACCCGAATGCGCAACTTCTCAACGATGTAGGCCTTGATTTTGTTGAGGTCCGTCAGCGCAGCAAAGGCTTGCGTACCGACCACGCGACGCGGTGGCTTGTCGGACACACCCAACACGATATGCCCACCGCCCTCATTGGCCAACGCCACACAGTAGCGTAAAAGCTTGGTGGTGTCGTACTGCTGCTTGGCCTCCTTGAATTCGAGATGCTCATGCTCGGCGGGAGCGACAAGCCAGCGGGCGAGGGTTGCAAGGTCAGTCATGGCTCTTCAGTCGTATAAGGAACATAGAAAACAATGGTGCCGCCCTGGGTGTTGGCCACACCACCGCGCGCCGATTTGAATTCGGTGTCGATGTCCTCGGTGCTGGACTGGAGGGCGGGGAAAAGGTCAAGTTGGCGCATGGGGTCTGTTGGTTGGTTGATTGATTGGCATCCAGCGATGCGTTTCCTACGCTTGTGTCAGTTGCCCCAAAAGCCAGCCAAGCTGCGTTCGTGCCGCACTAACCAAAGCCTCGTAACCAAACACTTTCATTCTTGGCGAATCGTTATGAGGTTGGGTCGTTGCATCACGGGCTTTACCAAGCAGAAGAATTTCAACCGATCCAAATCGCGGCTCAAGATCGTCACGATATTCGGCAGCTTGACGCTGATCATCACGGCAAATTTCCTTAGAAGGACGCTTGAACTCAATGAGCAAATACTCACCATTCAACCGCTGACCAAGAAAAAGATCCGGGCGCCGTGATGCACGTTCCCCAACAAATTTACTGTCTGTGTATTCCTGAATCGTCCTCGCAGTGGTTTTATTTGAGGCAATCAGCGTGTATTCAGCGCCGAGAATCCATAGGTTTTTTTCGATCGTTTGGTGAATCGACTTTTCCAATGTCACGGGACTGCGAATCAGACTTTCAAGATGATCAAGCAGTTGTAGCCTACTGCGAGTCTGGTTTGCCATTTGCGCCATGTCTACCAACCCGAATTCCGCCAGCGCCCCCGCGAGTGCTTCAATGTCCCCGCTTGGGCTTTCGTCGATATGCTGAAGGATTGACCAGTATTCATCCTTTTCCAACGCGTCCAGGACAACGGAAGCGACTGTTTCAATTCGCTCTTCGCTTTCCCCATAGAAACGCTTCATTACCTTCTCAAGCGCCAATCGGGCATAGCGCTGACGATACTCAGGAAGTCTTGACAAACGGGCGTTCAGTTGCTGTTGAAGCCTTGCCCTCTGGAGGTTCATTTCTTTCGTAAAAACCTCACCAAGGGCGGTCTTGATGTGCGCCTGAATCACAGGCTTGATTGCCTGATAGGCCTTGTCGTTCTCAATGATGTCACCCCAGTCCGCAGTAACGCCATCCAATAGACTGTCCGCTTCAACCTCCCCATAAAGCTTCCGCAGGAGCTTGGCTGGAACTTCAGGATCATCCTCAAGACCCCAATAGCTTGGTCGCCCAACAATTTTTCCAGCCACGCGAAGAACAATACCAGCTTGCTTTATTGCCTGATTGCTGTCGGCCACCTTGTAGGACAACCGGATGCTGCCAGCATGCGCTACGGCCTGACTGTGCGAGTAGCTGCTTCCCTGAAGATCATCAAGACCCAGGCCGACGCCGTTTACCTTGACATCAAAGTCGGCCTCGCGCCCATATTCAACGACCAATAGATTCTTCAATTTTTCCGGAAGCGGAAAGGAGAAGCGCTGATTGAGTTCGCGTAAAGTCACCGTCGTTCCGTGCGCGTCCTTAGCTGCATCACTTACCGTGATTGGCAAGTCGAATCGTTCTAGATCACGCGTAGCGTTCATGAGGTTCTCCTTTGAAACAACGACGCGCGTCGTACGCCCCCGTGCGGTGGTTTCAATTTCCATGATCCCTGCAACCATCAGACCCGCAAATTTGCCAATCCCCTTGCGGCCCTTGACCCGCCGTTTCAAGGTGGCGGTCAGATCACCTTTCCGCGAGCGGCGGTCATTCGCAACGACCAGATATTCGTTCAGCAACTCCTGTTCTGTCATGCCGCTTCCGTTGTCCGACACAACAATCGGTGCATCAGTCATGGCATCGGGCAATGCAACCGTCAATTTCGTCGCATCCGCATCCCACGCGTTGTCGATCAACTCTTTGAGCGCATGCTCTGTAGATCGGTAGCCCTCTCCAAGCAAGCTTGCGAGCTTCGGATCAACTTTGAAATTTGCCTTATTTGCCATCAATTCCCCTGATTCAGCTGACTTCGAACATCTTCTGCAGAGTGGCCTGCCTCAGTGACCACGAGCGCTTGAGGTTGGCGTCAACCTCTCGCTCGACACCGCGAACGAGCGACAAGCGACGATCAACTTCCGTAACGATCCGCGATTGCTCTGCCAAAGGTGGCAGTGGAATGGTTATTGAAGCAAGCTCCGGTTGCGCCATCTTGTAGATACCTGCCGTTGTTTTGACTCGTTTTTCGATTTGCCGACGGACCAATCGTGTTGACCACAACGCGTGAAACCAAGGTCCAACACTAGCCACTTCGGTAAACCGAATCCGCATCATCGTGTCGGGGAAGATGATCGCCTGCTTGGGCTTTTGAGCGGGACTTCCGCGCCCAACGAGCTCAAGACTGCCGTTTCCGCGAGAAACGAAGAAGTCGGACTCACAAATAACAATGTCTTCAACCTTCGCCGGATCGATGGGCAAACAACGGAAGTCATCAAAATCCAGTCCCTGGTCACTCATCGCGCTCAACCGCAAGGCCCTGACTTCAGTCGGGATTTGGCTTTCTTTGATTGACAGGCCATTGACGATACGTTCACGCATTGCCTGGGACACTGTGACCCAAGTCCACCCCTTCGGAATCTCAACATCGACAGGACACACGGGCGGTGTTGGCGAATCGTATTTGCCTTTCCATATGCTCCGCCGGGCCTCAAGAATCCGCTGCAAAAGCTGCTCGCCGGTTTCGAAGCTTCGACCTTCGCGGCGGGCTAGTTCGGCCTCAAGGGGGACGAGGCGGCCTTCTACGGCGTCTTTGAGGACAGAGGCCTTGTAGCGTTTGAGGTTGGCCTTGACGCGCTGGAGGTTGGCGACGGCTTCGTCGAGGCGGGAGAACTGCTTTTCGAGTTCGGCGACGATTTCCAATTGCTCGCCCATTCCGCCAATCGGAATTGCGAAATCAAGCAACCGACTCGTCTCAATTGACGCAACTGTCGTTCCGTTCTTTGCGCACTCTCTCAGGATGCGCTGGCTCGCGCCTCGAATCGCGTGAGCGACGTACTTAGGTGAAATCCCTTCTTTCGGTGTGAGCGCCTTTAGGTCCTGATTGATGGTGACAGGGAGTTTGGTAATCGCGACCGGAAATGTGTGCGACAAGATACCGCTCCGCGTGACAAACAGGATCGAGCCTTCGGGCACCATCGACACGCGTCCGTCAGCGAGAGCAAGTTCCGTGATTCGATCTTCGGACGAAATGATCTCGTGAATTTTCATATCCTTCGGCGATACCCAGGGCACCGTGCCATCAGTCCAATAGGCTGGATTTGCTTTTGACGGAGTGTTACCGCCCGCCCAGTTGCCAAGATCGCGAAGGCGAACCATCACTGGTGCACTCACGCCGCCAACTCCCGATTCATCGCTTCAAGCACCGTGGGCAGTTCCGCGCCAAACAGTTGGTACACGCGGCCCATGCCGCCTTGCTGGGCGAAGGGGGAGTATTCAAAGTCGTCGGGCACTATCGTCAAGTTGCCTGCTATGTGTTCGCGGATCATGTCTAGCCAGTGGAGTTGTTCTTTGGTGAAAGGCCCTTCGACAGGCTCAGGGCGAGCGGATGAGGAGTCAGCGCGAACGGATGAGGCGTTGGGACGAACGGGATTTTTTGCATCCCATGCAGTCTGCTGCTGCGCCAGCCAGGCTCTGAAGTTGGCATTGACGCGCTCGGGGAAAGGCACCAGCTCGTTGTCCTGGTGCATGGCAAAGCGCACCAGGCTGACCAGGTCGGTCAGGATGCGGCGGCGGTTTTCGCCTTTGACCTTGCTCTTGTCCAGCGCTGCGTAGGCTTGCCACAGCTGGCCCTCGGTCCACAAATTCGGCGGGGCTTGCAGTGCATCAGCCAAGGTCCTGAGCGCGTCAAATGTGAGTGTTTCGGCCTGTAGCCCCCGTAAACGCTGGGGTTGTTGATACAAAATTTGTAGCGCTGTGATTTCGTCCTTGTGCTCGGCGATGAACTTCTCGAAACTTTCCACGGTGCCTTTGGCGCGGTCACTGGCGGCCTCGGAGAAGTCGGCTTCCAGCAGAGTGTCTTGCGTCACCGTGTCGATGATTTGCTCGGCTTGTCTTTTCAGGTCGATGAGCAGGTTGCGCAGGGCGGGGTCGCACAGGGGTCTGACGGCGGCTTGCATGAGCCCTTCGACAAGCTCAGGGCGAACGGCTCCCGTGGAGTCTGCTTGCCAGTTGTCGGGGTCGAGCGCGTCCACAATGCCGCGCGCCAGATCTTTGAGGGAATGGCCGCCAGAGGCTTGCACTATCTTGAGTTTGTCGGGCTCGGTCAGCTCGCGGTCCAGCCGGGCCAACCTAGCGGCGACGCTGGACAGCACTTCGGGTTCCACATTGCCCAGCGCCACGGCTTGCAGCAGTTTGTCGAAGGGCACGGACTTTTTCTGGTCCATGGGGGCGGAGTCGGTTTTGTCTTGCTCGCACACGCCCACGCAATCGACGATAACGAAGTGGTCTTTGGCTTTGGCGTCGGGGGTGACGGCCTGCAGGTCGGTCGGCGGGATGATGCGCACGCCGCGGCCTTTCATCTGCTCAAAGAAGTTGCGGCTTTTGACCGAGCGCATGAACATGACAATTTCCACCGGCTTGATGTCGGTGCCGGTGGCGATCATGTCCACGGTAACGGCGATGCGCGGGAAGTAGCTGTTTCTGAAGGCGCTGATCAGGTTCTCGGGCTTTTCGCCGGTGGTGCGGTAGGTGATCTTCTGGGCAAAGTCATTGCCCTTGCCAAACTCTTCGCGCAGTATTTCGACAATCTTTTCGGCGTGGTTGTCGTCTTTGGCAAACACGATGGTCTTGGGCACCTCGGTGCGGCCGGGAAATATCTCCGTGAACAGCTTGTCGCGGAAGGTGCGGGCTATGGTGCGGATCTGGTCGGGCGTTTGCACGGCGCGGTCCAGCGCGTCGGCGTCGTAAGCCATGTCTTCATCCAGCTCTTGCCAGCGGGTTTTGCGGGTGAGGCGATCGCGATAACCCACGGAGTAGCCCGCCTCCACCTGCGCACCCTGTTCACTGACCTGGGTGCGGATGCGGTACACGTCGTAGTTGACGTTGACACCATCGGCCACGGCCTGCTGGTGGCCGTATTCCATGACCAGGTTCTGGTTGAAGAAGCCAAAGGTTTGCTTGGAGGGCGTGGCAGTCAGGCCAATCAGATACGCGTCAAAGTACTCCAGCACCTGGCGCCACAGGTTGTAGATGGAGCGGTGGGCTTCGTCGGTGACGATGATGTCAAAGGTCTCTATGGGGAAGGCGGGGTTGTAGCCGATGGGGTCGGGCTTGGCGAACAGGTTACCGAGGCCATCGACGCTTTGCTCATCGTCTTCGGCGCTTAGCTCCCGGCCCTTGAGCATTGAAAAAAGGCGCTGGATGGTGCAGATGGTGACGCGGGCCGTGGTGTCGAGCTGGTTGCTTTGCAGGTGCTGGACGATGTATTCCTCTCCAAACTTGTAGTTGTTATAGGGCGAGGTGTATTGGTCAAACTCTTTTTTGGTCTGGCGGCCGAGGTTGCCCCGGTCCACCAGAAACAGCACGCGTTTGGCCCCGGCGAACTTGATGAGGCGGTAGATGAAGCTGATGCTGGTAAAGGTCTTGCCGCTGCCGGTGGCCATCTGGATCAGGGCGCGGGGTTTGTTGGCTTTGAGCGACGCCTCCAGGTTGCGGATGGCGATGATTTGGGCGGGCCACAAGCCGTTTTCTATCAAGGGCGGCATGTTTTGCAGGCGGGCCAGGAAGGTGGCGGCAGTTCCATATGCCGGTCTTGGTTCTTCCGCCGTTCGGGCTGAGCTTGTCGAAGCTGGCCCTTCGACAGGCTCAGGGCGAACGGCAATTTGGTCCGGGCGAACGGATTGGGAGTTCTTCAGAAAGGCCGCCAGTGTCTCGGGCCGATGAAAGGCAAACACGGCTCGGGCGCGCGGCTGCGGGTCCAGGCCCTGAGTGAAGTGGGTCTCTATGCCGGTGGACTCGTAGCTGAACGGCAAAGGGCGCACCCAGGCGGGCAGCCTGGCGGGCAGGCCCTGGGCGTAACGAGCGGACTGCACCTCGACGCCGGTCAGCGTGCTGCCCTCTTTCTTGGCCTCGATCACGCCAGCAGCTTTGCCGTCGATGTAGAGCAGATAGTCGGCAAAGCCGTAGCCGGGGTTGAGCGGGAATTCACGCAGGGCCACACCACGGGCGGCGTGGATGTTGGCGTCCGCCATGTGGCAGACGTGCCAGCCTGCTTGCTGCAGCAGCGTGTCAATGCTGACCCTGGCTTTTTGCTCTGGCGACATGCCGTCTCCCTTTGGCAGCCATTCTAGGGCCTGTGCCAAATCACCAGTAATTTATGAAAAATCGGGCTGTAGACCCCGTGTTCATTACGAAAGGCGCTATTAAAACAATAGCATGTTGGTGGCTTGACGGTTGACTGGGTCATCGCTCAATCTAAGCCACTCAAGAAACAGAGGGCGCCTCTGCGCCCTCTGTTCAACTTCTTATTCCAATGCCGTCAGATTATTTGTACAGCAACTGCGGCAGCCACAAGCCGATCGCCGGAAACTGGTAGAGCAAGATAATCGCAAACACCTGGATGGCCATGAAGGGCAACATACCGGCAAAGATCTGATTCAGCGTCACATGCGGCGGGCTCACGCCCTTCAGGTAAAACGCAGCCATCGCCACCGGGGGGCTGAGAAAGGCCGTTTGCAGGTTCAGTGCCACCAGCAGACCGAAGAACAGCGGATCGATGCCGAAGTGCGGCAGCAGCGGGATGAAAATTGGCATGAAGATCACGATGATCTCGGTCCACTCCAGCGGCCAGCCCAGCAGAAAGATCACGACCTGGGCCAGGATCATGAACTGCACCGGCGTCATGTCCATGGACAGTACCCAAGTGTTAATGATCTCCTGGCCACCCAGCAGGGCGAATGCGGCCGAGAAAATGCTGGAGCCAACGAACAGCCAGCACACCATGGCGCTGGTCTTCGCGGTGAGGTAGACCGATTCCTTCAACACCCCGAGGTTGAGTCGCCGGTAGGCCGCCGCCAGGACCAAGCCGCCCATCGATCCCATCGCCGCCGCCTCCGTCGGTGTCGCCAGTCCGAACACGATGGTGCCCAACACCGCCAGGATCATGATCGCCAGCGGAAAGAACGATCCCAGCAGCATCTTGAAGATCTCCAGCCGGGCGAAACTGAAGATGGCATAGAACAGCGCCAGCGCAACCGCGCAGCTGACCAGCCCGATCCAGAAACTCGCTGGCGCAGGCACGCGCTCAGACGCGGCAACCGGTTCGGCCACGATCAGCGCACCCGGCTTCACTGCCTCTGTCTCCGCGGCTACGCTGGCTGCGGGTGCTTGCGTTGCCTCGTCACTGGGGGGCTCCTGCAAGCCGCTCTCAGGTTCAGGCTCCTGCAAGCCCCCGGCGTCGGCTGTCTCTTCCCCGACCGTGCCCAGGGCCGCGCTACCCATCGCGACCACGCCCTCGGGCACTTCCGGCTCGACCGGCGCCGTCACCTTCAGAAACACGGTACCCATGATCAACACGACCGCCAGCGCCGGCAGCAGGGCGATGAACAGGTGGTTGAGCAGCGTGCGCATCGGCACCGCCGCATTGCGCTTGCCCTTGATCGCACCCATCAGCCCCGGCAACACCCTTTTGCTGATGGTGCTGGAGACAATTTCCGCGAAGGCGGGCAAGGGCACGTGCCGCTCTTGGGCCGACATGGGTGGCGCAAGACTGGGCTTGAGCTTGGCCAGCACAATCACGTAGACGATGTACAGACCCGCCAGCATGAGGCCGGGGAAAAAAGCGCCCGCGTAGAGTTTGACCACCGACACGCCAGCGGTGGCCCCGTACACAATCAGCATGACCGACGGCGGGATCAGAATACCCAGACAGCCGCCCGCCGTGATGGCACCGGCCGAGAGCTGCACGCTGTAGCCGGCGCGCAGCATGGCGGGCAAGGCCAGCAGACCCATCAGCGTGACCACGGCGCCCACAATGCCGGTCGCGGTGGCGAAGATCGCGCAGGTGATGATGGTCGCCACCGCCAGCGAACCCGGCACGCGCGCAGTGGCGAGGTGCATGCTCTTGAACAGCTTCTCGATCAGGTTGGCGCGCTCTATCAGGTAGCCCATGAACACGAACAGGGGAATGGAAATCAGCACGTCATTGGACATCACCGAATAGGTGCGCTGCACCATCAAGTCCAGCGTCTGCTGCACCGCCAAGCCGGGATTCTGACTTCGGTAAGCGATCCAGGCGAACACCATGCCCATGCCCATCAGGGTGAACGCAGTGGGAAAGCCAAGCATGATGGCGACCACGACCAGCGCCAGCATGAGCAGACCCAGATGGCCGTTACTCATCATCGAGGGCGACGGCAACAGGATAAATGCCGCAAGCACGACGGCGGCCATGATCGTGAGCCCGAACCAGACTTCTTTTCTCATTTCTGGCTCTCCTGCGGATGGACGACGAAGGCATCGAGTTTGGCGATGTCTTCGTCCTTCACGTGCACCATTTCCTTCAGTTTTTCAACGTCCACTTCCTCGACATCTTCTCCGCGTGAGGGCCACTTACCCTGCTGCAGACAGACGATGCAACGCACGATTTCGACCAGACCTTGCGCCAGCAGAAAGGCTCCGGCAAGGGGGATGATGGTCTTGAACGGGTAAACCGGTGGGCCGTTGGCGGTGATATTCGAATGTTCGTTGATGGCCCAGGAGTCAGCGGCATAGTTGTAGCCGGCCCAGGCCATCGCAAACACCCCCGGAATGAAAAACAGAATGTACAGCGCCAGGTCCAGACCGGCCTGCAAGCGCGGCGGGAAAAAGCCATAGAGCACGTCACCGCGTACATGGCCATTCTTGGACAAGGTGTAGGCGCCCGCCATCATGAACAGGCTGCCGTACATCATGCTCATGACGTCGAAGGCCCAGGGGTGCGGATTGTCCAGCGCATAGCGCGAGAACACTTCCCAGGAGATCATGAACGTGAGGGCGACGATGAGCCAGGAAAACGACTGCCCGACAAAGGTGCTGATCCTGTCCATCGCAAGAAGCAATTTCTGCATAGTCTGGTCTGCTCAAATAAAATCAGCCATCCGGACAAGATCCGAATGGCCGATGGATGCTGCAAAAAAACGCTCAGGCCTTCTTGGCTGGGAAGAAATGGCTCACGGCCATACGGCGACTGACGTAGGTGTCCTGATCCCACTTCACGGCGCGCTCGGCAAATGCCTTCTGCGATGCGACGACTTCCTTGAACAAGGGGTTTTCAGCCGACTTCTTTTCAATAATGGCATCCCATAGTTTGAGTTGAGCCTGCAGAATCGAATCCGGGGTCTTGTAGAACTTGACCTTGTCCTTGGTCTGCAGCTCGATGTAGTCCTTGGAGTAGCGATCAATCGCTTTCCAGGACATCTCGGCCGACGCGGCCTCCGTTGCGCCCGCGATGATCGCCTTCATTTTCGGGGGCAAGGCATCGTATTTGGTCTTGTTGAACATGATCTCGAACGTTTCGGCGCTCTGGTGGTAGCTTTGCAGCATGCAGACCTTGGACACATCGGGAAAGCCCAGCAGACGGTCCGAGGAGGAATTGTTGAACTCAGCCCCATCGAGCAGACCGCGGTCCATGGCAGGCACGATCTCGCCACCGGGAAGCGCATTCACTGCGGCACCCATGGCAGTGAACAAATCGATCGCCAGGCCATTGGTACGGAACTTGAGGCCCTTGAAATCGTCCGGCTTTGTGATGGGCTTCTTGAACCAGCCCAGTGGCTGCGTGGCCATCGGGCCGTACAGGAAGGACTGCACATTGCCGCCGATGGAGGCGTAGAGTTTCGCCAGCAGCTCGGCCCCGCCACCGTACTTGTGCCAGGCCAGCATCATGTTGGCATCCATGCCGAACGCCGGACCGGAATTCCACAGCGCCAAGGCATTCTGCTTGCCGTAGTGGTAGCCCAACACGCCGTGCCCACCGTCGAGCGTGCCCTTGGACACCGCCTCCAGCAGCCCGAACGCAGGCACCACCGCACCGGCAGGCAGAACCTCGATTTTGAGATCGCCGCCGGTCATGTCGTTCACCTTCTTGGCGTAGTCCAGGGCGTACTCATGAAAGATGTCTTTAGCCGGCCAGGTACTCTGCCAGCGCATGGAGATCGGACCGGTTTGCGCTTTGGCGATCATGGGGGCAGACATGGCACCAGCGGCCAAGGCGACGCCTTTAAGCAAACTGCGGCGGCGGGGGGTTTTGCTATCAATCAAGTGAGTCTCCTGTTGTAGAAAATGACGGCACCATTTTGAACACACATGTCCATGATCCAGATCAGGGTTTCTACTCAAAAGATCAGGTTTCTTGAAAAAAAGCATTTTTGCTTCTTTACCCGGTATTTCTTGCCTTTCAACCAAAATAACTGTCTCGGAGGTGACATTTCATGACGACCAATGACGATGCGTCCTTCGGCAGGGCCGTTCCAGGGTCTGTGCCCAATCAGCGGAAATGTATGACAAATCAGGCTGTAGCCGCCGTGTAATAAGCACAGACAGCTATTAAATCGGCGCAGGCGGAACTGCGTCAGGAGGTAGCGCAGTTGAGCGGCGGCCGCGTCGATTGAACTGGCTAACGCGAGTCGGGCAGCTCGATTTTGACTTCGAGCACCTCCAGGTCGTCCTGGCGCTCCACATTGACCTTGATGTCTTCCAGATTGATCTTGACGTACTTGCTGATGACCGCCATCAACTCGCGTTGCAAAGCGGGCAGGTAGTCGGGCTCGGCGGCGTTGCGGCCGCTGCGCTCATGCGCCAGGATGATCTGCAGCCGCTCCTTGGCGACGCTGGCGGATTTTTTCTTCTCGCCAACAAAAAATGAGAAAAAAGACATGATGCTATTTCCCCCCGAAGAGCCGCTTCAGAAACCCTTGTTTGGGTGCGTCGGTAAAGCGCATGGGTCTTTCTTCACCCAAGAAGCGGTCAATCACGTCCTTGTAGGCTTCCGACACATCGCTGCCCTTCATGTGCACCGCCGGCACACCCTGGTTGGACGCCTGCAGCACGGCTTCACTCTCGGGAATGACACCAATCAGTTTGATACGCAAAATATCCTGGATGTCTTCCAGCGACAGCATCTGGCCCTGGTCGACGCGGGCCGGGTTGTAGCGGGTGATGAGCAAATGCTCCTTGACGGGCTCCAGACCCTCCATGCCGCGCCGGGTCTTGCTCGACAGCATGCCCAGAATGCGGTCCGAGTCGCGCACCGAAGACACTTCGGGGTTGGTCACCACCAGCGCTTCGTCGGCAAAGTGCATCGCCATCAGGGCGCCGGTTTCAATGCCCGCAGGTGAATCGCAGACGATGAATTCAAAGTCCATGGCGGTCAGATCGCTCAGCACCTTTTCGACGCCGTCTTGCGTCAGGGCGTCTTTGTCGCGGGTTTGCGAGGCGGCCAGCACATACAGGTGGTCGCACTGTTTGTCTTTGATCAGCGCCTGGTTCAGGTTGGCTTCACCGTGGATGACGTTGATCAGGTCATACACCACGCGGCGCTCACAACCCATGATCAAGTCCAGGTTGCGCAGGCCGACGTCGAAGTCGATCACAGCCGTCTTGTGCCCGCGCAAGGCCAGACCGGTTGCAAAGCTGGCGCTGGTGGTGGTCTTGCCCACGCCGCCCTTGCCGGAGGTCACTACGATTATTTTTGCCATGGGGAAGCTGTCTTTCACGAAAATTCAAATTAAAACATTGTCAGCGCTGCTTGCGTGATGGCACGCGCGTGACGCTCAGGTGTTTAGTGCTTCAAACAGTAACTTGTCCTGCCCATCATTGCTCAAACGCACTTGCGCTGGCTTGCCATGGATGTCAGGTGCCAGCGGATTCTCACTGGTGCGGTAGACCCCGGCAATCGAGATCAGCTCGGGCTCCAGGCACAAAGAAAATATGCGGGCCTGGGTGTTGCCACTGGCGCCCGCCATGGCTTTGCCACGCAAGGGCGCATAAACATGGATATTACCGTCGGCCACCACCTCGGCCCCTTGGTTGACCATGGCCAGCACCACCAGGTCACCCCCACGGGCATAAATTTTTTGGCCGGAGCGCAGCGGCTTGTCAATCACCAGTGTGGCCGGGCCAGGGACTTTACGCGCCGCCTCGCGTACCGGCTCCACAACGGCCGCCGGCTTCACCGGCTCGGCACGCACCGGGCGCACACGCGGCAAATCAAGCGGCGCCTCCACCAAGCCCAGCGCCAGCGCTGCTTGCATCCACACGGCGCCGGCGCCACGCGCCGCCACTGCCAGCAGGCGACAAGCCCGCAAGGTCTGCAGCAGGGGTTTGAGGTCTTGCACGGGGCTGTCTGGCGGCAGAGACGAGAAATCAAGCACCAGGGGGTCGTTATCAAAAAAATCGGGACTTTCGCCCTGTGGACCAAATTGCTTCAACAAATCAGAAGCCAGCAAGTCCCAGTCAGGGGTCTTGAGCAGCAGTGCTACCAGCGGTAATTGGGCGCTTTTGATTTCAAAAGACGCCGGTACGGAGCTGGGTGGATTGGCTGCGGAAGAAACAGACATGAAAGGCAATGGCTAAGGAAAACTTTTTAATCAGTTGAGAACGATTCGAAGAGCGGCAAGGCCGACACGATCCGAGATTGAGAAACAGCGTGTGGCGAGCCTGAATTTTACTTGATTGACTGGTTCGGCCCGTGCGTCACGCCAAGCCGGGTGAAAGTGGGGCCGCTTGCGTCCGGGTTGGATCAGAGGGCACGAAATAATTTCTCCACTCTTATCTTCTATCTTTCTACTGTTTATAAATAGTAGTAGTAGATAAGGATTGGTCCGACATGGGGATAAGCGAATTTTATGTAAGCAAATCAAACACTTGGATGTGGTCGACCCATGTGGGTGACTATGCTTTTGTTTTGTACCCGGGATCTGGATAACTTCTGGATGTGAATATTAATGTGGATAAGTCGCTAATTGTGCCAACACTATGCACAGCTTTATCCTTTGACAGAACTTGATAAATCACGGTGAATCAGCGTGGTCGGCTTATCGGCGCCGGGCATGCTGCGCTGGCGCCAGAGCTTAGTGAGGGAACAGGGTGGCTGAAGCGCGACCATGGAGGTGGTGCGGCAGCGGTGCGCGAGTCACGAGCCCCTGTGACGGGTGGCTGCGCAAAAAAAGTGTCGGGGGATGCCGATGGAAAGGGGTCAAACGCTTTGACGTCCTACATCGGCCTGGTGACCGGCAAAGACCCGTGCGATCCAGTGTGTGGATGAGGGTCTGGCCGTAGGGTGAGGCGCCCGCCTCCTGCATTCTGAAGGTAAAGAGCGCCGAAAATTTATAGAAAACTGGCCGCTAGCCCCCGTATTTATTGGGTAAGCAGCTATCCAATTTATAGCAATTAAGGTTTGGCCAGCAAGCCCAATCCGCCTTTGACTCGTGCGTCGGCGATTTCAGCCTGTACCTGTTTCGCGTCACTTGAACCGGGCGGCAGTACGGTTAACACTTTTTCCCAGTGGGCCACGGCTTGGGCATAGTCAGCACGCCGGTAAGCGGCGGTACCGGCCATCATCAAAGCCGTCGGGTGCTTGGGGTTCAAGGCCAGTGCCTTGTTCACCAGGGCCAGCGGACGGCCTTCAATCTTGTCAGCACGCGTGGCCAGTACATCGGCATACTGGGTCAACAAGTCGGGATCACTGTCCACCAGTTTGCCGGCCTTGGCATAGGCTTGTTCTGCATCTGCCAGGCGGCCCTGCACCTTGTAGGCATGCGCGAGCCGGACCCAACCCGGCAGGTCATCCGGATTGGCTTTCTGACGCGCAGCCAGGCGATCCACCATTTGATTGATCATTTCCGGGGTCATGGCCGCCGCCGCTGCGGGATCGACCGGCGGCAGCTTGCCCGCTTCAGCGGCGGGCCCAGCCGCAGGGGTAGCCGTTGGTGCAGTTACTTTTTGTGCCGCTGGCAGGCCGGCTTTGGCGCGCGCATCGGCAATGTCGGTTTCCACTTGCTGAGCATCGGGTGACCCGGGCTCAAGCAGCGTCAGCAATGTTTCCCACCGATTCACGGCGCCCTTGAAGTCGGCGCGGCGATAGGCCGCCACGCCGGCCATCATCAGACCCATGGGATGCTGCGGGTCTATGCTCAAAGCCTTGTTTACCAGTTCCAGCGACCTGCCTTCGATGTTGTTGTTGGCACGTACAGCCAACAGGTCGGCGTAGTCCACCATCAGGTCCGGATTGGTATTGACCAAGTCACCGGCCTTCTTGAAGGCTTGTTCGGCCTCGTCAAAGCGGCCCATCACCTTGTAGGAACGCGCCAACATGGCCCAACCCTGGGGGTTGTCGGGGTTGGCCTGCAAGCGAGCGGCCAGGCTGTTGACCATTTTCATGGCCTGATCTTCGTTGGCTTTTTGTGCCGCAGCCGGATCTATGGCCGCAGGCGTGCCCAGCAGCCAGTACATGCCTGCAGCCCCGAGCGGCATCAGCACGACAATCAGCGCGGCGGTCAATCGCCCGGTCCAGATGCTGGTGCCGCTGGTGTGCCGAATCGGCGCCGGTTCCTCGGTGTCGTCGAGCAGACGCAGCTGCAATTCGTCCCGGGTGGCTTCACAGTCCGCTGGACTGATGACGCCGCGCGCCAGATCGCGCTCCAGCGTATCGAGTTGATCGCGATAGATGGAAGCGTTCAGGCGCTCGCTGGAGACGCCCGCCGCCGGCGCCGGGCGCAGCAAAGGACGCACTATCCAAGCCATTACCAACAGTGTCAAAAGCACTGCGATTGCAATAAAGACGGTCATGAGGGAGTTTCCGAATCTTTGAGAAGAGACTGTGCTTTTTTGCGCTGGGCGGCGTCGAGCACCGGCGATTCAGCGCTGCGCTGATTGCGGCGCACCATGCGCACCAGCATCACGATGGCACCGATCAGGAGCAGGAAGGGACCAAACCACAGTAGCCAGGTAATCGGTTTGACGGCCGGGCGGTAGCGCACGAAGTCGCCGTAGCGGCTGACCATGTATTCCATGATTTCGGCATCGGTCTTGTTGGCCTTGATTAATTCGCGCAACTCGCGGCGCAAGTCCAGCGCCAGATCGGCCCGCGAGCCCGCCAGCGACTCGTTCTGGCAGACCAGGCAGCGCAGTTCTTCGGAAATAGCGATCATGCGCTGCTCCACCACCGGGTCTTCCGCCAATAACGGGGCTTCACCGGCATAGGATGAAAGTGCGCATTGCAGCGCCAGTACAAGTGCCAGCCAGTATTTCATTTTTGCAACTCCCGGATCAAGGGCACGATCTTGTCGCGCAAGGCTTCTTCAGTCACGGGGCCGATCTGCTTGTAGCGAATCACACCGGCTTTGTCGATCAGAAAGCTCTCGGGTACGCCGTAGACGCCAAAGTCAATGCCAATGCGTCCGTCTTTGTCGGTGATGGCGTGGTCGTAAGGGTCGCCAAAGCGCGCCAGCCATTTCAGGCCATCCGAGTCTTTGTCCTTGTAGTCCAGTCCAATGATGGGCAGTGTCTTGGTCTTGGCAAATTCCATCAGGATCGGGTGCTCCTGCCGGCAGGCAACGCACCAGGAGGCCCAGGTATTGAGCAGCCAGACCTGGCCCAGCATGTCCTTGGCCGAAAATTGCTGGCTGGGCTCATGCAGGTTTGGCGCGGTGAACATCGGCGCCGCCTTGCCGATCAGCGGTGATGGAATCTCGTGCGGGTCCCGTGTCAGACCGATGGCCAGAAAGATCACCAGGACAATAAAAAGCCCGAGCGGAATCAGCTTCTTCTTCATGCTGCAACGCCCTTGATTTTTGCATTGACCGCTGCTGCGCTGGCGGTGACCTTGCGGCGATAGCGACGGTCGAGCGCAGCCATGCCGCCGCCCAAGGCCATCATCAGGCTGCCGAGCCAGATCCAGACGATAAAGGGCTTGTGGTAGACCCGCATCGCCCAGGCCGGTTTGTCGCCGCCTTCGAGACGCTCGCCGAGCGACACATAGACATCGCGCAGCAGATTGCTGTCAATCGCGGTTTCCGTCATCGGCATGGTGGAGGAGAAATACGTGCGTTTCTCGGGATGCAGGGTCTTGAGCACCTTGCCGTCACGGATCAATTCCACATCGCCGCGGTCGGCGTTGTAATTGGGCCCCGGCACCTCACGGATACCGGTCAGGCGGAAGGTGTAATCAGCCACTTCGACCGTGTCGCCCACCACCATGCGCACGTCTTTTTCGGTTTCATACCCCTTGACCATGGTGACACCGACCACAAACACCGCAATGCCGATGTGTGCCATGTGCATGCCCCAGAACGAGATCGGGGTGGATTTCCAGTTCACGGTGTCCTTCATCTGACGGTAGATTTGCTGCGCGGAGCCCAACACAATCCAGAACACCAGCGTCAAACTGAGCGCCACCAAAGGCGACCATTCGCCGGCAAGAAACGGGGCGCTGCAGCCCAGCAGCACCGAAAGAATGGCCACCGGGCGCAGCTTTTTCGTGAGTTCCGCAACGCTGTCATTTTTCCAGCGCGCATACGAACCCAGCACCATGAAAAACAACACCGGCAGCATGATGGGTGCAAACACCGAGTTGAAGTACGGTGGCCCGACCGACAGCTTGCCCAGGTTGAGCGCATCCACAATCAGCGGATACAAGGTTCCCAGCAAAACCGCTGCCGCAGCGGTGGTGAGCAAGACGTTGTTAACCAGCAGAAAAGTTTCGCGCGACATCAGCGCAAAAGCGCCGCCGGCGCGGACCTTGCTGGCGCGCATGGCAAACAAGGTGAGTGAACCACCCACCACAACGGACAAGAAGAGCAGGATGAACACGCCGCGTTTCGGGTCGGTGGCAAAGGCGTGAACCGAGGTCAGCACACCGGAGCGGACCAGGAACGTTCCCAACAGGCTGAGGGAAAACGCAGTGATGGCCAGGATGATGGTCCAGTTGCGAAAAAGTCCACGTTTTTCTGTCACGGCCAAGGAATGGATCAGCGCGGTGCCGACCAGCCAGGGCAGGAAGGAGGCGTTTTCGACCGGGTCCCAAAACCACCAGCCGCCCCAGCCCAGCTCGTAATACGCCCACCAGGAACCCATCGCAATGCCGATCGTCAGGCAAATCCAGGCCGCGGTGGCCCAGGGCCGCGACCAGCGCGCCCAGGCGGCGTCAAGCCGGCCATTGAGCAGGGCGGCGATGGCAAAAGCAAACGGCACCGACATGCCGACGTAACCCATGTACAGCATGGGCGGGTGAAACACCAGGCCGGGGTCTTGCAGCAGCGGATTCAAATCGCGCCCATCGGCCGGAATGTCGCTCAGGCGCAGAAACGGATTAGAGGTGATCAGCATGAACAGCAGGAAACCGACCGCCACCAGAGCCAAAACACCCAGCACCCTCGATACCATCACCTCAGGCAACTGACGGGAAAAAAGCGACACCGCCATCATCCAGGTGCACAACATCATCAGCCACAGCAGCAGCGAGCCTTCGTGCCCACCCCAAACGCCGGCAATGCGGTAGATATCGGGCAGCTTCGAGTTGGAATGCTGCGCCACATAAGCGACGGAGAAGTCATTGGTAAAAAAAGCATAGGTCAGACAGCCAAAGGAGAGGGCCGTCAGCAACCACAACGCTTGCGCGCCGGGGCGTGCCATCGCCATCCAGTCGGCGCGCCCCTGCTGGCCGCCGACCACGCTCAGAACACCCAACGCCAGCGCCACAAAGAGCGCCAGGATCAAAGAAAAATGACCAATTTCAGGAATCATGGTGAGCCTCTTATTTCAGCGTTTTTGCAGCTTTTTGGATCTCTGCCTGGTCCATGGCGTGCTGGGCCTCGGGTGGCATGTAGTTTTCATCGTGCTTGGCCAGCACCTCGGTGGCAGTAAAGTGGCCGTTCTCGTCCAGCTTGCCTTGTGCCACCACGCCTTTGCCCTCCTTGAACAGGTCCGGCAGGATGCCGGTGTAGGAGACCGGCACCTCCCTGGCGGTATCGGTCACCACAAAGGCCACCGTCAGGTTGTCACGCTTGACCGTACCCTCCTTGACCAGGCCACCAATGCGAAACGCTCTGTTTTTTGGCGCCTCGCCGGCAAAAACCTGTGTTGGAGAGAAGAAAAAAACCAGGTTGCTTTGAAAGGCATTAAGGACCAGATAGGCCGCGATGCCCAGAGCGGCCAAGCCGCCCGCAATGATGGCCGCGCGTTTGTGACGAGGTTTCATGAAGATGCTCCTTCGGAAAGTAATTCGTTGCGAAGATTGCGCAGAAGTTCCTGACGCTGGCGGCGAATGACCAGCGTCTCAATGCCCATCACCGCAGCGGTTACCCCAAAGCTGCCCCAGACATAGAAGGCGTAGCCGCCCATGGCAAAAAATTCGGAAACACTATTCCACTGCATTTTTGACCCACTCCGTATGACGTTCACGATCGAGAATGATGTTGCGCACGCGTGCCAGCGTCGTCGCTATGGTGTACATCCAGAACGCGACGACCATGATCAACATGCCGGCCAACATGGTGCTGGCCATGGTCGGGGAACGGGTTAAGGACACCGACGCTCCCTGGTGCAGGGTGTTCCACCACTTGACTGAAAAATAGATGATGGGCACGTTCACCACGCCCACCAGCGCCAGCACGGCACACGCCTTGTCGGCGCGGCGCGGGTCGTCGATGCTTGACTGCAGCGCCAGAAAGCCCAGGTACAAAAACAACAGGATCAGCTCGGACGTGAGGCGTGCATCCCAGACCCACCAGGCGCCCCACATCGGCTTGCCCCACAAGGAGCCGGTGATCAGCGAGAGGAACGCAAACAGGGCGCCCGTGGGCGCCAGCGCCGAGGCCATCATGCCCGAGAGCCGGGTATTAAAAGCCAGGCCAAAGCCGGCCCAGGCGGCCATCACCAGATAAATGAACATCGACATTTGCGACGCCGGCACATGCACAAAGATAATGCGGTAGCCCTCGCCTTGCTGTGCGTCGGTCGGGGCGACAAAGAACGAAATCCACAAGCCGACGGCCATCAGCACGATTGCCAGGGCGGTAAACCAGGGCTGCATGCGCCCGGCCAGCACATAAAAGTTTTGCGGCGAGGCAAATTTGAACCAGTGAATCACGCGGGTATTCATTCCAGAGAAATCCTCAAGGCGGTGGTGGTGGCCAAAGGCGCAAAAAATATCGACAGCACCAGCAATGCCGCCAGCAGTGACAGGTGGCCGCCCATGCCGAGGCCGGCGGCGTCGGCCTCTACCGCGCCAGCGCCGAAGATCAGCACCGGAATATAGAGCGGCAAGATTAACAGCGACAACAATACCCCTGCACCACGCACGCCCAAGGTCAGCGCCGCGCCGATGCTGCCAATCAGGCTCAAGGTGGGGGTACCCAGTAGCAGGGTCAGCATCAAGATGCCCAGCGCCCGACCATCCAGGCCGAACTGCAAGCCGAGCACGGGTGCCATCAGCACCAGGGGCAGGCCCGACAGCAAAAAATGGGACAGCGCCTTGGCCAGCACCAGCAGACCGAGGGGTGTGCTGGACAGCGCCATCTGCTCCAGCGAACCATCGGCGTAATCGGTGGCAAACAGGCGTTGCAGCGACAGCATGGCTGCGAGCAAGGCACTGACCCACAGCACCCCGGGTGCCATGCGCAGCAAGAGCGCTGATTCTGGCCCCACGCCAAGCGGAAACAGGCTGGCAATGACGACAAAAAATACCAGCGGCGTCAATACCTCGCCTTTTTGCCGCAATGCCAGGGAGACCTCGCGCCGCAGCACGGCCAGCAGGACCGAGCCCAATCCCAGCTTCTTCATGCGCGCAACTCCAGCAGCTGGGCCGGTATGGCGCCGATGTCCACCTGTTGGTGGCTGGTCAGCACGGCCAAGCCGCCTTGGGTCAAATGCGCTGCGATCAGGTCGGCCAACATGCGCACCCCGGCCTCGTCCATGGCGACAAAAGGCTCATCAAGCACCCACAAACGGGCCTGGCTCAAAGCAAGTCGGGACAGGGCGACGCGACGCTTTTGACCTTGCGACAGATGGCGCACCAACTGGCGGTCGCGACCGGCGACGCCAAAATGCGCCAGAACCGACTGTGTTTGCGCCGCGTCAGGGGCCATGCCGCCCAGCGCCGCAGTGAACGCCAGGTTCTCGTGCACGGTCATGGATTCCTGCAGGGCATTGAGGTGACCCAGGTAGCACAGGTCTTGCCGGTAGGCATCGGCCTGGGCATGAATGGGGGTGCCATTCCAGAAAATTTCACCGGATTCGATCGGTGCCAGACCGCACACCATGCGCAGCAGGCTGGTTTTGCCGACACCGTTGGCCCCGGCCACATAAAGCCAGTGCCCGGATTCCAAAACGCAGTCAATATTCTGAAAGAGTTGCCGACCGCCCCGGCTGCAACCGAGCTTGGAAAAGGAGAGGGTCGGAACAGTTTTCAATTCGTGGTGCCATGAAATCGATTGCGGGAATTTTACGGTATGGTCACGGGCCCGCGGGCGAGCCGCGGATTGGCAACAGCCCCTGTGGATGGCCGACTCTGTCAGAGACAAAACGCCCATAAACTGGCGTTTCTCATGAACATTCTTAACAATTCTTTACGCGGCGTCTTAAGGTGGCAAGCGTAAAGTCTCTGCAAAGTTGGCAGGTCATTTGAGCCGAATAGAATTCGGCAGCGAGTTCCAATTTTTATATTCAACCACCTCGTCAAACTAAAAGGAAGCACAGCATGAAATTTAAAGTTCTGGGAATTCTGGCTTGCGCCACGATGGCCTTACCCGCACTCGCCGCGGACGTTACCTACCGCGCTGACGTCCAGCCCATTCTCAAAGCCCAGTGTGATGAGTGTCACGGGGCCGAAGCGCCGACGCTCAAAGAATTCGATTTGGCCAAGGAAAAATACACCAAGGAAAAGTCCGGCCCGCGTCTGAGCACGTATGAAACACTGCTGCAACTGATTGCCTATCCGGATTCTGGGGCCTTCATGCGCCGCCTCGACGATGGCAGCGGCAATGCCGACAAGAAGCCGGGCAATATGTACAAACATTTGGGTGAAACCGATGAACAACGCGCCGCCAATCTGAAGGTTCTCAAGGCTTGGGTGGGCGAAGGCGGCTGGAACCCCAATCGCTGGATGGCACGGGGCGATGTTCCTGCCATCACCAAAGAGCAACTCGACAAGCTTAAATTGAAGTATTGAGTTAGCCCATGGTTGCCCGGGCAGACCGGACACTGCAAAAAAGCCGCTGCAAGCCAGCGGCTTTTTTTACGCCCGCCCAGGCGCGACCGAGGTGTTGGCGCCAGCTATTTGAGCAAGCCTTCGGCGCGCAGGGCGGCCTGCACGGCGGGGCGTTCACCCACGCGGCTCATGAAGGCGCTCAGGTGAGCCAGGGCTGAGATATCGATGCCGACATGTTGGGTCCAGCCCGCGACCACGAACAGATAGCCGTCGGCGACCGTGAACGTGTCACCCATCAAATAGGGCGCCTTGGCCAGCTCGCCGTCGACCCATTGCAGGCGCGAGTTCAGACGGGTTTTGGCGATGGTTTTGGCTTCTTCGGGCATGCCGGGGGTGAACAGCGGCGAAAAGCTTTTGTGCAGTTCGGTGCCAATGAAGTTGAGCCATTCCTGCAGTTTGTAGCGCGCAAACGTGCCGTTGGCTGGTGCCAGTTGTTTGGCCGGAACCTGGTCGGCGATGTACTGCACGATGGCGGGGCCTTCACGCAGCTGGGTGCCGTCGTCGAGTACCAGCAGCGGCACGTAACCGAGTGGGTTGATGGTGTAGTAGTCGGTGCCGTCCGCCAGCTGGTGGGTTTTGGTCGGCGCGCGAATGGCTTCAAAAGCCAGGCCGGCCTCCTGCAGTGCAATGTGGGGCGATAGCGAGCAGGCGCCAGGGGAGTAGTAGAGCTTCATGCCAAGTCTTGGTGGATGTTCGGGTGAACGGTTTGAAAAAATGGGTGCAGCGCCGATGCTGGCCGCCGTCGTGTGGGCCGGAGTGTATGAGACTTCGGGCTGGAAGGCGCGGCGGACGCCGTTTTCGATCGTTATTCGGTCAATGCGCTACAAAAAACATAGCGATATATCATTACTGTACAAGGGCTTGCGGCCTAAAAGGCTATATGCAAGGGCAGATGCTGGGGCTCATCTTGCAGGGACTGCAGGGGTGGGGTTCGGTGTCGGAGCGTGTGCGCAGAAATTGCCGCTTTGGGCCCGTCGCGGTATAAGGCTAGCGGGTCAGGAAGTCCAGGTAGCGGGTGGCGAATTTGCCATAGGGCGGCCACAGGAACTTGATGGCGCTGAACGGCGCCTGGTAGAACACCGGGCGCATTTTGGAGAAGGTGACGAAACCGTCGTGACCGTGGTAGTGGCCCATGCCGCTGTCGCCCACGCCGCCAAAAGGGAGATCGTGCTGGCCGACATGGAATAGCCCATCGTTCACGCTGACACCACCCGACATGACGTGGCGCAACAGGTGGTGCACCAGGGGTTTGTCATTGCTGAAAGGGTACAGCGCCAGCGGACGGGGTCCGGCGTTGATGGCTTCAATGGGCTCTTCAATCGACGTGTAGGCAATGATCGGCAGCACCGGACCAAAGATTTCCCGGGTGCGCAATGCGCAGTCCGGGGGTGCGTTGAGCACGATATGAGGGGCAATCTTGCGGCTGGCACTGTCCCACTGTTTGCCCGGGATGAGTTGCACCAGGGTGGCGCCGCGTTCTTGCGCTTCTTCGAGGGCGGCAACCACGCGGTTGAACGAGCGTTCATCAATCATGGAAGTGTAGTCAGGGGTGTCCAGTGTGGGGTAGCGCGTGCTCACAATGTCTTTGGCCATGGCCGCAAATTCGTTCACCTTGGCAGTGGGGAGGTACGCGTGGTCGACGGTGGTGCAAATTTGTCCCGCGTTGAAGCATTTCACAAACAGCAGACGCTCAGCCGCCTTGCGCAAGGGGTAGTCGTCGCAGATGATGGCGGGAGATTTGCCACCCATTTCCAGGGTCACCGGGCACAGATTGGGGGCTGCTGCTGCCATGACGGCGCGGCCCGTCAGCCCGGAGCCGGTAAACAGCAGGTGGTCGAACTTGAGCTTGGAAAACTCGATGCCGACGCCGCCGGTTTCGTCGAAGAAGGCGAGCTTTTCCCGGGGGAAATAGGCCGGGCATTTTTCAATCAGCAGTTTCGCCAAGTGGCGGGAATTCTCCGACATTTTCACCATGGAGCGGTTGCCTGCGGCGAAGGTGGCAATCAGGCCGCTGAAGCTGAGATTGATCGGGAAATTCCAGGGCACGATGGCACCCACAATGCCCAGGGGCTGTGGTATGACGCGGTTGCTGGCGCCAAAGAAATTCTTCCAGTCGACGCCCCGGCGCTGCGGTTTCATCCACTGTTTCAGGTGTTTGAGGGTGTGATCCACCCCGTCCATGACACTGAAAATCTCGGCGAAAAGGGTCTCATGGCGCGAGCGGTTGCCATAGTCCGCGCTGATGGCCGCCACGATGGCGTCGCGGTTGTCACGGATGAGGGCTTTTATTTTGAGCAGGTCAGCCTTGCGCTCTGAAAAGCTGGGGTAGGGATGCGCAAAGTAGGCAGCACGCTGGAGCTTGAGCGTGGCTTCAAGTCCGTTGTCGAGTTGGTCGAGATCGGCGGGCGGCGCGGCGCGGTACAAGGGATTGGTGTTCATCTGCTGACTTCCTCAGTGGTGCCAACTGTCATTATCAAGCGGATTCATCAGCGGCCACTAGGGAGCTTGTTCCAACATGAGCGGCCGGGCCTTATTCAGGGCCTGCTGCCAGACCATTGGCTGCCCGGTAAAATTGCAGGCTGCAGTTCATCGGGCGCCAAGGCGTGCGCCTTCTCATTTCGCCCCCATTTTCGAGTCATAGCTATGCTTTATCCCCAACATTTCGACGTGATCGTAGTCGGC
>NZ_JBAQMD010000038.1:0-35568 GCF_049302455.1 Rhodoferax ferrireducens | reverse complement strand
GTCCTGCGAAATAGGTGCCTCCTGCGTCTTCGGCTGCTGTCAAGGTCTAACCATGCGCCTCCTCATTCAATCTCAATCCACGCTTCGTTTTCTGTGTCCTTCCTTGGATGGTGGCGAACCGGTGTGGGTGTCGTCGTTGCGTGAGGCTGGCGGGGGTGTGGTGTTCGATGTAGAGACAGCGGTGCAACTGGTTGGGGATAACTGCGACTATGACGATCAGCCGATTTTGATTGACCTTGATCGTCTTGGCACGGCGAACGATTACCCGGTTTTGTAGGAGAAAAAAATGTCTGCTTGTTCTTGTGGTTGTGGCTGGTCGGGTGATTCTGACGAGCTCGTGTCCTTGGTGGAAAACGCGGGGTCCGATGATGTTTCCGTGTTCCCCAATCGTTGCCCTGAGTGCTCTAAGTTCGTGGTGTGGCATGACGATGACGATGGGGATGATTCGGGTGAATTGGACCCGAATGATCCTGACGGTTACCCGCTTCTTCAATGCGGTTGTGGTTGGTCGGGTGCCATGGAAGAAGCTCACATTTTGGGCGATGGTTCCGAGTTTGTTTGTCCCGGCTGCAATGAGGTTGCCACCACTGAGTAAAGCCCAACTGATGGCCTCGCGGGTCGGGGTCATCGGGTGCGTTTTGCGCATCGGGTGCGATTTTGCACTGTTGTTTGATTGGATTTGAAAATGAAAAAGAACTTGATGGCCCGTTTGGCCTTGATGGGTGGTTCGGCTGTTGCTCTGTTGTCCGCGCCCGCGCATGCTGCTCTGGATGTTGCCGTTACCACGGGCATCACCGAAGCACAAACCAACCTCCTGGCCGTGTATTCGGCGTTGACCACTGCCGGTATTGCGATCTGGGTCGGAAAGGTGATTTACAACAAATTCCGCGTTCGCTAAACCGGCTTTTTGTTGCAACATTTGGGAGGTCGGGAAAATGGGTTTTCTTCGTCAAGGGGTCTGTTTTCCTGACCTGCCAATTGTCAAGGCTGAGCATTGTGCGGGGGTCGCCTCGGCCTGGGGTTCGGGTGCATCGGCTTACAGCCTCGAATGCACATCCTCCGATTTTTCGCTGTCAACGTTTGATGTTTGCAAGCGGCTTGATGGTGGTGCGTGCGTGTCCTACGCACAGCCTTACCCGCCTTTCCCGGTGTGTGTCTATGACGGTGGCATTGCGCTGTCCATGGAGCTGTTCACGGCGGTCTTGGGCTTCCTGGTGGTGGTCTACGTTGGTGCACGACTCAAGCGTTTTGTTTGGGATCAAAAGGAGGGGATTTAAATGACTTTCGCCGCTTACACCTTGTTGATAAATCTCTGGCTCTGGTTCGGCCTGGGCGTGGCCTTGTGGATCGCGTTCCGCTAGAAGCTTGCCATGAAGAAACTTGTTCTTGTTCTGGCGGTTCTTCCTGTGTTGTCGTTCGCTCAAGTGGACGTCTGGAAACCCGGCTATGTGTGGGATGCTGCCGCAAATACCGGCGTCGATGTGTGGTACGGGCCGGGTAACAAAGTCACGACAAACGGGGCGTTTGCTCGGGGTGCGAATGTGGCTGCTCAAGCTGGTGGTTACAACATTGCCGAAGTCGGCAAGGTGGCCTTGCGTGATGGTCGTTCTGTGGCTTTAACTGCTACTCGATTTGCGAGTGCCGGTGCTTTGGCGGTGGCGGCGGCTAAGCTGGCGTCTGGTCCTGTGGGTATCGTGGCGGTGCTTGCGATTCCGACGGTCTATGACTGGATCATGGCTGAAGGGCAAAATAATATTCGGGTCAATCCAACACGCACTGGTGTCGAAAAAAAAGACCCAGCGGTGTGTTCTGTGTCGCCGTGTTATGACTACAAAGTTATCCTCGATGGTGTTCCTACAGTGTCATCGTCTGCTTCAAGTGCTTGCACAAACGGTGTGACTGGTTGGATTTATACGAGTGTGAACGGCAACGCTCATGGCGCGAATGCTCGTATCACTTCCGGTCGGTGTTACGGTGACAAGGTTCGCGATTCTGACGGCGTTGTCATCGGGTCGTTGTCAAGTGATGTGACGTTGATTCCAAAAGGTGTTCAAGAGGCAAATTGGTTGCCGTCCACCATGGATGATATTTCGCCTTACATGACTCCTCGTCTTCCTGCTCCAGATTATCCAAAGCAGATCATTGATGCTGGTGGCGAAATCGACGTTGCGCCAGTGTCAATTTCAGGTCCATCCCCTGCCCTTCCTCAGTTGCCTCCGGCTGTGAAGGAAACCACGTATGCCAAGCCGGCCGATATCACCGGGCCGTCTGTGGTGGTGCCGGGTAATCCTCATGGCTTGGCTCCCAATACGCCGACAGTGACAAATGTCAGCACTTCATCGTCTCCGCTTTCGCCCAGCAGTTCAACCGTAAGCGGTTCTCCATCGTCGCCATTTCCAGATCATGGTCCTGTGACAACTCCGAAAACCACGACGACCACGAGTACTTATAACCCGACAACTGATCAAACAACCTCGCAGGATGTGACGAGTCAAGACGCGGCAAAGCAGACAACAACGTCTACCAATATCACGAATATCACGAATACGTCCAGCAGCTCGTCAGTGACGAACAATACGACGAATGTGACGAACGTCACAAACACGACGACAAACATGCCATTGGCTCCGACCAAGACGGACACAGTGACAGAGAAGCCAGTGGAAGACAAGCGCAGTGAATGCGAAAAGTCACCCGACACGCTGGGGTGTATGAAAGTTGACGATGTGCCCACGGACAAAGTGCCTACGAAAACAGTCACGATCACCTGGGCCGAAGAGAATTTAGGCTTGGGCGCTGGATCGTGCCCGGCACCGACTCCGTTTCACACTGCCCTGGGTGATTACTCACTGGATTTGACGCAATATTGCAGCGCGATTACGTCTTACGTCCGTCCCCTGGTGCTGTTGTTTTCACTGCTGGCGGCGTTCTTCATCGTGGCGCCAGTTAAGGAGACTTAAAAATGGGTATCGGTGCATTTCTGGCCGCGATGATGGCCCCCTTGGTGGCGCGGGTGTTAATGGCCATTGGCTTCTCGGTGGTCTCGATCGTCGGGGTTTCTACGGTGCTGGCTCAACTGAAAGGCATGTTCTTGGCCCAGGCCGCGCTGGTGCCTGTCGCCGGTTTGAACATTGCACTGCTGGCCGGGTGTGGCGTCGGTGGTGGGATCATCTTTGGCGCGATCACCACCAAAATGGCGCTGTACGCGATCAACAACACGTCCAAGATTTTGGGGGTGAAATAATGTTGACCTTGATTACTGGCACTCCTGGCGCGGGTAAATCGCTCCTGGCGGTTTGGGAGTTCGCCAAGCCCGTTCCTGGCTCGTTTGTTGAACAGTCGGACCAGTCGTTACCGGCTGTGCCGCGCAAGCTGTATTCCAACATCAAAAACCTCCTGGTCGAACATACGCACATCGAAGCGGTGGACTTGGAAACGTGGCATGAATGGTCCAAGCCTGGGGACGTGATTTTGTTTGACGAAGTGCAGCATGTGTGGCGGCCGCGTGGCCTGGGCGTCAAGGTGCCGCCTTGCATTGCTGCTCTGGAAGAACACCGGCACGGCGGCGTTGATCTGATTTTGATCACGCAACATCCGATGTTGCTAGACGCCAATATCAGGCGGCTGTGTAACCAACATTTGCACCTTCGTAGGATCACGCGGGCCTCTGCGATGGTGTACGAGTGGGACCGGGCCGCTAACCCTGGGCAAACCAAAGATTGCATTCATTCGCGTCTGTGGTGGCATCCGAAAAAAGCGTATGCGCTATATCAATCGGCGGTTTTGCATACCAAGCCGACAACACGTTTCCCGAAAATCGCCCTGGTCGGCGTGGCGGCAATTGCGGGTTTGTTTTACATGGGGCCTACGGTCGTCTGACGGGTTCATTTTCTTCGCCCGCTGTGGTGGTACAAAAGGATGCACGGCCAGTTCACCAAGTGCAGCCTTCTGCGCTGCCACTGGTGGCAGCTTCTGCGGCCTTGCCTGCGTCTTTCGCGGCTCCGCTGGTGCCTGGGGTACTGCCTGCCTCGTTTGCGCCTCTTGGCGGCGAAGTGGTGTCGGTGGTGGCGGGTTGTATCTCCACGCCAAAGCATTGCGGCTGCTTTGATTCCAAGGGTGCACCGTTCAAGGCTGAAAAGGGGTTTTGTGAGTCGCATATTTTGGGCAACTCTGAGCCTGGTCAAAAGGTGGATTTGTCGGCGGTTCCTGAATTGGCGGTGCGTCGTGATGATGATCGTGAAGTTTTGGCGTTTCTTTCGAAACACCGTTAATCGTCTGTTACATTCCGCTGATGGGAATGCAAGATCGAGACTACTACCGCGAATGGTTGAAAGAGAAAGACGGGCACGCGAAAACGGTTCCGTCTCGCTTGCCTGATTATGAAGTTGAAGCCATGCCACCGTCTGAACCATGGCATCCTGTTTTACGATTCTTGCTCTGGGTCGTGATCTGCCTAGGTGTTTTTTTGCTTCTTCGTTTGACTCAGCGCTGAATAAAAAACATCTTTCCAATAGCCCTTCGGCTCTGGTTTCGGGAACAGCTGCAAAAGCCACTGGCGCGGGCCGGTGCGTTTGGCTTTTGTTTTCACAATCTCGAACATTTCCACCATTCTTGATTTCCACGCTTTTGCCAATAATTTGGCGCGTTCTTTCTGTTCCTTGAACCAGGCCGGGACCGTTGGCGTCCAGTCAAAAATGCACTCGACCAGGCGCATGATTCGCGGGCTATTGTGATAGCCGTTAGAAAACATTTCGCACTGAAAGCGCAAGGCTTCCGGGTACTTGATGTAGTTCTTTGCGATCATGGTTTTGCCCATTTCACATGCATGCCATGCGCCATTTTTACTTGTGCAATTCGTGCTTTTGCGCTCGTTCGTCCATATGGTCCTTTTGCTGGTGTTTTGCTTTCCCATTGGCCGCATTCGCAACGCCAAATAACTGAATTAAGTTGGCCTGTGGGGCCTGTCATCATCAATTTGTGTCCTGGCTTCATGCTTTTCTGCCTTTAAAAAGTTACCGGATTCCCTAGATTCCGAGCCGTTCCCTTGATGGGTAGCGACTCCGCTTTTCTGCTTTCTCTGTCACCGTTTCCCCTGAGTTCTTCGCCTGGAGAGCGCATGCACCGGGGGGACTCGGAATGACGGGGGAAGCTTTGTAAATCGACTAGCGCGAAGCGCCTTCAATAAAGATTTATGAATACCCCCGGCAGGCCGTGGCACCCAGGGGCAAAGTCTCGGATGGCGAAGAAATCAGGGGATGTGGCAGAAAGCTAGAAGCGGTGGCGCTCCGCGTTAGGGATCGTTACCCGCAGGGCCGAGACAATGGGCGTTTTGCGATTGGCTTGGTTCGAAGAATAGAGCCCGGTCCCGCAGGGAAACGCCCTTTAATTTCCGCCTTTAAAACCTCCTTTTTTTCTATAATGTTTTCAACAAAAATAGAGAAAATAAGAGGGAAAAATTTGATTTATGGATACGCTCGCGTTAGCACTTCCGATCAGGAAACGACTTTGCAAATTGACGCCTTAAAAAGGGTTGGCGTCGAAAAAATATTTCAGGAAAAGACAAGCTCAACCGGTGCGCGAATCGAGCTGAGAAAATTGCTTTTAACGCTCAAAAAAGATGATCTTTTGATCGTTTACAAGCTCGACCGTTTGGCCCGAAGTCTCAAAGATTTGCTATCGATAATGGAGCAAATAGAAAAGGCGGGATGTGGTTTTAAAAGCTTGACCGAACCAATCGACACTGTTAGTCCGGCTGGTCGATTGATGCTAAATATCTTGGGAAGTGTTGCCGAATTTGAGCGTTCACTGATTCGGGAAAGGTCGATAGCTGGGCAAATTTCTGCTATCAAATTAGGTCGTTGGCCTGGGCGTCCTAGAAAACTTGATCCAGATCAAGAAATAGAATTATTTGATTTGTGGGTTTCCGGTGCAACAAAAGCTCATTTGTCTCGAAAATACAACGTCAGCCATGATGTTGTGAAAATGGCAATTTTCAGAATGACACGACCAGATCACCCACGCGTCTATGGTAATCGTCCGGTTCTCGGACCCTTGATGAACCAATGATGAAAGCGCCGAAAGGCGCTTTGATCTTGGTCATCATCCATCGGGATAAACCCTGATTTTACTTACGTGCGACTTGCCTCGCGTCAAATCAGGGGCTTTTCACGGTACAGTCCGCGCGTTGGCCAATCGCCTGCATCAGTCCCCGATTGATGTTTCGCAGCGAGGAAGCAACGCAGCGGGGATGCCGATTGCGTTGCACCCCTACTCAGCGAAACAACAGACAGGAGATTTATATGACAGGCAACCCAGCGCTCATTCTGGCGCTTATTTGTGGGCTCATCGCCGTCGGATACGGCTTTTGGGCACGCAGTTGGATTCTTTCCCAGGACGCCGGCAATGCGCGCATGCAAGAGATTGCAGCCGCCATTCAAACCGGTGCCGCGGCCTACCTGGCACGGCAGTACAAAACCATTGCCATGGTGGGTGTGGTGCTGACCATTTTGATCGCCATCTTTCTTGACTCCTTGAGCGCCGTCGGCTTTGTGATCGGTGCGGTGCTCTCTGGCGCCTGCGGCTTCATTGGCATGAATGTCTCGGTGCGCGCCAATGTGCGCACCGCGCAGGCGGCCACCAAAGGCATTGGCCCGGCACTTGACGTTGCCTTCCGCGGCGGCGCTATCACCGGCATGCTGGTGGTGGGCTTGGGTCTGCTGGGTGTGACTGGATTTTTCTGGTTCCTGGTTGGCAACGGTAATCTGACACCGGACAAAAACCTGGCGCACCTGCTCAACCCGCTGATCGGCTTTGCCTTTGGCTCTTCTTTGATCTCCATCTTTGCCCGTTTGGGCGGTGGTATTTTCACCAAGGGTGCTGACGTCGGCGCGGATCTGGTGGGCAAGGTTGAAGCCGGCATCCCTGAAGACGACCCACGCAACCCGGCGGTGATCGCCGACAACGTCGGTGACAACGTGGGTGACTGCGCCGGCATGGCCGCTGACTTGTTTGAAACCTACGCCGTCACGCTGATTGCCACCATGGTGCTTGGCGCCCTGATGCTGCCCGCCATGGGCACCAGTGCCGTGGTCTACCCGCTGGCGCTGGGCGCCGTGTCGATCGTGGCCTCCATCATCGGTTGCTTCTTCGTCAAGGCCTCGCCCGGCATGAAGAACGTGATGCCGGCCCTGTACAAGGGTCTGGCGGTCGCCGGTGTGCTGTCATTGATTGCCTTCTTCTTCGTGACGCAATGGCTGATGCCTGACAACGCCATCAGCGCCAGCGGCAGCCAGATGAAGCTGTTTGGCGCCTGTGCCGTCGGTTTGATTCTCACGGCCGCCCTGGTGGTGATTACCGAGTACTACACCGGCACGCAATACGCGCCGGTGAAACACATCGCAGAGGCATCCACCACGGGCCATGGCACCAACATCATTGCCGGCCTGGGAGTTTCCATGCGTTCCACCGCCTGGCCGGTGATGTTTGTCTGCGTGGCGATCTACACCGCCTACGCGCTGGCCGGTTTGTATGGCATTGCGATTGCCGCCACCGCCATGCTCAGCATGGCTGGCATCGTGGTGGCGCTGGATGCCTATGGCCCGATCACCGACAACGCCGGTGGTATTGCCGAAATGTCCGAAATGCCCAAGAGTGTTCGCGACATCACCGACCCGCTGGACGCGGTTGGCAACACCACCAAGGCCGTCACCAAAGGCTATGCCATTGGTTCCGCCGGTCTGGCAGCCCTGGTGCTGTTTGCCGACTACACGCACAAGCTCGATGGCTATGGCAAGGTCATCAGCTTTGACCTGAGCAATCCGATGGTCATCATCGGTCTGTTCATCGGCGGCATGATTCCCTACCTGTTTGGCGCCATGGCGATGGAAGCCGTGGGCCGCGCCGCCGGGGCGGTGGTGGTCGAAGTGCGCCGCCAGTTCCGCGACATCAAGGGCATCATGGAAGGCACCGCCAAGCCGGAATATGACACCGCTGTCGACATGCTGACCACGGCCGCCATCAAGGAAATGATGATCCCGAGTCTGTTGCCGGTGGTGGTGCCGATTCTGGTCGGTCTGCTGCTCGGCCCAGCCGCTTTGGGTGGCCTGCTGATGGGCACCATCGTGACGGGTCTGTTTGTGGCCATCTCCATGTGTACCGGCGGCGGTGCCTGGGACAATGCCAAAAAGTACATTGAAGACGGCAACTTTGGCGGCAAGGGTTCCGAAGCGCATAAAGCGGCTGTCACCGGCGATACCGTGGGCGACCCCTACAAGGACACCGCAGGCCCGGCCATCAACCCGCTGATCAAGATCATCAACATTGTGGCGCTGCTGATCGTGCCGGTGATGATGAATATCCACGGCGGCTAGCCCGACCCGAAACCAAAAAGCCCGCTGAAGCGGGCTTTTTTATGGGTGCCACCGACATCCTTGATGAATGTCAAGCAAAAAATGTCAGCCCACACTAGGATTCCCGTCAAGGAGCATTTGAATGCCAGACGCTTTCAGCCGTTTTTTTGGACCCACTCAAAAAGGTACAACCTTGAACCAACGCAAGCTCATTGATGGCATCTGCCTGTTGTCATTGGCACTGCTGGTGAGTGGCTGCTCATCCATGCTGCCGCGCGCGCGCAGCGAGTCCTCCCCCTTCAAGAGTTTTGACGAGGCGCGTCTGGCCATTGAAGGTCTGGTGCCAATGAAAAGCAACGTCGTTGCGATGACCCAACTGGGTATCAGCCCGGTGCAACAGCCCAATACGACCATCCTGACACACGACGACATCGTGCGGCGGTTTGTTACAAATTCGCTGCTCAAACGAGAAGACCTTGATCCTGGCGTGCTGGCCTGCCTCGACGCGCGCGAGGCCTGCCTCGGCTGGGAGGTCACGGCAGCACGTATCCAAAAAGAACGGACCGGCAATTTTTGGGCTGACTTCACCAACTTTTCGCGCCGCACGGAGACCACCGGTTGGCGCTTCAACGCCTTGATCTTGCTGATTAATGACATGGTGGTCTACCGCGCCTGGAGCGGACAACCCCGTGTCAACGTGATCGAGGTCCAAACCAACCCGTTGGGGCCCTTGCAGGATATTGGCCCCGCCCTCGTGACGACGCGTTAGCAAAGTCCGCAAGCGAGCGATGCATTTTTGCAAAATCGGCTAAGCTTTGCCCCAAATTAATCTAAAAGATTTGGGAGAACTATGTTCGATTTTCTAAAAAGCAGGCGCCCGAAAGACCAAAGCACGCCCAGTGCTGCACCGGTCTCGATCACACCCAACGGTACGCCACAGCACAGCGACGTTCGACGTGAGTTGATCCGGGTGGTTCTTAAAGACACCCTGCGGCTGCACGGCATTCCATTGGGCTGGCTGGCCTGCGAGGTCATCATCATCGCGCGCTCGCCAGGTGAAGAAGAACTCCACGTTCAATTGGTGTTGATGAAGTGGAATGAGCAACTGCTGCGCTATGCCGCAGCGCTGCAACAGCAGTTGCTTCTTGGGCTGGATCGCTTTGATCCATCGGTCGACCATTCCAAGTACATATTTTCATGGCGTTTTGCGCCCGATTGCGGTTGTCCGTTTGCCTTTATGCCAGACCCCAAATCCTGGCATCAAAACGCCTTGCCCCAGGTCGAAGAAGAACCTGTTTCCGTGCTGGACCGGCGCCGCACCAAACGTCCACCCAAAGCAACGCCGCTTGACCCGATACCACCTGCCCCGGCCATTGAGCCATCAAACTTTGCACCGACCCAGATGACACCCCTGCGGTAAACCCGGCTTGGACCATCAAACGGCAGCCAGCACGGCCACCTCAGCCTTGGTGGTCCAGTCGATCGGGTCTTGCTGCAACGCCATGTCGATGTCAATACCCAGGGCCAGCGCAACAACATCCGGAAAGTTGTCGATCAAATCCTGCTCATCGTAATTGGCCTCCCAGGCGCGGGCGCGCCACGCGGCCAGATGAAGTACGCCTGCCATCGGTTCGTAAACGTCGTTGTCAAAAGGCGCGTATTGGTGCTCCAGCGCATCAACAATCGGCTGCGGAAACTGCCAGCTGCGGGCGAAACCAGCACCCACATCGGCGTAACAATACCCAAGCAACTTGCGCTCGGCTACAGCGCGTTTCAGGCCGAGAGGCGGCACTTGGCGATCCAGTATTTCCAGTGCGCCTGGCAGGCCCAGGTGCATCACCAGTTCACCGGTGGCGTGTATCAGACCTGCGGTAAACGCGGCCGGCTGGTTTTGCTGCACCATGCCGCCCAACGCGCGTGCCAACTTGGCGGTATTGAGGCTGTAGCGCCAGAACTGTCGCATGTCAATGCCAGGGACCGCGGTGAACGCGCCGGCAATCGCGGCCGCCGTGGCGAGCGCCTTGACCTGATTGAGCCCCATCAGCGCCAGGGCTTCGGACACACTGCTGATTTTGTTGGACAACTGAAACTGCGCCGAATTGGCCAGTTGCAACAAGCGCGTAGCCAATACCGGGTCGGTGTTGATAAGCTGGCTGATTTTTCTGAGATCGGGCTCTTCGCGGTCAAGCTCGTTGAGCAGCAAGGCGATCACTTTTGGAATGCTGGGCAGCGCCGCCTTGAAAGCGAGCAATTCGGTGAGTGTCATCAATGAGAGCCTGTGAAGTTTGACTTGCTTGAGGCCATAATTATCCGCCACGTGAAACCGTTGAAATCGTGCCAGAATGAACATTTATCATGTACCAAAGCCACCATGACCGACCGTGACACAGCTCGCATTGTGCCGCTGCTTGACTTGCGAACCAGCACGCTGCGGATCCCGGGCGCAACTTATCTGCCGGAGTCGCGCATCACCGGCTCCGGTCAGCTGATCGACACGCTCGGGCGCCCGTTGCGTGATTTGCGTATCAGCGTCACCGACCGCTGCAACTTTCGTTGCAACTACTGCATGCCCAAGGAAATCTTTGACAAAGACTATGCCTACCTGCCGCACAAAGCGCTGCTGTCGTTTGAGGAAATTACCCGCATCGCCAAGGTTTTTGTGGCGCATGGTGTGCAAAAAATTCGTCTCACCGGTGGTGAGCCACTGCTGCGCAAAAACATTGAACGGCTGATCGAGCAGTTGGCCGCGCTGCGCACACCGCAAGGCCAGGCGCTCGACATCACACTCACCACCAACGGTTCCCTGCTGGCCCGCAAGGCGCGCGACCTCAAGGCCGCCGGTCTGCAGCGCGTCACCGTCAGCCTCGATGGGCTCAACGACGCGGTGTTTCGCCGCATGAACGATGTCGACTTTCCGGTGGCCGCCGTGCTGGCCGGAATTGAGGCGGCGCAGGAGGCGGGCCTGGGTCCGATCAAAATCAACATGGTGGTCAAGCGCGGCACCAATGAACATGAAATTCTGCCGATGGCACGACACTTCATGGACTCTGGCATTGTGCTGCGCTTTATCGAGTATATGGACGTGGGCGCCACCAATGGCTGGCGCATGAACGAGGTGCTGGCCTCCAGCGAGGTTGTCAAACTCATCCACGCCGAGCTGCCACTGGTGCAACTTGAGCCCAGCAACCCCGGCGAGACCGCCGCGCGCTGGGGTTACGCCAATGCCTCTGGCCAGTACGACAAGGAATTGGGCGAAATCGGCGTCATCAGCAGCGTGACGCAGGCCTTTTGCAGTGAATGCAACCGCGCCCGGCTGTCGACCGAAGGCAAGCTGTTCCTGTGCCTGTTTGCGTCCCAGGGCTACGACCTGCGCTCGCTCATCCGGCAGGAAGGCGCCGCCAGCGACGCCGACCTGGCGTCTGCCATCGGACATATCTGGCAGGGCCGCGGCGACCGTTATTCCGAGTTGCGCAGCGCCCTGGCGCCTGACGCCGGTACCGGCGGCCGCCGCGTTGAAATGAGCTACATCGGAGGTTGATTTGATTCCAGCACAAGACATTACCGGACTGATTCTGGCCGGCGGCCGGGGTTCCCGCATGGGCGGCGTCGACAAAGGGCTGCAGACCTTCAACGGCATGCCGCTGGCGCTGCACACACTGACCCGCCTGCAGATGGGTGGCGGGGTGGGCCAGATCATGATCAACGCCAACCGCAATCTGGCCGCTTACGAATCTTTTGGCGCGTCCGTCTGGCCCGATGGCCTAGCCGACTATGCCGGGCCGCTGGCGGGATTTCTGACCGGTCTTGAGCACTGTGAGACACCTTTTCTCGTGACCGTGCCCTGCGATACACCACGCCTTCCGCTGGATTTGGTGCCCCGCCTGGCAACTGCACTGGAAGCCGAAAACGCCGACATTGCCATGGTGGCAGCCCCTGAAATTGGCAAAGACGGCCAAGTGCGTTTGCGCCCCCAGCCGGTGTTTTGCCTGCTGCGCGTTGAACTGCTGGAGAGTCTGGTCCGGTTCACCCAGGAGGGCGGGCGCAAGATTGATGCGTGGACTGCCTTGCACAAAACGGCGCTGGCGCCGTTTGATTTGCCCCATGACGACCCGCTCGCGTTCTTCAACGCCAACACGCTGGCGGAGTTGCACCAACTGGAAAACAGCCCGGCATGAAATCCATTGAAAGCATTGCCGCCGAGCTGGCAGCTTATGACCCGCAAGCCTTGACTGTCGACACCGTCAACACCTTTTTGGCGCGCCTGGTGGAGCCCGTTGCGCAGCTTGAAGAAGTGGGTATTTTTCAGGCGCTGGGCCGCGTGCTGGCGGCTGATGTGATCTCGCCCATCAGTGTGCCGCCGCACGACAACTCGGCCATGGACGGCTATGCGTTTGATGGCGCACAGCTGGCCGCAGCAAGCTCCTTGACCCTCAAAGTGGCGGGGACTGCGCTCGCGGGCAAGCGCTGGTCAGGCCAGGTGCAGCGCGGTGAGTGCGTCAAGATCATGACCGGTGCCGTGATGCCGCAAGGTCTCGATACCGTGGTGCCGCAAGAGTTGGTGAGCCGCAGCCCGGGTCAAAATCCGCCAACAGAGTTCATCACCCTGGCACCAGGCACCGTGCGCCCCGGCGACAACCGCCGCCAACTGGGTGAAGACCTGTTGCAAGGCCGGCCAGCGCTCAGAAAAGGAGAGCTGCTCACGCCCGCTGCGCTTGGGCTCATGGCTAGTTTGGGCATTGAAAAGCTGCAGGTCTGGCGCAAGCTTCGGGTGGCCTACTTTTCTACCGGCGACGAGATTCTGAGCCTGGGCGAGGCCCCGCGCGAAGGCGCTGTCTACGACAGCAACCGCTACACCGTGTTTGGCCTGCTGACGCGCTTGGGGCTCGAAGTCATCGACCTGGGCGTGGTGCGCGACGAACCAGCGCTGCTGGAAGCAGCCTTTACCCACGCCGCTTCGGTGGCTGATGCCATCATCACCAGCGGTGGCGTGAGCGTGGGCGAGGCCGACTACACCAAGGCCATGATGAAAAAGCTTGGCGACGTCGCCTTCTGGAAGATTGCCATGCGCCCGGGTCGGCCCATGGCGGTGGGTCGGATTCCTAAAGAAAAACTGGCCTCTAGCCCCCGTGAAACAAGCACTATTAGCTATAACATTAATAGCAATTTGGAGCAATCAAAGGATGCCATTCTGTTTGGCTTGCCGGGCAACCCGGTCGCAGTGATGGTGACTTTTCTGGCCTTTGTGCGCCCGGCACTCTTGAAAATGATGGGCAGCACGGCGGCCGCACCGCCGCTGCTCAAGGCCCGCAGCAGCGAGGCCATCCGCAAAAAGCCCGGCCGCACCGAGTACCAGCGCGGTGTGGTCAGCACCACACCCGAGGGCACGCTGCAAGTCAAAACCACCGGCAACCAGGGCTCGGGCGTGCTCAGTTCCATGGTGCAGGCCAACGGCCTGATCGTGCTGCACCACGGCCAGGGCAATGTGGCGCCGGGCGATGAGGTGGATGTGATGATGTTTGAGGGCGTGGTTTAGGGTTTGGCTGATGCAAATCAACCGACTGGCAAATAGGGCCTCCAAAACTCAAGTGACAGAAAAGTTGAGAGGAGAAATTCCTTTTTGATGGCTGAGACTTCCTTGCACTGACTGACGGGGTCAAGGGTTTTCAATTCATTGACCCTCAAGGATTTGTTTCCGCCAGCGGCTGCACCGCAGCCCGGTTGCAGGAAGGAAGTGTCGAAGGACAAGAGCTCTCTACCCAAGCCGATTCCAAGCGCGATCGCGGTCGGCATCACCCTTCTGATCTGGTTTGTCATTCCAGTCCCTGACAAAGTCAGCCCCAACGCCTGGCATTTGCTGGCGCTATTTATCGGCACCATTGCCGCCATCATCGGCAAGGCCATGCCGATTGGCGCTTTGTCGATCGTGGCCATTTCTTTGGTGGCCATTACAGGGGTGACCCGGCCCGGCAAACCGGAAGGCGCGATCGCCGATGCCTTGAGTGGTATTTCCAATCCCCTGATCGTCGATCTGGTTGCCAAAGCCACCAACTCGGCGATCAAGATCACCTGGGGCCAATGGGCCTTGGCCGCGCTGCTGCCGGGTCTGTGCATGCTGTTGTTGATGCCACTGGTGTTGTACTTCCTGTTCCCGCCAGAAGTGAAAATGACACCCAACGCCAAAGAGCTGGCGCAATCCGAGTTGACCAAACTCGGGCCCATGAAGACACCCGAGTTCATCACTCTGGGCGTCTTGGCGCTGATGCTGGTCATGTGGGCCGGCGTGCCGGCCTGGTTGTTTGGTCCGGCATTTAATCTCAATGCCACCACGACGGCCTGGGTTGGCCTGTCGCTTTTATTGGTGACCGGCGTACTCGCCTGGGAAGACATTCTCAAAGCCAAGAGCGCTTGGGACACCTTGATCTGGTTTGCGGCCTTGGTGATGATGGCCACGTTTTTTTGCCGCTGGTGTGGCCCTTGGCGCGCCCCCATGCTGCTGGCCTTGGTGCTGGCCTTTGCGTGTTCGCTGATGATGTCGCTGACCCACTACGGTACCGGCACAGCGCCCATCATTTTTGGTTCTGGCTACACCACCCTGAACGAGTGGTGGACGGCAGGCGCGGTGATGAGCGTGGTCAACCTGCTGCTCTTGGTGGTGGTGGGTGGCGTCTGGTGGACGATGTTGGGCTACATCTGAGCGAAAAGGTCGGGGTGCTGATTCAACGTTGCCGCAACGCCAACTCCACGCCCCGGTTAGCCAGCATGTCGGCGTGTTCATTGCCGGGGTCGCCGTTATGACCCCTGACCCAACACCAGTCAATCCTGTGGCCTGACGTGCTGACCAGCTCGTCCAGCCGCTGCCACAGGTCGACATTTTTCACCGGCTGCTTGGCAGCGGTTTTCCAGCCGCGGGCCTTCCAGCCGGCCAGCCACTCCGTCATGCCCTTGAGCACATACTGACTGTCGACGTGCAGCGTCACCTGGCACGGACGTTTCAAGGCCGCCAGCGCTTCAATCACCGCCGTCATTTCCATGCGGTTGTTGGTGGTACCTAATTCACCACCAAACAATTCTTTTTGCGAATCCGCCGATTTGAGCAACACGCCCCAGCCACCCGGGCCGGGATTGCCCTTGCAGGCACCATCGGTGTAAATTTCCACGGCGTTCAAAACAGTCTCCTCATGCTTGCTTCACTTTCTCATCCTTTGGGGCGCTAGCCCTCGTCAATGTTGAACTATTTGCTACAGAAACAGGAGCATTCGCCAAGGCCCGGGAGGCCTTCCAGGCCGGACTCAGCAGCGTCATGCCGCGCACCCGCTTGACCGCAACCAAGAAATACACACTGCCCAGAATCGGCCACCAGCGCGCACCCGCCCGGTCCATCCACTCAAACCGTTGCAGCCATTTTTCGCTGGAAAACGCGGGCCGGTAACAGCCGAAGCGCCCGACTTCAACCTCGAAGCCCAGCAGGCGCAGCCAGTCGCGCAATCGCCAATAACCGATGAATTCTCCCGCCTCCGGCAAAAACAATTTCTGCGAACCCACCCGATGGGGTGAACGGCCGCGCCGCTGGCGAAAGCCCCAGAGCGACGTCGGATTCAGGCCGCAAATGACAACCCGCCCTTCCGGCACCAGCACCCGCTCAACTTCACGCAGGGTGGTATGCGGGTCGCTCGCCAGCTCCAGCGAGTGCGGCAGAGCCACCAGGTCCAGACTGTTGGCCTGGAACGGCAGCGCCGAAAAATCAGTCGCAAAAGCCGCACCCGGCATAGGGGTTTGGGTCGCCAGCCAGCGGTGCGGCATGCGGTTGGCGCGCAGGGCGTCAAGCTCGGGCAAACCCAGCTGCAGCGCATGAAACCCAAAAATATCAGCGACCGCCAAATCAAATTGGCTACGTTCCCACGCCAGCAGATAGCGCCCGGTGGGCGACTCAAACCAGTCATGCAAACCTATAATTTGATCACTCATGCAGCTAATTCCACTACCCGCCTTCACTGACAACTACATCTGGATGATGCATGACGAACGCCATGCGCTGGTGGTTGACCCCGGTGACGCACAACCTGTGCTGGAGGCCCTGCAACAACTCGGTTTGCAGTTGGAGACCATTCTAGTCACGCACCATCACCCCGACCACACCGGCGGGGTCGCTGCGTTGCGCGCGGCCACCGGCGCCCAGGTATTTGGCCCGGCCCGGGAGCCGATGCCCGAGCCTCTGATCCGGCTCACGGGTGATCAGCAACTGCAGGCGCTGGGCTTGAACTTCCAGGTGATTGACGTGCCCGGTCATACCGCTGGCCATATCGCTTATTTTTGTGCCGATGTAGATGGCGCACCGCTGCTGTTTTGTGGCGACACGCTGTTCAGCGCCGGTTGTGGCCGCCTGTTTGAAGGCAGCCCGACCCAAATGCTGGCCTCGCTCGACACCCTGGCTGCCCTGCCTGAGGCGACGCGCGTATGCTGCGCCCATGAATACACCTTGAGCAACCTGAAATTTGCCTGCGCCGTGGAGCCCGGCAACCAGGCTTTGACCGACTACACGGTCAAAGCCGAAGCCTTGCGTTTGCAGCGACAACCCACCCTGCCCTCCAGCATCTTGCTGGAGCGTCAGATCAACCCTTTTTTGCGTACACGCCAGGCAACTGTCACCCAGGCAGTCCAGGCATTTGACGCATCAGCCCGCGATGAGGTGAGCATCTTTGCCGCACTTCGCCAATGGAAGAACCAGTTCTGATGAAATTTCTGAAACTTGCCTGCCTGAGCGGCCTACTGTGGCTGACCGGCTGCGCCAGCACCGGCATCACATCCCTGTCAAACCCGGATGCCATCCACGGACCGACCACCGCCACATCCGGAAATCAGGTCACCGGTGCCAACAGTCCACTCATTCCGAGTGGCGAGTTGCAGCCCATCACCGCCGCGCAGGCCGCCTCCCGGGCGGTCACCGAACTGGCACCGCCCGCGGATATTTGGGAACGTATCCGGCGCGGCTATGGCATGCCCAATCTGGAGAGTGACCTGGTCGCTGATCGCGAGCAGTGGTACAGCACCCGGCCCGACTACATCCTGCGCATGGCGGAGCGTTCCAATAAATACTTGTTCCACATTGTGGAAGAACTGGAGCGGCGCAACATGCCCTCCGAACTGGCGCTGCTGCCTTTTGTCGAAAGCGCCTTCAACCCGCAGGCAGTTTCCAGCGCCAAGGCAGCCGGCATGTGGCAATTCATGCCCGCGACGGGCAAGAGCTTCGATTTGAAACAGAACGCGTTTCGCGATGACCGGCGCGACGTGCTGGCCTCCACTCGTGCGGCACTTGACTACCTGCAAAAACTCCATGACATGTTTGGAGATTGGGACCTGGCGCTGGCCGCCTACAACTGGGGTGAAGGCAGCGTCGGGCGTGCCATCGCCAAAAACAAGCGGGCCGGCCTGGGCCTGGCCTACACCGATCTCAGCATGCCGGCGGAAACCCGTCTTTACGTGCCCAAGCTGCAAGCCATCAAAAACATCGTGGCCAACCCGATGGCGTTCAACACACGGCTGCCCCTGATTGGAAACCACCCCTACTTTCAGACCGTGGATATCAAGCACGACATCGATGTCGCGCTGGTGGCCAAACTGGCTGAAGTGACGGTCGAGGACTTCAAGGCGCTTAACCCATCCGGCGGCAGTCGCCCGGTCATTCTGGCGGCCGGCACACCGCAAATATTGCTGCCCTGGGACAACGCCATCATCTTCCAGAGCAACCTGGAAGCCTTCAACGGTGGCCGTCTGGCCAGTTGGACGGTCTGGCGGGCTCCCTCCACCATGAAACCGGCCGAAGCCGCCAAACGGGTTGGCATGACGGAGACCGAGCTGCGCAGCGTGAACAAAATTCCACCCCGTGTGGCGATCAAGGCCGGCTCCAGCCTGCTGGTGCCACGGCCCACCCAACTGGTCGCCGACGTGGCCGAACACGTGGCTGACAACGGCCAGTTGTCTTTTGCGCCCGATGCGATATTGACGCGCACCGTGCTCAAGGCTGGCAAAAGAGATTCGGTCGCCAGCGTGGCCAGGCGCTACCGTGTCAGCCCCGCCAGCGTCGCCGAGTGGAACAAGGTCAATGCATCAGCAATTTTCAAGGCCGGGCAGCGCGTGGTGATGTTTCTGCCGATGCGGGCCAGAACCTTGGCTCAAAGCAAGGCCCATGGCAGAACCCAATCATCAAGCAGGCAGGCCCGAAGCAAGGTGAGCAAGCCGACCCGGCTTGCCAAACAACCTTAATCCAGATCGCCCGCGGACCGCGTCGTTTTCATGAGCGGGCTCAGGCGTTAAAACGCTCTTTGGCCTTGATGGCAAACACATTGGTGTAGGTCTTGGCAAGGTCAGAGTTGCTCAACTTGACAGCTGGGTCAAAACGGGCCAGCGCACGGGCGACCGTCTGCGGCCCCTCAACGGGTATCAAACCATCGGGAGAGATGGCCTCACGAACCTTGTTGAAGGCGGCCAGGTAAACCGCCCGATCCCGCAGAAAATAGGCCTCTGGAACGACTCTGATGATGTCGCTCGGTCCGGCCGTTTGCAGCCACTTCAGGCTGTGCACCATGGCATTGGTCAGGGCTTGCACGGTGTTGGGGCATTTCTTGACAAAATCCAGCGGCGCGCACAGGCAGCCCGCTGGCATGACCCCTCCAAAGACCTCCGCCGTCCCTTTGAGCGTGCGGGTATCGGTGATGATGCGGATCTCGCCTTTTTGCTCCAGCATGGTCAGCACCGGGTCAACCGCACTCAAAGCATCAATCTGGCCGGTACGGAAAGCAGCCAAAGCGCCTGCGGCCGTGCCCATACCAACGTAGTTCACATCGTCCGCCTTGAGCCCGGCACGCGAAAGAATCAACTGCACCACCCGTTGGGTTGACGAGTCAAGTGCCGAAATGCCGATTCTTTTGCCCTTGAGATCGGCTATTGTTTTGTAATGGGGCATGGCCTTGACCGATATGCCGATCGCGACGGCAGGCGCGCGCCCCTGCAACACAAAAGCCTGGAATCTCTGCCCCCTGGTCTGCAGGGTGATGGTGTGCTCATAGGCACCCGAAACAACGTCGGCCAAACCTCCTTCAACCGCCGCCAAGGCCTGCGAACCCCCCGCAAAATCACTGATATCGACCTCCAGACCTTCGGCCTTGAAATAACCGAGCTGCTCAGCGATGGTCAGGGGCAAGTTGTAAAACGCTGCTTTACCCCCCACTGCAATGGCTATCTTCGTTTTTTCAAGTCGTGGCTGCGCCCACAGGGCAGGCGCAGCCACAGAAGCTGCCGCACAAGCCGTGACCGCAAGCAAGTTTCGGCGGTTGAAATGGATGTTGTTCATGGTCAATTTTCTTGGGATCTCTCTTTCTGTCCGCGCTTAAGGATAGCCAGCCACACAAACTTGCGCATCGGGAACATCCCGCAGGGGTTTGTACCTAGCTTCAGCGTCGATCCAGCAGGGCATGCGCAATGGTGCCCAGGTCCACATACTCCAGCTCGCTGCCCACCGGCACACCACGCGCCAGGCGGGTCAGGCGCAGCCCCCGGCTTTTCAGGCCTTCGCTGATCACATGCGCGGTGGCTTCGCCTTCGGCCGTGAAGTTGGTGGCCAGAATCACTTCCTGCACGGTGCCGTCGCAAGCCCGGTCAAACAAACCTTTGAGACCGATGTCCTTGGGGCCTATGCCGTCGAGTGGACTGAGTTTGCCCATCAGCACAAAGTACAAGCCGTGGTACGCGCCGGTGCGCTCCAGCGCCGACTGATCGGCCGGGGTCTCCACCACACACAACTTGCTGGCATCGCGCCGGGGGTCCAGGCAGGTGGCACAAATCTCGGCCTGCGTGAAGGTGTGGCAACGCTCGCAATGACGCACTTGATCGGCGGCAACCTGCAAGGCCCGGGACAACGCCAAGGCGCCTGGTCGGTCATGCTGCAGCAGGTGAAACGCCATGCGCGAAGCCGACTTCACGCCCACGCCCGGCAGACGGCGTAGCGCCTGGATCAGGACGTCGAGCGAGTTGAGATCAGCCACGCAGAATCAGAATGGGAACTTCATGCCGCCGGGCAGGCTGGGCATGCCGGCGGTGATCTTGCCCATTTTCTCGGCTGAAGTTTCTTCGGCCTTGCGCACCGCGGCGTTAAAAGCCGCCGCCACCAGGTCTTCGAGCATGTCTTTGTCGTCGGCCAGCAAGCTGGGGTCGATGGTGACACGGCGCACGTCATGTTTGCAGGTCATCAGAACTTTGACCAGACCGGCGCCGGATTCTCCGGTGACTTCGACGTTGCCCAGTTCGTCCTGGGCTTTCTTCATGTTGTCCTGCATGGCCTGGGCCTGCTTCATGAGGCCGGCGAGTTGTCCTTTGTTGAACATTTGTAGTCCTTGGTTTAGATTTTGAAGGGAAGAGAGTAAAGCAATTAGCTTTGGACCGGGCGGCTGGAATTGATCCGGCTAGCTGGACCGTCAGCCCGGTGTGATGCTGCCAGGCACGATTTTCGCGCCAAAATCACGCATCATCGTCTGCACAAACGGATCATCAAAAATGATTTTTTCTGCCGCCAGCTGCCGCTCGGCCACCAGCGCCGCGTTACGCCGGGCCGGGCTGTCGGTCACGCGCCCAATCTCCACCACCAGGCGCACCGCGTGACCCGCCGCCTGCAACGCAGTCGCCAGACGGTCACGGTTACCCGACTGGTTCAGCGATTCGCGCTCGACCCGCAACAGCCACTGGTCGGTGTCGCGCGCCACCAGTTGCGACTGCAGGGCCAGTTCGCGCACCATGGCGTTGATCGCTTCCCGGGCGATGAGTTGGCGCACGATACCGTGCCAGAACTCGCCCTCTTCGGTGGGAAGCAGCAAAGACGCAGCCGACTGTCCGGCCACCGCCTCGGCGCGGGAGTCGGCCTGCACGCGCACCGGAATCGCTACTATTTTTGTAGCTTCTTGCGCATATTCCACAGGAGCTGGAGGTCTATTTTGCTCAGAAGTGAGGGATTGTCCCGCAGCCACCGGTAGCTGGACCACATGCAGATGCTGACCCGTTGGGGGTGGCTGCAATACCTCTGCCTCTACGTGAAGCTCTGATGCAGCCTTTTCTTCTGTATTGATCTGCGTCTCTGCATTTGCTACTATTTTAATAGCTGACTGCGCATATTCGACGGGGGCTGGAGCCTCTTTTTCCTCAAAAACAGGCACCTCGGTCACCCCCTGCCCCAGCGCTGGCACTGGACGGGGTGCAACTGCAGCAAGCCCCCGTGGCGCGTCAGTTAGAGTTTTTTTTTCAGCCACAGGCAGATTGCCAGCGCGGGGTTTGAAAGCCAGCAGTCGCAGCAACACCATGGTCAGTGCGGCGTACTCGTCCGGCGCCAGGCCCAACTCCGCGCGCCCATGCAGGCAGATGCTGTAGAGCAACTGCGTCTCGTCAGCGGGCATGAGTGCTGCCAGACGCGCTACGTCCAAGGCTTGCGGGTCGGTTTCATCCGACTCAACGGCGCTGGGCACGGCTTGCACAATGGCCATGCGCTGCAGCACCATGCTCATTTCTTCCAGCGTGGAGGCCGCACTCAGGCCATTCAGACGCAAGGCCTCAGACGTCTCGACCACCGTTTTGCCGTCTCCCTGGGCCAACGCCTCCAGCAGCCGAAAGACATAGGAGCGGTCCACACTGCCCAGCATCTGGCGCACCGTCGCTTCTTCAATCTGGCCGGCACCAAACGAAATCGCCTGATCAGCCAGACTCAAGGCATCGCGCATGGAGCCGTGCGCCGCACGCGCCAGCAGCCGCAGCGACGGCACATCGGCCGCCACGTTCTCGGCTTGCAAGACCGTTTGCAGGTGCTCACGGATGGTCTCGGGCGCTATCGGGCGCAGGTTGAACTGCAGACAGCGCGACAGCACCGTGACCGGCACCTTCTGCGGGTCGGTGGTGGCCAGCACAAATTTCAAGTACTCGGGCGGCTCCTCCAGCGTCTTCAACATGGCGTTGAAGGCATGCCCGGTGAGCATGTGCACTTCGTCGATCATGAAGACCTTGAAACGCCCCTGCACCGGCTTGTAGACGGCCTGTTCCAGGAGCGCCTGTACCTCGTCGACACCCCGGTTGGAGGCCGCGTCGAGCTCGGTGTAATCGACAAAGCGGCCGGAGTCAATGTCAGTACAAGCCTGGCACACGCCACACGGCGTGGCCGTGATGCCGCCCTGCCCGTCCGGCCCCTGGCAATTGAGCGACTTGGCCAAAATGCGCGACACCGTGGTCTTGCCAACGCCACGCGTGCCGGTGAATAAATAAGCGTGGTGCAGCCGCTGCGTGGTGAGTGCGTTGGTGAGCGCTTGCACCACGTGGTCCTGCCCCACCATTTCAGTGAAGTTGCGGGGGCGGTACTTGCGGGCGAGCACGAGGTAGGACATGCCCAGATTCTAAGGTGCGACCCACAGGGGCCAGGAAAACCTGAACAGCCACTCTGCCCTACAATTGCGTCTGACGGGCCTTCCCGCATGGTGAAGCGGCCAACCGGGTCAGGTGGGGAACCAAGCAGCCCTAACTGTGGAGCCAGTGCCGGGGTCAAGGCTCGTCAACCTCATTCTTGAGCGCAACTCTGGAGAATTCTGACTTTGAATTTGAAAGCCGTTGTGCTTTGCTGCTTGACCTGCGTGCTGGGCCTGCTGGCAACCGCGCTGCACGCATCCACCAGCTCGGCAGACGCCAGTTTTCCGGTCTTTGAGGTATCAGCTCAGACACCCGGTCGCATTGACGTAGACACCCGCATGGGCATGTTGACGGACAGTACCCGAACCCTGACACCTGACCAGGTCATGTCGCCCAGGCAAACCTGGCAAACCATCACCCGAAAATCGCCCAACTTTGGTTTCACCAACGACGCCTACTGGTTTCGCTTCCAGATCGACAACATCGCAAGCCAGGACCTTGCACGTTTCGTCGAGCTGCCAATCCCCTTCCTTGACGACGTGCAGCTGTACCACTACACGGCCGGCCAGCTCAAAACCAGCTACGCCCTGGGTGATGAAAAGCCCTTTGCACAGCGGGTACTTCGACACCAGAATTTCGTCATGCCCCTTAATCTGGCGCCCGGGGCCAATTTGATCTACATCCGCCTGGCCTCATCGGGCACGATTGAAGCACCTTTTCGAATCTGGGAGCCGACCCAGTTTTATGAGACCAACAGTGACGAAAAATTATTACAGGGCATGGTGATTGGCATCCTGCTGATCATGATTGTCTACAACCTGTTTGTCTACTTTTCAACCCGCGACATCAACTACCTTTTTTACATTGGATTTGTCGCGAGCTACCTGCTCTTTCATCTCACCTTGAACGGCTACACCTTTGCCTATGTCTGGCCCAACGCGGTGCGTTGGAACAGCATTGCCATCGCCACCTTTATGGCCAGCACAGAGTTGTTCACCTGTCTTTTTGCCGACGGCTTTCTCAGGCTGAGCAAGTTTTCGAGGCCTGCGCACTACCTGACACGGGCACTCGCAACCGTCAGCGCCCTGCTGTTGGGGCTGACCTTTGTTTTGCCTTACAGCCTGACGGTGCGTGTGGGCGCCGCCCTCACCATCCCCATTGCGTTGATCGCGTTGGCGCTGGGCTACTGGCGGTGGTGGCGCGGCGCCAAATTCGCGCGCTTTTATTGCCTTGCCTGGACCACCGTGCTCATTAGCCTGTGCGTCCTGAATGCCGGCAAATTTGGCTTGATACCGTCCAACGCCTGGACCGACAATGCGTCCCAGATCGGCATTGTCTTGTTGGTGCTGTTGCTGTCATTTACGCTGGCCGACCGGATCAACCACGACCGCATGCTGAGGGTCAATGCGCAGGCTGTGGCATTGGGCCATGAACGCTGGGCGCGCGCCTCTCAAGAAGCGCTGATCAAGACCAAGGAAGATACCAACCGCGAACTGGAACAACGGGTCACGGCGCGCACCAATGACCTGAACCGGACACTGGATCAACTCAAGCTGGCCAATGACCAGCTGCAACGCCTGTCCGACGTGGACGGACTGACCCAGATCAGCAACCGCGCGTTCTTTGACCGCGCCTTGGCCCTGGAGCATCGACGGGCTGACCGACAGAAAAGTCCGCTGTCGCTGATCATGATTGACGTTGATCACTTCAAGCTGGTCAATGACAGCTACGGTCATATGGGCGGTGACGCTTGCCTGCGCGCCGTGGCCCACTTGCTGCGTCCCCGGATTCAACGTGTCGGTGATGTGCTGGCGCGCTATGGTGGCGAGGAATTTGTCATTCTGCTGGTTAACAGCAGCCAGCAGGATTCGGTGGCGCTGGCCGAGGGATTTCGCGCGGACATCGAGCAACTGCATGTGCCTTTTGATGGTGGCACGATTCGCGTCACCGCCAGCTTTGGCGTGGCCTGTGGCATACCCGACCAGCACCTGAGCCCACAGGAGTTGCTGGCCCACGCTGACAAAGCGCTTTATCAGGCCAAGCATGACGGACGCAATTGCGTCCGGTCTGTGACGACGATCAACCGTGTGAGCTGAAGCAGCAGGGCAAAGCGCACTATTTCATCAAGTAAAGCGCAGCGATAGCTGCCGTATTGGGTTCCTTCTGATCCAAATTTCAAAGCACAACATTGGCAAGGAATTACAGCCAAAAAAGTACCCTATAATTCTGGCTATCGCAACTTGTTCGCAACGCAATTAGCATTGCCGCCGACAACCTAAGTTGTTGATAACAAAAAATATTCCTCGATAGCTCAGTTGGTAGAGCGCCGGACTGTTAATCCGTAGGTCCCTGGTTCGAGCCCAGGTCGAGGAGCCAAGACACGAAACGAATCAAGCACTTAGGTCAAAAGCCTTGGTGCTTTTTTCTTGTCTGGTCTGGCTCATTGCAAGGCTTTGGGCTCTGCATTGGTTCGGTTGGAAAAACTTTAACCATGACGAAAAGTACATTGACATGAAACACATCCTGGCAACAGCGGTATTTGCATTTGGACTGCTTCTGAGCGGGTGCGGCAGCAGAAGTGACACTCCAGCCACCCATGCACCGACATCGCTACAAACCACAGACACCACAGTCGGGACTGGTGCAGTTGCCGCCTCGGGCAACACCGTCACGGTGAACTACACCGGCTGGCTGTACGATGCCTCAGCTGCCAATTTCCATGGCACGCAGTTTGACACCTCCGTTGGCAAGACACCGTTCTCGTTCAAATTGGGTTCTGGGCAAGTGATAGCAGGATGGGATCAGGGCGTTGTTGGCATGAAGGTTGGCGGAACGCGCGCTCTTATCATTCCAAGTTCACTAGCTTACGGCAGCGCTGGTGCTGGCGGTGGCCTCATTCCACCGAACGCGGCTCTGGTGTTCACTGTGGAGCTGTTGGCGACGCAATAGGCTGTAGCAAAGACTCGTTAACCGGCCCCTGCGTCATGGTCATCCAGTCGGACACTGATGACTTCCTGCCCGACAAGGCCCAACTGTTCAGCGAGTGCTTGAAATACTGTCATCCCGTCACTGCCGCAGTACCAGTACTCACAAGAATCTCTCAAACCCAAAGACTGCGCCTGGACATGCACGCTTTGGGTGTGACGTTTAGCCATTGTCACTGACCGGATTCACTGAATCAGACCAGAGATTGCGGTTGTTCGATCATCTTCTGGTAGACCATGCTTTGCAGAATCATCTGGTCATTGGGCTGGAGATCAACAAACTCCAAACCGAAATGCGCCAATGAAGTTCCACTTTGCTTGAGCGTCTCGTCGTCAAATACCGCACGCACGATGGCAAGCACTGACAAATCCGCTTCGATATTGTGCAGCTTGAGGCGAAAAGTTAATCGAATGGAGTCGCCCGTCTCTGCCATCTTGCGTGGCCCATCCATCAAGGCTCCGTTGGCACTGAGATTGGAGATGACGCCCGTCAGATTGGCTCCACCGTCCTGTTCCGTACGGACTTTGACAATGATCTTTGTCTTGACCCGGGCGGCTTTGCGTATCACTGTTCCCTGTACTTCTTTGGGAAAAGAAATATGCAGATAGCTGTAGGGCAGCTTGCAAACTCTCTGAACATCACAGGCAAAGCCGAAGGCGTTTTGGCTGGAAAAAACCCGCATCACAAGCTGGTCTCCCTCCATCAGCTGCAAGCGCACACGGTTGACCGTTGCCGGTGTTGTGATCAACATGCTGTGGTCCTGCAAATAACCAATCAGACGCACAAAACAGCGCTCGGCGGAGACTTTTGCGGGGGGTTGGGCTTGCAGACGATCCCCCACCTTGAGATTCATGGCCTCAAATGCAAAGCTGCCTTGAGGAGCGTTGCTGCTTGGCTGCGTCGCTGTGGAGTCCTCGTCGAAATCTTCAGGGGTGGTATCAGTCTCAACATCGCTTTGTTCAGCTCGATTGCTACTCATTGTGTGTGTTCATGCGGTAGAAGTAGTTGAAGTGGCGAAACCGACGCATGGAAAGTCCAAGTACCTCACCCAAGGTGTTTCTGTACGCTCCAATGACAAGGCTGTCGGTACTGCTTGCAGTACCAGCAGGGCGATCCGATGAGGCATCCGCCAAGCGCCTACGTTGCATCGCCGGTGGCCTGGTGTGCCCAGACGAGTGCTGCTGCGGCGACGGGTGCGTATTCTTGGTCATGAAAGCCGCAACGCTTGAACGCCAGCGCCATCTGCTCCGGCTGGGTGGCCGCGTCCGCGTCACCCAGAACAACCAGCGCCAGGGCGTCTGCATAAGCCCCGGGGACGCCGAGCAATGCATCACGAACCACCTCCGGCAGCGTCGTCTTTTTTAACAGCTCCGGCAACGGCACGCCGAGCGCTACATCGAGTACGGAAAACAAACCAACCAAGAACAGGTGGTCAGGCGCGGCAGGCACGCGCCCCTTGCCTGCCAACAGCTCAAGCGTGCGTGCGCGGGCCAGGGCGCACTCGACCAAGGCGCGTTCGCGGTAGCCCGGAGTGGTGAAATCAAACAGAAGCAAAGACAGCCAGCGATAAAAGGTCTCACGCCCAACCAGAACCAGCGCGTCCGTCAGGTTGTCGATGGACCTGCGCAGCCCCATCGCAGGCGAATTCAGATAGCGCAGCAATTTGTAGGTCAGAGTCGGCTCATTCTTCAGCTGGGCCGCAATGACGGCAAAATTCTCATCATTGCGAACCATGTTCAGGATGGGAAAAATGGCCATGCGATTGACGCCACCCGCTGCGGGTTTCAGACTCTCCCGACTGGACACGAAGGGACCCTGGAAAAGATCGAAATGACACGTTCTGCAAAACATGAACTCGTCGTGGCTCAGCACGCCGCGCGCGCCGAGACGAACGGGTGGCCGCCCTGGCGGGTGTTTTGCCCTCAGTTCTCGTATCAGCGATCGCAAATCGAGGGCGTCGAAACCTGCGACATCAATCTGAATGAAATCGAGGCTGCCGATCAGTGGGCAAGTAGCCACCCTGGCTTCATGAAGCCTCAATCCGCAGGAAAACCCTTTGCTCTTGAGCTCGGCGAGGCGTGCGGCAATGCTTTCCCAGTCGCTATCGTGCAGCGGCAGGTCAAACATCAGCACAGTGTTTAGCGGTGGAAATGCATCGAGAAACCCGCCGTTCAGCGACTCAAGCGCCAGATTTAAAAAAGCCAGCCGATGGCCGAGCAGGGCATTGACGCCATGCAGGTTCAAGCGCGTGAGCAGCGTGGCATCGTAAGCGCGCATGGCCATGCCCTTGCGCTGCTGCAACCGGATTGGCAATGTCGTCAACAGGGAAAATTCGTATCCGACAATTTTTTCGGCACGATCCAATATGGCTTCCCGACGAACAATGGCGTGTTGCTTGTCATCCGTGCCCTTCAGCGGAATATGGGCGTCCAGGCGTGCGAAATCATCGGCAGGGCCTGAACGGGGTTGCACGGGCGGCGTTACCGGCTTGCTTGACAATCCAAACATTTCGCGAAAAAACTGCAACATGGAGTGATCTATGGGCTGTGATTCAATCGCTTCGCGCGGCGCATTATCTCTTCCAGCTAAAGCTGGGCGTATGGTGAATGCGGTAGCATAGTAACCTAGCCTGCAAATTCAATTGCCCGGCAATCAATCCTGAAGTAGAAGCGTCGCTTGGGCCATCCCATAAATGGGGGGGCAAGCTTCAACTTAATCGAAGAGTGATTGAGCCAGAGTTCGTTTATTCCCGTTGGGACAGCGACGCCGACAGCTCCTGTCCAACCCCACTCCTCTTGTTAAGCCAATCTGACCAGCCGTAGCTGGCTTGGACCACTCAGCCTCGGCGGATCGCCCGCTAAACTGACCACATGCAATTACCAATTACCGAAAGAAAAAATGTTTGACAAAAGCGGCCAATGGATACGCCTTGAAACGTTCGACGATTTTGACAACGGCCTGTCAGACCTAATTGACCTCTGGTCCAGTACCTCAAAGACGGCAACAAAAGCCGTCAAAGAATCAGCGCTTGCTCATTTCAAAGAAGACTTGGAAGCTGCTGTACTCAAATGGATCGACAACAGAGCCAAGTCCAAGAAATATGCTGCCATCGGCAAAGAGTTGGCTGAGTTTGAAGAAGCACTGACGGAAGGCTCAAACACTGCCCCTGAAGCCGACGGCAAGGCACCTGTGGCGCACGTGGTGACGGCGGTGCCTGCCAAGTCAAAAAAGAAGGCCTGATAGAGGAACGAAGCGCATCTTTCAGGTTGACCTGGCGCAACAGGCGTATTCAAGCTACATTGCCTGATGCTCACGCATTACGACTTGGGCCACAAGCAAAAGGAACCTGAAATGATGCACTATGGATACAACGGACTCATTGGCGTGCTGGTGCTCGCTGGGGACATTTGGGCCATTCTCAACATTTTCCAAAGCTCGGTATCCAACGAGAAAAAATTGATCTGGATAATCGCCGTAGTGTTGCTGCCCGTTCTGGGTCTGCTGCTGTGGTACTTCCTTGGGCCGCGCAACGGCAGATCGAGCTAGCAGGATGGCAGAGACAATGAAAAAGGGCAGAGCTCATAACGAACCCTAGCCCTTCTAGGTGCTTCCTCAAGTATGGGAAGCGTCATGACGGCAAACCGTCAGTCAGGTGTGAGCGTAAGTGTGGTCCATGGTCATGTATGGGGCTCCTTCACCGAGGATAAAGACTCGGTCACAAGTAAATTCTGCTCTAGATTTTTTGAGCAGTCAACAACCTCACTGACACCGCTGGTCAAATCCGTATCGGCGGAAACAGTATGCAGATCAACCGATGCTGACGGGGCTATGGGTGAATGCGGTGTTCAAGTGGATTCGCGCTGTTGAAAACCAACGAAGTCACCTTCACTGGGAAAGATGTCCACCGATGTGACGACGGCATTTGACGGGCCACGCCTGGCCCATTCGACCAGGCGATTCACCTCGGTGGCCTCTCCCTGCACCACTGCCTCCACCGAGCCATCCGGGCGGTTTCGCACCCAGCCCCTCAAACCCAGGGCGTTGGCTCGAGAAACCATTGAACCACGGTAAAAAACGCCCTGAACGAGCCCGCAAATCACCAATCGGTACGTGACATCCGCCATTGCTGTTTTTGTGATCTATGCAAAGGGCGCCATGCTACTGCAATGCAAGGCGTCTAACATGCTAGAGGTTTTCTTGTGAGTCAATAAATCCATGTCAATATCAACATCGTCTGCCCCCCAGATAAGACGCCTGGCCTCGGCGTGACCAATCGGTATTTTTTGGTTTGGCTTCGTGTTTGTCTTGCTGAACTACGAACAGTCAAGGTTTGTTTGCCAGGTACTTGGTGAGCGCCAAGCGGGTTTGCTTGCGCATCTGCCGGCGGAAGAAAGGTGTCCAGCCCAGAACAAGACCGCCCAAGCCGATGGCCTGACGTGACCAGCGCCAAAAGTCAAAGGTGTCCTTGTGCGTGGCGATCAAGCCTTCTGGCGTGAACGTGAATTCGGCGTCGATGATGTTGTGGACCACCCGCTTGGTAACGCTGAATCGGTAGTGCGCTTCCCAGTGAGCGCGGCCCGTGGTGTCATCGGCATGGATGTCACGGAATTCAAGCCGCCAGTCTTCGCGCCCCTTGCTCCTTGTGGCATCACACAGCATGTGCCACATGCCACCCACGCGCCGCCCCTTGAGCGAAAACGCAGGGTCTTCAAAGGTCGCGTCATCGGCATAGCAGTTGGCCATGGTGTCAGCATCGAGCGCTGCAAAGGCGTTGTAGAAGCGAATCAGGGTTTGTTCATTGTGGTTCATGCTTCAAGCATATATTCAAATCACCTGCTTCAAGGTCGGCACAATGGAATCGAACACTACCGACTCTGCATTGGGTCGGCAGCCACCATGGATAATTCACCAGATGAGAATCAATTTAGTCACACCGTTCGCTGAGAAAGATGCCGTGAAGGCACTGGGAGCCCGCTGGGACGCCACCAAAAAGCTTTGGTACATCGTCGATGTGGCAGACCTCACTCCGTTCTTGCGGTGGATTCCAAACTTGGCGGCGGCCACCGAAGACTCGACGGATGGGGCAACACGGCCTACCAAGAACACCCCAAAGGCTTCAATCAATCAGTTCAAGGGACCCACCACCGGGGCGACCCTTGAAGTGCCGCACTGTGGCTGCAATGTTCTGCCATGGGAAGATTGCGAGCACACGGGAATGCAGTAGGTCCCCAGTTGGGTAAACCGCCTGCGTCGTGAACAATCATCGCTACCTATTCAATCAGCACGAGCAGCTCAGTTTCCCTCATGGCGCCAGTGTTTGCCGGCTGCTTCAAGAAACAAGACCTGCTGAATGACATTCTTCAGTTCCCGATCACAAGGCCAGACACGTCAACACTCTTGACGCCCTTTACCTTTTCAGCAATCATTTTCACGAGGTCAATAGCATCTTGGCTGGGTAATTTACCCTTGCTTGATGTACGCAACTGACCGAGGGATGCCCCTTGAGGCAGCCTAGACAGCGACCGGGACGGGCAGATATTGCCGCAGGAACTCAAAACTGTCGCGCCAGCATCGAACGGCCTGCTCCCGCCAGAACATCACATGAAAACCGTGAGTTTCACCAGGGTAATAGTGCGCACTGTGGGCTGACTGCAGCCGCTGCAGCGCCTGTTCAAGGCGTTGGGAGTCGGCGGCAACCGGGTCATCCAGGCCCGCGGCCATAAAAATTGGCGGCAGAGTGGATGCCACCGCCATCGCTTCGACCACACACAACGGGTCAGCCAGGGCATGTTCCGCAGCGGGATGGTTGGCGGATTTGCCCAGGTAAGAACGCGCCGCGTCTGTTGCGATGCTGGCTGCGAATGCCGACACACCCGAACGGCGGTATCGCTGCGGCATGCTGGCCTGCAAAAAGCCGTAGTACAGCAGGGTCACGACCGGGCGCAGGCCGCGTTCGAATAACGGCGCGGCAAATGGCTCCGGTCGCCGCGTACAGCAAGCCAGCGTGATGGCAAGGGCCAGGTTGGCACCGGCCGACTCACCGGCCAGCCCTATCGACTGTTCGTCGCCACCATAGCTCCCGACATGGTCTGCCGCCCACAGCCAGGCGGCGCAGGCATCTTCAAGCGCGGCAGGAAACGGAAATTGCGGTGCCAGCCGGTAGTCAATATTGCACACCAGATAGCCCCGCGAAGCATAGGCAGCGGCGAGTGCTCGATGGGTGCGCTTGGAGCCGATGGCAAAGGCGCCACCGTGCAAATAAATCAAGACAGGATGCGGGCCAAGCCCTTTCGGTTGCAAGATATCCAGCCGAAGACTGACATCGCCATGGCGGGCATATTCAACATCTTCAATCAGCGTACAGGTGGCCAAGCGCTCTTTCATCCGCGGCAGAAAGTCGACCATACCGGCAGCCGCATGCATACCCACATCCAGCGCGACGCGCCGTAACGGTTGTTGCGCGGCAATCATGTCCAGCCAGCGAAGCATACGGATTCTCCGATTCAAACTATTTGAAACGCCTCATTCAGGCTTTCAAAGCAGACTCAGAACTCAGGACCCAAGCCCAAGCAGTTCAACCTCATCAAAACCAGCGAGACGACGCGCTTCAAAGTTGAACGGCGGACGTAGCTTGGGCACATCGTATTTCCTGGTCAAATCCGCATAGGTACTGATGGGGTCGAGACCTCGCTGACTGCAAAGCCAGCGATACCAATGGTTGCCAGCAAAAACGTGACCTATCTCGTCTTTCAGAATGACATCCAGAATTTCACCCGCTTTTTTGTCACCAACACTCACCAGTTTATTTTTAACTGCTGGTGAAGCATCAAGACCGCGAGCCTCAAGGGTTCTCGGCACCAGTGCGATCCTCGCCAGAATATCGCCCTTCGTCTTTTCCGCCATTTCCCACAAGGTGTTGTGGGCGTCGAAGTCACCGTAATCAAAACCAAGACTGAATAAGTGGTTGCGCAGGAGCGTGAAATGCGTCGCCTCTTCCTTGGCGATTGACACCCAATCGCGGTAAAACTGCGCTGGCATTCCTGGAAAACGCCAAACAATGTCCAGGGCTAAATCAATGGCATTGAGCTCTATATGCGCAATCGAGTGAAGCAAGGCCGCACGTCCTTCAGTGGTCTTGAGGGAGGCATGCTTGATGGCGGCAGGTAGAACCAGTCTTGGTCTGGCTGGACGACCCGGAATGCCAACCGGGGGCGGGATGTCAGACTCAGTGTCGATGGGAAGCTCAAGACTCAGGGCCAGTACGCCTTGCGCCTTCTCAAGAGCATCCTGGGCCAGCAGCGGACAAATGACGGAAGTACGCAGGGATAGCATTTGCAAATTGTAGAGACAGCGGTCCAGGCACACCCTGGCAGACCTGCTTTTAGGGAACTCCGGGGGTCTTTCACCCGGGAATCAAAATCGCTGAAATATTGGAGGTGGATCTTCAATTTCTTGTTGATTGCAGCAATTCCTTGCCACGTGTCGTGAATTTCCACCAGGGAAGAGCTTCACCACATTTCAGATAATGCGCGACCGCCATCAGAGCGTACAAAACGCAAGGGTCGTGACGATGCCCCATGACAGGCTCCAAGGCCTGAAATATTTCAAGGGGTTCATGCTCTGCCAATTGTTCGGGATCAAGAATACCCACGGATCGCAGGTCGCCCGCAATGGCTTTGCCAATATTAGGCAGGTCCTCCAGTCGGCATGGTCGCTTGTCTGAAACGCGTAGCATTGATTTACTCCAGGTTGAACTGTGGGCCGCCGACCACTGGTCATCTGTCTTTCTCAGAGGCTAGCGCAACGACCGCCGCTAACAGACTCTTGGGTCACCCCTTTGACGTCAAAGCGAGTCTGACTTCTTCCGCGTCAATTGAGCGAGCGACGCCGAAGCCAGCGACCTGGCGGGCGCCAGTCACTTGAATGGCTACAAACATGAAATCACCAAGCTGGGTCATGGGCTCGGCGTCAGGAAATCTTGCGATATAAACGTCGCTGCAAGCCTGCCAATCAGCACTCCCCCGCTCCAGCACCTTGGCCTGCCCTTCCAAAGTAACTCGCGGCAATGCATGCACGGGCTCACCAGGCACCTCGGACTTCATGACCAACAGCGATACCGGCTCCCTGGCTTGCAGGTTGCGCGTGTGGGCTGCCAAGCCGCTGACATGGATGACCAGGCAGCAAAGGTGCTGCACGATGGCGTAGGGAACCATCGAAACAAATGGCGCACCATCATCGCCAACTGTTCCCAATGCGGCCACCCGCTGGGCATTTAGCAAAGCGCGTAATTCTCGCGTCAATCTGGATTCATGAGCCATAAAGCTCCCACACAGTTACACAACCATGACGCCTTGGCGCAGGACTTGCCTGACGGCCTGCGGCGAATCGTATGGGTTGTGATTGTCCAGTATTGCGCCACTGCCTTCAGTATCCAAAGTCACCTGCAGGTCCTGAAAACAGGTTGCGACAGCACCAGGAACTGCCCTCATTCGGCAATAGACTGAACCATTTCAGTTCTTGGCCTTCATCACATCCATGTGCGCGACCTGCAAGTCCAAAATAGCCTCGGGCTCCTGCGACTCCCGCGTTGTTGGGTTATCCAGTCCCTGGTGCAAGCGAGCCATGTCCAGATCCCCTGTCCATTTCGCTACCACCAGCGTTGCCACACCATTACCCACCAAGTTGGTCAACGCCCGCGCCTCAGACATAAAGCGGTCAATTCCAAGAATAAGTGCCAAACCCGCCACTGGTACGCCCCCCACTGCGGACAAGGTGGCCGCGAGCACAATAAACCCGCTGCCTGTGACACCCGCTGCGCCCTTGGAGGTCAGCAGCAGCACGGCCAACAGGGTCACTTGCTGCATCAGCGACATCGGAGTGTCAGTAGCCTGAGCGATGAATATCGCTGCCATGGTCAGGTAAATTGATGTGCCGTCCAGGTTGAAGGAGTAGCCGGTTGGAATCACCAACCCGACCACCGACTTGCGCGCACCCAAGTTCTCCATCTTTTCCATCATGCGTGGCAACACCGATTCTGAAGACGAGGTGCCCAACACGATCAGTAATTCTTCCTTGATATAGCGCACAAGCTTGAACACGCTGAAACCATTTAAACGACAAACGATGCCCAATACCCCGAAAACAAAGATCAGGCAGGTCAAGTAAAACGCGCCCATGAGTTTGCCCAGAGAAAACAGCGAACCCAGACCGTATTTCCCGATCGTGAACGCCATGGCACCAAAGGCACCAATCGGGGCGACCTTCATGATGAAGCCGACGATGTCGAATAACACGTGGGAAAACTTCTCAATGAAGTCAAACACCATCGTGCCGCGTCCGCCGAACTTGTGCAGCGCGAAGCCAAACAATACGGAGAACAACAAAACCTGAAGGATCTCACCCTTGGCGAATGCATCAACCACCGAGGATGGAATGACATTGAGGAGAAAATCCACAGAGCCCTGCATCTTCCCGGGCGCCGTGTAAGCGGCAATTCCCTTGGTGTCCAGTGACATCGGGTCCACATGCATTCCCGTGCCAGGCTGCAATACGTTGACGACGAGTAAACCAACCACCAGGGCCAATGTAGACATAACTTCGAAATACAGGAGAGCCAGACCACCTGTCTTACCCACCTTCTTCATGTCTTCCATGCCGGCAATGCCGACCACGACGGTACCCCTGATGGCCACTTCAAATTCCCCCACCTTTGGCCAGTCAAATTCCCCCAGGCAGGACGGCTAAATTATCAGTCTTTTGGTGTGACTGGCGCTGGCCTGCGATCTTGGTAATTTCTCCCTGACTT
>NZ_JBAQMD010000037.1:0-83814 GCF_049302455.1 Rhodoferax ferrireducens | reverse complement strand
AGCGGCCAAGGCACTTGCTCTGAAATCTGGCGATGACACGCAGTGGATATGGCGCACGAATGAATCGATGCCGGAATTGCCAGCCCGAGCGCGTCCATAACGCACAGGTGGATTCGCCGGCGTCGGGTGGCGCTGTGCCGTAGGTAGTACATCAGCCGATGGCGAAACATCGCTTCTTTCGCGCTGCTTGTTTCTGGTGCGTTTCCTGTGCATCCGTGAACATCATGCTGCTTCGGTTGCCAATGCAACCCCAACCAACCCGACCGCACTTTATGTATCACCAACAGCTAAGCGAGATATGTTTCGAAGAGACCTACACCGTGCCAATCGATCAGACGGCACGTTCACTGTTCACCCGTTTACCGCATGGGAAACACTATGCCGAGACGCTCATCGAGTGTCTGGCCACCGGGTACCTGATCGCGGTTGTCGAGTCAATTTGCATCCGGGAGATGCAGCTGCAGATCGATCCTTCGGCGGAGGTGGTTGTCGGTCGAACCATTCACCTTGAGCATTGTGGCCCGATACCGCCCGGCGCAACGATTCGTCTGCAGGGCTGGGTAGAACGGCTGGGCCAGCGTAGCGCCACGTTTTGCATCAGGGCTTACGACGACCATGAACTCGTTTGCGATGGCAAGGTGACGTTGGTGGCGGCAGACCGTGCATCGATGGAGTCAAAAATTGCGACCAAGGTAAACGATCTTCTGAAGATTGACGTCGTTTCATAGAGGCAGAACAGCCCGGGAGCAGGTGTCTACTTACGAATCGATGAATTGGGCGCTGCTTGCGCCCCACCACGTCAGACAAGCCGGTTGACACAGCCGTTTTGCACGAGAGCATGAATCAGCGAATTCTTTCGCGATTCATGAAGGAGTGCATCCATGTCGAATGCAGTGGTCAAGGTCAATGGCAGCCAGGCTACGCTGCCCACCGTGCTCGGGCAAGGCCTGGCACGGATTCCTACCGGCGGAAAAATCCGCGCCGGTATTAAAGTTCTGACGGCAAAGGCGGCCGCACACCCCGATGCCCGCGCTATTTACGAGCGGGGCATGGCGGAGGGCGAATCGTTTATCCAAATTGAACAGGCGCTTGCCGCAGCACTGCCCCAGCTGAAAGCCCCGCTCATCCCCAAGAACGTGTCCTGGTTCACGGTTCGTGGCCAGGACTTTTCTAACCCAGAGATCGCCCGCCAGATTCTGGAGGCTCACAGCGAAGACCGAGGTGATGGCATCAAACGCCTCTACCGTTTTCCGGTGGTATTTCCCTCCGACTTTTGGCAGGTGGTAATGCCCCACGAACTGGCGGCCTGGGGTGCGGCAGAGAAGCGCTACTGGTCTGAATACTCGCCGGATGGCCGTGTGCGCTACTGCAAGCAGCACGCGTCCGTGCCGTTTGATGACACTGGCAAGCGGGTGATTCGTCTGTTTGGCGGGCGCAAGACGATGTTGCGTGAGCAGAACGGTGGTTTGTGTGACCCGGAATCCTGTAGTGAATACCAACTTCGCCAGTGCAACCTGACCGGGCGTTTCCTCTTTTTCATCCCGGGCATCCGCTCGATCAGCGCCTTCGAGTTGCATACGAACAGCTTTTACGCCATGAACATGGCGATCCAGAAGTTCGAGACCATCAGCTTCCTGCGCGGAGGGCGTATCTCGGGTTTTCTGGATAGCCAGCGCACGCCGTTTTATTTGACCAAGAAGCTGATGGAGGTGGCGCGTATCGACGAACAGGGCAGAGCGGTGCGGGTGCCGCAATGGATCATTGATCTGGAAGCCCCCGTCGATGTGACGGCGTTGATACGCCACAACGAGGATGAAGGTGCTGTCATCGTGCAGGCTCGGCAGGCGGTTCAGGTGCTGGAAGGTGCCAAGGGTCTGGAAGACGGCGCTGCAGTTGCCAATCAGATGTCCCCAGCAACAGAGCCAGCCGATAGCCAACCCGATGACAAGGTAGATTGGAAAGATATCGCCGTGAAAGGGCCGACGTTCGAACAGGTCAGTGATCGGGCCAAGTCGTATGGCATCGATCGGACCCAGTACGAAGCCTACGCTAACCAGCGCTGGGGCCCTGGCTGGCGCTTGAATGCTTTCGGTCGCCAACGCGCTTATGACGAGCTGGAGCGTTATCGGAACGACCCGAAGGGCTATCTCGACAAGATCGACTGCGCGATACGGGGGCGGGCGTGAGCGGGCAGGAGTCCGTCAAGACCGCGTTTGGCTCCGAGCACGCCCTTGATGATTTGGAAATCAAGGGGAAGCTGTTGAAGCCTTCACATATTTACCAGACACCCGTTCAGGAGTTCGCCATGATCCGTATTGCCCAGTTTTCTGATCTTCACTACAGCGCCAAGAATCTGGTCGAGGCTGACCGGTGCTTTCGCCATGCAGTGGACCGCGCCATCGCTTTGAAGGTCGACGCTGCCGTCGTGTCCGGCGACTCGACGGACCATGCGCTGGACCTGCATTCACCCGCAGTGGAGCGCTTGGCGCGCAACATCCGGCGTCTGGCTGACCATTGCCCGGTGCTGATGCTGCAGGGCACGTTCTCGCATGAACCGCCAGGCGCCCTGTCTATGTTCCGGCTGTTGGGTGGACGCTACCCGGTGCACGTCGCCGACCGGATCGGTCAGGTGGGGCTCACGGCTGACGGGCGTTGGGTGGCGTCGGAAGACTGGCAGTTCATAGTCCTGCCTATTGGGTTGCGGGCCTTGTTTTCTTGCGTGCCAACGGTGAACAAGGCGGCTGTGGCGGCCACCGTGGGTGCCAGCTCAGCGGCAGAAGCTGTGGGGGAGCATCTTGCCCTGCTGCTTCGTGGGTTCGCAGCCAGCAACCAGGCGGCACGTGCACAGGGCCTGCCCACCATCGGGGTGTCGCACGGTACGGTGTTTGGTTGCATTTCAGAGCATGGCGTGCCCATGGCAGGCTTTGACCACGAATTCACAACCGGCGCGCTGTTTGCCGCAGAGGCTCAAGCCTTCATGCTGGGCCACATTCACCGGCATCAGGCCTGGGAGAACAAGACTGCGGCGTTTGAGGGCAGGGCGGGACATCAGTGCATCGCCTATCCCGGCTCCATCGGGCGCTTTCATTACGGCGAGGAGGGTGAGAAGGGCTTCCTGGTATGGGACATCGGCGCGGGCGAGGTGCGCTTCACGCTGGAGCCCACGCCGGCGCGCCGTACCCTTGACATCGTGTTTGAAGGCAAGCCCGATCTGGCCGGGCTGCGTGAAGCAGTCGAGCGGGAAGACATTGCCGGGGCCTTCGTTCGGGTGCGCTGGACCGTGGCCGACGAGGATCGGCACGAAGTGGACCGCACGGCGATGCAGGCACTGTTGGCGGGCGCAGCGGAAGTCAAGCTCGAAGGACGCATCGTGCCGGTGGTGCGCACACGGGCGGCGGGAATCTCCCAACTTGCCAGCCTCGCGGACAAGGTGCGGGTTTGGGCCACATCTACTGAAGCGAAGCCCCAGCCGCTGCTCGATTGCCTTCAGGTGCTGGCAAGTCAGACGCCAGAAGCGATTGCCGAGCGAATCCTGTGCTGGACTGCGGTGCCCGCAGCGGAAGTCATGACGGAGTTGTCATTGACCGAAGACGCAGAAGCGGAGTCCGCACTGTTGTTCTGACGGGGCCACCCAAGGCGCGAATGGACTTGAACAAAGCCCATCGTGCGCGAGACTGGTTCCATCCTCTATATGGAGCACGATCATGCAAGTACTTTCACTGACCCTCAAGGGGTTTCGGGGCATCCACGATGTTTTGGGGCGTGATGAACTGAGCCTGGACTTCGAACGGTTGGCCGATGGCGCCGAGCTGGTCGCCATCGCTTGCGCCAATGGGCGGGGCAAGACCACCGTTATGGACAATATGCATCCCTTATGTTGATTTTGGTGTGTCAACACAGGACATCTGTCACCTGTGGGCCGACTCAGAATTGCACCGACACATGCTGCGCATGCGAACCGTAACTTCCCTCCTCAGTGTCTTGGTTGCCCGCTCAAGCCGCCTTGAGGTACATGTCGATGTGCATGGAGGTGAAGGGGCACACCACGCCGCCACTTTCGGTACGTTCTACCAGGCCTAGTTCAGCCAGCGTCAGCACGTCCTCATGCACGCGCTTCACATCGCGCCCCACTGCACGGGCCAGTTCCCGCACCGATAGTTCACCCTTACCCTGACAAGCCCGGACAATCTCCCAGCGCTTCTCAGAAAGCTGACCGAAGAAGTGACCAGGGCTCTCAAAGTTTAAGACTTCGCCTTGATAGGTATCGGCCTTGGCTAACTGCCCCGACGCGCGCAAAGCAGCTTGCCAGTCCGATTGCATGGTGATGGTGAGGTAACGATTCATCATGGTGCTCTCCGGGCGGCGACTGCCGCAATAAAGTCTTCAACCAACTGATCTACACCGACAAAGGCGTACGGAAACTCCTGTCCGTCGAGATGACAGTGGTCACCTTTGCCACGCTCATTGTCAAAGCCAACAACGCGCACGCCATTCAGGGCATACACCGCCCGGTATTTGTAGCCATGCTCTGTGGGCGGCACCGGCGCAGGAACCTTCCAGACCACCAGTTCAATCACCCCGCCTTCGGGTGTGATGTTCTTGAACTTGGTAATCAATCGCGCTTGCATGTTGGCAATTATGCCAACAACAGGGCCGATGGTCAATACTTCGAGGGATGCAAGGGAGCCAGTTGGCCCAGGGGTAGGGCGTGCAAGTCTTTATTGGTCAATTTATCGGCCGGCCGACGCCTTGTGCAGCTCCGTTCAATGACGAGCGCCCACTTTCCGTCAATACCTCTGGCTGTTGAGGGCCCCTTGCAGATTTTTGCCGAGGTCACGCCTCGACCCGGCGCAGTCCGAGGCCCCCGATTCCGCCATCATTGGACTTGATAAAACCGCTGCCCATGAGATTCTGATCGGACCTTCACTTTTAAGGCCAACCATGCAACCTCTCTCACTCACCCTCAAGGGCTTTCGCGGCATCCGCGATGGCCTGGGTCTCGATGAACTCACGCTGGACTTTGAACGCTTGGCTGACGGCGCCGAATTGATCGCCATCGCCGGTGCAAACGGAAGCGGAAAAACCACGATCATGGACAACCTCTCGCCGTTTGCCACGCTGCCGAGCCGCGCAGCGATGGCGGGGTCGGGTGGTTTCTCCTACTACGACCATGTTTATCTACCCGAAAACGAGAAAGACCTGACCTGGGCGCACGAAGGCCGCAGCTACCGTTCGCAGGTGGTCATTCGGCTCAACGGCCGACGCAAGACCGAAGCCTTCCTGCACGTGCTCGACGACAGCGGACGCTGGCAGCCAATGCGCCTCGACGACGGCACGGTGTCCGATGGCAAGGTGGAGACCTATACGCGCTGCGTAGAAAACGTCTGCGGTAGCGCCGAGACGTTCTTCACTTCCGTGTTCTCGGCCCAAGGCAAGCGGCAGCTCAACACTTACCGGAACGCCGAAATCAAGACCTTGCTCGCCGACCTGCTCGGACAGGAGGAAATCCGTGCCCTGGGACAGAAAGCGTCGGAGACGGCTCGGCTGCTCAAGGCCGGTCTCATGGCAATCCGACAGGAAATGGCCGGATTGGACGTGGAGGGTGAGCAGCTGAGCGCCGAACAGTATCGGCTCGGCAGCGCGGCTGACCGGGTCACCCAGGGGCTGGCGGTGCGCCTGGAGGCGCAGCACGTGCTCGATACCGCCCAAGCAAGACATGCGCAGTTGATGGCCGGGCGCGAGCAATCGCGGGCCACCGAGGCGCGTCGCGTTCAACTGGTGGCCGAGCGCCAATCCGTGGCCGACGTTGGCTCGCAGACCGAAAGCGCGCTCAAGGCGCAGGACAAGGGAGAGGGCCTGCGTCTCGAACGGCTGGATCAGCGCATTGCCGACCGCGTGCAGCAAGAGCGTACCCGGCGTCAGTCTCTGGCGCAATCGCGGCGGCGATGTCTGGAAATACTCGCCGGGGCCGACGCGGTGCGGCGTGCGGGCAAGCGCCTGCCGTTGGCCGAGCGGGTGCTGTCCCTGCGCAGCGTGCGCACCGGTGCGTGCCGCCTGCAAGCGCAACGGCTGACACAGAGCCAGGGGACTGAGCGCCTGATCCAACAGAAGGTGTCCAGCATCGAGCGGGATGCGGGCCAGGCCGTACTCAAGGCCGACGAGCTTGTCCATCGGTTCGGACTGACCGGGGAGGTGCCTTGTGCTGGAACCGATTTGCAGGGCCGGTGCCGGTTGCTCGGCGATGCGCACGAGGCGCAGGCTCTGGTTCCCAGCGCCCGGGCCCAGATCGTCCACCTGACCCAGGAGAAGGCGCAGGCGCAACGCGACCTGGCCGCTGTCCGCCGACAGAGCGAGGCGCTGATGGGGGCACCACGGGCATTGGCATGGGCCGAGCACCTCGAAGCCATTGCGCGAGACCGCGTTACCCGTCTGTCCGTGCTGGTCGCGAAGGCCGGAGAGTGTGCACAGGCGCAGATGACGTTGGCCGATATTGCACAGGAACTGGCTGCGCTGGGGCACAGCGACGTAGCAGCCAACGGCGCCGAGACATCTGAGGAACGGACCGAACGCCAGCAGATTGCTGCGTCGCGGCGAGCGATTGCGGAACAGTCGGAGCGGCAAGTTCGGCAATCGAGTGCGGCGCTGGCTCGCCTGGATGACGCCCTTGCGGCGCTGCCGACAGCGTATGACGAGCAACGGCTGGTCCAGGCCGCGAAATCATTGTCGGATGCCCGCGCTGAGGTGGCTTCAACCGAACAGTCACACCTGGCGGCCGTGCGGGACGCGCAGAATCTGGAAGCACTGTTGCAGCAGTCGGTCGCACTGGCCACCCGGCGAGAAAAGGTCGATGCGCGCAGGGCCCATGTTGAAAGCGAACTGGGCAACTGGAACCTCTTCGCGCGCTGCATGAGCAACGACGGCTTGATCGCGCTGGCGATCGATGACGCCGGCCCAGCGCTGTCGGTACTGGCCAACGACCTGCTGCTGGCGTGCTATGGGCCGCGCTTTACGGTGTCCATCCACACCCTGCTGGAAACTGCCAAGGGCGAACAGAAGGAAGGCTTCGACATTGTGGTACACGATGGAGAGACCGACGACAGCAAGAGCGTGGGCCTGATGAGCGGCGGCGAACGCACGTTCGTGGAGGTCTGCCTGACTCGCGCGATCGCACTGTACCTGGCGCAGAACACGGGGCGGCGGTATACGACGCTGTTCTCGGACGAGGCGGATGGCGCGCTCGATCCAGAGCGCAAGCGCATGTTCATGGCGATGAAACGCGAGGTATTGCGCCTGGGTGGCTACGAACGCGAGTTCTTTGTCTCGCAGACGCCGCAACTGACGGCGATGGCGGATGCTGTGATCGATCTGGATACGTTGAAAGTCGGGGCCCGGGAGTCAGGATGTGTCGCCGCTGCAGTCTGAACCATTCCGGGCCTACGCGGGTCAACCGATACCCGCGCGTGTTGTGCTTCCCGTCTGTGTCGCCATCGGAGCGGTCTGTGCTGAATCGAGATCACCTGCGGTTTGATGTTGCGATGCACTTGGGCGATCTCGCGTTCACGTCGCTTCAGCTGCATCCGGCTTTCCTGCCAAGCGCGAAGTAGTGGTCGACCAGCGCAGTCAGGATTTGACAGGCTCCCAAGTCGTCGATCAGCGCATCTGATACCGGGCGACACCGGTCTCATCCAGCTCGGCTTTTGCCTCGCCTCGATGCAGTAGATAGTTCAAACAGGCCAGGCTCTCGCCCGTGGCCAGGTTCAACAGGCTGCCGTCGGTCTCGCCGATACTGCGCCCAAACAGGGCGGCAAACACATCGATCGCGCGCCTGGGTTCTTTCAGGGTGTGGCGCAAACGGTCCAGTGTGCGCTCCTGCGATGCTGCCAGGTAGTGCAGCCGGGCGTGCAGGCCGCGAAAACAGTCGTTGTGAGATGGCAAGACAAGCACATCGTCGGGCACCTCGCGTTTGATCTTGGCCAATGACTCCAGCCACGCACGCATGGGGTTGGCGTCCGGTTCGGTGGGGTGGACGGATACATTGGAGGAGATGCGGGGCAACACCTGGTCACCCGAGATCAATAATTTCAGATCGACGCAGTACAGGCAGGCGTGCTCGGGCGAATGACCGGTGCCAACGATAACGCGCCAGGTGTTGGCGCCGATCCTGATCTCTTCGCCATCCTGGATGCGCCGATAGCTGTTAGGCAAGGCATGGATATATTTGCCAAAGTTACCAAAGCGGGCCTGGTAGTTTTCTATGGCACTGCTGCTCCAGCCAGCACTGTGGTAGAACGTGACACCATCCTCGGGCGCCTCGCGGCCCGTGTCGGCAGTTAACACGCGGCAGTTCAGGTATTCCAGCTGGGTCATCCACAGACGGCAGTTGAATTTTCGCGTCAGCCAGCCTGCCATTCCGATATGGTCTGGATGCATGTGGGTGCCAAAAACTCGCGTCAAAGGGCGCTGTTCGTTTGCATTGGCAAATAAATCGCGCCATGCCGCCACGGTTTCGTCGGTACGCATGCCGGTGTCAACCACGGCCCAGCCATCGTCGTCTTCGAGCCCCCAGACATTGATGTGATTGAGCGCCATGGGCAGTGGCATGCGCATCCAGACCACGCCGGGCGCGATCGCGATCACTTTGCCAGCTTCAGGCGGCGATGCGAATGGATAAATGAGTGTCGGCTTCTCAAGCCTGTCGCGTTGAAGCGAGATGTCAGTCATAGGCGGCGACTTTCGCAAGAATCTATCAGAAGGGCAATAGTACCTGTGTTGGTACGTCAGTGTCCTTGCATCCATTGCGAAGGGGGCAGTGGTGGTTCAGCGAGTGCGCTCCCGCAGGAGAGAAGCGGTCCAATGCCTTGGGTGACTCGGCATAACGAGTGTTTGACGCGGACAGTGGCCTGTATCTGGTCCTAAACTCTGGGCGGCGCTATGCCACGCTATTCTCTGATGAGTCCGATGGACCATTGGATTCTGAGCGCAAACGCATGTTCATGGCGATGAAACGGGAAGTCTTGCGTCTGGGCGGCTATTAACGGGAGTTTTTTGTTTCACAGACGCCAGAGCTGACGGCCATGGCCGATGTGGTGATTGACCTGGATGCGCAGATCAAGTCAGCGCATGCGGCGCAATGCCTGACCGTTTGATGCGACATCCCAACTTCAGGCTTGGTTTCACTTTTGGCAAAATACGCACAAAGAATTTATCAGCACATCGCGATGACAAGGGAGCCTGTTTGACACCTGAACGATTTCACACCCATTCCATGGGGCCGGATGAAGCGGCCCTGCGCGCTGCATTCCTCCACTGCAGCGCGCTGATGCAACAGCGCAATAGCGCGAACATGGGTTTGGCCGTCCACAACAAAAGCAATCTGGACGGCGTTGTGCGCACCGTCTTTGGCGACAGCGTGGTCAAGGTGCTGGACCGGGACAATAAACTGGACCTGAAAGGGATCACGATCCACCTGCTGACCGAGAAAATCCAACTCCGCAAGCTGGAAGGTCCGGTCGTGGCTGCCTTCGTTGACCCCCACAAGCTGGACAAGATCGTGTCCAGCGCAGGGGTTACCGACATTGTTTTTGTGCCATGGGCGGCGGAAGAGCTTCCGATCTATTTGGCAGAGCATCCTTTGTCGCAGGAGATTTTTCGCACGCCACCACTCGACGAACCGGTACCCACCATGGTGTGACTCGATGACGAGTGGCTTGTCGGGCATTGCTCTGTTATTGCGCTACTGAAAAATCCGCGGCTCTATCGTTTCTCCCCGCATGAACGCAATGTAGGCGCAGGCCTTGCCCATGTCCTTGAACCGGGCAATCACTTCATTGAGATGAAGGACGGCCCAGGGGAGTTCAGATACGTTTGATGGCTGCAAACTGAGCTCTGGCTCCCGGTAGGCAGGGTGACGGTACAGCGTCCGCCCCGACTTCCAGTCGATGATATGCAGCACGCATGCCGTGAGGACGGCACCGCCGCCCGACTCGCCTTCTTCTACCAGCAGAGGGACTTTGAGACTACCGCCTGAGCGGCCAATCTTGCCGACCACGTCATATTCATTCAACCACGGTTCTCCAGTGAGGGTGTTGCCCAACACGAGCCGCACTTTATCGCCTGTCCGACGCCGAGATTCAAGGACGGCAGCAGCTTTGGGATCCGTTCCCGGGTCAAAGTAGGTCTGACGGGTCAGGGCTGAGCGGGACCACGCCGAAACCGCATCCTCGTACTTCTTGTACCCGGCGAGCGCCGCGTAATCGTTCGGGGTGAAGAACAAGTCGGCTCGGTTCAGGCGCTGCGCAATCTGATTCGCATGATCGCGGGCATTGTCGAAACCAAAGCAGCTGTAGCCATAGTCGGTGGCGATCACGTACAGTTTCTGCTCGGTGTTGAGGGTAACCTGCTGGGTCGAACGTTCCTTTCCCAGCAGGATGTTGTCAGTTTGCATATCTTGCTCCAAAAGAAACAGGGCGTCGGCCTTACAGCGCGACGCCCTGAGTGACTTGAGACCACCTTGTGGTGGCCGATAAGATTCATCCGGCCAGCAGCACCTCGGGTGGCTGGTTAATGTGGTGTCGGACCATGCGGTTGCCGACATGGAACAACTGGTCCAGGTACACGGCTTCCAACAAGCTGTCGGGTACCTCGATGCCCAGTTCAATCAGCTTGTCCGACACCGTGTTGATGTCGGTCCAGTCGCGTTGGGGTTCATGGAGACTGCTGTAGAGGACACATTCCTCCGCTGCTGCGCGAGCGTCTTCATGACACAGCACCTGCAGGAAAAGATCGTTCAGCGGTCGGTCATAGCCGGCGATCACCACGACTTCGTCGCCTTGGTAGCGCGTGCGGACAGAATGCTGACTCACAACGCCTCTCCTGGGATGCCGAAGACCGGAAGCCCATCAATGACGGCCGAATCGGCATCGAACTTCAGCCAGACGATACCGGCCCGTTCCGCCACTTCAAAGACGGCCGCCAAGTCGGCTTCCGTCGGGATGTCGTAGCGCGGCGAACCGACATAGACAAAGCCGCCATGTGCGGTGGGGTAGGCGTTGACCGAGAGGTCGTTGCCCATCAACTTTAGGCGTGTGGCTGGCGTCAGGTGCGTACTCGACAGTGCCGCCAGGGGCTCGGCCTGCTGGCGCAAGCTGGTGACAGTGGATTCATCCATGGGGGACTCCTTGGGGTTGGGGTGATGGGCTCGCTGCACGGCGGGCACGGGACGAACGGCTGAAGTCCATGCCGCAGGCGCGGCAGCGAAACCAGCGCAATGGGCCGAGTTGGCCCAGCAAGGCCCCGAAGTCCAAACAGACGGGGCAATGGGGTGGTGTAGATGCAGGCATCGTTTCTCCTTCATGACATTGAAGGACTCACTAACCCCGCGAGGCTGGTGAGCCCCTCGGGGTAAGAATTCCTTGACGGACACTCAGGTCAAGGCGTCAGATCAGACCGCGTTCGGAAAAACTGAGTACCGTGCCGCCCGCCACAATCATGTGATCGACCACGCGCACGTCCACCAGGCTCAGCGCCTGCTTCAGCGTCTGTGTTAGGAACTCATCTGCGCGACTGGGCTCCGCATGGCCGCTGGGATGATTGTGCGCAACGACCACGGCAGCGGCGTTGCGGGAAATCGCACCCTTGACCAATTCCCTCGGATAAACGCTGGTCTGAGTCAAAGTGCCTCGGAACAGTTCGACGGCCTCGATCAACTGGAGTTGGGCGGTCAGGTACAGCACCAGAAACACTTCGTGCTCCAGGTTCGCACAGTGCAGGCATAACCAATCCCGCAGCACCTGTGGCGTACCCATGACCGGACCAGTGCACATCTGCGCTTGCAGGTCACGTAAGAGCAATTCGCGGGCCACACCGAGTTTGCGGCTGACTACAGAATCGTTGGCAGCTACCCCTTGGTAGGCTGATTCACTATCACCCACATGGGGTGTGGTTGCAATGTAATCCCTGACCGTTGGCGCGAGCAACTCGCGAACCAGGTCGGCACGGGACAGAAAGGATGGATTCAAGGCGTTCTCCTCTATGGTTAAACAGAAAAGCGGAAACGCCGATCCCGAAGGGAACAAGGTTCCCGCTCGGGATGCGCATGCCAGGGCATGCGCGGTTGGTAAGGCAGGTGTCGACTGCGACGCCGGCAAAGACCGGATGAGCACCCCACGATGGAGTGCACAGAGATCACCTGCAGAGTCTGGCGCAGTGATGGGCGGGGTTCAAGGATGGCCGCCACTACACCACCGGTAAATGTCACCAAAGCCGGAGAGATTTGGGTGGTGTGTTCCGGGGGGCGACTGACTGTCATCGGATGCGTTGCATGGGCGCGACGGGTTGTTCCAGATGGGGCGCAACTCGCAGTGGCGTGACACTGACCTGTGACTGTGGTCGCGGTGGAAATATCTTTATAGCCCACCCCGTAAAACCAGAGACATGCGCGTCAGATTCGGCCAAGATACCCGAAAAACCCATTGAATGGGGTATGACCATGATTCGACTCAACGACCAGATTCGCCTGACCCGCAAGGAAATTGAAGTGTTTACCAAGATCACCGATATCGAACCGGTGGACATTCGCACCTTGGGCGACCTGGAGGCCTATGTCGCACGGTGCAAAGCGCATTACTGGGGTGTTTCGGAGCAAACGGAGTTTGTCCACTGGCTGATTGACCGGGAATACCGGCAGTGCCGCCAGGTCGCATAGCGATGGTGGCTGGGTGGTGTTGCCAGTCCGCGCTCATCGCAATTCAGTATCAAAGATGAGCCTGCCCCACCCCGAAGGGCAAGGCAGGTTCCACGGGGCGTAGCAGGGATACGCCGGGTACGGGACACTTTCAGGCGGCCTTGAGCATCAGGCCGAACAGCTGTTCAATGCGCGAAGCATCGCCCAGTTGCATTGCCTGGCAGACTTTTTTGACGATCGGATCCACCGAAACGTCAACGACATCAGCCGCTTCAACGGTTGCCAGCGCGGCACCCGTTGGCGTCAGCACTTTGAGGGCACCTCTGCCGTTGGTCCAACTGGCTTCGATCGCATGTCCGCGATGGGCATCCAGGCGATCAAGAACCAACTGGACGCCAGCGTCGAAGGCCTCCAGCGTCACGACGTCTTCCAGATCACCGCACGCACGGCTATAGAAATGGACCTTGTACGCCACAGGCGCCAGCGCCTGAATGTCATCAAGACGCAAGTCTGGCATCAGAAAGACAGGCGTCTCAGTCGCACTCACAGGTGCCACCGTCTGGTCTTGTGCAAGGCGGTCCAGTTTCAGCAACAGGGCGTCAGCGTGGTTACGGTCTTGCAGCACGAGCAGGGTGCGCATGGCGAGGATCTCCTGCGTCATGAGTCGCAATTCCTGGACGATGGCGCGTTCAGCGCGTGCCTCGATGGCACGCAGGGTATCAGCAATGGATGTCATGGATGAATTCCTTTCAAAAGGGATGCCGCCAAGCCCCAAGGCAAGTCGACGGGATGGGCTGACGTGCAGCCCACAGGTGTTGACAAATCAGGCCGCCTTGCGGGCAGCCGGGGAAGGGGCCGAATCACTGGCCTGCGCGGTCGCAGCAGCAGGTTCTGCCGGCTCGCCCGTTCTCTGTTGACGGAAGTCCGCCTGCGCCGTGGCAAAGGTGGGCTCTTGGGTCAACTGCCTGGCTTTGGCCATGGCAGGCTCTTTGCCGACATCTCTGCCGGTCTCGGGCAGGCACTCGACGACGATGTCGCCGCTCTGGCGCAGACTTCGACGCCATGCGTTCGGCCATTGGACGAACAGCTGCGTGAACAGCCCACCGCAAAACCAGCGTACGAACATCCCAATCCGTTTGTTGCGCGCCTGTCGGACCTTGTGCGTGCGCAAGGATTCCTTGCAGCACAGGTACAAAGCCAGATGGGAGCGCTTCATGTCGGGATCGGAATCCAGTTGGGCCAGCACTTCGGTAGCGAGGGCAAGGTCGTTGCCAACACGCTTGTAAAAACTGACCCAGGCTCTTTCTTCCTCGTGCTCGATGCTGGGGCGCTTCGTGCGAGGATGGGGTTTCTCAAGGGACATGGTGTTTCTCCAGATGAAAGAGGGAACACCTTTTCCCCGGCGGGGAGACGGTGGACTCCCCGAGGGCTTGCGAAGATACATGCCACTGATAAGCTCAGTGACAAACAGGAAAGGCCCACACCATGTTTCGTGCAGGCAGCGCGGTAAGGTTCACGCCCAACGAAGTCGAGGACTACCGATCACTCGGTATCGACTTCGCAGGGACGCGAACACAGGACGACATCGAACAGGCGCTGGGCCGGTGGGCCCAGACGCTGTCCGACGAACGTCCTGATCTGCTGGACAAGATCGTCCTGGAGATGGCGAAGGCCAAGGGCGTGCGACTGCCCGCATCGCTGGACCTAGTGGTCAGCGACTTGCCTTCTGCCGGTTCTCCCGGGCAATCCTGATCCAACGGTCGGCGATTTGGTCCAGGTAGACCAGATCGTCGGGCTCAATCTCCCCAGCCTTCCTCAGCCGAGCGATCACTTCCTTGACCAGTTGTGGGTCATCCTTGGCGAGTTGAATCGCCATGGCGGCTACGCGCTTGCGGTAAAGACTGGCCAGCATGGTCAGACTGCCGAAGCACAGGCTTCTACAACCGATGCGTTCTGTTCGGAAACAGACCGGTACGGTTTCAACAATGCGGCCACCACTGGCTTGCGAACCGCGAGCATCCGGGCAAGGCCGGATCCTCCCAGTAGCACGCCAATGGGGCGCGTTTCTCTTTTCACAGGGACTGCGAACATGGTGCTCTCCTTCAGGGTCAGAAGGGGAACACCCATCCCCGGCGGGGAACTTGGAGTTCCCCGTTCGGGAATGCTCGGGCCATAGATGGCCGAGCAGCTTGGTGGCGACACCTTTCGGTATGCCATGAAAACGAAAACCCCCGGTTCTTTCGAACGGGAGCCTTCTATCGATGCCGAACTGCAATGACATGCAAGATGTCACCGCGCACGGCATTGCATGCCGTCAAGCCCGAGGGTTTAACGGCAAGCACAGTGGTCAGCCTGGGGCTGAACGGATCACGAAGCCATGCGCATAAAGCGTATGGCCTGACCAGGCGAAAGCCCGGACTCTTTCAAAGGCAGGTAACGACTGCGACGCCAGTCATACTGGACTTCAGGAGGACAGGAATCCTCTGATGAAGGCTGTGCAGGCTCGATGCCCACGGATAGCCCTAGCAGTGTGGCTCGGGAGGTGGCGAGTGATCAAGGATGTGCCGCAACAGGCAGGGCGATACCACCCCGAAGCGCCCGCAACATCGGGTGTTTTTGGGTGGTGCATGACAAGCTCGGCAGATCAATTGATGAGCCGCTTTTTGCGACAGCATCGTTTTCGGGGAGTTCGATCAGGTTCTGTTGTCTCTGTGGAAAACATGGACCCCGACTCAAGATGGTCACGCGCAAATGGGTGGATAACTCCCAGACGGTCTGTTCACCCAATGTGGATGGGCCGCGGCAACCAGATTGCGGTACACGCAAAAGAAAAGGCCCCGCGGGCCTTTCGTATTGGGCGACAGAGCCGCGTATCCAAATTACTTCTTCGCAGCCGGTTTTGCCTTCTTGGCCGGGGCAGCCGCTTTAGCAGCGGGCTTTGCCTTGGGCGCCACAGGTGCTGCAACAGCAGGCGCAACCTTCAGTGCAGTGCGCTGATCACGCAGGGTGTTGATTTCAGCTGCGATCTTGTTTTTACGCTCGGTCAGCTTGGCGATGTTTGCCGTCAGTTTGGCAATGGCCTTGGCTGTCTTGGACACAGGGGCCTTCGCAGCGGGTTTTGGCGCCTTCGCGGGAGCCGTTACCTTCTTTGTTGTCGTCGCAGCCTTGGGAGCCACTTTCTTCGCAGTTGCCATTTGTATTCCTATTTTGTTATCTGGCGAATCTATTTTTGCCAGGCAAGTATTGTCCTCAATATTTTGATGCTCTGGAATTTACGGGTCGTCTATGGAGACTGACATGGATTCAATCCAGCTGGTAGATAGTCTTTGCATTGGCCGACAGGAAGATTCAACTGTTCAAGCTCAGGCGGTTCGTGGCGACGGGTCTGCTTTCGCAAACGCATGAGGATCCGGGCTGGTTGACGCGGCAATTCCGGGAAATGAACATCCGCGATGTGGACGACGGGTGATAGGCTAGACCTTGACAAGGGATGCCTTTTAAGATATCTTAAAGATATCCAAAACAAGGAGATTCCATAATGAACACCCGTGCCGCTGCCGACCAGATCGCCTTCCGCTACCGTACCGTCGACAGCGCCACGGGCGTGACGCGCGAAACCGCAAAACGGGTGGCGGAACGCCTGGGCGTTGATGAGACTCAGGCTATCCACATTGCACTGCACACAATGGCCGTCAAGCTGCTGCCGCAGTATGAGGCGGATGAGGGGCCGCTGACTGCCGCCCAAGTTCGTCAAATCAAGAAGCGTGTCCCGCAGGGCAAAAAGCGTTCGGTACGCTCCAGCCTGTTTGAGGCCGAGTTGGCATGATGCCTCAGTGGTGGGGCGAACCTACTGCTGGCGAAATTGTTTGGTGCCACTTTCCCGACGATGTCAACCCGCGCCCGAAGCCACGGCCAGCGCTGATTCTGGCGGTATTTGATGACGATGCGCCGCAGTTTCACGTTCGAGTTGCCTACGGTACCAGCCAACGCACGACTACCCTGCACCGAGGCGAATTCGCCATCCTGCGTGACCGCAATCTGGCGGCTTATGAGGCAGCGGGTCTCAGCTTTGACACCAAGTTCGATTTAAAGCAAGCGCTCGATCTGCCGTACACGACAGAGTGGTTCTCGGTGCCGCCTGCGGCACCACATGGCCAGACGCCCAAGCTTGGCACCTTGCATCCTTCGCTGGTGCGCGCTGTGCAAGCCGCATTTCAGGCGGCCAACGGGTGAGTCAGGGGGGCTGACGGTCGGCATTGGTTGATCGCTGTCGAAAGTTTTGCAGCTCGTTCTCTGGGCATGCCCAATTTACGGGCAGGCCAGTCGTACCATTGCCAGACGCGGGTTGTCGGCTTGCCGGGACCTGCTTGTCCACAGCCTCTGTGGATAAACAAGCACAAAAAAAGACCCCCATCGCTTTTCAGCCATGGGGGTCAACTTGATCAAGCTGCCTGTCGCACCTCTTCGGCATCAACCTTCGCGCTGCCCGCTTCATCCTTGTCCAGATCAAGCTGCTTGAGCAGCTCTCGCTGACGGGCGAGCAGATTCACCAGACGGCCTTCGTGTTCAAAGGTCCGAGCCAGCTCCAGCCGGATGTCTTCCAGCCGCTTGCGCCGCACCTCCAATTGCACAACTGCATCGGTGTGGTGCTTGACCACCGATTCCAGCGCCGCCATCAGTGCGGCCACGAGGGCGGGCCCTGTTTGGTACGGTTCGGCGTTGTACAGGCAATGGCCTGACAGGTACAGGTTGGGCACTTCCTCGCCGCGTGCCGCAAGGATGCCCAGGTCAAATCCGCCAAACCGGCCGACCACCCGTTCAATCATCCGGGTGCCGGTACGAACCTCTTCTTTCGCTGTTTTTACCAAGCCCCGCAGGACTTCCCCTACGGCATCCGGTCCGGTGACGGGGCGACCCGCCAGTTCGAGGCCAATACCCTGCATGGTTTGCGGCTCAACCCGCTCCACGTCCTGGGCATACAGCGCAATCTTTTTCTCCAGCGCTTCGATCATCATCGGCAACCGGCCCACTTCGCTTTCGTTGGCATAGCGCTGATTGCGCCATACCGAGAAGAGCGTCGAGAGTTTGGCCACTTCCGCATCTACCCCAGCTTTTTCGATGACAAGTGGATTGCCGGACGCCAGGGCTTTCACCTCGGCATACGACAGCGTCGCCAGTTCCACGTCCTCCAGTGAGCGGATACCCTTGTCGCCCTTCATCACCTGGGCAATAAAGCGCGCCTTGGTCTCCAGCGTCTGCCACAGGTAGGCATCGAAGCTTTGTTCCGTCACGTACCTGAATATCTCCACCTCCTCACACTCGTTGCCCTGACGCAGGATGCGCCCCTCTCTTTGCTCGACGTCACAGGGACGCCAGGGCGCATCGAGGTGGTGCAGGGCGCACAGCCGGGTCTGCACGTTGGTGCCGACTCCCATCTTCGCCGTCGATCCGAGCAGCACCCGGACTCGTCCGTCGCGCACCGCCTTGAACAGCGTGGCCTTCTGGATGTCGGTGTCGGCATCGTGCACGAAGGCGATGTCCTTGTCAGGCAGACCTGCTTCGATCAGCCTTTGCCGCAAATCGTCATAGACGCTGAACCCTTTGTCCCCCTTGGGCGATGACAGATCGCAAAACACCATCTGGGCACCGCGGAAGTCCGTACTCCTGCGCCAGATGTCCATCACCTCACCTACGCAGGCGGCCACCTTGCCCTTGGTATCAAACTTGGCCAGCGGTGCCACCAGCCGGAAATCTAGCGCAGCCTTGCGGCCGTCCGTGGTGATTGCCAGCATGTTGTCATCCTGCGGTTTCACGTGTCCGCTGCGGATGGCCTCCGCCCGCAGCACCAGCGTTTCCACAAAGGCCTTGAGTGCCTGGCTGGCCGGGCAGGCCACGATGCGTGCTTTGCCCCCGCGTAATGGCGGGACTGGCAAGTTCAGCATTTCCGCCGTGCGGATGTCGGCCACTTCACCAAACACCGCCATCAACTCGGGCACATTGATGAACCGTGCAAACCGCGTGTGCATGCGGTATCCACTGCCATCCGGTGCAATCTCCAGCGCCGTGACGCTCTCGCCGAACGTGGCGGCCCAGGCATCGAACTGCTGCAAGCCCAGTTCCTCCAGGCGATTGGGCTGCAGGTAGCGCATCATGGTATGGATCTCCGCCATGGTGTTGGCCACCGGTGTCGCCGTTGCGAACACCACTCCGCGCTGCACATGCCCATGGATTTGCATGGTGTAACGGGTCTTCAGGAACAGATCGAATGCCCGTTCCGAGCTGGTCAGGGGCAAACCCGCGACCCGCGTCATCTTGGTGAACCGGTACAGGTTCTTATGTAAATGCGCCTCGTCCACGAACAGGCAGTCAATGCCCAGCAGTTCCCAGGTGAGCAGGTCATCCTTCTTCTGGTCCGCCAGCAGCCGTTCCAGCCTGGCTGCCCAGTTCTTCTTCATTGCCTCCAGTTGCTTGACGATCCGGTTGGACTTGTCATTGCTCTTTTCTGCGCGTACCGCCATTTCTAACTCATGAATGATCTCCTTGATAAACGTTTCGGTGAATTGCGGCGACATCTTGATGCGCTCAAAGCTTGAGTGCGTGATGACCACTGCGTCCCAATTGCCTGTGGCGATGCGCGACACCAGCTCGCGCCGACGGTCGCCCTCCAGGTCTTCCTTGCTGGCCATCAAGACCGAGGCATTCGGGTAGAGCCGAACGAATTCTGCCGTGTATTGCTGCAACATGTGGTTCGGGACCACATGGCAAGGCTTGGTGACGAAACCCAGCCGACGCAGCTCCATGCTGGCGATCACGCACACCGCCGTCTTGCCGGCGCCGACCACATGGAACAGTCCGGTGTTGCCGGACTGCACGATGCGCCAGACGGAATCCAACTGGTGCGGGTGCAGCACGAAGCATCGGGAGAACCCCGGCAGCTTCAGGTGGGAGCCATCGAACTGCCGTGGCCGGGTGGCGTTGAACAGGTCGTTGTAAATCCGGCACAGCTTTTCTCGCCGCACCGTGTCCTCAAAGGCCCAGCCCGCAAAGCGGTCTTTGATCAGGCCCAGTTTCTCGCGTGCGGCCAGCGTTTCATCAGAGTTGACGACATACCTGTCCGTCTCGGGGTCCGGGTCGCGTACCGTGGGCACCTGCACGTTCAGTGCGCATTGCACCAGTTCGATGCCGTTCATGCGCGAGGTGCCAAACTCCTGCGTCACCTTCACATTCTGGCGCGCTGTCCAGTCGTTGTAGCGTACCGACCAGGCTCCGGCCTCGGCCGAATAGCTGACCTGGCAGTCCTTGAGCTCCAGAACTTCCTGGACGAAAGCCTCGACGTCCATGGCGGGAATCCAGACCGCGCCCAGGCGGGGTTCGATGGACGCTGGCGGCAGGTCTTCGGGTTGCACCTGTTCCAGCGCGTCGATATTGCGCCGGTAGGCGCTGCCCGACATCACAGCCTGCTTGAGCTTGGCCTTCACGTTGCCCGACAGGTAGTCGTCGGCGGTTTTCCAATCGCTATCCGCTGGGTCAAGAAAGACCTGTCCGGCCTCGGCCAGCGCCTGCAGCACAGCATCTTCGGGCGCGGCCAGCAATCCGGCCATGTAGGCGGGATCAACCCGGCCACGCCATTGGATGGACGCCGCCAGCGCCTCGGTCGGTTCCCCCGCCGTGGTTGGCTCCACTACCCGTGTCAACGTACGCCGTGTGAACAGCGCCGCTTTCTTGGCGGTGTCCGACTCTTCGTCGTAGTGCTCCAGCGACAGCAGCAGCGGGTAGTCCGGGTCGCGCCGGAACGCCAGCGCATTGGCCCGGGTGCTCAGGCAACCGTATTTCGTGATGAAGCGGTCGTAAGTGCCGTTGAGCAAAGCCCGCAGATGACCCAGTCGCCCGTCCTTACTTTCGGACAACTGGGCATCCAGCAGCGAACGAGCGTAGTCCCGGATCGCGCACATGCCGGTGATCCGGCCTCGCTGTGTGGCGTTGAGTCGCTCATGGACGTCCGTCATCTCACTGCCTTCGACCCGATGTACCCGCCCTTGGTGGAGGCGGTAACTGCCGGGGCGGGCACCGGATTCAGCCGGCACGACGACCCGTAGCGCCACCGGTTTTCTAATCTGTGGCGCGTAGACATCAGAAGGGAGCAGGGCGATGCGTTCCGGCAAGGTGGTTTCCAAGTCACCGTCGAACACCGCGACCGGCACTTCGTCGTAGCCGTTGCTCTCCTGTCGGATTCGGCCGATGCAGAATTCCGGGTGCTTGGCATACCAGGCATTGATCTGCAGGTATCTCTGGTAGCACTGCGGGTCGCGCAGTGCCTCGGGTACTACATTGAGGTCCAGCCAGGTGTCGTCGACTGTCTCGGCCCGCTGCCGCTTACGCAGGAACAGAATGTCGGTCTGCACTTCCGTGGACGCAATGCCTGCGAAGGCACCCCGTGGGAGCCGGATTGCACCGAGCAACTGGGCTTGCGAACCCAGGTAGCGGCGCACGCTGTCATCTTGTGCATCCAGCGTGTAACTGGTGGTGATCAGGCACACCAGTCCGCCGGGCCGAACCAGATCCAGCGCCCTGCCAAAGAAGTAGTTGTGGATGCTGAAACGGGCGTAGGGCCGGTTGCTCACGTCGGCGACTTGGTATTTGCCGAACGGTACATTGCCGATCACCAGGTCAAACCAGTTGTCAGCCAGGGCGGTTTTCTCGAAGGGAGAAATCCGCACGTCCACGCCACCCGGTGCATACAGTGCGTGCAGCATGCGACCGGACAACTGGTCGATTTCTACCGCCGTGACACTGCTTTGCTCGGCGATGGCCGTTGGCATCGCGCCAATGAAATGGCCAATGCCCGCAGCGGGCTCCAGAATGCGCCCGCCACTGAAACCAAAGCGCTGCACGGCCTGCCATATTGCCTCGATCACATGGACTTCGGTGTAGTGGCTGTTGTTGACCGAGGCTCGGGCGGATTCGGATTCATCCGGGGTCAGTAGTTCGCTCAATTGACGCGCACGTTTGGCCCAAGCTGTGTCGTCAGCTTCCAAGTTGAAGCTGGCGGGTAACCCACCCCAGCCGGTGTAGCGCAGCAGGGTGCTGCGTTCGTCCGGGGTAGCCGGGCGATCCTCGGCGTCAATTTGTCGTAGTCCCTTGATGGCGGCCAGGTTGGCCTCGAACTTGGTGACGCTGCCGCCCAGATTGTGCAAGTCGGCGCGGATCAACTGTGGCCACAAATTGCGGATTGCCGTTTCTGCGGTGCCGCTGACTACACGCCAGTTGACACGCTGACGGGCGGGTTCGACCGACTCATCAGCAGAACTTTCCTCCATTGAAGAGGCCAGTTCAGACGTCGGCGGCTCGGTATCGATGAAAAGAGCTGCGGGCTCGGATGGCTCCGGATTGAACCCGGGTAACCATAGGGACGGCGCGGTATAGCGTGCCATGGGTGTGTTCTCCAAAAAATATGGGGAACACAGCCACCCACTGGGAGACGTGCTCCCCGGGTGGGAATGAATGAGAGGGGCAGAAATGCCCCCCCGTGTGTGAACGCGAGCACGCCGGGCTTCCGGAGAAGCGGGCGGGCTCAATGTGCTAAGAAGGAAAGAAATGGTCGACCGTCGGACGACGGCGGACGAAGGACTCAAGTGGGGTAAGAACCCAGGTGCGAATGACCGCGGCAGGGTACAGTGCCAACAGGGAAGGCGGGTAACGACCGCAACGCCTGAGCTGACCCAGGAACGCTCCGACGAGCGCGCTTTGGCCGAGGCCAAGGTGCGGGATCAGTGTGCCATTGCCAGACGGTGGGCGCACGCACTTCTACGAGTTTTCAGGTGCAATGCCGGAAAAAGCAGATCGATTTCTGGTGGTAAACGCATGGGTCAAAATTCAGCGGCACCCTGCGGTGCAGGTCGCAAGCCCGGCGGAGTCTCTGCCGGTTCAGGGGTGGTGTCAGTTCACCCTGTTAGAGCAGGTGTCGGGCCTGTAACAAGGCCTCAATCCGTCGTACATAGGCGAATCACTGAATCTGTCGAACGGAGCCAAGGCGCATGGAGGAATTTCTGTGTCAACAAAAGAACCTCTGCATACGCATTGGGGGGCAAGAGCCTTTGCGGGAATGGCCTGTGTTACTGCGGTCTATTGTGATTAGCCCAACGATCTGGAAGGTGGATCGGAAGGGTGACCGTGATTCAACTCAAGTGCAAATTGACCAGTTGAAGCAGGGTCTGAGGCAGGGTCTGGCTTGGCTCCGCAACGAGCCGTTCGGTCGGCCCGTTGTTCCAGCGTAGCTCACCTTTAGTATCGTCGAACCATAGCACCGCTTCTTTGAAGGTGCGATGTTGTCGCGGGGACGCGACCATTTCCACGAACTGCAGCGTGGTGACTGTCGCTGCCTCGATCCACAGCCATTGGTAAACCGTGGCTTTGGTCGCGAGCGCGGATTGGTCGAGCCGTTTTATTTCCGCAAGATACCCTTGTGGTGCGGAAAACAGGAACAGGACTTCGTACAGCGGCGGCATGGGCAGGGCGGCGGTGGTGCGGAGCAATGCGGAATTCAGGCTGAATTTTGTGACGCGATTTCCCGCGCAACATGCAGCGATGCTATCGCACTGAAGGGCTTGAAGAACGCGCAGCGCATGAGATTCTGAAGGCATGGACAGCACGTCGCTGGTCCCTTTTTAACCCTTCAGGAGTCTCCATGAAATTCTCGAAAGCCGAAATCGAAGCCGTCATCGAAGCATCGCCCCGCACCACCATCCCCTTCAACAAGCTGATCCTGTCGGAAACTTACCAGGCCCGCTCGGCTGGCAGCACGTCGAAGATGAGCATTGCCGAACTGGCGGCATCCATCAAGGAAAGTAATGTCCTGCAAAACCTGATCGTGGTGAAGGGCGCACGCGGTCTGTTCGAGGTTTGTGCAGGTGGTCGCCGCCTTGAGGCGCTAACCCTGCTGGTTGCCAATAGTGACATTCCAGACAACTATCCCGTGCCTGTGCTGATGGTGCCTGCCGACAAGGCACTGATCGCCAGCTTGGCGGAGAACTGCTTCCATATCCCGCTCCATCCCGCCGAGGAATACACCGCCTTTGCCAAGTTGACGGCCCAGGGTAAGTCGGTCGAAGACGTTGCCGCCGCCTTCGGTGTCACACCTCTGGTGGTCAAACGCCGCATGAAGCTGGCCACGGTCTCTCCCCAATTGATGGCTCAGTTCCGGGCCGACAAGATCGGTCTGGACTGCTTGATGGTGCTGGCTTCGGTGGACGACCACCACAAGCAGGAACAGACCTGGTCTGGTGTGCCGACCTGGAATCGCCGTCCCGACTACCTGCGCCAATTGCTTACACAGGGCGAGATTGAGTCTGACAGCGACCCCGTCGCCCGGTACGTGACTGTCAAGGCTTACGAGAAAGCCGGTGGCACCCTGCGCCGCGACCTGTTCAGCGACGACGACAAGAAAGCCTACCTGCTGGATGCAGCACTGCTGGAGAAGCTGGCCACCGACAAACTGCAGAAAAAGGCGAAGCAGGTCGCCGCTGATGGCTGGAAATGGGTCGATGTCCGTGTCCGCTACAACTACGACGAGTTTGTCAAGTACGGCGCACTACGAAAAACCCGGCGCGAGCCCTCCGGACAGGAAGCCGCCAGCCTCTTGGAATTTGAAACCCGACTGGCTGCGTTGAACGACCAGATGGAGGCACTGGCCGAAGCAGAATCGGATGAAAGCGATGAAAATGGCGAATACGACAAGCTCGAAACCGAGTCCGAGAGCTTGCAGGCCCAGATCAAGGCACTGGAAGACACCTTCAACGTCTGGCCTGCTGACCTGATGGTCCAGGCTGGATGCGTGGTCTTCGTTGGCAACGATGGCACAGTGGCCCTCAAGTGCGGTTTGGTTCGTCCCGAAGACCGCAGCGACATGGCGCAGGCGGCGCGGCTGGCAGGCGAGGGCGCTGATGATGAATCGCTGGTGTCACTGCCTTCACCCAAGACCCGCCCAGTCCATTCCGACAAGCTGATGCGCCGTCTCACCGCCCACCGGGTGGCCGCAGTCCAGGCCGAACTGATTGACCGCCCCGACGTGGCGTTGGCCGCGATCACTGCCCATTTGGCCGTGAAACTGCTGGTCGACGGTTTCCGCCGCCATTACGGCAGCGACGATGTTTTGACGATGAGCGCCACCAACACCCATGCAAGTCTGCCGTCCGAAGCTGATGACATGAAGACCAGCGCAGCATGGCAGAAGATGGACACCGAGCGCGCAGCCTGGGCGGCTCGACTGCCGGAATCGGTAGATGCAATCTTTCCGTGGGTGCTGGCGCAGGAGCCCATCACTGTGCAGCAATTGCTGACCTTCCTCATTGCTTCGACCGTCACCGGTGTCTACGGTGTGGAGCGCAGCAAGCAGAGCACCGATGCGCTGGCTGTTGCATTGGGACTGGACATGAGCAAGTGGTGGTCGGCCACCGGCCCATCGTATTTCAACCACGTGTCCAAGGGCCGCATTTTGGAGGTCGTGACCGAAGCCGTCGATGCCAATGCCGCCAGTCCGCTGGACACACTCAAGAAGGATGCAGCCGTGACAGGCGCCGAACAGACCGTGGCGGGTACGGGCTGGTTGCCCACCGTGCTACGGGTCGGGATGTCTGAGAAGGTCAACCCGTCTGGAGATAGCGACGAACCGCCTGTGGCAATTGGCGAAGAGCATGTGGAACCGGACGGCGCAACACAGTGGGCGCAGGAGCCCGCGTTGGCCGGGTAACCAGAAGTCGGCAGTCAGCAACCCTGCGGAGGTTTGCCCAGGCGGACTGACACGGGGAGCGTGTCAGACCATGAGTTTTGAACTGTTGCAACGGAGGTTTCAAATCATGCAGAGAAAGTGGAACGTGCACGTGATCCGGGAAGGCCGGTCGCAGTACATCGGCGAGGTGAGCGAATCCAGCGAGGAAATGGCGCGTTGCGCGGCGCTGTCCCGGTTCGGTGTTGGCGCGGACGAGATCGACACCGGGGAGTCTCCGCCGCGCTGCGTGGCGATCTACCCCGATGACGACTTCGAGGTGTCGCCCGCAGCATAGGGCGATAACCACAATAGCCGTAGTGCGTCATAAGTGCAAAAATAGTGCATAATTTGACTGATAATCGTATAGGAAGAAAGTATGTTCCCTGCAACCCTTCAGGTTTCTCCTGCCTTGAGTCACGGTTTCGATGGCTTCATTGATTTCCTGCGTGACCAGGAAGCGGGGGCGTCTACGCTGTCGCCGAAGCGATTCGGCGACGTGTTGAGCATCGACATCCAGACGCTTGCCACCCAGGCACACGTCCATCGCAACACCATCAGCCGGGCACCGGCATCGGAGAGCGTGCAGAAATTTCTGCGCGAGGCGCTGCGCGTAATGCGCGCGGCCCATGACCTGTCCGGCGACGTCACCCGCGCCATCTTTTGGTATCGCAACGAGCCCTTGCCCCCGTTTGGCTACAAGACAGCAGAGCAACTGGTATCGGAAGGGCGCACTGAGGATGTTCTGCGCTATGTGGAGTCGCTTGAAGCGGGTGCCGCAGGATAAAGCTGACCGCGTTGGCCGACGTCACGGCTTACCGGATGCCTGTGCCCCGATGGGCCGTTGCACCAACCAGCGGGGCGGGGGCGGCCAAGCATGGCGGGAGGGCCAACCGACCCGGCGTGGAGGCACTCTATCTGGCAATGGAGACGGAAACGGCCGTTCGCGAATACCAGCAGGTTTCCACGCTGCTGCCTCCGGGCACGTTGACGAGTTACCGACTGACGGCAGCGCCGGTGGTCGATTTCTGACCTGCTTTCAAACACTGACGTCTTGAAAAGTGTCAGAAATAAGAAGATAATTCTACCAATTAAGAGTCATCGCCATGCAAACCCTCGCCAAACAAGTACTGGAGCACGCCTCCCGGTTGCCGGAAGGCACGCCTTTGGCCGCCAAAGAACTGCTGCACCTGGGCAGTCGAGCTGCGGTGGACCAAGTGCTGTCGCGTCTTGTGGGTCGCGGTACTCTGCTGCGCGCAGGCCGAGGCATCTATGTCCTGCCCGTCGAGAGTCGCTTCGGCACCCGTGCGCCTTCAACTGTCAAGATGGTTGAGGGTCTGGTAAGCCAGCGCGGGGAAACTATCGTGTCTCACGGCGCTGCCGCTGCCAATGCGCTGGGCTTGACCACGCAGGTGCCAATGCGGGCGGTATATCTCACATCCGGGCGCAGCCGCCAGTTGAAGCTGGGCGCACAAATGGTCGAGTTCCGGCACGCGCCGATCTGGCAATTGATCTTTCCAGGTCGAGCTGCCGGTGATGTGGTGCGAGCATTGGCCTGGTTGGGGCCAGAAAAAACCGCTGAGGCGATTCGGAAGTTGCGTTCCAAATTGCCATCGTCCGAGTTGGAAGAGGTCGCCTCGGCACGCGCCCGCCTGCCAACCTGGATGGCCCAAGAGGTCAGTGCTCTGGTGGCCCATGGTTGAGTTTTTCCAACTCTCCTCCGCAGAACGCCTGGAAGCGCTGAATACGGCAGCCAACACATCCGGCATTCCGCCGCACTTGCTGGAAAAAGACATCTGGGTGATTTGGACATTGCAACACCTCTTCACTGGCCCTTACGCGCAGCATCTCGTTTTCAAGGGCGGTACATCCCTGTCAAAAGCCTACGGTGTTGTCCGTCGCTTCTCCGAAGACGTGGACTTGACCTATGACATCAGGGCCATCGCAAGTGATTTGATGGGCGACACGGGTTCGCCGTTGCCGGCCAGCAAGAGCCAGGAAAAGAAATGGAGCAAAGAAATCCGTGCGCGCCTGGCAAGCTGGGTTGATGCCGAGATCGTGCCCCGGCTCAAGCAAGACCTTGCGTTGCAAAGTTTACCGGCAGTGGTACGGGCCGAGGGCGACAAAGTTTTTGTTGATTACGAACCGTTGACCAAAGGGACGGGCTATGTCCCACCGTCTGTCATGCTGGAATTCGGTGCCCGCTCCACGGGTGAGCCCAGTGAGCTACGCACCATCCGCTGTGACGCGGCCAAGCATCTACAAGGAGTCGAGTTCCCCACTGCAACGCCACAGGTCATGCGGGCTGAGCGAACCTTTTGGGAAAAGGCCACGGCTATTCACGTCTTTTGCGCCCAGGGTGAGTTCCGTGGCGGTGACCGCTTCGCGCGTCACTGGCATGACGTGACCCGGCTTGATGCTGCCGGTTTCGCGAATGCCGCCATCGCGGACAAGGCACTCGCTCAAGCAGTTGCCGATCACAAGAGTATGTTCTTCGCAGAGAAGAACCCCAAAGGCGATGTCATCGACTATCACGCGGCCGTCTCCGGTGGGCTCCAACTCGTACCGGGTGACGGGGCGTTGGCCAAATTGGCCGCTGATTATCAGCATATGGTCGATGATGGTTTATTCCTTGATGACGTCGAACCTTTCGAGGGTTTACTGGCGCGATGCCGAGTCATCCAGCAGAAGGCCAACGCAACCTGATCACCGGAATAGAACGCCATCCGAAAAGACCGCCACTTTATTCTTGCGGATGTGAATTGGTTTCTTTTCTGGCCGCTGATCTACCAGCGCCCTGTTGATTGACCGACGCAGCTCCCAGATACGCCCCCGAAGCTCGAATCCGCGCATGTCCTGCCAGTTCGGACACGGCCCGTCTCGCCGCCAGGTCCAGATCTGGCGGCAGCGGCCCACCGCCTCGCACCGGCGGCGGTTGACCCGTCTGGTCGCCGAAGAACTGGATCAAGACTTCATGGCGTAGGCCGTGTGCCGTCACGCCCAGTTCCCGAAACGTGATCCCGAATTTCTCCAATACGTAGTCAAAGCGCCGCAGGTTCTGTTTCAGATCATTGGCAGGGTCCCCCAAATAGGCATCCCGGTTGCATACCAGGCCTTGGGCGAGATCGACCGCCGCCAACCGGGCAGGGCTGTCCAAAGGTATAAAGCGAACCCGCCCGCCCTTGCCCTTGATCCTCACATACCGATCCGCTGCCTTGCTGTCGATGGGTAGTCCCGTTTCGCGGAAAGGCAAGACGTGCTCAAAGGGCCGGAACTGGATGGACTCCTTGCGTCGCAGCCCCATGGCATTGATCAATCGCAGCGAAGCGCCGACATACCGGTCGTAGGCGCAGACCCGCTCAATGAGTTCCTCAATATCGATTCCGGCGGCAGACCAGCTCTTGTCCCGCTGCGCATATTCATGCCGCTGGTATTCCTCCAAGCTCAGGCCGTAATGCGCTGGCCCCCGCACAAAGCCATGCTTGCCCATCCACATGCCCAAGCCGCGTAGGAAACTCAGGTAGGTTTGAATCGTGGCAGGGGCCAGATGCTCTTTTTGCCAGACTTGCACCATCGCATGAATGTGTTTCTGTCCCAGGTTGCGTGGATCGGGAATCGTGTTGAACCCTGCTTTGGCTTTCAGGTCACGAAAGAACCGCCGAAGGAACTGGGCGCGTTCATAGCGCGTCTTGTGGGAAACGGTTTTCTCCAGCGAGGTGTGCAGGGTGTTGAAGAGTTCCAGCAGTACCTCCAGCACTTTGAGTGGTGGCGCCTTGCCAGGCTGGTAACACGCGAGAATTTCTTCGGTGGTCTTGCCGGCCCACTGTAGGCGGCGCACGGGTTGACTGGCTGCCATGCGGCCAGGACTTACCGAGCCTTGAGGTCGGCGAAGAGAAGTTTCAAAAGAAGGTCTGTTTTTCATGGCGTTATGTTCCAGGGTCGACCGCTCGCCGCCCGAACGGCCAGCCGGTATTGAAAATTGCGTGGAATCCCAAGGGGGTCGCCTGTCGGGCGGATTCCGTCGCCCAGCAGGTCAGTGGTCAAAAACTCGGGCGCCGCACCCGACCACCGATGTGCGGCACCTACCCAAGGTTTTGCCAGCCAGCGCTTCTGCGCTGGCCAGCTCGGTCTTCCTTAAAAATGAAACATGTGATCCGTCCCACCTGTGCATTTCTACAACCATGGGGTTGGCGATGCCCACCCACCTCAAGGGCGGCAAAGGGCATCCGTGACAAGGTCAGGCCTTGCACGTACTGATGGATCAGTTCTGGATTCGTAGCGCCATCCACTCGCATGGGTCCACCCCTGACCGAAAGTCCAGGGCGGTGCCGAGTTTGCGAGCGGGAACGCGCGGGGAGCCTAAAGAGGCAAACACAACCGCGCGCTGCGTAAAACGCGTGCTCAAAGGATGGCGGGAACAGGGGTGCGGCATCAGGTGCCGACCGGGTGCTCGAAAACCGTGGCGCGTTTCAGGGAACGCCCAGCGAAAAGTGCTGGCAAGGCCACAAGGGGTTCCACTACGAAAAACCACGAGGCCATCACCTCAGGGGGCGATGGCTAATTCCGGTTCAAGGACCGGAGTTTGGGGCAGGTAACGACTGCGACGCCTTGCGCTCCTCGATGGAGCAGGGCCAGGACGGCCCTCGGGAACCTGTAGTTGACGCCGACCCAGAGGAAGAGTCAAGCAGGCGTGCCGGAAATGGTGTCGATTTCTCGGTGGTTTTGGGTGGCGATTGAACGACCGGGATGTGCCCGTGAGCCGAGTTTATTGTCCCGAAGGGATTGAAAGTGAGGCTGCATGCGGGCTTGACAAGGGAAATTGCTGCCTCTGGTCCCGGACGGGACCTTGACCGGGTTGATGACCGGTTCGCAGGCCCGGGCCGCAGAAAGAGCACAAATCGGTGTGATCCAGCAAATCACGCCCTTGACAGCTCGGTTTGCGGTGAGACCGTGGTTCGACACGCAGGGCTCATTCAAGCGTCTGACGAAATGGTCTCGTTTCCGTGCGACCTGACATGGCTGTATTCAGACCCAGGCCAGACCTGATCCCGAAATCGGGCGGTTTGAAGGGGGTTTCTGCGTGGATTGACGGTGTCGGGCCACCGATGCTGATCGCCTTGAAACCTGCATTGGAGTCTTTTTATGGAACTGATTATTCGAGCCGTGGATGTTGGCTATGGCAACACCAAGTACGTCACCGGTGTCACTGGTGATGAAATCCGCTGCGCCAGCTTCCCGTCGCTGGCCTATCCCTTTCCCCGCGACCCATCCACCACCCTGGGGGCGGATCGGCGCAAGACCGTCGCCATTCCGATTGGCGGCATGTTCTACGAGGTAGGCCCCGACGTGATGCTGGCCGCCGATGCCTTTCGTGCCACGCAGATACACGACAACTTTATTGACACCCCGGAATACCTGGCCCTGGCACGTGGGGCACTGCGCATGATGAAGGTTGGCACCATTGACCTGCTGGTGGTGGGTCTGCCAGTGGCCATGTTTGCCTTGAAGAAGGCCGCGCTGGAAAAGTTGATGACTGGCACCCACGACGTGGGCAATGGCAAGAATGTGCTGGTGCGCAAGGCGCTGGCCATGGCCCAGCCCAATGGGGCATTGATCGACTATGCCTCGCAGCACGACAAGGTGGTGGCGATGGAGAACGAGCACAGCCTGGTGATTGACCCCGGCTCGCGCACCTTCGACTGGCTGGTGGCGCGCGGCATGAAACTGTCCTACAAGCGCAGCCATTCGGTCAACCGTGGGGTGTCGGACATCCTGCAGGTGATTGCGGATGACATCAGCGCGGAGATTGGTCGGCCCTACAACCAGTTGGACGCCATCGATCTTGCCTTGCGCACCAACAAGAATCTGACGATCTTCCAGCGGACTTACAGCCTGGCACGCATGAAGCCCGTGGTGGAAAGTGTCACCAAGCAGGCGGTGGGGGCCATGATGCGCCGCATCGGGGAGTTTTACGACGTCCAACATGTCATTCTGGTCGGCGGGGGTGCTTTTCTTTTCAAGAAGGCGGTGAAGGAGGCGTTCGCGACGCACCAGATTCTGGAAGTCAAGGAACCGATGTTCTCCAACCTGCGGGGTTACCAGATTGCGGGGACGAACTATGCCGCCACCGCAATGCAGACGTCGTCACACCTGCCGCGCGCAGTGCGGTCAGAAGGAGAGGGCGCATGACGCAGAGGACAGACCCCAATACCGAGCCGGTGCGGTTGCTGTTTGAGATGACACGCGAGGACAACCCGCGCCTGTATGACGACCTGATCCGGTTCAACAAGGGGACGAAGCGGGTGAACCGTTTGCGTTTTCTGGCTCATGAGGGGCTGTTGGCACAGAACTGGATGCTGGTGCCGGCGGCAGGTGGCATATCTCAGTCGCCTGGGGCGGCACAGCCTGCTTCTATGAGTGTGAACCCGATCGCAGCGGGGCACATGGTCCAGGCATTCGATGTGCCGACCCTCGGTGGGGAGGACTGATCGTGGACGGGCTGAAAAAGCATGCGCATCAGAAGGTGACGGTCAGCGCCTCGGAGCTGGCACAGATGGGTGTGTGCGAACGCTTGGTGGTGTTCGAGCATCAATACGGAAAACGACGAACTGCGGAGCAGCAGAGGGCAGCCATGCGTGGCCTGCAGGCGCATGCGCGGTTCTATCGAGAGCGGCACGGGGACTTGGCCTGCCGGGGACGCTATTTTTTGGGGCGCTTCAGATATTGGGCCAGAAAGCTTCAGCGAGCCCGGTACCGTTTGATCCGGTATGTGGCACGATGGCTTCAGGCCAGGGAATCGCGCGATGGGCCTTGAAACTGTTGCCGTTGTGTGGTTTGTTGCGTTTGTTGTCGTCTGGTGGCACTTGTGGCCGCGTCGTCCTGAGGAAGCGCTACCGCTGAAATTGCGTGGTACCCGCCTGGTCTATGCGGAGCGTCTATTTCGTTCGCTTGGGCCGGTGTCGATCACGGCCAAGGTGGACAGGGCCTACCGCAATGCGAAAGGAGCGTTGGTACTGGTTGAACTGAAGACGCGGAAGGCGAATCGGGCGTATCGGTCAGATGTCATTGAGTTGTCGGCCCAGCGCGTGGCGTTGATGGCACAGATGGGCGAGAGTGTTGCGGACCATGCCTATGTCTTGACGGAGCGACCGGATGGCCGCCGATGGGGATGCCATCGAGTGAGGCTCATGGAGCCTGTCGATCTGATCGCTCTGGTTGAGAGGCGGGAAAAACTGCTTGCTGGAAAGGTCGAACCTCAGCCCACCTGCGCACCGGGGATGTGTCAGAAATGTGCGTTCGTTCGGCCATGTGATCCGCCTTGGCGGTGAATTTCCCACGATTCGCCTGATCGACTAGGAAAGAAGTGGGGGTAGGGTTTCCTATGTGCCCGTCTTGCGTCGGATTCCAACAACGTTAAATGCCTTCCCTCGGCTGGTTGCCGCGAGCAGCGTAGCCCACCGGGTCAGGGCTTCCTTGCGTTCATCGAAGTAGTCGTACTGGTTGTACACCCCCTCAACGTCGCGTACTTTGTGGTTCAGGGCCCGCTCAGCGACAAAGCGATCCACGCCCAAAGCAGCCATGTGGGTGCGCGCGGTTCTGCGCATGTCGTGGACGGTGAAATGCTCGATATCGTCAAGGGACAACCGTTTGAGCGCCACATTCAATGTATCCGGGCTGATATGTTCAAACCGATTCTTCCTGGGCACGCCTGCCTTCATGTGAATGAGCCGACGGGCGGGGAAAAGGTGATGATGTCCACAGGAAAACACTTTGAGCTCCCTCAGCCATTCCACGACTGGTGGGGCAAGGGGGATGTCGATAGCGGCACTTGTCTTGGTCCGAGAGGGGCATAGCAGCCAGACACCCCGATCAAGGTCAAATTCTGACCATTTAGCCGATAGCAACTCCATCTTTCGGACGCACAGAGCGAGAAGCAGCCACGTGGCCAATTCATTGAGGCGGCCGAAGTTTTGGGTTTCACGCATGGCTGCAGCGAGCGCTGCAAGTTCCTCGCGGTTGAGCCATCTACTGCGTGATTTTTCGGTCCCGCCTGCATCTGAAATTTCGAAGCCGTATGCGGGATTGGAGTCAATCCACTTACGCTTCACGGCAAAGTGGAACATGCGAAACAAATACCGCAGCGCGTCGTTTGCGACCGTGGGGGCTCCGCCCGCCACGATTTTGGTCAATACGCCATCAATATGGACCGGACGAACTTCCTCCACGGGCAGCTTTCCGATAGCCGGTTTGATATGTCGACGGATAACACGCTCAACAACTTGCGGGTGCTTGTATTTTCCTTGGATGTGCCGTTCGAACCAGATATTGGCGAGGCCTTCGACGTTATGCATGTCGATGGCCTTGAGCCGTTCTTGGCGCTTGATCGCACTTACATCTTGGCCTTGTTGAAGCAAGGCTCGATCCTTGCGGGCCAAATCTCTGGCGTCTTTCAGCGAAATATCAGGATAGCGCCCCAGCACTTTCTCCCTTTCGCGTCCTCCGAATCGATAACGCAGGATCCAGGAGGCTTTTCCCTGTTGGGAACCTGCCTCAGAAGCGACGAAGGTCAGGCCATCGCCTACCCCTCGATCAACCGGCCCGGCGTTGAGCCAAGCCCTCAAATTTTTGTCAGTAGCATTCTTCGTAAACCCAGTCATGGCGCGGCCTCCAGAGGAATCTGTGGGGTAAATAATCGGGAAATCGTCGAAAAATGCCTGTTCGGACATTTACCCCACGATTTACCCCACAAATCACCCCACACAAACGATGCGCTACGTTGAGACTGCTTGCTACCTCTTGAGACGACTTTCCATTGAAAATCAATGACTTAGGTGGTTGTTTTGGGGTGGTAAGACACCCCAAGAAACCTTACTCTATGTTCTGCACCTGCTCACGCATTTGCTCGATCAACACTTTCATGTCCACCGAAATATGGGTCAACTCCAGCGCGGCCGATTTGGAGCCCAGCGTGTTGGCTTCGCGGTGCAACTCCTGAATCAGGAAGTCGAGTCGTTTGCCCAGTTCGCCACCTTTTTTGATCAGGCGTTCAATTTCATCAAGGTGCGACTGGATGCGGGTGATTTCTTCGGCCACGTCAATGCGGATGGCAAAAGCGGTGGCTTCTGTCAGGGCCCGGTCCCGCGCAGCTTCCGGTAGCGTGCTGCCGTCGGTCAAGGCCATGGCCTCCTGCCAGCGATCCAGAAAGCGTTGGCGCTGCTGCGCCACCAATTGCGGCACCAGTGGCACGGCAAGTGCTGCCAGCGAGCGGATCTGGCCAAGACGATCGAGCAGCATGGTGGCGAGTCGCGCGCCCTCGCGCTGGCGGGCACTGAGCATTTCTTCCAGCGCCTGGCGGGCCAGTGTCAGAATGGTTTCGCTCCAGTCACAGTTGGCACCGAGTTCGCCGGCGGCCAATCGGATGACGTCCGCCACGCTCAAGGGCGCGGCGTTCGGCAACCAGGCTTTGACGTTATCTTGCACCGCGTTGAGACGCTGCAGCAGCCGTGGCGTGGGATCCACCACGCTACTCTGGAGGTTGCTTTCAATGGCGGCGCGTACTTCGACCTTGCCGCGCTTGAGTCGGCTGACAAGCAGTTCGCGTAGCACCGGTTCATACTGCCGGAGCTCTTCGGGCAACTTGAACGACAGGTCCAGAAAGCGGCTGTTGACGGAACGGATTTCCAGTCCGAGATGACTGGGCGGCGCGCTTTTGGACTCGGTCTCGGAACTGGGGCGGTCGCTGCTGTGTTGGGCACTGGCATAACCAGTCATGCTGTAAACTGACATCTTGACTCTTTGATCAATGAAAGTGCAAGAATAACCCGGTTCCTGCCAGCCCCGTCGGAGTTCGTTCAATAAATATGTCAAAGGTCAGACCCGCACCCTTAGCGCCCAATACCCTGATCGGTGGTTACCGCGTTGTCCGCAAAGTTGCGGCGGGCGGTTTTGGCGTGGTCTATCTGGCCGAAGATGGCGAGGGACAGCAAGTCGCGATCAAGGAGTACCTGCCGTCGGCGCTGGCGACCCGCGTGGCGGGTGAATTGCTGCCGCAGGTGCAGCCGGAAAAGTTGTCCCTGTACCGGCTTGGCCTCAAGAGCTTCTTTGAAGAAGGCCGCTCGCTGGCGCAGATATCACATCCCTCCGTGGTGAGCGTGCTGAATTTTTTCAGGGAGAACGAAACCGTTTACATGGTGATGAATTACCTGGAGGGCGCGTCGCTGCAGGATTTCATCGTCACGGCGCGAGACCTCAAGCAGGCCAAAGTGTTCCGGGAGTCGACCATTCGGTCCCTGTTTGACGAAATTCTGCGTGGTTTGCGCATTGTTCATCAGCACAAGATGCTGCACCTGGATATCAAGCCAGCCAATGTTTTTATCACGGATGACAATAAGTCCGTGCTGATTGATTTTGGTGCGGCGCGTGAAGTGTTGAGCAAAGAGGGCAATTTCGTCCGCCCCATGTACACCCCCGGCTTTGCCGCCCCTGAAATGTACCGGCGCGATGCCGCCATGGGGCCTTGGACCGACATTTACGCCATTGGTGCCTGTATTTATGCCTGCATGCTGGGTTACCCACCCAATGAGGCGCCGCAACGGCTTGAAAAAGACCGCATTGCCATGGCGCTCACGCGTATGCGCGGTGTTTACTCTGACAACCTGATTGAGATCGTGGAGTGGTGCATGTCGCTCGATCCGCTGTCGCGGCCGCAGTCGGTGTTTGCTCTGCAAAAAGAGCTGAGCCGCGCCGGTGAGCGTCGCTATACCAGGCTCAGTGTGACTGAAAAAGTTCGACTTCAATTCGACACCATGGTGTCAGATACGAAAAAGAGTGTCCAGAAAGCGACCCGTTTTGGCGCGAAAATCAAATGAAATTTTCCATTTTTCAGATCAGCCGCAAAGGCTCGCGGGAAAAAAACGAAGATCGCATGGGCTATTGCTACACGCGCGAATCGGGCATTTTTTTTCTTGCTGACGGTATGGGGGGCCACCCGCAGGGGGAAGTCGCGGCGCAGCTGGCGTTGCAGACCATCGCGGCCATGTACCAGAAAGAGGCGCAGCCGAAAATCGTTGATATTGCTGCGTTTTTGACCTCTGCGGTGTTGACGGCGCATCGCCAGATTTTGCAGCATGCCATTCAAAACGGCATGCTCGATACGCCGCGCACCACGGCGGTGGTGGCATTGGTGCAGGATGGGGCCGTGAGTTGGATTCATTGCGGTGACTCCCGGCTCTATCTGGTGCGCCGGGGCGAACTGTTGGTGCGAACCCGCGATCACTCGTTTCTCGAGCAGCAGCGGGCCACTGCAGCAGGTAAAAAACCGGCGGAGCGCATCAACCGCAACGTCCTGTTTACCTGCCTGGGTTCGCCAACCAAGCCGGTGTTTGACATCGCCGGACCCGTTGCCCTGCAACAGGGCGACAAGCTGATGTTGTGCTCGGACGGCTTGTGGGACCGACTCAGCGAGGCCGACATTGTTGACTGTCTGGCGCATAAACCAGTCAGTGAAGCAGTCCCGCAGCTGGTGGAAAGCGCACTGCGCACGGCCGGCGATAAAAGCGATAACGTGACGTGTATCGCGCTTGAGTGGGAAATGCCCGATGGGTTTGAATCAACCCGGGGCAGTATTTCAACTGACACGCTCAGTGATGGATTTTTTGCCTCAACGTTTCAGGCCGACACGCTGGACGCGGCGCTGGAAGACCTGGACGATGCCGCCATTGAGCGCTCCATCGCTGAAATTAACGAAGCCATTCGCCGTTCGGCGCTTAAAAAGAGCGCCTAGGCTCACCATTTCACTATGCATCAATTTTTGCGAGTCGGCGCACGCGCTGCCAACCAGTTGCGAGCGGTCAAAATTCAGCGCGGCTATACCATGCACGCCGAAGGTTCGGTGCTGATCGAGTTCGGCAACACCAAAGTGTTGTGTACGGCCTCGGTGGAAGAAAAAGTGCCAGCTCACAAAAAAGGCAGTGGCCAGGGCTGGGTAACAGCGGAATACGGCATGCTGCCGCGTGCCACCCACAGCCGCAACGAGCGCGAGGCGGCGCGTGGCAAGCAAAGCGGGCGCACGCAGGAAATTCAGCGTCTCATTGGTCGCGCTCTGCGCTCGGTGTTTGACCTGAGTCTGCTCGGTGAGCGCACGATTCACCTCGACTGCGATGTCTTGCAGGCCGACGGCGGCACCCGCACGGCGGCCATCACCGGTGCGTTTGTGGCGGCGCAGGACGCGGTCACTCAGTTGCTGACGCAAGGCAAGCTGAAGCTGTCGCCGATTCGCGACCATGTGGCCGCCATCTCGGTTGGCATCGTCGACGGCACGCCCTTGCTTGATCTGGAATACACCGAGGACTCAGCCTGTGACACGGACATGAACGTGGTGATGACGGGGGCCGGTCAATTTGTGGAAGTGCAGGGCACGGCCGAGGGCGCGGCATTTTCGCGCCAGGAGATGGATGCCTTGCTGGCGCTGGCCGAACAAGGCATCAGCGATCTGGTTGCATTGCAAAAGATTTCACTATTAAATAAATAGCTAACTATCCATATTTCACGGGGGCTTCAGCCCTATTTAATGAAAATTGTTTTAGCATCCAACAACCGCGGCAAATTGGCCGAGCTGCGCGCCATGTTGGCTCCTCTCGGGTTTGAGTTGATCAGCCAAGGCGAGCTCGGTATTCCCGAGGCGCCTGAGCCGTATCACACCTTTGTCGAAAACGCGCTGGCCAAGGCGCGTCATGCCAGCGCGCACAGCGGCTTGCCCGCGCTGGCCGACGATGCCGGCCTGTGTGTTGATGCCTTTGGGGGTTTGCCGGGGGTGCAAACGGCCTTCTACGCCACCCGGTTTGGCTATGAAAAAGGCGACGACAACAACGTGCGCGCCCTGCTGGAACAAATGCGCGATGTCGACAACCGGCGTGCCGCGCTGGTGAGCACGCTGGTGGCGGTGCGCTCGGAGCAAGACCCGGAGCCTTTGATTGCCGTTGGCCGCGTGGTGGGTGAGATTGCTCGCGCGCCGGTGGGCAGCAACGGTTTTGGTTTTGATCCGGTGATGTTGATCCCCGAATTCGGCCAGACCTTTGCCCAATTGCCGGTCGAGGTCAAGAACGCCAACAGCCACCGGGGCCGGGCCGCCCGCGCCATGCTGGCGCTGATGCGCGAGCGCTGGCTGTAAGGCATGGTGGACTGCGCATGATTCCTGTTGTTTGCGCCACTGAGGCAACTTCGGCGCCGCATGACATCGGGCACTACCTGCGCCCCGGCACCTTACAGTTGGCCGCCCTGCCGCCGCTGTCGCTTTATGTGCATCTGCCCTGGTGTTTGAAGAAGTGCCCTTATTGCGACTTCAACTCGCACGAGATGCGCGCCGCCGAGCTGCCCGAGCAGCGCTACCTGGCGGCCCTGATGGCCGACCTGGAGGCCGCCTTGCCTTTGACTTGGGGCCGCACGGTGCACAGCATTTTTATCGGTGGCGGCACGCCCAGCCTGTTTTCACCCGAGGCCATCGACCGCTTGCTGAGCGGCATCCGGGCGCGGCTGCGGCTGGAGGCGGGTTGCGAAATCACGCTGGAAGCCAATCCGGGTACCTTTGAGAAAGATCGCTTTCGGGCCTTTCGCGGCGCGGGCGTGACCCGCTTGTCGGTTGGGGTGCAGAGCTTTAACGACTCATTCTTGAAGACCCTGGGGCGGGTGCATGACAGCGCGCAAGCGCTCGCCGCTGTGGAAGAAGCGGCGCAGGCGTTTGACACTTTCAACCTGGACCTCATGTACGCGCTGCCAGGGCAAACGCTGGCCGACGTCAAGCAAGACATGGCGCGTGCGCTGTCGTTTGCGCCGCCGCATATTTCGATTTATCAGCTCACCATCGAGCCCAACACCTACTTTGCGAAGTATCCACCGCCGCTGCCTGAAGACGATACAGCCTACGACATGCTGGACCTCATCACCGACATGACGGGCGCAGCAGGCCTGCAGCGCTATGAAGTGTCGGCCTATGCCGCTCCCGGCCACCGCTGCTTTCACAACCTCAACTACTGGCAGTTTGGCGACTACCTGGGCCTCGGAGCAGGCGCGCACAGCAAGCTCAGTTTTGCGCACCGGGTGGTGCGCCAGGTGCGGTTTCGCGAGCCCGGGCGCTACATGGAACAAGCCTTGGCGGGCCATTGTCTGGCGCAGGACGAAGAGGTCAGCCGGGCCGATTTGCCGTTTGAGTTCATGTTGAATGCCTTGCGTTTGAAAGACGGCTTCGCCCTGCAACTGTTCTCAGAGCGCACGGGTCTGGCGATCACCGCCATTCAAGCGGCGCTGGAGCAGGCGGAGGCGCAGGGTTTGATCGTGCGCGACCTGGCCCGCGTCACGCCCAGTGTGCGCGGTTTTGATTTTTTGAGTGACTTGCAGTCGCTGTTTCTTCCCAAGCACCGTTGACCCCTGGCAGGCTATAGTCGGCCCGAATAAAACAAGGGGCAGACCATGTTCTCAATCTATGGTGTGGCAGGGCAATTGTTTCGTGGTTCCATGGAACAACTGCGCCAGGTGGGCGGTGTTGGTGCCATCGCGCGTTCCAACACCATTAAGGCCGTGGGACGTGATGGGAGCGACCCGGCCGCTGAAGCCGCTTATGCCGCTCTGGCGCAGCAAGCGGCCCCGAGCGACGGGGCCCATCGCAGCGCCCTGGCGGCCTATGCTGAGAGTCAAAAGGGGGTGACTCAGCCGCGCCAGCCCCTGAAGCTGGTCGATGCCTTGATGAGCCGGACTGTGATTACCCTGCTTGATACCGCCACTGTGCAGGAAGCCTGGCAGACGCTGGCCCAGCAGGGTGTGGGCCAGGCCCCGGTGCTGAATGCGGCCGGCACCCTGGTGGGACTGTTGTCGCGTGCTGATTTGCTGCGGCCTGAGCGCCTGCCCACACCCGACAGTCATGCCCTGGTGTGGCGCGCGCTGCTGGCGCAAAGTGTGCTGGACATCATGTGGACCCCAGTGCCCAGCGTGGCCCCGGACACCGACATTCGCCGGGTGGCGCGCGTGTTGCTCGATACCGGCCTGCCAGGCTTGCCGGTGGTGGATGAGCAGGGTCTGGTCATTGGTTTTGTGTCGCGCTCGGATATTTTGCGGGCGGTAGTGACGGATCCACCACTTGACCTGTGGGGCTGAGGCCTGGGGCGGGTTGGTCAACCGGGCCGGGTGGGCCGGAGCGGCACGGCCTCAGCAGGGTGATGTCGCCATCGGACGCCAGCCAGTCCGACATCGGGCGACACTGGCCATGGGTACACCAGTCGTAGTCCGCCGTGTAAATGGATCGTGTCAGCCGCAGCTCAAGCGGGCGCCGAATTTGTGGCGTGTATTCGTACCAGCCGTCGCGCAATCGGGCGTCCGGTGGTGGTTCCATGCCAGCGGCCGAGCCGCGCACCCGCGCCTGCAGCGCCTGCAGCACCGGGGTTTGAGTCGGCTCAGCGCCTTCCACCACGGCATAGTCTTCCTCCCAGCGCACTTTCTCAATCGAGTGCATCCAGGCCAGTGTGAAGCGTTCCACCGGGATGAAAACCGTCTGCGGTGACGCGCCGCCCAGTGTGGCAGCCAATGTCAGGCAGACGCCCAGGATCATGCGCGGTGGTGGTTCAATTTGGCGTGGCGGGGGCGGGGCGGCCAGACTGCCCGCGTACACGACGGCTGCGCCAGATATGCCACAAGATGAACAGCGCAATCAGGCTCAGCCCCGTCTCATCGGTAAAAGGCAGGGCCACCACCAGCAAGCTCGCTGCCAGAATCGCCACGATGCGCTCGATCCAGTTCAGCGGCGTGATCAAAAAGCCAACCGCGCCAGCGCCCCACATGGCGACTGCGACCAAGGCTTTGAACACGATCCAGGTGGTGTCTAACCAGTCGCCACCTTGCAGCATCAGCGCCGGGCTATAGACCGCCATGAACGGCACAATGAATCCGGCAATCGCTATTCGCATCGCCTGGATGCTGATCTTCAAGCCGCTCTCGCGCGCAATCGGTGCCGCCGCAAACGCCGCCAGCGCCACAGGAGGTGTCAGGTCGGCCATGATGCCAAAGTAAAAAACAAACATATGGGACACGATCAGCGGGACACCTAGTTTGAGCAACACCGGTGCTGCCAGCGAGCTGGTGATGATGTAGTTGGGAATGGTCGGAATGCCCATGCCCAGCACCAGGCAAATCACCATGGTGAGCAGCAATGCCAAAAACAGGCTGCTCTCGCCCACGGCGATGATGCGTCCACCCAGTTCAGCGGCCACCCCGGTCAGGTTGATGACGCCGATGATCACGCCGACCAGCGCACAGGCAATCGCCACCGGTAGCGCATGGCGCGCGCCATCCACCAGCGCACGTACCGCGAGTTTGCGCGCATCACCGCCGGTGCGGCGAATGAAAGTCAGCGTTAACAGCAGGGCGACGATGACAAAAAAAGTTCCCACGCCAAACTGGAAGAAGCCGGCACAGGCGAAGCCCAGCAGAATCCAGAAGAGGGCGCGCCGGGCCAGACTTCTGACGCCGTTGAGTGAGGCCGCGCCAAAGATCAGCACCACGGTCAGGGCCAGCCCCACGGTGCCGGAAAACAAGGGCGTGTAGCCCGAGAAAAGCAAAGTCACCAGACCCACCAGCGGTAGCAGCAAGTACCAGCGCAGGCGCACCGCCGTCCAGGGGTTGGGGCATTCATCCTTGGGCAGGCCGAGCAGCCCCTTGCGGCCGGCTTCCAGGTGCACCATCCAGAACGCGGTGACAAAGTACAGAATGGCTGGAATCAGCGCCGCCCGCACGATGGCGATGTAGGGCACGTTGATGGTCTCGGCCATGATGAAAGCCACGGCGCCCATGACCGGCGGCATGATCTGCCCGCCCATGCTCGAGGTCGCCTCGACACCGCCGGCAAAGGCCGAGCTGTAGCCAAAGCGCTTCATCAGTGGAATGGTGAACTGGCCGGTGGTGACCACGTTGGCCACGCCCGAGCCGTTGATGGTGCCCATCAGGCCTGACGAGATCACCGACACCTTGGCCGGCCCCCCCCGCGTGTGGCCCACCATGCCCATGGCAAAGTCATTGAAGAGGTCGATCATCCCGGCCTGTTCTAGAAAAGCACCAAACAGGATGAAGAGAAAAATATAGGATGACGACACATAGGTCGGCGTGCCGTAAATGCCTTCAGTCCCGAAACCGAGGGTGCTGACGACTTGGTCGAGTCCGAAACCGCGGTGTGCCAGCACGCCGGGCAGGTGTTCACCGAATAGGGCGTACAGCAAAAAAGTGCCGCAAATCACGGGCAGACCCCAACCCATGACACGCCGGGCCGCTTCAAACACCAGGGTAATGGTCACGACGCCAATCACCCAATCCATTGGGATCAGCTCACCAGCGCGCTGCGTCAGGTCGGCCTCGAAGTACCAGTGGTACAGGCTGAAGACAAAGCCGGTCAGGCCCAGCAACCAGCCCAGCGCCCGCCAAAGAGCCCCATTTTTCCCCTGGCCGCCAAAGGGTGGGAACAAAGCAAAGACCATCAGCAGCACAAAGCCAACATGCACTGTTCGCACCACCTGGCTCGACAGCGGGCTGAAGGCCGCCGTGAGGAGCTGAAAGCTGGAAAAGAAGATCGCCACCCAGAAAATGGCGCCGTGAAGCTCGCTGCGCTGGCCGTCGTTGCTGTCGCTCATAAAACCTCGAGTCAATCGGAAAAATTACGATGACAGGCCGGGCAGTTGTCTGCCTGGCCTGTCCGGGATCGCCCTGATGGTGGTTAGCAGATCACTTGATCAGGCCAACTTCCTTGTAGTAGCGCGCGGCACCGGGGTGCAGGGGGACCGGCATGCCCTTGATGGCGTTCTCGCGCTTGATCGACTTGGCAGCGTTGTGCGCGGCGTAGAGCGTGTCGAGGTTTCCGTACATCGCTTTGGTCATCTGATAGGCCAGTTCATCGGACACGCCAGAGTGCGTCACCAAAAAGTTGGGGATGGCGGCGGTAGGCACATCGGTGGTCTGTCCGGTATAGGTGTTGGCCGGGATCATGACGCTCTGGTAGGCAGCGTCACCGACTTTGGCAACCACATCAGCGGGCACCGAGACGACAACGATCTTGACCGAGGTCGCCAGGTCGCGGATGGAGGCCACGCCCAATCCAGCCGACTGCAGCGTGGCGTCAAGCTGGCGGTTTTTCATCAGTTCGACAGACTCGCCAAACGGCAGATATTCCACCTTGGACAGGTCGCTGTAACTCAGGCCGGCGGCCTTCAGAATCGCACGCGCGTTGAGTTCGGTGCCCGACTTGGCGGCGCCAACCGATACCCGTTTACCTTTCAGGTCGGCCAGCGTTTTGATACCGGAGTCGGCACTGGCGATGATCTGGATGTAGTTGTTGTAGGTGGCCGAGAGACCGCGCAGCTTGTCGAGTTTGGTCTTGAAGCCGGCCTCTTCCTTGCCTTGCCAGGCGTCTGACACCGAGTCGCCCAGTGACAGCGCCAATTCACCCCGGCCGGCCTGCAGCAGGTTGAGGTTTTCAGCAGAGGCTTTGGTGACCTGCGCGGTGGAGCGCACATTGGGAATGGCTTTGACAAAAATCTGCGACAGAGATACCCCCAGCGGGTAGTAGACGCCGCTTTGACCGCCGGTCAGCACGTTGATGAATTGCGCCTGCTGCGCCAGGCCAGCACTGCTGGCAATGGCGGCGCCAAGGCCCAGGGCAAGACCGAGTTTGTGGATAAAACGCATGGAACTGTCTCCTTGTGATCAGGGTTAAAGAGTTTTTGTCAGACTGCCTTACAGAATACAACAAATAGACCTTGAATGATCAGCCGGGGAGTGCCAATGTTTAAGGGTTTTCCCGCGCCTGGGTGCCCTGCCGGACGTGTGATGTGCCAACGAGGATTCCGTCGGAACGAGAATGTCTGAACTTATTGAAGTTCCTGCAGGCGTCTGGTTTGCCGTTCTGTCAAACGGGTGATGTCGGCCATATCAGAGTTTGACAGCTGTAACCCGGGCTTTCTCAGCGTCGCGCAGGCAATGACACCGCGTTGGGCCATGATGTGTTTTCTCACCGCCAGGCCGATGCCGGGCTGTTGCTCATAACGTGCCAGCGGCAGATAGGCGTCGAAAATATCGTGCGCCTTTTCGATCTCACCGGCCGCATGGGCCGTGATGACATCGACCATCATCTCTGGATAGGCAAAGCCGGTCATGGCGCCGTCGGCGCCGCGCGTCAACTCTTCCGGCAAGAACAGTCCGCCGCCGTTGCCCGTCAGGATAGCCACACGCCTTGCATCGCCCCGATCGCTCGCAGCACGAATCGCCGACAACTTGGCCAGGCCAGGAGCATCTTCATGCTTGAGCATCACACAGGTGGGTGAATTTTTGATGATGCGCAAAATCACGCCGGTTGACATCTGCACGCCAGTGGAGACCGGATGATCCTGCAGAACCCAGGGTACGTCACTGCCAAGCGTCTCGTTGACCATGTCAAAGTAGGCCACGATTTGATCATCGGTGCGCACTGAAGCAGGGGGCGCAATCATGACGCCTGAGGCACCCAGCGCCATCACGCTCTGCGTTAATTCACGCATGGGCGCAAATCCTGCGGATGATGCCCCTACCACGACCGGGACACGGCCATTCACACGCTGCAGCACCTGTTGGGTGAACAGCTTTGATTCTTCAGCGGTTAACTTGGTTGCTTCTCCGAGAATGCCCAGAATGGTCAGGCCCGATGCGCCCTTTGCCAGATAAAAATCGACCATCCGATCCGTGCTTGCCAGGTCGAGCGCACCGTTCTCTGCAAACGGGGTGATGGCAATCAAATAAGCGCCCTTGGCGCTTGCAGCTAATTTATTCATGCTTTCACTTTTGACGCTTCATAACGGGCCTTTGCCGCGGCATTCGGGGGGTAAAGTCCCGGCAAGGCCGCCCCATTTTCGACCTCGTTCATGATCCATGATTCAAGGCGTTCTTGCTCGACAGACAAGGCCACCACCTCTTCCAGCAGAGCCGCCGGAATGAGCACCGCGCCATCTGAATCAACCACGATGACATCGTTAGGAAAAACGGCGACGCCACCGCAGGCAATCGGTTCCTGCCAACTCACGAACGTCAGGGCTGCCACCGACGGCGGCGCCGCCGTGCCTGCGCACCAGACCGGAAATCCGCTCGCGAGCACACCCACCAAGTCGCGCACCACGCCGTCGGTGACAAGAGCTGCAACGCCCCGTTTGCTCATCCGCGTACACAGGATGTCACCGAAAATGCCGGCATCCGTCACGCCCATGGCATCGACCACGGCAATACAGCCGGCGGGCATGGCTTCGATGGCCGCCCGTGTCGAGATGGGTGAAGACCAGGATTCCGGCGTGGCCAGATCTTCGCGTGCAGGGACGAAGCGCAAGGTGAAGGCCCGTCCAACGCGACGCGGTTGATCGCTTTTGATCGGCATGGTGCCTTTGAGCCAGACATGACGAAGGCCTTTTTTCAGGAGCACTGTCGTCAGGGTCGCCGTTGTGACATTGGACAGCGTGCGGATGAGGTCTGCGTCCAGGGGGAGTGTTTCTGTGGTCATGGTTTACCTCGTTTTGCCGTGTGGGTATCAGATGCTGGAAATCAGTCCGCCATCCACGCGTAACGTAGACCCCGTCATATAGGACGAGCGCGTGCTGGCCAGGAAGGTCACGACATCGGCATATTCTTCCGGGTTGCCGTAGCGGCCCATGGGGATGGCGCTGGTGCTTTCTGCACAGACTTGCGACACGGCGCGTCCTTCTCTTTTCGCTTTGGCTTCATCGAGAAACTTGATGCGCTCGGTTGCAATTCTGCCGGGCAAGATAATGTTGCAGGTAATGCCGTCCTGCGCCACTTCGCGTGCCAGCGTCTTGGACCAGCCGACCAGGGACAAACGCAGCGCATTGGAGATCGCCAGATTCGGGATGGGGGTAACCACGCCGGAAGACGTGCTGGTGATGATCCGTCCCCACTTCTTGACACGCATACCCGGCAGCACACGATCCGTGATGGCCAGCACCGACAACACCATGCTCTGAAAACTGCGAGTCCACAGGGCTGCGTCCTGACCAAACGCCGTGGTGGGCGGTGGGCCACCCGTATTGTTGATCAGTACATCCACGCTACCAAACCGGCTTTCAATTTCCAGCATGCGCGCATCCACCACCGACAGGTCGCCAATATCCCACAGCAGGGGGAGTGCGGTGCCGCCCGCTTTTTGCACCGACTCAACGGTGCGCATGAGCGACTCTTCATTGATATCGGCAACCGCGATGTTGGCCCCTTCGCGTGCCAATGAGCTGGCAATGGCACACCCCAATCCGCCACCTGCGCCAAGCACCAGTGCAGTCTTACCTGCTAATCCCATATCCATAAACAGTCTCCATGTTGATTGCATTGGCGAAAGACGCCTCAAGGGTGGAATTTCTTCAATCCAAAAATGCTAGCGCGAGTGTGGGGGTTTCGGAAAGATAGGTAAAGACCGCTATCATCCTTTCAGGAAGCAGTTTTTCTACGTTATGGACACCTTATTTCTTGAAACTTTGATTGCGGTTGTTAACAGTGGCACGCTGGTTGACGCTGCGCGTCAAATGAACGTGACGCCGGGGGCCGTGGCGCAACGCTTGCAGACGCTGGAGGCCGAGATGGGAGCCAAGCTTGTCATGCGAGCCGGACGCACGGTGCGCCCGACCGAAGCCGGTGCAAAACTTGCCTTGCGGGCCCGAAGTGTTTTAAGAGATTTCAACGACCTGCGTTTTGTGGTCGACCACGAAAATCTCTCTGGTGAACTCAGGATTGGCGCCATCGCAACCGCCCTGACCGGGATGATTCCGCACATTCTCGGACGACTGGTCAGATTACATTCAAAAATTGAAGTTTTCATCGAGCCCGGTTCCTCGGAACGTCTGTATCGACGTGTTCACAATGGCGATCTGGATGCCGCCATCATTGTCAAGCCGGGGTTTCCCATTCCGAAAGTGCTGGACTGGGTCAATCTGAGAAAAGAGCCATTGATCGTCATCGCCTCGACCACGACCACGCAAGACGACCCCCATGCTCTTTTAATGAGTCACCCCTTTATCAGCTACGACAAAAATCAATGGGGCGGTTACCTGGCGGAACGCTATTTGCAGCAGGCAGGCTTGGCCCCGAAAGTCCGGTTTGAACTGGATGCGCTGGACGCGATTGCCGTCATGGTGGATCAGAATTTAGGCGTGTCTTTGATCCCGGACTGGGCCCCGCCGTGGCCACAAGGTCTCTCGCTAAAAAAAATTCCGCTTTCACGACCCCACCAAAACCGGGAGATCGGCTTGATCTGGAACCAGGGGTCTTCTCGCATTCGGCTGGTCGATGCTTTTCAAAAAGAGGCAATGCGTCACGCACAAGCTGGATAGAACGCTGCGGGCAAAGGGATTCACGCTGAACTGGCTTGGCCGGCTCAGCGCCGGGTTGGCAGGCGCCGCCGCTACTCGGGCGCTCAGACCTTCAGGCTTTGCGCCACATGGTCGGCAATGGCCAGCGCGGCGGTGAGTCCGGGCGATTCGATGCCAAACAGATTGACCAGGCCCGGGATGCCATGCCGGGTGTGATCGTCAATTCGGAAATCTGCGGCCGGTGCGCCCTGCGCCGCCAGTTTGGGCCGGATGCCGACATAGTCGGGCTGCAAAGTGCCCGCGTCCACACCCGGCCAGTAATGGCGGATCTGTTTTTGAAAGGTGGCCAGCCTAGCTGGGTCCACGGCGTAGTCAATTCTTGATACCCATTGCACATCCGGGCCAAAGCGTGGTCGTCCGCCCAAGTCCAGCGTGAGATGGATGCCCAGTCCCCCAGCTTCAGGCATCGGATAAATCAGATGCGAAAAGTTCGCCCGTCCGCTGAATGAAAAATAGTTGCCCTTGGCATAAAACAAAGGGGGAATGCTGGCTGCGGGCAGGCCGACCAGGCGCGCGGCCACCTGCTGCGCCTGCAGGCCGGCGCAATTGATGACGCTGCGGGCCAGCAGGGGCTCAATGGCGCCCTCGACGCGCAGGACGATGCCGTCGGACGTGATCTCGCCACCCTCAACGGCCGACTGAAAGGCGAACAAGGCACCGGCCTGCTCGGCATCGGCTTGCAGTTGCAGCATGAAGGCATGGCTGTCAATGATGCCGGTGCTGGGTGACAGCAGCGCAGCCAGACAAAAAATATCGGGCTCCATGGTCTTGACCTGCGCGGCCGTCAAGCTCTGCAGATCAAACACCCCATTGGCATCGGCCTTTTCCCGCAAGGCTTGCAGCGCGCTTAACTGCCCGGCATCGGTTGCCACAATGAGTTTGCCGCAGCGCCGATAGGGAATGGCGCGGCTTTCGCAATAGGCGTAGAGCGACTGCCTGCCCCGCACGCACAGGGTTGCCTTCAAGGAGTTGGGTGGGTAGTAAATGCCGGCATGAATCACCTCGCTGTTGCGGGAACTGGTGCCGGTGCCGATGCTGTGGGCAGCCTCCAGCACCATCACCTCGCGCCCGTCCTGCGCCAGGCGGCGCGCCACCGCCAGGCCCACCACGCCGGCACCGATCACGACGCAGTCAACGCGTTCCATGCGCGGGCTGTTCCGGCGGATATATGGAGGACGCCAGTGCCTTGAACGATAGCGTCAATCCAAGCCGCTTCGAGGCGGCCAGCAGGTGCGCGCGCGCCGCTTCGCGCGCTACGTTCGGATCAGCGGCGACGATGGCCGCCAGAATCAAGCGGTGCTCCTGTTGCGCGGGCGATGGCCCGACCGCGCGCTGCGCCGAGTTTTCCCACGCCAGGCGCCGGGTTTCAAGCAACTGGTGCGCCAGAAAGTCAACAAAACCCGAGAAATACGGGTTGCCGGTGGCAATTGCGATGGCCCGGTGAAAGGCAAGGTCGGCCACACCGGCGGCCGCAAAATCGCCCGCGCTGCGATCCATGTCATCCAGCGCGCAGCGCATGGCCAGCAAATCGTTCGGGGTGCGCCGCAGCGCCGCGAGTTCGGCCGCTGCACATTCGGCCCAATAACGCAACTCAAAGACGTGCTGAAAATTGATATCTCGCCCACCCGCCTGGCTGCTGTCCGCCAGCCGGTAGGCGTTGCCCACCGGGTTGTCTGACACATAGGCCCCCGACCCTTTGCGCGTCACCAGAATCTGATCGACCTTGAGCCGGGCAATGGCCTCCCGGATGACCGGGCGGCTGACCTTGAAGTTGTCGGCCAGCGTTTGCTCGGCCGGCAACCGTGTGTTGGCTGGATAGACCCCTGACTGAATCTCGGTCTGTAGTTTGTGTACGACCCGCTCCACAAGAGAAGAGGGCCGCTCCAGCGGATCGATCATCAAGGCTCCAATTTATCTGTAAGGCTGCATGACAAATTATAGCCAGATGGATTTTGACCAGCGCTATTTCGAGTGTTGGAACGGGCTAGAAAGGGTAACGCTCACGCATGCTGCGGGCGTTCAGCAGCACGCCCGTCATCAGCGTGAACAAGGCGACGGAAGCCAGAATAATGGCGGCAGCCGTCCAGGGCCGGTCGATTTGCTGCCGAAACTGGACCAGTGAAACGGCTGTGCCCAGCCAGCTCGCGGTTGCGCAATAGGCCGCGAGCTGCAACAAAAAAAGACTCCAGCGGCTTTTGTAAAAAAACAGCAGGGGTGTGGCCAAACACAGGCCAAGCACAAGGAAGTTGCCCATCCTGAAGAAATGAGCCCCCATGAGGGAGGCGGCGATGACGTAGAGGCTGATGCGCAGGGTCATTTGTAATCAATCCGGAATAAGCGATATTTTTGCGGGATATTGGGCTTTGCAGCCGGCTTCCTCTTAACGCTTCACATCAACCACAACTCGACCGCGCACTTTGCCGTCCAGTAATTCTGTTGCCACGGCGATGGCTTGCGAAAGCCCTATTTCACGGGTGATGGCTTCGAGCCTGGTGATGTCGAGGTCGCGGGTGAGCCGCTGCCACGCTTCTTGACGAACCTTGAGCGGGGCCATGACGCTGTCGATGCCATACAGGGTCACGCCGCGCAGGATGAAGGGCGCCACCGTGGCCGGGAAATCCATGCCACCCGCAAGTCCGCAAGCGGCTACCGCACCGCGGTATTGGGTGGTGGCGCAGGCATTGGCCAGCGTATGGCTCCCGACGGTATCAATCACCCCTGCCCAGCGCTCCTTGCCGATGGGCTTGCCGGGTGCTGAGAGTTCGCTGCGATCGATGACCTGGCTTGCGCCCAGCGCCTTGAGGTAATCGGCCTCGGCGCTGCGCCCCGTTGACGCGACAACCGTGTAGCCCAACTTGGCAAGCAAGGCGACGGCGACGCTGCCCACACCACCGTTGGCGCCGGTGACGAGAATCTCACCATCGGACGGCTCGATGCCATGCTTTTCCAGTGCCAGGACGCAAAGCATGGCGGTATAGCCGGCGGTGCCGATGGCCATGGCCTGGCGTGTTGTGAAGCTGTTCGGCAGAGCAAGCAGCCACTCGCCCTTGACGCGCGCTACTTCAGCCAGACCCCCGCAGTGGGTTTCGCCCACACCCCAGCCGTTCAGTATGACCTTGTCGCCCGCCTGCCAGGCTGCGTTGGTGCTTTCAAGCACGGTACCCGCGAAATCGATGCCTGGGACCATGGGAAAGCGACGAACCACCGGTGATTTTCCGGTGATCGCCAGCGCGTCCTTGTAATTGAGCGTTGACCACTCGACCTGGATCGTGACATCGCCGGCAGGCAGCACGGCCTCGTCGATGGTCTGAAGCGCGGCCTTGTAGCCGGCATCGTCCTTGGTGATGAGAATTCCTTTGAACATGTTATTTCCCCGGCTGTAAAAAATGAAACATTCGCTTGTAGTTTATGGCACGAACGCGCAAGCGCAAGAGCAGCGACGCCCGATAATCACAACTCAAATAGCCGGAGAATCGAAATGAGACGAGTTGTCGATGCAGTGGGAAAAATCGTGGTCGTCATCACCGTTCTGATGTGCTCCGGGTGTGCAGTCGTGGCCGTTGCCGATGCGGTCGTGACGGTGGCTGCAACCGTCGTGACGACCGGTGTCCAGGCGACCGGCGCGGTGATTGGCGCCGTGATTCCGGATTAAAAGGTCTGGATCACTTGACCCTCGTGTCATGACGGGAACGCGGCACGGCTTAAGCAAACACCCCTGCCGTGTCCTGCATCCGCTCTGATACCTCACCCAGATGGTGCAGGCTGTCGCCAAACGTCATTTCCAGTTGGGTCAGTTTCTTGAAGTAATGGCTCACGATGTATTCGTCGGTGACGCCAATGCCGCCGTGCAGTTGCACCGCCTGCTGGCCAACAAAACGCATGGAGTTGCCCAATTGGTACTTGGCACGCGCCATTGCGGCACGGCGCTCGGGCGCGGGGGCATTGAGTTTGAGCGCGGCATAAAAACTCATGGACCGTGCCAGCTCGAGCTGCATTTTCATGTCCGCAGCGCGGTGCCGCAGCGCCTGGAAGCTGGCGATGGCCACGCCAAACTGCTTGCGCGTGTTCATGTACTCGGCGGTGATCGCCAGCGTTTTGTCCATCACGCCAACTGCTTCGGCACAGGCGCTAGCAATGCCGATGTCCACCGCGTGCTCCAGCGCGCTCAAGCCGTCCAGCGTGATCAGCGTGGCGGGGGCATTTTGCAGCCTCACTTCGGCCGCCCGGCTGCCGTCCTGGGTGCCGTAGCCTTGGGTGCTGACGCCGCTGGCGCTGCGCTCCACCAGAAACAAGGCCAAATGGCCGTCGAGCAGGGCAGGCACCATGAAGGCGTCGGCTTGATCACCTGCTGGAACTATACTTTTGGTAGCTGTCAGCGTATATCCGACGGGGGCTGGAGCCGCTTTTGCCTCACAGATATCGAGGCGGTAGCGAGCGGCGCGTTCCTGGTACGCCAGCACCACCAGCGCTTCGCCGCTGGCTATTTTTGGCAGCCAGGCGGATTTGACGGCCTGCGGTGCGTAGCCGCTGAGCACGCCGCCCGCGATCAGGCTCTGGTTGAGGGGCTCCAGCACGACGCCGCGCCCGAGCTCTTCCATCACCACCATGCCCTCGACCGGGCCCATGCCCATGCCGTCATATTGCTCCGGGATGTACAGGCCGCACAGGCCCAGCTCGGCTATTTCACGCAATGCGTCGCGTGAAAAGCCACCGGCCTTGACGGTGGTACGGCGGCGCTCAAAGCTGTAGCCCTTGTCAACCCATTTGCGCACGGCGTCGCGTAATTGTTCCTGGTCGTCTGTGAAATCGAAATCCATGTTGGTCACCTGTCTTGTTTTGGAGTTCCGCGGCTTCAGCCGAGAACGGTCTGGGCCACGATCGTGCGCTGCACTTCATTGCTGCCGCCGTAAATGGTGGTCTTGCGCAGGTTGAAGTAGGAGGAAGCCAGCGGCGCGCACCAGGCGGCCGCACCGGGATAGTCGCCTTGCCAGCCGGCTTCCATTGCCTCCTGGATCAGGGGCAGTGCATAGGGGCCAGCGGCGAGCATCATCAGCTCGCTGTAGCGCTGCTGAATCTCGCTGCCGCGTATCTTCAAGAGGCCTGCAATGTCGAGCGAGTTCTTGCCCGACTTCTCTGCCGCCAGCACGCGCAGCACCAGCATTTCGAGCGCCACCACGTCCACTTCAAGCTTGGCGATTTCGTCGCGAAAGCGCACGTCGTTGTAGACGCCTTCGGCCTTGGCAACGCGTTTGAGGCGTTCCAGCTCGCGCTTGGTGCGGTTCACGTCGGCGATGTTGGTGCGCTCATGCGAGAGCAGGTGTTTCGCGTAGGTCCAGCCCTTGTTTTCTTCACCGATCAGGTTCTCCACCGGCACTTCGACGTTGTCGAAAAAGACCTCGTTGACTTCCGGCTCGCCGTCGAGCAGCACCACCGGGCGCACGGTGACGCCGGGGGACTTCATGTCGATCAGCAGGAAGCTGATGCCGGTTTGCGGTTTGCCTTCATTGCTGGTGCGCACCAGGCAGAAAATCCATTCGCCGTACTGGCCCAGCGTGGTCCAGGCCTTCTGGCCGTTGACGATGTATTTGTTGCCCTGACGCTCGGCTTTGGTCTTGACCGATGCCAAGTCGGAGCCCGCGCCGGGCTCGCTGTAGCCCTGGCTCCACCACACCTCGCCACTGGCAATGCCGGGCAAAAAGCGCTGCTGCTGCTCCGGCGTGCCAAACGCCATGATGACTGGCGCCACCATCACCGGGCCAAACGGCAGCACGCGCGGCGCACCGGCCAGGGCACATTCTTCTTCAAACAAGTGCTTCTGGATCGAACTCCAGCCGGGGCCGCCAAAGGACTTGGGCCAAGCGTGACCGAGCCAGCCCTTTTTGCCCAGAATCTTGCCCCAACGTTGCAGGTCGTCACGGCTCAGGCGCAGGGCGTTGTGCACCTTGTGTGAAATATCAGTGGGCAGGTTCGCGCGCACCCAGGTGCGTATGTCTTCACGAAACTGCTGCTCTTCAGGGGTAAAGGCCAAATCCATAGGGGAGTCTCCAAATAAGCCGTATTCTTGGTTCCGACATAACTTGAGTACAAGTTAGTCTTCACCGAAATCGGGTTTTAGCACGATCGTTCGATTTGACCTGTCCAGGTGGTGACACGTCGAGTTCAGCACACAATTTTCTCAAATTTCCGCTGCCATCGACCATCTGTTCCGAGCGACGCCTGTACTTGCCTGGTTGCTGGAATCTTGACAATACGCAAGGCTCGCAAGGACTGGCTTGAGCACAGTGGGTATTTCCCGCGATCCTGTCCCTGCGTGACATTAATGCACAGAGGGCGCGATTCGGATATTTTGTGTGCATGACGTGCATGCCGTTGCATTGAACATTTGGAGACCGCATTTGGATACCGCGCTCAACCGCAATCAAAACCATCTGCTCGCTGCCTTGTCGGCGGTCGAGTTCGCGCGCATTGCGCCGGAACTGGAGTTGGTTGCGATGTTGCAGGGTGAAGTTCTTTATGAATCCGGGCAAGCCCTGCGGCATGTCTATTTCCCGACAAGTGCCATCGTGTCCCTGAACTGCGTGACCGAGAGCGGCGCAACGGCCGATATTGCTTGGGTGGGCTGTGAGGGCGTTATTGGCACTACGCTTGTCATGGGCAGCCATGCCACCCCGACAGCGGCCGTCGTCTGTGTCGGCGGCTATGGCTACCGACTGAAGGAGCAAGTGCTGATGCAGGAACTCCGTCGCACCGGCGGGCGCCGTGCCGGGGTGATGCAGCACTTGTTGCTGCGCTACACCCAGGCGCTGATGACGCAGCTATCCCAAACGGCGGTCTGCAATCGGCATCATTCGGTGGAGCAGCAACTGTGTCGCTGGCTGCTGTCAACGCTCGACCGTTTGCCCTCAAATGAATTGACCATGACGCATGAACATATCGCCTGCATGCTCGGTGTGCGCCGTGAAGGCATCACCGAGGCCGCCGGGCATTTGCAGCAAGCGGGTCTCATTCGTTATTACCGCGGCCATATCACCGTGCTTGACCGCGCGGGCTTGGAGACCCGCGTGTGTGAATGCTATGCGGTGGTCAAAAAGGAGCATCAGCGTTTGCTGCACGATGTAGGCGAGCGCGCGGAACTTTTTCCCAGCCAGCCGCCGCAAATCTTTCACCTGGCGTCAGGCTTTGCCTAGACCGGTTCAGGAGGAGAAACGCCCAACTCGGCGCACAGCTTTTGCACCGTTTCACGCAAGTTGGCCAGTTCCAACTCGAGTCGTTCCAGGCGTTCTGCGGTGTTGCCGGGCAGGCCTTCAGACGAGCGGCCAAGCCCGGTTTGCGTCGCATCCACCGGGCCGCACAGCAGGTGCGCCCAGCGTTGCTCCCGAGTGCCGGGTCCACGCGCCAGTTTGACCACCAGCGGGCCCCCTTTTTCAGCGGCGCGGTCTTGCAACTCTTCCAGAAAGCCCTCGACCGAGGAAATGTCGGCGAATTTGTACCAGCGTTCGGTGTTCAGGCGCAGTTCCCCCGCCGTTTGCGGGCCGCGCAGCATCAACAGTCCCAGCAGCACGGCGGCCTGTTCGTAGACCCCGATACCGCGTTGAAAGTTGTGTTCAAAGCGTGTGGTGCGCGAGCCACTGCTTTCGCGCACCAGATGGGCCTCTTTCAGCGTGTTCAGGGCACCGGCCACGTCGGCCTCACTGAGCTCCATCAGCGGCTCGCGGCTGGACTTCTGGTTGCAGCCCAGCAGCAGCGTGTTGAGCGTGAGCGGGTAGCTGTCAGGCACGGTGCGGGCTTTTTCCATCAGGGTGCCGAGCACCCGCGCCTCGATCGGGGTCAGAACAGGCGAGGGCGTTGAGGGGGCGAGGGGGGTGATCAAGGGGGAAGGGGTCAAGGTCATAATTCGGGCCGATATGAAAAACATCGTTATTTTGATCTCAGGCAGCGGCTCCAACATGGCCGCCATCGTAAAGACAGCGCAGCGCGAGGGTTGGCAGGACAAGTTTGGGGCCCGGGTGGCGGCCGTTATCAGCAACAAGGCCTCGGCCGGGGGACTGGCTTTTGCGCGTGAACACGGTATTGCCACCGAGGTGCTGGAGCACCAGGCTTTTGCTTCGCGTGAGGCGTTTGACGCGGCATTGGTCCAAATCATTGACCGCTTTGACGCGCCAGAGCAGCCCGCGCTGGTGGTGCTGGCGGGCTTTATGCGCATTCTCACGCCCGCATTTGTGGGTCGCTATACCGGGCGCTTGCTCAACATCCACCCGTCGCTGCTGCCGGCCTTTGCGGGTTTGCACACCTATCAGCGCGCGCTGGATGCGGGCTGCAAGGTGGTCGGGGCCACCGTGCATCAGGTCACCGCGGAACTCGATCACGGCCCGATCCTGGCGCAAGCCGCGGTGCCGGTGCTGCCGGGTGATACGGCAGACAGGCTGGCGGGCCGTGTGCTCACCCAGGAGCATCTCATTTATCCGCGTGCGATTGCAGATTTGCTGCAAAAAAGATAGCTATATACGTATATTTAACGGGGGCTGCAGCCAAATTTGTCATAAATTTGTTGCTCAGGTCGCCGTGCGGATGGCGCTTTTGTTCACCGACGCCTGACGCAAGAACGCCGCAGTGTGGAATCACACTGCGGCGCTGTTTTTGGTGGGCCTCCCGTGAGTCGAACACGGCACCAACGGATTATGCTTACCAACTACGACTTTCGTCGCCCCTTTCGGGTTTGTGGTCTGGACTGTCTCTTGTCTTTACGACCTGCCCGTACAGTCTCTACACGTTCTCTCCCAAAGAAGAGCTTCGCTCGGGATTGCCACGGTAATTGTTCACCAGAGGTTTCCCCGACTTTGAGCAGTTCTACCAAGGGGCAGAGTTAACTTGCGCCTAGGCAACCCAATCTGTTTGTTCCACTCTCAGTGACTGAGGCTGAGGAAAAAACCACTTTAAGTCCGCTGCTCTAACCAACATGAGCTAGAGGCCCGAAGCGCAGATTGTAAGGGCCTACTTGTGGTAGCTCAGGGCGTTGCTGACCAATTTCGACGTAATGTCCACAATCTGGATCATGCGGTCGTAGGCCATGCGTGTTGGCCCAATGACGCCCAGGGTGCCGACGACCTGGCCGTCCACTTCGTACGGTGCGCTGACGATGGACAGATCCTCGAAGGGGACCACCTGGCTTTCGCCGCCGATGAAGATGCGCACCCCCTCGGCCTGACCGGCAATATCGAGCAAGCGCATGAGCTGCGCTTTTTGTTCAAACAGATCAAATGCGCGGCGCAGGTGACCCATGTCATTGGAAAAATCAGTCACTGCCAGCAGGTTTCGCTCGCCCGAAATAACCACTTCGTCCTGCGTTTCCGACATAGCCTCGGAACTGACCGCCACGGCCGCCTGCATCAGGCTGGCAATTTCCGAGCGAAGTGATTCCACCTCGTTTTTCAATCGCTCTCGAACCTGCTCTATGGCCAGCCCGACGTAATGACTGTTCAGGTAGTTGGCGGCTTCAACCAATTGCGCCTGTGAATAGTCCGTCTCGGTGAAAATCACCCGGTTTTGCACGTCACCCTCGGGCGAGACGATGATGACCAGCAGGCGCCGCTCGGACAAGCGCAAGAATTCAATGTGGCGAAACACGGAGGAGCGGCGCGGTGCGATGACCACGCCGACAAACTGGGACAGGCTTGACAGCAGGTTGGCTGCGTTGGAAATCACTTTTTGCGGCTGATCGGGCGCCAGGACGTGGGCCGCGAACTGCTCCTGGCGCACCGTCAGCATGGTGTCGACAAACAGGCGGTAGCCGCGCGCCGTCGGAATACGTCCGGCCGAGGTGTGCGGACTGACAATCAAGCCCAAATCTTCCAGATCAGACATCACATTGCGGATGGTGGCAGGTGACAGTTCCAGCCCCGAGGCTTTCGAGAGCGTGCGCGAACCCACTGGTTGCCCATCGGCGATATAGCGCTCAACCAGCGCTTTCAATAACAACTTGGCACGGTCATCGAGCATGGGGGCATTTTAGTGATGTAATTTGCCAATGAAATCAAAATTCCGGCACGTGGCGCTGATAGGTAAATACCAGACGGTGGCATCGGGCGCATCAGGCGCGTCCTCGCGTCGGGTGCTGGAAGACATTGCCCATTTTTTGGGTGCACAGGGTTGCGAGGTGGTTTTTGAGCACGACACCGCACACAACATGGGCATTTCCGGCTACCCGGTACTGAATGTCGACGCCATCGGCGCGAAATGTGATCTTGGCTTGGTGGTGGGCGGCGACGGCACCATGCTGGGCATTGGCCGCCAACTCGCCAGGTTTGGCGTGCCCCTGATTGGCATCAACCAGGGGCGGCTGGGGTTCATCACAGACATCCCGCTGAACGGTTACGCATCCACGCTGGCGCCGATGCTGCGCGGTGAGTTCGAAGAAGATCATCGCAGCCTGATGCACGCCAGGGTGATGCGTGACGGGCGCTGTGTTTATGACGCCCTGGCCATGAACGATGTGGTGGTGAATCGGGCCGCTACCTCCGGGATGGTCGAGTTGCGGGTTGAAGTGGATGGCCACTTTGTGGCGAATCAGCGCGCCGACGGCCTGATCATTGCCACACCGACCGGCTCCACCGCCTATTCGCTGTCAGCCGGCGGGCCGCTGCTGCACCCTTCCATTCCGGGCTGGGTTCTGGTGCCCATTGCGCCACATACCTTGTCAAATAGGCCCATAGTCCTTGCCAACATTACAGAGATTGCTATAGAAATAATATCGGGACGGGATGCCAGCGCCAGTTTTGACACGCAATCGCTGGCCTCGCTGCTGCGAGGGGACCGCATCGTGGTGACACGCTCCGAACACAATGTGCGCTTTTTGCACCCCAGAGGCTGGTCCTACTTTGACACCCTGCGCCAAAAATTGCACTGGAATGAAGGAGTGGCCTGACTGTGAGTCTCAAACGTATTGTCTTGCGTGATTTTGTGATTGTTCGCGAGCTCGACCTCGATCTGGCTGACGGTTTCACCGTTCTCACCGGCGAAACCGGTGCCGGCAAGTCGATCCTGATTGACGCGCTGCAGTTGGTCACCGGCGGCCGGGCCGATGTTGGGGTGATCCGCGAAGGCACGAATCGCACCGATGTCAGCGCCGAGTTCGACGCGACGGCTGACCTGGCGCTTTGGCTTGAAACTGCGGGCTTTGAAATCGGTGACAGCCTCTTGTTGCGACGTACCGTGGACGCCCAGGGTAAAAGCCGCGCCTGGATCAACGGCAGCCCGGCCACGGCCACCCAGTTGCGGGCGGTGGGAGAGCAACTGCTTGATATTCATGGGCAGCACGCCTGGCAAAGTCTGACCCGACCGGAGGCTGTACGGGGCTTGCTGGACGCCTACGCCCAGGTTTCATCTGCCGCCCTGGCAACTCTGTGGCAACGGTGGCGTCAAGCGCAGACCGATCTGGCGCAAGCCCATGGCGCGCAAGAGTCGTTAGAGCGTGAGCGCGAGCGACTGGCGTGGCAAATTGGTGAAGTCGAAAAGCTGGCGCCGCAGCCGCACGAGTGGATTGAGCTCAACACAGAACACGGCCGACTGTCCCATGCGCAAGCCCTGTTGGATGCTGCCCAAGGCGCCTTGCAGACGCTGGGTTCTGACGATGACGGCGGCGCTCTGGTGGCGCTGCATGACGCCTGCCAGTTGCTGCAACAGCAGGAGCACCTTGAGCCCTATTTCAAAGGGCTGACGGAGGTTTTGACCTCAAGTCTGGCACAGGTGGAAGACACGGTTCATTGCCTGCGGGGCTACCTGCGCAAGACCGAGCTTGACCCCCAGCGCCTGGGCGAACTCGATGAGCGCATGGCCTTGTGGCTGTCCTTGGCCAGACGCTACCGCAGAGACCCGGCGGAGTTGCCTGATTTGCTGCTGTCCTGGAAACAGGAACTGCAAAAGCTCGATGCTGCCGGCGATTTGGCCGGGCTGGAAGCCGCGTGCGAGGCGGCTCTGGGCGCCTATATGCAGCAGGCCCGGCAGCTCTCCAAGGCGCGCGCTAAAGCCGCTCCGCGGCTGGCCGCAGCCATCACCCAGGCTATGCAGGGCCTGGGTATGCAAGGGGGCCGGTTCGAAGTGGCACTGCAAGCTTCTGCTCAGCCGACGCAAAGTGGCCTGGAAGAGGTCAGCTTTCTGGTGGCCGGGCATGCGGGCAGTACGCCCCGACCGGTCAACAAAGTGGCTTCTGGCGGTGAGCTGTCCCGTATGGCGCTGGCGATCGCGGTCACGACCAGCCGGCTTGGCACCGCACAGACGCTTATTTTTGACGAGGTGGACGCTGGCGTGGGTGGCGCTGTGGCCGAGACCGTCGGTCGCCTCATGCAGCAATTGGGTGTTGACCGGCAGGTGCTGGCGGTGACCCATCTGCCTCAGGTCGCTGCCTGTGCGGACCACCATTGGGTGGTGGCCAAACAATTGCAGGGCAAGTCGACGATGAGTTCAGTCCTTGCTGTGCAGGGTGAACAACGGGTGGCAGAAGTGGCGCGCATGTTGGGTGGCGAGCGCCTGTCAGGCACGACGCTGGCGCACGCCAGGGAAATGCTGCAAACAGGGGAATCATTCGATGAAGTCCGAAGCCGATAATTTGCAGATTGTCCTGATTACCGGCATGTCGGGCTCGGGCAAGTCGGTGGCACTGCACGCGTTGGAAGACGCTGGCTTTTTTTGTGTCGATAACTTGCCGCCCGAACTTTTTTTGCCATTCGTTGCGTTGCAGAAGATGCATCAAACCAAACGGGTCGCCATTGCGATGGACGTTCGCACGGCTTCGTCGCTGCCCTTGGTACCCGAGCAGCTTGCGACCCTGCGGGCGCAGGGTGTCATGGTCAAGTCCTTGTTTCTGGATGCCACAACCGGAACGCTGGTGCGACGTTATTCGGAAACCCGGCGCAAGCACCCGCTGTCACAGGCCACCTCCGATCACTCCCCGCTCGACCAGCGGCGCGCACTGGTGGACGCCATTGAGCTCGAGCGTGAACTGCTGGCTGATCTGCGGGAAAACGCTCACGTCATCGACACCAGCATCATCAGGCCGTCGAAGTTGCAGGGCTACGTCAAGTCACTGATCTCCACGACTGGTGAGCAATTGACACTGGTGTTCGAGTCTTTCGCCTTCAAGCGCGGTATTCCGGGTGATGCCGACTATGTGTTCGATGTGCGCATGTTGCCGAACCCGCACTACGAGCCCGAGTTGCGCCAGCTGACCGGGCGGGACATGCCAGTGGCTGACTTTTTGAAGGAGCAGGCAGACGTCGCGCTCATGCTGGAGCACATTCAGAAGTTCTTGAACCAATGGCTTGGCGCACTGGCACGGGACCACCGAAGCTACGTCACGGTAGCCATTGGCTGCACCGGTGGCCAGCACCGTTCGGTCTACCTCGTAGAAAAATTGGCGGAGCTGTTTGGCGACCAGTGGATGACTTTGATTCGGCACCGGGAACTTGAAGTCAGCCCGTTAACCCTGGAGTAGCAATTTTTTAACGGGGGCCGGCAAGCCCAAGCGCGGCCACTCATCTGCGCTCATCCACCGCCCCTGCGACGACGCCAGGGCAGAGCCCGGCATTTGCACCTGAACCGGATGCAGATACAGGTCCTTGTGAGTCAAGACATGGACAAAAGAAGGCGTGTCATGCAATGCGGTGCGATAACGCTCGGGAACCGCCGCCTCCAGGGCCTCGCGCTGGTCGAACCATGGCAAGCAGTAAAGCCCCGCCCAGACCCCAGGGGTCGGCCGCTGGCTCAGCCACACGCAGTCATCTTCGCCTTGAGCCCATAACAACCAGATCGCCTGTGAACTGCGCTTGAGTTTGCGCGTCTTCACCGGGTAGGACTCGGGCCGACCCAGACCCCGCGCCACACAAGACCGGGCCAGCGGGCAGACTGCGCAGTCTGGTTTTTTGGCGGTACAAACCGTGGCACCCAAGTCCATCAATCCCTGCGTGTAGCGCGGCATGGCATGCGTCAGGTCGCGTAGCGGCAACATTCGCGACGCCTCATCCCAAAGCCGTCGCTCGTTGGCCACTGACGCCAGGTCGCTGTCAAAGCCCAGCACGCGCGTGAGCACGCGCTTGACGTTGCCATCCAGAATGGCCACCCGTTCACCAAAGCACAAGGATGCAATGGCTGCGGCCGTCGAGCGACCAATACCCGGCAGTGTTTGAAGCAACTGGGCCGTTTGGGGGAAAAAGCCACCATGCAATCTCATGACCGCCCCGGCGCACAAATGGAGGTTGCGGGCGCGGGTGTAATAGCCCAGGCCACTCCATAAACCCAAGACGTCATCAAGCGCTGCTGCGGCCAGCGATTCAACGCTCGGGAATCGTTCCAGAAAGCGGGGGAAATAATCCAGCACGGTCGCCACCTGCGTCTGTTGCAGCATGATTTCAGACAACCAGACCCGGTACGGATCGCGGGTGTTCTGCCATGGCAAATCATGGCGGCCATGGGTCTTTTGCCAGCGCACCACCTGAGTGGCGAAATCCGTTACCACGCTTTCATTCAAGCTTGTCAAACCAGCTCAATGACATCACTTGCATCAGCGACATCAGTCACCGCGCACCGAGCCGGGTCGGTCGCCGTCATCAGATAGCCGGTTAGCTCTGACAGTTTGGTGTTGAGTTGATTCAAGTTGTTTTTTTGCGCCTGAATTTCATCAATGCGCTCACCGAGTCCACCGGAGGCCTGTTGAATTCGATCAATTGCTTCCAGTCGCCGATTGAAGTTGCGCCGCCGCTCGCGTAACTGAACATCGAGTTGGGCCGCCGCCGCTTTGCTCCACAACTCAAGGTCTCCCAACGCCGTTTCATGGATGGTGCGCAGACGGTTGGACAGGGCACGCACCAGTCGATCTGCAAATTCAGGCTGCGCCAGCCTGAACGTGTTGCCAAGACTCAAGTACTGGAGATGGCTGCGTTCCACCAGATCAAGATCGTGCAGATAACCGTCCAAGGCAGGTTCGGTTGGCGCCTGCAATGAAAACCCGTATTCGCCGTTCAATTGTCGAAACGTTGCTGCCAGCATGACCTGGATTTCAGCGCTGATGGATTGCACTTGCCGCAGGTTGTTGCGCAGCCGCTCAAAGGTGTCGCCATAGGCGCGTTTGACGCCCAGCTTGATGCCCTTTTGTTGCAATACCTGGGTGAGCTGGGCCATTTCTTTCTTGAGTGCTGTCGGCCCCAGAAGACTGAATACTTCACGCAGCAGTTTCAGGTGGACCGAACGTACCGCATGAATTTTCGCGCCGCCCAGATCAAACTCGGTTTGCTCCTGCGAAATGCGGGACCGCATGTTTTTGATCACGGCTGAGTTTTTGCCCTGCAGACCCTCAAGCTCCATCAGTTGCTCTGTCAGGTCACGTCTGCGCATGTGAATAACGCGGCCTGTTTCGGCCTGTAAATCTGAAATACCGCTGAAGATGGCTGAACCCAACATTTTCTGCCGTTGCCCCATGATGCCCCGGCTAAGCGCATCTTCAAGCGTGGATAGACAGCTGAGTTCCAGCAAAGCCGAATCGTCTGTCACCTTGGCCACCAAGCCCTTTTGCGCGGACACCGGGATCACCTGCTGCCTGGGGATGCCCAATATTTCGGCGGTTGAAGCCTGCTGGCGCTCAATCTGCGCCTGCACCTGAGCGGGTGAACTCAGGGCGTCCCACAAAGTGTCTATCTTGTTGAGAACCACCAGCCGCGAACTTGCATCGATCGAATCATCCACCAGGTGCTCACGCCAGATGGCAAGGTCCGACTTGGTGACGCCGGTGTCTGCGCCCAGAATAAAAACGACGGCATGGGCCTGTGGAATCAGGCTGACCGTCAGTTCAGGTTCGGCGCCGATGGCGTTAAGGCCTGGCGTGTCCAGAATCACCAGGCCCTGTTTCAATAAAGGATGCGCAATATTGATCAAGGCATGCCGCCATTTGGGGACTTCCACCAGGCCTTGCGCATTGACCGTCGGATTGTCTTCGGGCGTCTCGGTCTGCCAAAAACCAAGCGCTGTGGCTTCGGTCGGTGTCACATGACGGGTTTCCGCCACCTTCTCAAGAGCCTCCGCAAGCTGCTTTGGATCATGCACGTTCAGATCAATGCGCGTCCATTTCTCGGGCACCATGCGCCATTCCATCAAGGCTTGCGGTTGCAGGCGTGTCTCAATCGGCAGCAGACGCAGACAGGGTGGAACGTCCGCGTCATAACTCATCTCGGTCGGGCACATCGTGGTTCGCCCGGCGCTGGCGGGCATGATGCGCCGGCCGTAGCCGGCAAAAAAAATGGCGTTGATCAACTCGGATTTGCCGCGCGAGAACTCGCCCACAAACGCGACCATGACTTTGTCGACGCGCACCTGGGCTTCCAGGCGGCGCAAGCGCTCTTCCACGGCCGCGTCGAGTAGTTCGTGGTCGTTCAGCCACTCGGCCAATAGCTTCAGGCGCAGGGCAAACTCACGCCGCCACGTGCCGTGCAAATCAAATTGTTCGTTGAATGAAGTTGCCAAATTGCCTCCGCGCAATGTTTCAATATAGCACCGAGCGGCGCTTCAACGCCTAGGCTTTCTGGCAATGAGGGCAGTAAAACGTCGACCGCTGACCCTGTCGGAAGGATTTGATGGGCGTTGCGCAGACCCGGCAGGGCTGACCTTGTCGGGCATAAACCATGGCTTCCAGCTGAAAATGTCCGTTCTCGCCCTTTGCGCTGGAAAAGTCCCGCAGGGTGCTGCCGCCCTTTGCCACCGCGCGCGCCAGCACATCCCGGATCGCTGCGTGCAGTCTGGCGCTGCGCGGCCGGCTCAGTCGGGCAGCGCTCAGGGTTGGTCGAATGCCGGCCATAAACAGGGCTTCTGACGCGTAAATATTGCCCACGCCCACCACCGTATCACCCGCCAGCAATACCTGCTTGATCGCCGCTCTGCGGCGCTTCAATTCGTCATGAAAGCGGTCAACATCAAAATCGTCAGACAAAGGCTCCATGCCAAGTTTGCCCAAAAGTTTGTGGGCTTCGGGCGCGTCCTCACCCATTGCGTAAACCACCGCCCCAAACCGGCGGGGGTCAGTGAGTCGCAGCGTGCCAAGAGTGGTTGCCATCTCAAAATGGTCATGGACGCCAGCGGGGGGCAATTGCCTGGCAAAACTCAAGCTGCCGGACATGCCCAAGTGCACAAGCAGCAAGCCTTGATCAAGATCAATCAACAAGTACTTGCCACGTCTGCGCACTGTCTGCACGGATCGCCCCGCCAACTGGGCGGGAGAGCATCCCAACGGCCAGCGCAACGGTTTGCCGATGCGCACGGAAATGACTTTTGCGCCTGCTATTTCGAAGGCAAAACTCAACCGTGTGACTTCAACCTCAGGCAATTCGGGCATGGCAAAGAAATTTGGGTGGCATGGATTATTATCATCTTATGATGCCTTTTCACCGTTTCCGTCGTTTCCCCGTGCTGCTCGCCCTCGTTTGCGCGTTGAGTGTGAATGCACAAACGCAGTCTGGAAAAGCGGCTGAGTCCACGACTTCAGCGCTCAGCAGCGAGCTCTTTTATCAATTGTTGTTGGGGGAACTCAATGCCCGCGGCGGTGAACCCGGCGCCGCTTACTCGCTGATCCTTGATGCGGCGCGAAAAACGAATGATCCAAAACTCTACCAACGTGCTGTTGACATCGCATTGCAGGCACGCTCGGGCGACTCGGCGTTGCTGGCCGCGCGTGCCTGGAAACAAGCGCAGCCCGCATCACGCGAGGCCAATCGCTACGTCCTGCAAATATTGATTGGTCTGAACCGTATTGGCGAGACACTGGAGCCGCTCAAGAGCGAGGTTGCAACAAGCGATGCCAAAGAGCGGGTCAGCACCATCTTGGGTCTTGCACGCTACTTTGCCCGCGCGGCCGATAAGAAACTGGCCGCCAGCACGGTTGAGCAAGCGCTGGCCGGTTACTTGAACGCGCCAGGGACCGGCGCTGCTGCCTGGAGCGTTATCGGACGCATGCGCCTTGATGCCGATGACGCCAGCGGCGCATTGAGCGCGGCGCGCAAGGCCCAGGCGCTGGATGCCAAATCAGAGCATCCCGTCTTGCTGGCCTTGGCCATGATGGGTGCCAAAGTGCCGCAAGCTGAAGCCCTTGTGACTAAATACCTCGAAGGTAAACCGCGGCCCGAGCTGCGAATGTTGTATGTGCGCGTCTTGCTGGACGCGCAGCGCTATGCTGAGGCGACAACGCAGCTGCAGCTTGTGACTTCTGAAAAACCTGACTATGCCGAGGCATGGCTGATACGAGGCGTACTCGAATTACAGGAGGGCCATCCCGCCGTGGCCGAACGCTCACTGCAGCAATTTGTGGATCGGACATTGGCCCAGCGCAATGAAACACCGCGCCCGCAAGCGCAGCGTGGTTTGACTCAGGCTTATCTTTCCTTGGCCCAAATTGCCGAGCAAAGAAAGGATTTTGTTCAGGCCGATGTGTGGCTACAACGCATTGACAGCCAAGAAGACCGGCTCAATGCCCAACTGCGCCGGGCCGCGCTCCTGGCGCGGCAGGGCAAGCTGGAAGACGCGCGCCAACTGATTCGCAGCCAACCCGAGGTGTCTCCTGCAGACGGTCGGCTAAAAATAAGTGCCGAAGCACAACTGTTGCGTGACAGCAAGCAGTACCCGGCCGCCTATGAACTTCTGGCCCAGGCTGTTTCGACCAACCCCGGGGATTTCGACCTCACTTATGACCTGGCCATGGTGGCCGAAAAGCTGGGCAAGCTCGACGAGATGGAACAGCTGCTGCGCAGTGTCATCGCGGGCAAACCCGACGATCCCCATGCCTACAACGCATTAGGCTACTCACTGGCAGAGCGAAGCATTCGCTTGGTCGAGGCCAAACAGCTCGTTTTGAAGGCGCTGGACTATGCGCCAGGTGACCCCTTCATTAGCGACAGTCTGGGCTGGGTTGAATTCCGCAGTGGCAACTTGGCCGAGGCTCAACGCATTCTGGAGACCGCATTCAAAGCCCGCCCGGATGCAGAAATTGCAGCTCATTTGGGTGAGGTCTTGTGGAACCTGGGTCAGCGCGATCAGGCGCTGAGCACCTGGAAGCAGGGCTTGGAAATCAACGCCGAAAATGAAACCCTGCTTGAAACACTGAAACGCCTGCGCGTGACCTTGTGATGCGGCGTGGAATAACTGGTTTTGCGGCTGTTTTTTTTGCTATTGTGTTTATAGCAGGTTGTGCAGTCCCGGCGGGGGGCAGCACCACAAATCAGTCTGAGCGTTCAATTTGGCGCGGGCGGCTGGCGGTTCGGGTCGAGTCCGATCAGGCACAGTCTCAGCCCCAGGCTTTTGCTGCCGCGTTTGAGCTGACTGGCAACGCCCAGGCCGGTGAGTTGACGCTGTACACGCCTCTGGGTACGACCGCCGCGGCGCTCTCCTGGTCGGCCCAAACGGCCTTTATGCGCACCAATGGCGACATTCGCTCTTTTGCATCGCTGGACGCCTTGATCCAGCAGGCAGTCGGCGCCGAGATACCCGTAGCGGCGCTCTTTGCCTGGCTGGCGGGAGACAACATGAGTGTGGCGGGTTGGAGTGCCGACCTGTCGCAACTGGCTAATGGCCGGGTCACCGCCCGGCGTACAGAGCCCGCGCCCGTGACGGAACTGCGTCTGGTGCTTGAAAAGTGAAGTCACTCTACGATATTTGCGCCCCGGCCAAGCTGAACCTGTTTTTGCACATCACAGGCAGGAGAAGCGATGGCTATCATTTGCTGCAATCGGTCTTCATGCTGATTGATTGGTGCGACACACTGCATTTTGACCTGCGTGCCGATGGACAAATCAGCCGAGAGGATCTTGCGACGCCCTTGCCGCCTGATGACCTTGTTGTGCGCGCTGCGCGGGCTCTGAAGGCTGCCAGCAGCAGCCCCTTAGGCGTTCATATCGGGATCGAAAAATGCATTCCCGCGCAAGCGGGCATGGGCGGTGGATCTTCCGATGCGGCATCGACCCTGTTGGCATTGAACTGTCTGTGGCGGCTCAACTTTTCACTCGAAAAGCTAATCAGCATCGGGCTGCAACTGGGTGCCGATGTCCCGTTTTTTCTGGGTGGTCACAACGCCTGGGTTGAAGGAATCGGTGAGAAAATGGACCCTGTTGTACTGCCCTCAGGTCGCTTTTTGGTGGTCAAGCCCGTAGAGGGACTCGAAACAAGATTAATTTTCTCGGATCCGGCTCTTAAAAGGGACAGTGAAACAGCTATAATTTCAGGCTTCGCTGCAAATGCATTCGGTTTTGGTCGTAACGACCTGCAGAGTGTTGCCCAAAGACTTTGTCCCGGCGTGACCCAGGCCCTTGAGTGGCTTGCATCGCATGGACTCAGTGGTCGGATGACAGGCTCTGGAAGCGCGGTGTTTGCACAAACGTTGCAAGATGTTGATCTGAGAGGCGCTCCAAGCGGTTTTCAGGTCAGGTTATGTAACAGTTTGGATGTTCATCCCTTGGTGGGTTGGGCAGTCAGCGACAGGTTGTCGGTTGGGAGCGCTTAGCTGCCAACCCGTGTAGGGGAGTCGCCAAGTTGGTTAAGGCACTGGATTTTGATTCCAGCATGCGAAGGTTCGAATCCTTCTTCCCCTGCCAAATATTTTGTTGTATGGGCCGGCCGCCGGACGTACTGACGCAAACGCTACTCAATCGCTGGAATACTCATGCAGGCTCCCCATACCCCTGATTTCATGGTTTTTACCGGCAATGCCAATCCGGCTTTGGCAGAGGACATTGCCAGCTACCTCAATATTTCACTGGGAGCGGCGACGGTTGGTAGATTCTCGGACGGTGAAGTCACCGTCGAAATCAATCAAAACGTGCGGGCCAGGGATGTTTTTGTGGTGCAGTCCACTTGCGCTCCGACCAACGATAACCTGATGGAATTGCTCATCATGGTGGACGCACTCAAGCGCGCATCGGCAGAACGCATCAGTGCCGTGATCCCCTATTTCGGCTATGCGCGGCAAGACCGTCGCCCACGCTCCAGCCGTGTCCCGATTACGGCCAAGGTCGTCGCCAACATGCTGCAGACTGTCGGTGTGGCCCGTGTTCTGACCATGGATTTGCATGCGGACCAGATTCAGGGCTTTTTTGATATTCCGGTCGACAATATTTTTGCGTCCCCCGTTTTGCTGGGCGATCTGCGTCAGAAGAACTATGAAGACCTGATTGTGGTGTCACCCGATGTGGGGGGTGTGGTGCGCGCACGCGCCCTGGCCAAGCAGCTCGATTGCGACCTCGCCATCATCGACAAACGTCGTCCCCGAGCCAATGTGAGCGAAGTGATGCACGTGATTGGAGAGATTGATGGCCGCAACTGCGTCATCATGGATGACATGATCGACACTGCTGGCACCCTGGTCAAAGCGGCTGAGGTTTTGAAAGAACGCGGCGCAAAAAAAGTTTATGCCTACTGCACGCACCCTATTTTTTCGGGTCCCGCCATAGAGCGCATCACCAATGGCGATGCGCTTGATGAAGTGGTGGTCACGAACACCATCCCTTTGAGTCAGACGGCATCCGCCTGCGGAAAAATTAGGCAACTGAGTGTCGCGCCGCTGATCGCCGAGACGATCCAGCGTATTGCCAAAGGCGATTCAGTCATGAGTTTGTTCTCGGATCAGGATAACCTCTTTTGAGGTTTCTGCAGAGCTTCATAAGAGGTTTCGCAGAGTCTTTCTGATTTGGGCAAAAGTGGGCTCAAGCACAAAACATGATGTGTATTGAGCTTTTTTAAATCGGAGTCACACTGGTCGCGGTGGACTCCTCCTGGAGTAGAAACTATGAAATTCGTCGCTTTTGAGCGCGCCAAGCAGGGTACGGGTGCGAGCCGCCGTCTCCGCATCACCGGTCGCACACCGGGTATTGTTTATGGTGGTGGCGCTGAGCCACAGCAGATCGAGATCGATCACAATGCCCTCTGGCATGCCCTGAAAAAAGAGGCATTCCACGCCGCCGTTCTGGATATGGAGCTGGACGGAAAAGACAATAAGGTTTTGCTGCGTGACGTGCAAATGCACCCGTTCAAGCAGCTCATCCTGCACGTTGACTTCCAGCGCGTTGATGCCAGTACCCGACTGCACATGAAAGTGCCATTGCACTACAGCGGCGATGAAAACTCGCCTGCCGTCAAGACCGAAGGCTGCATTGCCAATCACGTGATCACCGAAATCGAAGTGTTGTGCCTGCCGACTGATCTGCCTGAATTCATCGCTGTGGATTTGAGTGGCCTGAAAAAAGGTGCCTCTCTGCACTTGGCCGATGTCGCACTGCCCAAGGGCGTGACCGCCGTAACACACGGCAACAAAAACCCGGTTCTGGTATCGGTGGTGGTTATTGGTGCCGCAGAAGCGCCGGTCGCCGAAGCTGGCGCGGCACCAGTTGCTGCTGCTGCGCCCGCGGCAGCTGGCAAGGCAGCGCCTGCAGCTAAAGCGCCTGCAGCCAAAGCACCAGCAGCCAAGAAGAAGTAACGCTTGAAGCGTTGGCACAGCGCAACCTGCCACGCAGGTCGCGCTGTGTTGCATCAATGGCAATGACTAGCTGCCAACTGCCCATCAATGGCCCACTCGTGGGCCATTTTGTTTTTTTGCGCTTACCCTGATAATTTGGACATGATCAAACTCTTTGTTGGTCTTGGCAACCCCGGCCCCGAATACGAATTCACCCGTCACAACGCGGGCTTTTGGTGGCTGGACGCGGTCGCCCGCGAGCTCAAGGCAAGTCTGGCGATGGACAAAACTTACCATGGCCTGGTAGCGCGAGTCACCGTCAACGGGCAAGCGGTCTGGCTGCTCAAACCGCAAACCTTCATGAACCTGAGCGGTAAATCGGTCGCCGCACTGGCCCGTTTTTTCAAAATTGAGCCCCAGGAAATACTGGTGGCGCACGACGAACTGGATATCGTGCCCGGCGAGGCCAAGCTCAAGCTTGGAGGCAGCCATGCCGGCCACAATGGTTTGCGCGACATTCACGCTCAACTGGGTACTGACGACTATTGGCGCTTGCGCCTGGGTGTGGGGCATCCGGGCGTCAAGTCGGAAGTTATCAACTGGGTGTTGAAAAAACCCTCGCTGGATCACCGACTGGCGATGGATCAGTGCATCGCCCGCGCCATCACAGCCCTGCCGCACCTGTTGGCTGGCGACATGGACAAAGCCACGCTGCTGATACACACCAGCAAGCCGCCCAGACCGAAGCCGCCCAGGCCTGAAAATACAGTGCCTGCAGTGCCGTAAATCCAGACACGCTTTTATCCCATCCAACCGGAGCTGCACCATGCCAGGCCACACGTTAATTGCTATGTTTATCATAGCTTCTTGCGCTTTATCGACGGGGGCTAGCGCTCAAAAAGTCTATAAGTGTGGCAATGTCTACAGCCAGACGCCCTGTATCGGTGGGGACCTTATCGATCCTGCGGACCCGCGCACTTCTGCCCAGAAAGATCAAACCGATCTGGCCATTGGTCGTGATGCTCGTCTTGCTGACGCGATGGAGAAGGCCCGGCTGGCGCAAGAGAAAAAAGACCTGGCTGCGAACACACCGGCGAAAAAGTCGTTGGAAAAGCCAGCAAGCGCCAAGACCCCAAAAAAGCTCAGTACCCAGCAGGCGAAACTGAAGAAGAAGAAAGAAAAAGAGTCTGACTATTTTGTCGCGCAGCTTCCGGGCGACAAAAAGAAAAAATCGACGCTCAAAAAGAGCACGCCGGAAAAGGACGTGAACAAGATCTGACGCCGGCTCCGTTGATGGCGTCGCTCAAAGGACGACGGGCTTCTTCACCTCAAGCTGCAGCCGCCGGTATTTCTGCCACAGTGTTTCCCGGTCTTCCACAAACTGCGGATCAATCGGTATGCAGGCCACCGGGCAGACCTGCACGCATTGGGGTTCGTCAAAATGCCCGACACATTCGGTGCATTTATGCGGATCAATCTGGTAAATTTCGACGCCCAGATAAATGGCCTCGTTGGGGCACTCCGGCTCGCACACGTCGCAGTTGATGCATTCGTCAGTGATGATCAAAGCCATGGCTGGACATCCGTTGCAGGGTCAAAGGTATTCGGATTAACTAACATGGTTCTAATTATCGATGCTGCCACACCAGGCGGCTCCAAGTCCCTACTGGCATCAGGCCCACAATCGAACAACCGGATAGGGTCAGTGTGCGGCACTCGCCAGCCACCGCGGCTTTCGGTAAGCGGCCCCCTCACGACGCTGCGAGAGTGGGGCGCTTGTGGCGCAGCCAGAGCTTCTCGATCTCGACCGCGATGAAGACCACAGCGGACGCCGCGAGACATAACATCAGCTCCACCGGACTCAGGGCCTGTGTCTTGAAAATCGGGTTCAGCACCGGCACGTAAATCGTGGCCATTTGCAGCACGAAAGTCAGCAGCACAGCGCCGAGAAGCGGCCGGTTCGAACCCAGGCCCAGGCGCCACAGTGACTCGGTCTCCGAGCGGATCGCCAGCACATGCGCCATTTGCCCCAGCGTCAACACGGTAAACACCATGGTCTGCCAGTGCGCATGGCCGGTGGACATCGCCCAGGCCTGCACCAGCAGACATAAACCACCGATCAGCAAACCAACCCACAAAATGTGCTGCCACAGGCCGTTTGCGAACAGGCTCTCCTGCGGCGCGCGTGGCGGGCGCTGCATGATGCCGCGCTCCGCTGGCTCGGCCGCCAGCGCCAGGCCCGGCAGGCCGTCTGTCACCAGGTTGACCCAGAGGATGTGAATGGGCAGCAGCGGGATGGGCAAGCCCAGCATTGGGGCCAAAAAGATGGTCCAGATTTCGCCCGAATTGCCGGTCATGGCATAGCGGACAAATTTCCGGATGTTGTCGTAAATGCGCCTGCCTTCCCGCACGGCGGCGACGATGGTGGCAAAGTTGTCGTCCAGCAGGACCAGGCTCGCCGCCTCGCGCGCCACATCGGTGCCGCCACGGCCCATCGCCACACCGATATCGGCCCGCTTGAGGGCCGGTGCGTCGTTCACGCCGTCGCCAGTCATGGCGACAAATTCACCGCGCGCCTGTAAGGCTTCGACGATGCGAATCTTCTGCGCCGGATCGACCCGTGCGTAGACCCGCACGGAAGCCACGCGCTCGCGCAACGCTGCTTCATCGATGGAAGCCAGCTCAAGCCCGGTCAGCACCTCGGCGTAGCCATCCACGACGATGCCCAGACGCCGCGCAATCGCCAGCGCCGTGGCCGGGTGGTCGCCCGTGATCATCACCGGCGTGATGCCTGCCGTTTGGCAGTCGCGCACGGCGAGCGCCGCCTCCGGGCGCGGCGGATCGATCAAGCCCACCAGCCCGATCAGGCTCAGGCCGGACTCCACCGACTCGACTTCACCGGGCGCGGGCAGCGTCGCATGCGTGCGGCGCGCCAGTGCCAGCACGCGCAAGCCCCGGGCCGCCATGGCCTCGGCGGTCGCCAGCATGGCCTCTTGTTGCAGCGGCACCGCACCCTGTACACGCCATTGCGTGCTGCACAGGGGAATCACCGATTCGGGCGCACCCTTGGTGTAGGCCAAAAAGCCTGTCTCCGATCGATGCACGGTGCTCATGCGCTTGCGTTCCGAGTCGAACGGCAGTTCCTGCACCCGTTCAAACTGGTGCTCCAGTTTGGCCTTGTCGAGCCCGGCCTCCAGCGCCACTTGCGTGAGCGCCGTTTCGGTCGGATCGCCCTGCCACAGCCCATCGCGGTTGCGGTTGGCGTCGTTGCACAAGGCTGCCGCACGCAACAGCTCCAGATGGAGCGGCCCGGCAAGCTCGCGACCCGGGGCGCCGCTTCCCGGCACCCACTCCTGCCCATCGGCCAGCAGCAGTTCGGCGTGCATGCGGTTCTGCGTCAGGGTGCCGGTCTTGTCTGAGCAGATGAAGGTGACCGAACCCAGCGTCTCGACCGAAGGCAAACGGCGGATCAGGGCATTGAGCGACACCATGCGACGCGCGCCCAGCGCCAGCAGCACCGTCACCACTGCAGGCAAGGCCTCGGGAATGGCGGCCACGGCCAGGCTCACGGCGGTCAGGATCATCAGCACCGGCGCCTCACCGCGCATCACCCCGACCAGAAAAATCACCCCGCAGATGGCGATGACCGCCAGCGCCAGCCGTTTGCCAAATGCCGCCAGGCGCAGCTGCAGCGGTGTGCTGCGGTCGGTGTCGCGGTCCAGCAGCCCGGCCACCTTGCCCAGCTCGGTTGCCATGCCGGTGGCGACCACCAGACCGCGTCCGCGCCCGTGGGTGGCCGTGGTGCCCTTGAAGGCCATGTTGAGACGGTCGCCCAGCGAATGTGCGACCCCATTCAATGTGGAGGTGTGTTTTGCCACTGTGACCGACTCGCCGGTCAGGGCTGATTCGTCCACCTTGAGTTGCGCAATCTCGATCAAGCGCAGATCCGCCGGCACCTGGTTGCCGGCCTCCAGCAACACAATATCACCGGGCACCAATTCACTGGCCGGGACCACCTGCGCCTGCCCACTGCGCAAGACGGTGGCCTGGGTGGCGGCCAGTTGCTGGAGTGCCGCCATGGCCCTGTCAGCCCGCCACGCCTGCACAAATCCGATGGCGGCATTGAGCAGCACAATCACCAGAATCGCCAGCGTATCAACCAGATCGCCGATGACGCCCGAGATCACCGCGGCGGCGATCAGTACCAGTACCATGAAATCCTTGAACTGGTCAAGGAACTGAGCCCAAAGACTGCGCCCCGGCCGCCCCTGGATTTCGTTCGGGCCGTGCTGTTGCGCACGGCGGCTAGCCTCGTCTTCATGCAGGCCATGCGCCGGGTCTACCCCGTGCCGGCGGGCTAGCTCCTGGGCATCATGCAGGTGCCAGCTATCCTTGGTAACCGGGGGTTCGTCCTGCGCCATCGTGACTTCAATGCGGGCTCAACCCCTGTCATTGAACCTCATCAAGGTCAGCCTCATCAACATCCGGCGCTTGCGCCGCCTTGACAATCATGACCGGCACATTCGCGGCGTGCAGCACTTCATTGGATACCGATCCCAGCAAGGCACTGCGCAAGGGACTCATGCCGCTGGCACCCATCACCACCAGATCGCATCCAAACCGCTCCAGAATATCAATCAGGGTATGGGCTGGATCACCTGAGGCCACTTCAGACTCATAGGGAATGTTGGCCTCCTGCAGTAGCGCCTCGGCTGCCGCCAGCGTATGAGCGCCAGCCGCGGCGCTGACCTCTTCAATCACTTGTGGATCGTGCGCAACCATCAACTCATACAAAGTGGCGGACTCCTGAACATTGGCCAGCACCATGCTGCTCTCCAGGCCTTCTTGCGCCATGCGGATGGCAAAGCGAACAGCGTCCAACGCGACAGTGGAGCCATCCACGGGCAATAATATTTTCATTTTTTTCTCCGGTTTGAGTTCGGGTTCTTGAAGACTGAGGTTTAAATGGTCCAAGCGTGGAAAGCGCGCTTGAACCCTGCTGCCACAGGGGGTCAATATACGCCAGTCATTGCCAACGGCTCTGACCTCAGGGCTGGGCCAGACTGCGAACTTTTTCGATCAAACGTTGATTCACGCTGGCTGACACAAATTTGTCCACCTCACCCCCGAGCGCGGCGATTTCACGCACAAAGGTGCTGGAGATGAATTGATATCTGTCGCTCGGTGTCAAAAAAACAGTTTCTACATCAGGCATCAGGCTGCGGTTCATGCCCGCGAGCTGGAATTCGTAGTCAAAGTCGGTCACGGCGCGCAGGCCGCGCACCATGGCCTTGGCACCTTGTGACACCACAAAATCGCGCAGCAATCCTGAAAAACTCTCCACCTGCACCTTCGGGTAGTGCTTCACCGCCTCACGCGTCATGGCCATGCGCTCCTCCAACGAAAACAGCGCTTTTTTGTGATGCCCCGCTGCGACCGCCACGATGACGCGGTCAAACAACTGCGTTGCGCGCCGCACCACATCTTCGTGGCCCAGGGTGATCGGGTCAAAAGTGCCGGGGTAAACAGCAATCACGTCGTTGGCCATTATTTGCCTGTCAATTGGGTGAAGAAAGAGTTCAGTGGCTCAATGGGGCTTGGCTGATGAACATTATGCAGTGCCGCTCAAGCGTCTAACCCGATGCGCTTGAGCAGATGGGCGTGAACAGCACCGGCTTTGAGGTGCCGGTGCACTTGCAGCCCGGCGCTCTCAAGTTGCGCGTCTGTCCATGGAATTGGGGCCTCCAAGTACACAAAACCACCTGCTGCCACGGCGCGGCCTGCTGCTTGCAGCGCCGCTTCAAACAGCACGGAGTCAAAGGGTGGATCCAGGAACACGGCGTCCATGCTGGCTGGGTCCAAGTGTTTGAGGGCCGCCAAGCCATCACCTCGCACAATCTGCGTTGTGCTGGCTTGCAGTTGGATCTGAACGCGCTTGAGCTGGGCCACCAGGGCGGTGTCCTGTTCCACCAGCAACACTTCTTTGGCGCCACGGGACGCGGCTTCGAAACCGAGCGCACCGGTACCGGCAAACGCATCGATACAGCGCCAACCGGTCAGGTCCTGACCCAGCCAGTTGAACAGGGTCTCACGCACGCGGTCGGGTGTCGGGCGCAGGCCCGGATGTTCGACCACGGCGAGCTTGGTGCGCTTCCAGAGACCACCGATGATGCGCACCTCATGTGTCTGCGGGCTGCGGGGCCGGATGGGCCGCGCCGGTTTCTGTGGCGCTACGGATTTGTCTTGTTTCATCAGGGAGCTTGAGTAAGGAGAAAATTCTTGTGCCATGGTAGCGCGTCCACTAGCTGTCTATTTCACTTGATTCGTGATTTGATGCCCGCAGGTCGCCAATTTTGGCATCCGCTGCCGCAGTTGTCCCGTCCGAACGGCTTGGCACGATCGAGGCCGATTTGTGCGCAATTTGGCTCGCTTTGGAGCCGTACTCGTGTGAAAACACCCAAGTGAACTCAGCCCCGAGCAGAAAAATTTGCGCCGAGAAATAGACCCACACCAACAGCAGCACCAAGGACCCTGCAGCACCAAAACTGGACGCCACGCCGGTCTTTCCCAGATACAGACCAATCAAAAACTTGCCAATTTCGAACAACAACGACGTTACCGCTGCGCCAATCCACACATCCCGCCAGGCGATGCTGGCGCGCGGCATCAGCTTGTAAATCATCGCAAACAGTAAAGTTGAAATGGCAAAAGAGACGCCGAATGTGAGCAGATGAAGCACGGTTTCCCAGCCCTGGAAAAGCCCATCACTCCATTTGCCCAAGGCGGCGATCACGGCACTGACCACCAGCGAGACCAGCAGAAGAAACACCAAGCCCAATACCAGGCCGAACGACAGCAGGCGCGTGCGCAGCAGGGTCCAGAGACCGTTCCCTTTCACGGAGGCGGGAACGCGCCAGATGCGGTCAAGGGCGCTTTGCAATTCGGCGAATACCGTGGTGGCTCCAACGAGCAGCGTCACGAGACTGACCAGCGCTGCCAGCAAATCCTGCGCCGGTTCCCTGGCGCTCTTGAGCAGCCCCTGTACCGCGACGGCACCTTCCCAACCAATGATGCCCTGGATCTGCGCCACAATTTCACCGCGGGCCGCTTCCGCGCCAAAAAACAGGCCGGCCACAGCGATCACGATGATGAGCAGCGGGGCCATCGAAAACAGCGTGTAGTAGGCCAGCGCGGCGCCCATGCTCGGGGCATAGTCGTTGATCCACGCCGCTACCGATTTATTGATCAAACTCCAGATTTGTTTGAGATACATGTCGGGCATTTGATGTTGTGAAGATTTACCCGCTAAAAATGGAACGCATCAATCGGCATTTGACTCTGGGCGTGCTGATTAACCCTCATTTGCCAGCGTTCACCCCACCCAGCACCACCGTCACCATCCTGTCTGGCTGCAGCTTGCGCTGAAATGCGGCCCTGATGTCTTTGGCCGTGACCTTCGCCACCTGCTGCGTCCAGGTTTCCAGGTAGCCCAGCGGGAGCCCATTCCAGGCGATGTTGGCAACGTTGTCGAGCAATTTTCGGTTGCTGTCGATGCGCAGGGCAAAGCCACCGATCAGGTTGTCTTTGGCGGCTTTGAGTTCGGCCTCGGTCGGGCCGCGGGCGACAAAATTGGCGAGCACGTCGCGAGACACCTGCACCGCCTGCCCGGCCTGGTCGGGCCGGGTTTGCAGGCCCAGCGTAAACGCACCGGCATGCAAGCCGGGGGCAAAGTAGCTGTACACACTGTAGCTCAAACCCCGCTTTTCGCGGACCTCGTTCGTCAAGCGCGAGACAAAGCCGCCACCGCCCAAAATGTAGTTGCCCACCGTCAGCGCAAAGTAATCGGGATCATTGCGCTTGAAACCGGGTTGTCCGATGAGCACATGGGCCTGCGCCGAGTCGAATGAAATCTGTTTGACGACAGGTTGGTCCAGCGGCACCACCTCCGCCAAGGGCGGCAGCGCCGGGCAGGCGGCGTCCGCGGTGGGCAGGCGCGCCAACAACTGCGTCACCAACGCTTCGGCCTGTGCCCGGTTGACCGCTCCCACCAGCGTCACCTTGGCCCGGCATGGGGCAATCAGGCGGGCATGCAGTGACTTCATATCCGACACGTCGATGCGCGCCAAGGTGGCCTCTGTCATCTCAAAGCCATAGGGGTGTGGGCCGTAAACTGCCGCCGCGAAGGCGCGATTTGCCAGCGTTGCCGGGCGGGTATTGGCTTCCTTGATGGCGGCGTTCAGGGTTTCACGCTCACGCTGCCAGATCGCCTCGGGGAAGGCGGGCTCACCGAGTTGGCGGGCCGCGAGTTGCACCGCTTGGGCCAGCAACTCCGGGTAGGTGAGCGAGCGCAGCGAAAAACTCATGCGGTCGCGGCTGGCACCGGCGTGGAACGAGGCACCCAGGTCCGCCCAGGCTTCACTCAAGGCATTCTCGTCCAGGGCGGGTTCGGTGGCGCCAGCACCCGCTGCATTGCCCGGACCTGCCAGTACCCCCTTGCCGGTCATGCCGGCGCTGACGCTGGCCAGCCCGGCCTGGTCGGCCGGGTCGCGCCGACTGCCGGCGTCAAAGTCGATTTGCACATCCAGCATCGGAATGCCGTGGCTCTGCACCAGGTAGATTTGCGCGCCGGAGGCTTGCGTCCAATGTTCAATGGGAATGCCGGCCTGCACCGGATTTATAAGAAATAGAGCTGTAGCCCCCATCCATGCTGCCCACGCAGCTATTTTTTTTATAGTAATCATGAGGTGTGCTTTGATCGGTGTCAGGTGCTTCATCAATGCCGGGCGCCCGCTGGGGGCGTGCGCCGGGTGCGGGTTTTGTCCAACGGCTGCGGCAATAGCACGGCCACGGTCAACTGGTCATCGCCAAAATAGCGCTGTGCCACGTCCTTGACCTGTTCCGCGGTGACCGCACGCAAGCGCTCGATCAAAAGCGCGTCCGCGTCCAGCGGCAGCCCCTGTACCCAGTTGCTGCCCAGCTCCTGCGCCTGGTTGAAGACCGAATCGAGCTTGTAAACCTCGCTCGCCACCCATTGGGTCTTGACGCGCGCCAGCTCCGCCTCAAGCACACCGTCGCGCGCTACGCGCGCCACTTGCGCGCGTAGCGCGAGCTCGACTTGCTCGGCCGTCTTGCCATTCGAGGGCACGCCTACCAGCGAGAACAACTGCGGCCCACGACCCCACAGGCCGTTGTCGGCGCCGACGCTGTCAGCGACACGACCTTCGCCCTGGGTCAAGGCGCGCTCCAGCCGGGCACCGCTGTAGCCGTCCAGCACGGCGGCGAGCACGGTGAGCGCCAGCGCGTCAGCGTTCTCTTTTTTCGCATCCAAAGACTTCAGGCTCGGCACCTTGAATGCCAAACTCACATACGCTTGTTCAGCGGGTGCTTTGAACGCCAGGCGTTTGAGGCCGGCCTGTTCAGGTTCCTGCTGCGGCTTGCGCTCTGGCACGGCCCGTGCGGGCAAAACACCATAGTATTTTTCAGCCAGTCGATGCACCTGCGCTACGTCCACATCACCGGCCACGACCACCGCCGCGTTGGCCGGCACATACCAGCGTCGGTAAAACGCCCGTGCATCCGCTGGCGTCAAGGCCTCCAGGTCGCTCATCCAGCCGACAACGGGCCGCCGGTAGGGCGATGCAACAAAAACAGCCGCGTTGAGCGCTTCATGCAACAGGGCGCGCGGCTTGTCTTCGGTGCGCAGGCGGCGCTCTTCCTTGACCACTTCCAGCTCTTTTTTGAATTCACCGTCAGGCCACTGGTTATGGGCAAAGCGGTCGGCCTCCAGCTTCATCACTTCTTCCAGCCGCGCGGCGGGAATCTGCTGGTAAAAGCCGGTGTAATCCTTGGTGGTAAAAGCATTCTCGCGCCCGCCCAGGGCCGCGACCCGGCGCGAGAACTTACCGGCGGGCACGGTCGGTGTACCTTTGAACATCATGTGCTCCAGCACATGCGCCACGCCGGAGGTGCCGTTCACCTCGTCCATGGCACCCACCCGCACCCACAGCATGTGGACGGCAGTGGGCGCGCGTCGATCGGGTTTGACGATGACGGTCAAGCCGTTGGCCAGGGTGAATTGTTCCACCGGGCTCGGGGTTTGCGCGTGAGCCGTCAGGCCGCCCAAAAGCAACAGGCCGTACCAGGGCAAGCGTTGCCACACAGCACGCGGCCGGGGACTGGAGGGTTCATGCACGCGTGGTCGAACTGACAGTTGCGCCCAAGACGTGACGACTGCGCGGAGCGAAAAGCGGGAAAAATACTGGTATATCAAGCGCATGGGCGCAGGGGAGGTGAGTCGTTTCATAGAATGCTGTGATTCTAAGAAGTTGCCAAATGTTCAGTTTTTTCAAAAAGAAACCTCCGCCTGCCCCTGTATTGCCAAAATCGCCCGAGCTTGCGACCGCGCCAGCGACCGCGGCAGCCGCCACACCCGGTGCTTCGTTGATTGGCAGCGCGCTGGTCACGCCGATCGACATTCCTGTTGCGCCCAGCGTGCCGCCAGAGCGGCAGAAGTGGCTGGAGAAGCTCAAAGCTGGCCTGGGCAAGACGGCCAACAGCATCTCCGGCGTTTTTAGCGGCACCCGGATTGACGAGGCGCTCTACGAAGAGCTTGAAGGCGCGCTGCTGATGGCCGATACGGGTGTCGCGGCCACCCAGTACCTGCTTGATGATTTGCGGCGCAAGGTCAAGGACAGTGGCATTACCCACCCGGTGGCCCTGAAAAACATTTTGGTGGCAAGCCTCACCGAATTGCTGCTGCCACTGGAAAAGCCGCTGGTCATCGGGCAGCACAAGCCCACCGTCATCATGGTCACTGGTGTCAACGGTGCGGGCAAAACCACCTCGATTGGCAAGCTCACCCAGCACCTGGCGATGCACGGCGCCAGTGTGTTGCTGGCCGCTGCGGATACTTTCCGGGCGGCCGCGCGTGAGCAACTGGGCGTTTGGGCGACGCGAGCGGGCATCAGCACCGACACGCCCGACCACAGCGTGGAGATCATCAGCCAGCAGGGCGGTGACCCGGCGGCCGTGAGCTTTGATGCGGTCAGCGCTGGCAAAGCGCGTGCTAAGGACGTGGTTTTGGTCGACACCGCTGGACGCCTGCCAACCCAGTTGCACCTGATGGAAGAATTGCGAAAGATCAAGCGCGTGGTGCAAAAAGCCGACGCTACGGCACCGCATGAAATCCTGCTGGTGATCGACGGCAACACCGGTCAAAACGCCTTGACGCAAGTGAAGGCATTTGACGAGGCGCTGGGCCTGACGGGCCTGATCGTTACCAAGCTGGATGGCACCGCCAAGGGCGGCGTGCTGGCCGCCATTGCGCGCGAGCGGCCGGTGCCGGTGTACTTCATCGGCGTGGGCGAGCAGCTTGAAGACCTTGAGACGTTTAATGCCCGTGAGTTTGCGCAGGCACTGTTGGCGTGACGACATAGGCTTTTTGCCATGTGCTTATCGGCAGTAACCCTCTAGGTGGGCCGCTTCAACCCGCTAAACTGCGCGCATGTCACAACTCGTTGATAAGTTAGCCGACCTGACCGGCCTTCGGGATCGTGATGCGCTCGACCTCGCCCTGGTCAGTGCCATCCATGACTTGTTGCAGCCGCAGACTGCAGCGATCTACCGCGTTGTGGGTGAAGCCGGCAATGAGCGCTGGCTGACCACCGCCCAGATTAAGGCTGATCAACGGGTGCCCACATTTGACTCGGCCTGGTCCGATTTGCTCACCCTGCCACGTTTGGCCGAGTACCCGCTGCGCCAGCAGGCCGGCGTCGGCAAACTGGTGATGCGGTCAAGGCTATATCCCGGCATCACGGTATTTCCGGTGAGCGGCAACCCGGGCGCTATTGGCGTGCTTGAAGTTGCCACCCATGAGCCGCTGTCTGAGGAACTGAGCCGATTGGTCAGTGGTGTGCTGCGCCTGTACCTCAATTTTCAGAGCCTGCTCGACTATGGCGAGCGCGATGCACTGACTGAACTGCTCAACCGCAAGACCTTTGATGGCGCTTTCCTCAAGGCAACGCTGGCGCAACACGTCGCCGTCGACAGCGTGCCCGACAAGCGGCGCGACACCAGCTGCAGCGGAAGCTTCTGGCTGGCGATGATTGACATTGACCATTTCAAGCATGTCAATGACAACTTCGGACACCTCATCGGCGACGAAGTGCTGCTGCTGCTGGCACGCCTGATGCGCGTCAGTTTTCGCTTTCACGACCAGCTCTACCGTTTTGGGGGGGAAGAGTTTGTGGTGCTGATGCGCTGCAATGGCGAGGCCGAGGCGGCTGCCGCGCTGGAGCGGCTCAGAACCAACACCGAAAATTACCTGTTTCCCCAGGTTGGCACCATCACCATCAGCATCGGTTTTTCTGAAATCAAAACCGGCGACACCCCCAGTGGCGCTTTTGAGCGCGCCGACAAGGCGGTTTACTATGCCAAGGAGCATGGCCGCAACCAGGTGTGCAGCCATGCAGCCCTGATTGCCAGTGGTGCGCTGGTGGAGCAGGCCGCTAACGTCGGCGACATGGAATTATTCTGATTAGATATGACAAATACCCTGCTTCCCCGCATAGAAATTGAATCGGCCCCGCAGCCCACGGCTGCCGTCATCTGGCTGCACGGTCTGGGCGCCGATGGCAATGACTTTGCTGGCCTGGTGCCCGAGTTGGACCTGCGCGCCTGCCCACCGATCCGTTTTGTCTTTCCACACGCGCCCTCTATGCCGGTGACCCTCAACGGCGGCTATGTCATGCCGGCCTGGTATGACATTCGCGGCACCGATCTGGTGAGCCGTCAGGACGTGGCCGGCATCCAGAAGTCCGCGCTGGCAATTGCCGCACTGATCGAGCACGAGGCGGCACGCGGCATCCCGTACCAGCGCATTGTGCTGGCGGGCTTCTCGCAGGGCAGCGCCATGGCGCTACACACCGGTTTGCGCTTCAAGCAGCGGCTGGCAGGCCTGATGGCGCTGTCGGGCTACCTGCCGCTGGCAGATACCTTTGCCGCCGAGCGCAGCGCCGCCAATGCCTGCACGCCCATCTTCATGGCGCACGGCAGCCAGGACCCGGTGGTGGCGCCGGTCCGGGGAGAAGCCTCGCGCGATCTGCTGCTCAGCCTGGGTTACCCGGTGCAATGGCACAGCTACCCGATGCCGCACAGTGTGCATCCGCGCGAAGTGGCCGACATCTCGCTTTTCCTGGCCGACGTGCTGGGCTGAGGATGGTCTGAAAGAGTCTTGTGTTGTTTTTGCCTGCCGCTAACATAGCGCACAGAGTTCAATTTACAGGAGCGCGTCATGCCAGTGGTCGTGGTTGCCAATCCAAAAGGCGGCGTGGGCAAGTCCACTCTGGCCACACATATTGCAGAGAGTCTTTTGCCTGGCGGTCGCGGGCTAAAGAGCTGAATCAAAACTGGGGCGGCCGTTCCGCGAACGGTAGGCAAAAGATCCCGTTGGACTAAGCCGCCACTCGAGACGGTGGCGTGCTAT
>NZ_JBAQMD010000036.1:0-17315 GCF_049302455.1 Rhodoferax ferrireducens | reverse complement strand
GGGTGGCGGGGGCGCTTCGAGCCTGGGCACCTCCGGTGGTTTTCTTGTTTCTTTCGGCGCCAGCCTTGGTGGCGGTGGCGGCGGTGAGGGTGAGGGTGGAATGATGACTTCCTGAATCACCACCGCTTCAAGCGGTTTGTTGATGGCGTTCAACCCTTGGCGCGCCAGCCCTGACACCAATGCGTAAGCCAGCAACACGTGCAACACAATCACAATCAACACCGCCTTGACGCGTCGGGACGGATCCTTGGGCTCAAACCGATCATCCATGTTGAGGGTAGCTACTGGATAAATTGCTCAGCGCCGACCCTTCAGGTCTTTGCCACCGAACCCAGCACCACCGCGTGCAGGTCGCTGCTGAAGGCGCGCACCTCGTCCATCACCGCCTTGTTGCGCCGCACCAGCCAGTTGTAGGCCAGCACCGCAGGCACGGCAACCGCCAGACCTATCGCGGTCATGAGCAGCGCCTCGCCCACCGGGCCTGCCACCTTGTCGATGGAAGCCTGACCGGAGATGCCGATGGCGGTGAGTGCATGGTAGATGCCCCAGACCGTGCCGAACAAGCCGACAAAAGGAGAAATCGATCCAACGGTGGCGAGAAACGCCAGGCCGCCCTGCGTATTGCTTTGAATGCGGTCCACCGCACGCTGGATGCGCATGGCGATCCAGTCGTTGAGTGGAATGTGGCCCATCAGGCCTTCATGTTTTTTGACCGCAGTGGTCGCCGCTTCAGCCATGAATCGAAAGGGACTGTTGGCCTCCAGTGCGGCAGCGCCCTGCTCGACGGTATCGGCCGACCAAAAATCCCGGGCAGCCGCTTTGGCCTGGCGCCCCATCTTGGCTTGCTCCAGCACCTTGACGATCATGATGTACCAGCTGCCAACGCTCATGATGAGCAGCAGCAGCAGAACGGTCCTGGCGACTGCATCAGAGGTTTTCCAGAGCGCTTCAAAACCGTAGGGATTGTCAAGTGCTTCCGGGGCCTTTCTGGCGGCAGCAGCGGACGGATCGACGGGCTTCACGTCAGTGATGGCGGGCAGGGCAGCAGGAGCGGCGCTGGAAGCAGTCGTGGCGACTGTCGATTGGGCCTGCACCACGCCCGGCACCAGCGTTAAAACCAGTCCCAGCGCGCAGGCGCCGGAGACGATCATTCGACATGTCTTGATCTGCACAGTGTTTGCTTTGAGAGATATAAAGGATGCAGCATCCCGATCCATGGGCTTGCCGACATCAAAAAAGAAACCATCGGATCAGTATAGAGGCAGCTTCAGGCGCCCAGATAGCGCTGTTCCAGGTGCCTGCGGACATGGGCAGGATTGAGTGGTTCACCAGTCGCGCGCTTAACCAACTGATCGGTTGGCCAGCGACTCGCCTCGCGCCAGTCAAGCCGGGCTGGACACGGGTGAACAGCGCGGCCAGGTTGTTGGCCTCGAAGGCCGCTTGCCGGCCCAGGTGCTTTTGCAGCAGCGGCGCAATCAAGGCCAGAAATTGCGGGCTGCGGCCCAACTGCAGTTCAAACGACAGGCTTTGGCTCTCGTGAATGCCCATCGAGCGGGCTTGCCCCACCGGCAAATGAACCCGCTCGCGGGGCAGGTTTTGTTCGTAGCGAGCATGGCCCGTCTCGTGAACAATGCCCATCAGGCTGCGCATGAAATCATCTTCGCTGTAGCGCGTGGTGATGCGCACATCTTCGGCCACGCCGCCGCAAAACGGGTGGGTGGAAACGTCCAGTCGGCCGGCCTCGAAGGCGAATCCCAACAGGCTCATGATCTCAATACCGAGCGCGCGCTGTTGATCCGCCGGAAACGGCCCTTGCGCTCAGCTCATTTTTTCTGCTGTTGCAGGTCCAATGCCCGCAGCTGTTTGAGCTTTTCGGCAATTCGAATCTCCAGTCCTCGCTCGACCGGGCGGTAAAAGCCCGGTGACGCCATGCCGTCAGGCAGGTAGCGCTCGCCCGCGGCAAAACCGCCCTCTTCGTCATGCGCATAGCGGTAGCCCTTGCCATAGTCCAGCTCCTTCATCAGCCTGGTCGGCGCATTGCGCAGGTGCATCGGCACGGGGCGCGTACCGTCTTGCTTGACAAAAGCCTTGGCGGCGTTGAAAGCCTTGTAAACCGCATTCGATTTGGGGGCAACCGCCAGATAGACGACGCACTGGGCCAGCGCCAACTCTCCCTCGGGGCTACCCAGGCGCTCGTAGACATCAGCCGCATCCAGCGCCAGGCGCAACGCTCGCGGGTCAGCCAGGCCGATATCTTCACTGGCCATACGGATCAGACGGCGCGCCAGGTAACGCGGCTCAGCGCCGCCGTCGAGCATGCGCACCAGCCAGTACAGCGCGGCATCAGGGTTCGAGCCGCGCACCGATTTATGCAGTGCGCTGATGGTGTCGTAAAACTGCTCGCCGCCTTTGTCGTAGCGGCGCATGCGCTCGCCCAGCACCTTCTGCAACCACGGGTCGGTAATTTCGCTTACCCGTTCTTGTGTTGCGGCGACAGACAACATCTCCAGCGTGTTAAGCAGGCGCCGGGCGTCGCCATCAGCAAAGCCAACGAGACGCTCAGACGCTACCTTTTCTATAGCTGGTAGCGCTTGCAGGGCGAAGGCTCTGGCTATGATTTGTTCAAGGTCTTGTGGCGCCAGGGGTTGCAGCACATAGACCGCGGCGCGCGACAGCAAGGCGGAGTTGACTTCAAACGAGGGGTTCTCGGTGGTGGCGCCGATGAAGGTGAACAAGCCGCTCTCCACGTGCGCCAGAAACGCGTCCTGCTGGCTTTTGTTGAAGCGGTGCACCTCGTCGACGAACACAATCGTGCGCCGACCTTGCCCTTGCGCCACCTGGGCCTGCTCCACCGCCTCGCGAATGTCCTTGACGCCCCCGAGCACGGCGCTGATGGTGATGAACTGGGCGTCAAATGCGTCCGCCATCAGACGCGCAATCGTGGTTTTGCCGGTGCCCGGCGGCCCCCACAAAATGCAACTGTGCGGCTGGCCGGACTCGAACGCAATGCGCAGCGCCATGCCCTCGCCCAGCAGCTGCTGTTGGCCAATGACTTCGGCCAGCGTGCGGGGGCGCAGGCGCTCGGCCAAGGGCACATGCGAGCTGGCCTTGCTGTCAGCGTCAGGCGTCAAAGTTGCCTCCCTCACCGCTTCACTGCCGGATCACGTCTGCCCCGGCCGGGGGTTTGAACTGAAAGCTGTTCCCCGGCAGAGCCGAGTTGACTTCAAACCGACTGAAGCTCAGCACCGAACGCTGGCCAAAGCTGTCGAGGATTTCCAGCGCCGCGAGTTCGGCCGTCTGCTCGCCCGCGCGAAAGCCGACGCGCACGGACTGCAACTGGCCGTCTTTGGATTTCGGCGTCGCAGCCGCCCACTGCAAGCCGTCTTTGTCAGGCGCATCAGCCAGCGTGAAATCAGCCTGCAAAGCACGCAAATCAGGCGCCGCGGCAATCAGCGCAGCAGGCGTGGAGCCCAGCACCTTCGACTGCTGGCGCGCGGTCACCTGGTTCAGGTCCACGTCATACAGCCACAAGGTCTGGCCGTCAGCAACGATGTTTTGCTCAAACGGCTTTTTGTAAACGAACTTGAAACGGTTGGGCCGGGAGAATTCGAAAGTGCCGCTGGACGTTTTAACGCGCGGCGCTTGGCCCGCTTTGGCCGGCGCAGTCACCACCTGGGTGAAGTCGGCCCGGCCGGTGTTCACGGTTTTCACAAACACTTCAAGGCTTTTCAGGCCACCAGCCCCCGCCATTCCTGCGTAAGCAGCTATACAAATAATAGCAAAATATTTCATCGAAACCTTTTAAAAATTCGCAGTTGGGTCCAGGCGAACTGGCTAAGTTCCCACCGGGTCAATCCGCTCGTACCGGCACCAGAATTTCGCGCTGACCGCTGCCGCTCATGGAACTCACCAGGCCGGCATGCTCCATGTCTTCCACCAGCCGGGCCGCGCGGTTGTAGCCAATCTTGAGATGACGCTGCACCAGCGAAATGCTGGCCTTGCGGTTCTTCAAGACGACCTCGACCGCCTGGTCATACATTGGGTCTTTTTCGCCGCCGCCGTTGCCGCCCTCGCCCATCAAGTCACCCACACTGTCGTCGGTGCCGCCTTCGAGCACGCCTTCAATGTAGTTCGGCTCGCCCTGCGACTTGAGGTAGCTCACCACCCGGTGCACCTCTTCATCGCTGACAAAGGCACCATGCACGCGCGTCGGCAGGCCGCTGCCGGGCATGTACAGCATGTCGCCCAAGCCCAGCAGGGCTTCGGCGCCCATCTGGTCCAGGATGGTGCGGCTGTCGATCTTGCTGCTGACCTTGAATGAAATACGGGTCGGAATATTGGCCTTGATCAGGCCGGTGATCACATCCACGCTCGGGCGTTGCGTGGCCAGAATCAGGTGGATGCCCGCGGCGCGCGCTTTCTGCGCCAGGCGGGCAATCAGCTCTTCAATCTTCTTGCCGATCACCATCATCAAATCGGCCAGCTCATCGATGACCACCACGATGTGCGGCAGGCGCTCCAGCGGCTCGGGCGCGTCCGGCGTCAGGCTGAACGGGTTGCCAATGTGCTCGCCGCGCGCCTTGGCCTCGTCAATCTTGGCGTTGTAACCGGCCAGATTGCGCACCCCCAATTTGCTCAGCAGCTTGTAGCGGCGCTCCATCTCGCCCACGCACCAGGTCAGGCCGTAGGCCGCCTGTTTCATGTCGGTCACCACCGGCGCCAGCAAATGCGGAATGCCCTCGTACACCGACATTTCCAGCATCTTGGGATCAATCATCAGCAGCCGCACGTCGCGCGCCTCGGCCTTGTACAGCAGGCTCAAAATCATGGCGTTGATGCCCACCGATTTGCCCGACCCCGTGGTGCCCGCCACCAGCACGTGCGGCATCTTGGCCAGGTCCACCACCACCGGGTTGCCAACAATGTCCTTGCCCAGACCCATGGTGAGCATGGACTTGGCCTCGTGGTAGATTTGCGAGCCCAAAATCTCGGACAGCTTGATCGACTGGCGCTTGGCATTGGGCAACTCCAGCGCCATGTAGTTTTTGCCCGGAATCGTCTCCACCACGCGAATCGACACCAGGCTTAAAGAGCGCGCCAGGTCTTTGGCCAGCCCGACAATTTGCGAGCCCTTGACGCCGGTGGCGGGTTCGATCTCATAACGCGTGATGACCGGGCCGGGTTGGGCCAGCACCACCCGCACCTCGACGCCAAAATCCTTGAGCTTTTTCTCGATCATGCGGCTGGTCATCTCCAGCGTCTCGGGCGCGACCGTCTCTTGCCGCACCAGCGCGTCGTCGAGCAAATCAACCTGTGGCAGCTTGCTGTCAGGCAGTTCGGAAAACAAGGCTTTTTGCCGCTCTTTCACAACCCGCGCGCTTTTGGGCACATCCACCAGCAGCGGCTCAATCAGGACCGGACGCGGGTGCTGAACCGTACTATCCTGGCGTTCCTCAATGACCACTTCTTCCCGCGCACGGGCCGCCTGTTGGCCCATTGCCACATCCTGGGCCACTTCGCGCTGCTCACGCCGTGCTTCAACCTGAGAATACAGCCAGGCACCCAGACGCTCCGCCACCTGCCCCCAGGAAAAATGAAACACGCGCGCCGTCCCCAGCACACCCAGAGCAATTGCCACCAAAGCAGAGCCGACAGAGCCCAGCCACTGAACACTCCACGGTCCGACAAGATAGCCCAGGATGCCACCGCCATTCCCCGGCAGACGAGCTTCCAGGCTGTACAGGTACGACCACTCCAGGCTGGCGCTGGCGCACAGCAACAGTGCCAGCGCGCACCAGAAGGCGGTGCGACTGGACGCCAACCGGGCGATCAGCGAGTTTGACGATGTAGCCGGCTCAGCCTGGCCGCTGAGCAGATCACGCCCGCGCAACCAACGGGCCAGCCCGGCGAGCCAGGTGCGCACCGCCGCCGCCACACACCACCAGACTGAAAACCCAAAGACGTAATAGCTGCCATCGGCCAGCCAGGCCCCCAAGCGCCCGGCCCGGTTCAGCACCGGTGCGCCACTGCCCGAGGTCGACCAGGCCGCATCCTGCGCGGAATAGGTCAACAGCGCGACCAGCCAAAGCAGCAACAGCAGCAAACCAAGCAGCAGGCCCAGTTCATCGGCGAAACGCCGCCAGCCGGAAGCAACAGGCGCCACCGAAGAGCGCGGAGAATTCAAGGTATTTAGAGAATAAGTCATACTATCCCGCACTGTACACGGCACATTCGATTCTTCTGAAAAGGTTTACACAATGTCAACAACAACCCATGCAAAAGTTCTGATCCTGGGCTCCGGCCCCGCAGGCTACACCGCCGCCATCTATGCAGCCCGCGCCAACCTGAAGCCGCTGCTGATCACAGGCATCGCCCAAGGCGGCCAACTGATGACCACCACCGAGGTCGACAACTGGCCCGCCGACGTCGACGGTGTGCAGGGGCCCGACCTGATGCAGCGCTTTCTGGCGCATGCCGAACGCTTCAAGACCGATATTGTGTTTGACCACATCAACACGGTTGATTTCTCAAAGCGCCCCTTCACCCTGAAAGGCGACAGTGGCGAGTACACCTGTGACGCGCTGGTCCTGGCCACCGGTGCCTCCGCCCAATACCTGGGCTTGGCGTCCGAGACCGCGTTCATGGGGCGCGGCGTATCGGGCTGCGCCACCTGCGACGGTTTTTTCTACCGCGACCAGGACGTTTGCGTGGTGGGCGGCGGCAACACCGCGGTTGAAGAGGCCCTGTACCTGTCCAATATTGCCAGCAAGGTGTATTTGATCCACCGCCGTGACAAGTTCCGCGCCGAGCCGATCCTGATCGACAAGCTGATGGACAAGGTTGGGAGCGGCAAGATTGTCCTCAAGACTTCCAGCACCCTCGATGAAGTGCTGGGCGATGCCAGCGGTGTGACCGGCGTGCGGCTGAAAAACGCCAGCACCGGCGGCACCGAAGAGCTGCGTCTGCAGGGCTGCTTTATTGCCATTGGCCACACGCCCAACACCGAGATTTTCAAAGGCCAACTCGACATGGAGGGTGGCTACATCATCACCCAGGGCGGCAACAAGGGTTTTGCCACCCAGACCAGCGTGCCCGGCATTTTTGCGGCGGGCGACGTCCAAGACCACGTGTATCGGCAGGCGATCACCAGCGCCGGCACCGGTTGCATGGCGGCGCTGGATGCGCAGCGTTTTCTGGAACAGGAATAGATCCGCGGGAGGCGGGCCCGGGTGGCGGCGCAGACCCGGCTATAATCGCAGGCTTTGCTGAACCCGGCCTGTGAAGGCTTGGGGATAGCAATCGGGTTACCGCCACCCTTTTTCTTGGCGAGGTGAGGCTTGAGCGAGATCGGAAGTTGTTGTTAAGGCAGTTTGTTTTAACGATTATTTTTTGATCGACAGTAAAAGCCGTTATAAATATCGGAGTGTCCACATGGCACGCGTATGTGAAGTCACGGGCAAAGGCCCGATGGTGGGAAACAAGGTTTCTCACGCCAACAACAGAACCAAGCGCCGGTTCCTGCCGAACCTGCAATACCGCCGTTTCTGGGTCGAGACCGAAAACCGCTGGATTCGTCTGCGGATCTCCAATGCAGGTCTTCGTTTGATCGACAAAAACGGTATTGACTCGGTGCTCGCGGACCTGCGCGCACGTGGCCAAGCCTGATAACGCAAAGGAAACATCATGGCAACCAAAGGCGGACGCGAAAAAATCAAGCTGGAATCTACAGCTGGCACCGGTCACTTCTACACCACCAGCAAAAACAAGAAAACCATGCCCGAGAAAATGCTGATCAAGAAATTTGATCCCAAAGCTCGCAAGCATGTGGACTACAAGGAAATGAAGCTGAAGTAATTCAGTCTTTCTGACCCACAAAAAAGCCCGCTCTTGGCGGGCTTTTTTGCGTTCTGGGTTTTTCAGGCCTGCGCCGCCCGCAGCCGCAATGAGAACGCCTGCAAAGCCACAATGCCGCTGGCCTCGGCCTGGTGGCACCAGGCTTGCAAATCAGCCGCCAATTGCTCGCGGGTATGAGAGCGATTCAGCCACATCTGGCGCAACTCTTCGCGCATCAGCACCATTTTGTCGAGGGCCGGCGAAGCCGCCCGGGCCAGGGCCAACTGGGGCAATGCAGCCGCCGGTACTTTGTCCACATCACGGTGCAGCCAGCGCTTGGCCGCTTTGATGACCGCAGCGTCAGCGCGGCGCGCCTGCAGGGCCTGCAACTCATCCTTGAAGGCACGACGCATGTCTTTGGCGTAACCGGCCATAATTTCATAACGGTTGGAGATCAGCGCCTCCAGGGTTTTTTCATCCGCTACCGGGCGTATGTCACCCAGCGCCAGTTTCGGGGGCGTCTTCTTGACGGTGGCCAAGCCAAGGCGCTGCATCAGGCTGATGTACACCCAGCCAATATCAAACTCGTAGGGCTTGACCGACAGCTTGGCCGAGGTGGGGTAGGTATGGTGGTTGTTGTGCAACTCTTCACCGGCAATCAGGATGCCCCAGGGCGAAATGTTGGTGCTGGCATCGGGCACCTCAAAATTGCGGTAACCCCAATAATGCGCCGCGCCGTTCACGATGCCGGCGGCCATCACCGGGGTCCAGGCCATTTGCACCGCCCACACGGCCAGACCGGCGGCGCCGAACAAGACCAGATCAATCACCAGCATCAAGCTCACACCCTGCCAGGAGAAGCGGCTGTACAAATTGCGCTCCAGCCAGTCATTGGGCGTGCCGTGGCCATAACGCGTCATGGTTTCCTTGTTGGCGGCCTCTTTGCGGTACAACTCATACCCTTGCAGCAGCACGGTTTTGATGCCATAGACATGCGGACTGTGCGGATCTTCGGCCTGCTCGCACTTGGCGTGATGCTTGCGGTGAATGGAGGTCCACTCTTTGGTGACCTGGCCCGTGGTCAGCCACAACCAGAATCTGAAAAAGTGGGCGGCCACCGGGTGCAAATCAAGCGCGCGGTGCGCCTGATGCCGATGCAAGAACACCGTCACGCTGATCATGGTGACGTGGGTCATGGCCAAAGTGAACAACACCATTTGCCACCAGCTCAGCGGCCAAAATCCATGCGCCAGCCAGTCAAGCAGAGTATCCAGGGCAGCCCAGTCAGGTAACAACATCCAGCGAGTTTCTCAAGAAAAATTTAATAAAAATCAGGTTCAACTTGCGGGTTACCTGCTAACCGCCGATTTTAGGGGAACCCTCTTTTCAGCCGGCCTTTTTGGGAGTCAATGGACTATGAACCCGTAAGGTTGATCGCCCGTCGCCCAGCGGCCAAGCCGTCACAGCTCAAACTTTTTGCCAAACCGCCGCAAAGAAACCGTCGGTGTGATGGCGGTGCGGCCACAAACGCAGATAACGCTGACCCGTTTCGCCGCCGCTGCAGAGTTTGGCCGCGTCTGCCACCTTCAAGCCCGACAGCACTTCACCCGCCTCCAGCGGCGCAAAGTCCGGATTGGCCTCGGAAAACGCCTGTGCAATCGCCTCGTTTTCCTGCACCAGCATGCTGCAGGTGGCGTACACCAGGCGGCCGCCCGGTTTCAGCAGCCGCGCCGCGCTTTGCAGAATGGCGGCCTGGGTCACGGCCAGCTCGGCCACCAAACCCAGGCTTTGGCGCCATTTAAGGTCAGGGTTGCGTCGCAGCGTGCCCAGCCCCGAGCACGGCGCATCGACCAGCACGCGGTCGATCTTGCCTGCGAGGCGCTTGACGCGATCATCGCGCTCATGGGCGATGGCCGCCGGATGCACATTGGACAAGCCACTGCGCGCCAAACGCGGCTTGAGCGCATCGAGCCGGTGCGGCGAGGTATCAAAAGCATACAAACGACCGGTGCTGCGCATGCAGGCACCAATGGCCAGGGTTTTGCCGCCGGCGCCGGCACAAAAATCGACCACCATCTCGCCGCGCTTGGCGTCGAGCAGCATGGCCAGCAGTTGCGAGCCTTCGTCCTGCACTTCAAACGCACCTTTGATGAACCCATCGAGCTTGTTCAAGGTCGGTTTGCCGGCAATGCGCAGACCCCAGGGGGAATAAGGCGTGTTGACGGCCTTGATGCCCGCCTGGGCCAGCTCTTTTTGCACGTCGGCGCGCTTGGCGTTCAGCGCGTTGACGCGCAGATCGAGCCCCGCCCCCAGGTTCAGACTCTCGGCCAGCGGCCAGAATTCATCGCCCAACTGGTCTTTCAGCGGCTGCACCAGCCACTCGGGCAGGTTGTGGCGGTGGCGTTCCATCAAGTCGGCCACATTGATTTTTTCGCACTGATCAAGCCAATTTTTCTCCTGGTCGGTCAAAGCGCTGCGCAGAAAATCGCCGGGGCCGTAGAACCCCAGAATCGCCAGCCGCCGCTCTTTGGGGCCGCTGCCGGAGGGCGCGAAGTGGTCAAACAGCAGTTTTTTACGCAGAACGGTATAAACCGTGCCCGACAGGGTGGCGCGTTCGCGCGGCCCGAGACCCCGGTTGTCGCGAAAAAATTTCGCCACGATGGCGTCGGTGGGATGGTCAAATTTGAGACTGAGCCGAACCAATTCGGAACAGACGTCGAGGAGAGCTTTAGGATGCATAGCGCTGGATTGTCCCATGCCTGCCCCATCTCATCACCCGCTCCTCCGCCAGACGCGCCTGAGTCGGCTACTGGTTCCAACAAGCCACCCAACCGTAGGACAAGAGCGGGTTTTACACGACTTCACCGTGGGGAAACAAAAACCGGGTCCGCTTCCTGCACAATGTGCCTTTACACCGCGCCCTGGGTTGCAAGCACCGATGACATCAACAATCTATGAAGCTTCTGGGTCTCGCCGGGGCTGCTCAGGCACCTTGGCACTTGCCGTATTTCCCTTGTTCATCCTGAGCGGTTGTGCGTCCTGGTCTGCCAAGACCACGGATACACCGGCTGTTGACGTGCCCACGCATTGGTCGACGACCGTGTCGCCCAACAACGCGCAAGTACCTGCAACTTCACTTGCGCAGTGGTGGCAGAGATTCAACGACCCCCTGCTCAGCACCCTGGTGACGCAAGCTTTGCAGGCCAACACCAGCATCCTGTCGGCGCAGGCCGCGCTGCAGCAGGCACGAGCACTACGCGACGTGAGAGCCGCCGGCCTGTTGCCGGGTGTGAATGCCTCCGGGTCAGCCGGGCGTAGCAAGTCTGGCGATAACAATGCCAGCAACAGTTTTAAAGCCGGGCTGGACGCCAGTTGGGAACCCGATATTTTTGGTGGCAAACGCAGCGCCCTGAACGCCAGCGAAGCCGACGCCCAGGCCGCCCAGACCACGCTGGCCGATGTACAGGTGTCCATCGCCGCCGAGGTGGCACTGGCCTACATCCAGTTGCGCGGCCAGCAGGCGCAATTGCTGATTGCCCGCAACAACCTCGCCAGCCAGACAGAAACCCTGCAAATTACCGATTGGCGTGCACAGGCCGGGCTGATCACCTCGCTGGAAGTGGAGCAATCGCGCGCCTCTACCGAGCAAACCCGGGCCCAAATCCCTGCGCTGGAAGCCAGCATCGCCAAGACCCGGCACAGCCTGGCGGTGCTGACCGGTCAGCCGCCTGACTCCCTGCAGGCACTGGTCAACGAGCCGACAACCGTGCCGCAAGCGGCGCCGGACTTGGCCCTGAGCATTCCGGCGCAAACGCTGCGCCAGCGTCCCGATGTGCGCACCGCAGAACACCGCGTCGGTGCCGCACTGGCACAGGTCTCTGCGGCCGACGCGGCGCGCTATCCCGGGTTTTCCATCGGCGGCTCGCTCGGGCTCAACGCCTTGACGCTTGTCGGGCTGGGCAGCGGGGCTACGGTAGCCACCGCCTTGTTGGCCAGCGTCTCGGTGCCGCTGTTTGACGGTGGCGCAGCGCGCTCGCAGGTGCTGGCGCAAGAGGCCGCGCTGGAGCAGGCCCGGGTCAACTACCAAGCCGTCGTGTTGACCGCCCTGAAAGATGTCGAAGACGCCTTGGTCGCGTTGCAGGGCGACCGCGCCCGGCTCATCCACCTGCAAGGGGCGGCCACCGCGGCTGGCAACGCGGACCTGATGGCGCAACAGCGCTACAGCAGCGGCCTGATTGACTTCCAGACCGTGTTGCAGACCCAGCGCACGCTGCTCAGTGCACAAGACAGCGTCGCCAGCACCGAGGCCGACGTCAGCGCCGACCATGTGCGCTTGTACAAGGCGCTGGGGGGCGGCTGGAACTGAGCCCTTGGCGGCACTCTCTCACGCCAGACGCAGCCACTGTTTGAATAAAAAGACAAATTGCCAGACCACACCATGACCATGCCCACCACTCCCAACGCCTCCGCCCCTTCTGCGGCCCCGGGCGAAGCTCTTTCAAGTGCCGACCTGCAAACGCTGCTCAAGGAAGGCCCCAAGCGGGTCTGGTGGCGCCGCGCCACGCTCTGGATCATTGTCGGTCTGCTGGTTCTGGCGGGCGTGGGCTACTATTTTTGGCAGGCCAGCGCAAGGCGCAATGCAACACCGGTTTTTGTGACCGAGCCCGCCAACAAAGGCAATCTGACACTCACCGTGGCGGCCAACGGCACGATACAACCCACCCGCTCGGTGAGCATCGGCAGCGAACTCTCAGGCACCGTGCTGCGGGTGCTGGTGGACGTGAATGATCAGGTCAAAAAAGGCCAGGTGCTGGTCGAGCTTGACACCGCCAAGCTGAGCGATCAGGTCGCGCGCTCACGCGCCGCACTCAGCGCTGCGCGGGCCCAGGTGGCGCAAGCGGTGGCCACCGTCAGCGAAGCCCGGGGCAACTTGGGCCGGCTGGAAGAAGTGGCGCGCTTGTCCGGCGGCAAGGTGCCCTCCAAAGCCGAGCTTGATTCCGGCCGCGCCACGCTGGAGCGGGCTCAGGCCGAGGAGTTGAGCGCCCGCGCCAGCGTGGTGCAGGCGCAGGCGACGGTGTCGACCGACGAAACCAACCTGTCCAAAGCGTCCATCCGCTCACCCACTGATGGCGTGGTGTTGACCCGCACGGTGGACCCCGGCAATGCCGTCGCGGCCTCACTGCAAGCCGTCACCTTGTTCACGGTGGCCGAAGACCTGCGCAAACTCCGGCTGCAAGTCAACGTGGACGAGGCCGATGTCGGCAGCGTCAAAGTCGGGCAGAAAGCCCGCTTTACCGTCAGCGCCTACCCGGCGCGCAACTACCCGGCCATCATCACCCGCGTGGCATTTGGCTCCACCATCACCGAGAACGTGGTGACCTACATCACCTATATGGAGGTGGACAACAAGGATCTGAGCTTGCGCCCTGGCATGACGGCCTCCGCCACCATCACCTCGACCGAGCGCAACGACGTACTGCTGGTGCCCAACACGGCGCTGCGCTTCTCGCCGTCCGTCAACGGCGGTGCCGCCGGTGCGGCCAAGAGCGGCGGCATCATGTCGAGCCTGCTGCCGCGCATGCCGCGCACCGGCGCCCGCAAGTCGGCCGGTGGCAACGGTCCGTCAAAACAAGTGTGGGTGCTGCGTGACGGTGCGGCCGTGGCCGTGAACGTGAAGACCGGCATCAGCGACGGCCGCATGACCGAGATCATCGGCGGCGATTTGCAGCCCGGCATGCTGGTCATCACCGACCAGCGCAGCGGGGGTACCGCGCCATGAGCGAGACCCCGCTGATTGAACTCAAAGGGGTCACCAAGGTCTATGGCGAAGGCGCCACCGCATTGCAAGCCCTCAAGGGGGTTGATCTGACGATTCAAGCCGGCGATTTTGTCGCCATCATGGGCCCCAGCGGATCGGGCAAATCCACCGCCATGAACATGCTGGGTTGCCTGGACTCCCCCACCACGGGCGAGTATTTGTTCAACGGTGTGCACGTCGAAACCCTGTCGCGCGACCAGCGCGCGCTCTTGCGCCGGCGCTTTCTGGGCTTTGTATTTCAGGGCTTCAACCTGCTGGCACGCACCACCGCGCAAGAAAACGTGGAACTGCCCCTGCTGTACCGGGGCGAATCCACCAAAGCGCGCCATACCGCTGCCAGCAAAGCGCTGGCCTCCGTCGGGTTGGCGGGCTGGGAGCACCACACGCCCGCCGAGCTGTCGGGTGGCCAGCAACAGCGTGTGGCCATTGCACGCGCCATCGTCACCGAGCCTGCCGTGTTGCTGGCCGACGAGCCCACCGGCAACCTCGACACCCAGCGCAGCCGCGAGATCATGGAATTGCTGTGGGGCCTGAATGTGGAGCACGGCATCACGGTGCTGATGGTCACGCACGAAGCCGAAATGGCAGCCTACGCCAAGCGCATCGTGCATTTTGTTGACGGCGTGGTGGACAACGACACACGCAATCCACATCCGGCCGGCCTGCATGAAGCCGCCGTCGCGCCTGTCGCACCAGCGAAACTGGAAACTGCCTGATGCTGCTCAACACCCTGCTGCTCGCCCTGCGCTCGATCCGGCGCAACCTGTTGCGCTCGTTCCTGACCATTCTGGGCATTGTGATTGGCGTCAGCGCCGTCATCACCATGGTGACCCTGGGCAACGGGGCCACGCTGGCGATCCAGAATCAAATTTCCGGCTTGGGCACCAACCTGCTCCAGGTGCGCCCCGGCCAACGCATGATGGGGGGAGGTGGCGGTGGCGCCCCGTCCTTCAAGGAAGTGGACGCCGACGCCATCGCCAGCCAGATCGGCGGCATTGCCGCCGTCGCACCCGAGGCCCGCGCCGGCGGCACCCTGGTTGCCAACGGCCGTAACTGGACCAGCAGCTTCATCGGTAGCAGCAACAACTGGTTGATCACGGGCAACTGGAAGATCGCTGACGGGCGCGAGTTTTCCAACGACGAGTTGATGGCCGGTGCCGCCGTCTGCATGATTGGTGAGACGGTGCGACGCGAGCTGTTTGGTAGCCGGCCCGTGCTGGGCGAGCAACTGCGCGTCAAGCAAATGTCTTGCAGCATCGTCGGCCTGCTGGCCTCCAAGGGCCAGGGTGCCTTTGGCAACGACCAGGACGACGTGGTGCTGCTGCCCCTCAAGACGCTGCAGCGCCGCATCACCGGCAACACCCGCGTCAACACCTTGCTGGTGTCGATGACGGACGGCAGCGACCCCGAGCGCGTCAAGGCCGGCATCACCCAACTGCTGCGCGAGCGGCGCAAGCTGGCCCAAAGTGATGAGGACAACTTCAATGTGCTCGACACCAAGCAACTGGCCGACACCCTGTCGGGCACCACCAAGGTGCTGACCACGCTCTTGGGCGCGGTGGCCGCCGTGAGCTTGCTGGTGGGCGGCATTGGCATCATGAACATCATGCTGGTGAGCGTGACCGAGCGCACCCGCGAGATCGGCCTGCGCCTGGCCATTGGCGCCATGGAGCGCGAGGTGCTGCTGCAGTTTCTGATTGAAGCCGTGGTGCTGGCCGCGCTCGGCGGCTTGATTGGCATCGTGCTGGCCACTGGTGCGTCGATCGTGCTGGCGGGTGTGATGGATGTGCCCTATGTCTTTAACCCGATGGTGAACCTGGTGTCGTTTTTGTTCTCGGCCGGCATTGGCGTGTTATTCGGTTACTTTCCGGCCCGCCGGGCGGCCCGACTGGATCCGATTGAGGCGCTGCGGCACGAATAAAAAAGATAGCTGCTCACGCTTATTCCACGGGGGCTGGAGGTTGATTTGGCTTAAAGTTTTTAGCTACGCGGCGGCACGTGCCCGTGATGCCCTTTAAGGCAGATTTCGATCTGCCCGGCCATGTGAAGCCGGCCCTGCAGCATGGAAAGAAGATTCTGGAATCAGCTCACTTACTGGGCAACTGGCGCAACAGGGGCCGCCTTCTTCACGGCGCGGGCCTTATGAGCCTTCTTGACAGTGTGTTTCTTGACAGCAGCCTTCTTCACTTTGGGCGTGGTCTTCACAACGGAAGCCGTCGCACCAGCATCATTCGCAGCAGCAGGGGCTTGCGCAAACCGCGGCGTGGCCAGGTCAAGACTTGTTACATCTCAATCCACTTGCACACTCTGATCAAAAAAACAGTTGATTCATGCTCCCTGGCACCTGGGCAGCGGAAACAATTCAACAAAAAGCCCGTTTTCCAGTCAGCAGAAGAAGTCAGGCGACACAGGCAACCTAAGATAGCCCCTTTTGCAATTCACCCGGAAGCTTTTTCAACGCCCTGGATTCAGGGCAGATCCCGTGATGGTCCATCAATCAATCCCTATGTTCCAAGAGACGCCCTCATGTTGAGCCGGTTTGGCATTCTGGTCATGCATCTGCTGGGGCGTTTGCCGCTGGCGTGGGTGCGGGCGCTGGGCTACGGCCTGGGTTGGACGCTGTATTTTCTGGCGCTACCACGGCGGCGGGTGGCCCAGACCAACTTGCGTTTGTGTTTTCCCGATCAGACTGCAACGCAAATCCGGGCGCTGGCGCGCCGCACTTTTGTCCATTTTGCCCAGGCCTGGCTGGACCGGGGCTGGCTTTGGCATGGAATGCCCGAGCTGACACGCCGGCGCCTGACCCTGACGGGCGCGGTAAGTGAACTGCACGGCAGTGAACCGGTGGTTATTTTTGCACCTCATTTTGTGGGCCTGGATGCGGGTTGGACCGCGCTGACCCAGCAGTTGCCACGGCAATTCACCACGATTTATACCAATCAGGCCAACAAAATTCTGGACGCCTGGATTTTGGCTGGCCGCCAGCGTTTTGGGTCTGCCAGACTGTTTGGACGGATCGATGGCGTGAAAACCATCGTGGCGGCGTTGCGCTCAGGCGATCCGCTGTATTTGTTGCCTGACATGAACTTTGGCGTGGAAGACTCCATTTTTGTCCCGTTCTACGGCGTTTCAGCCGCAACAGTGCCCTCCTTGGCGCGCTTTGCCAGGCTGGGCCGCGCCAAGGTGGTGCCGGTGGTGACCCGCATGACGCGCCAGGGCTACGAGGTTGAAGTGATGCCGGCCTGGCCGGGCTTTCCATCCGACGATGCGCTCGCCGATACGGCGCTCATGAACCAACGGTTGCAGTCTTACATAGACAGCATGCCGGACCAGTATTTCTGGGTGCACAAGCGCTTCAAGGACCGCCCGCCGGGCACCCCGGCAGTCTACTGATATTTATATGATTTAGGCCTCTAGCCCCCGTCCAATAGGCGTTAGTAGCTATTATTTTTATAGCGAACTTGATCGCAAAAAGTCGCCAATCAGTTGCGCGACCACCAGGGGCTGTTCATGCACGATCCAGTGTGTGGCGTCGGCCACGGTTTTGATCGTCAGCGGGTCAACATAGTCGCCGAGCCCATCGAGCAGAACAGGCGGCAGCGCGGTATCGCCCAGTCCCCAGATCACCAGCGTGGGCAGCGTCACGGTCAACATAGACTGCGGC
>NZ_JBAQMD010000035.1:0-22447 GCF_049302455.1 Rhodoferax ferrireducens | reverse complement strand
ATGGCGATCTCATCAAAAGGGTTCATGCTCATTTTGACGTTGGCGACATCAACACCCGTGTTGTCCGATTTGACGCGGACCTTCACGTTGTAATCGACCACGCGTTTCACTGCGACCAGGACTTTCATTGCTTCGACTCCAGATAGTTAGTTACGAATTCGGCGATTGACTTGAAAAGGCACGTCATCCGAGTTGACGTGCACGTCAACTCGGACATTCTATGCTGCGCCATCCATCAGCCGGGTCATCCAGATGACAATCAGCTAATCCGGCACAAAATAGTACGATCGTGCTTTTTTTGAATTATACCGGCATAAGAATCCGCCCTCGCCCAGGCCAGGTGCGCCAATAGCAGGCAGGCACCCAGAACTCAAAATACTTGGAGCAGCGCGAGCCCCAAATGCGGACGCCTCCCTGCAGACATCAGGCATGATGCGCAGCTGCAGCAATTTCCAAGTAGATGACCGCAGTGACTCCCGCTCCAAGCTCCCAGCCAACAACATCCCGCCTGTTGCGCGGCTATTTTTATCTGACCCTCAGCATGTCCCTGGTGGGCAGCTACGTGGCCTTGTCCAAGCCACTGGCGGCCGCACTGCCGGTGTTGTTGCTGGCCTGGTTGCGCTTTGGCATTGGCGCCCTGGCGATGCCGCATTGGCTCGCCAAACCAGCGACCGAAGTACCGATGACCTGGCACACAAAAAGGCTGCTTTTTCTGGAGTCTTTTCTAGGCAATTTTTTGTTCACCCTGTGCATGCTGTATGGCGTGAGCCTGACCAGCGCGGTCTCGGCGGGCATCATCATGGCCACCATTCCGGCCATGGTGGCACTGCTGAGCTGGGTCTTTTTACGCGAGCGGATTGGGCTGCGGGTGTGGACGGCCATTGGCTGCGCCGCCTTTGGCATTGTCCTTTTTGCACTATCAAAATCAGAGCAACTTACGCAGACAGGACCTGGGCTAGAGCCAGATTCAATATATAAAGACGCATGGCTGGGCAATCTCCTTGTTTTTGCCGCAGTCGTGTGCGAGGCTTCTTACGCCGTCATCGGCAAGCAGCTCACTGGTGTGTTGACACCCAAACGTATCACCGCACTCATCAACCTGTGGGGCTTCATCTTGATGACGCCATTCGGTCTTTACGCCGCCATGAAATTTGATTTTTTGACGGTGCGGCCCGCCACCTGGCTGCTGCTCGTCTTCTATGCGCTGGCGGCCAGTGTCTGGACGGTCTGGTTGTGGATGACGGGACTCAAGACCGTACCGGCTGCCAGGGCGGGCGTCTTCACCGTGATGCTGCCGATCTCGGCGGCGCTGGTGGGGGTTCTGGCTTTGGGCGAAACGCTCAGTGGCATGCAGGTACTGGCATTCGCCATCGCCTTGGCTGGCGTGGTGTTGGCCACCCTGCCAGCACAGCGCTAGAGACGCTAAACGAGTCGACCGGCAGCCAGCACCATGCCATCTTCATCCGCATAGAGCCAATCGCCTGGTCGCACCCAGACGCCCTGGATTTGCAGCGCAAGGTCACTTTGCCCTTCGCCGCGCTTTTCCGTTGGCAGCGGCATGGACGCCAGAGCGCGAATGCCCAGACCCAACGCAGCCAGCTCGCTCACGTCACGCACGCAGCCATCTATCACCACACCGGCCCAACCATTTCTGGCAGCAGCCGCGCCCAGGTTGCCACCGAGCAGGGCGCGCCGCAAGGAGCCACCGCCATCGACCACCAGCACCTTGCCAACGCGCCCCGCAGGCGTCTCTTGGTAACCAACTGACTCGACGGCCGCTTTGACGCTTGAGTTGTCCTCAAAACATTTGACGGTCACCACCGGTCCGCAAAATTGGCGCACGCCGCCAAAGTCACGAAACACCGGGGACAATACCCTGAAGGCGCCGGAAACATCGTTTTTGTGCGCATCGCACAGGTCACAGGTGGCAAATGAAGGGGTCATGTTTTTGTCCTTTAAGCAACAAAATTGTAGAGGTGATGATCGCAAACCAAAAAAAACAACATTTGCCAATGAAATAAAGGCTTCCCCCCTTGGAAACACGCTCATTCTCCAGTAGCATCCACCGCACCAGTGAGGAAGCCGTTTTTTGCTGGTGATTCATCAACTTCCAGAAGGACAATAAATCATGGCAACTGCAAAGAAAGCACCGGCAAAAAAAGCTGCACCCGCTAAAAAAGTAGCGCCGGCCAAGAAAGTCGCTCCGGCTAAGAAAGTAGCCGTCAAGGCGGCTGCGCCGGCAAAGAAAGCCGCCCCAGCCAAGAAAGCCGCCCCAGCCAAGAAAGCAGCACCGGCCAAAAAAGTCGTTGCCAAAAAAGCACCCGCCAAAAAACGCACTGCCAACGCGGCCTTCATGAAGGCCCTGACGCCCAGCGCCGCACTGGCCGCCGTTGTGGGCGTCGGCCCGCTGCCACGCACCGAGGTGGTCAAGCAACTGTGGACTTACATCAAGAAGAACAAGCTGCAAGACGCCGTCAACAAACGCATGATCAATGCCGACGCCAAGCTGAAGGAAGTTTTTGGCAAGGTACAGGTCTCCATGTTTGAGATGGCGGGCCTGATCGGCAAGCACCTGAAGTAAGCAGCGTTCGCTGCCTGGCGAAAAGGCCGACGCGAGTCGGCTTTTTTGTTCTGGCATGATCCACGCTTTGCCCCGATCACTCAAGCCCTGAACCATGCTGCGTTTTCTCTTAACCCGCTTCAGCCTGATCATCCCGACCTTCATCGGCATGACGCTGTTGGCGTTCTTTCTTATTCGCCTGGTACCGGGAGACCCGATTGAAACCCTGGCGGGCGAACGCGGCATCGATGCCGTGCGCCACGCCACCCTGCTCAAGGAGTACGGACTGGACCGCCCGGTGTTGGTGCAATACGGCATTTACATCGGCCGTGTGCTGCAAGGCGATCTGGGCAAATCGATCATCACCCACGAACCCGTGCTGAGTGAGTTCATGACACTGTTTCCCGCCACCATTGAACTCGCGCTATGCGCGATTTTTTTCGCCTTGTTGCTGGGCATTCCGGCGGGTATTCTGGCGGCGGTACGACGAAATACGATATTCGACCATGGCGTGATGGGTGTGTCACTCACCGGCTATTCGATGCCGATCTTCTGGTGGGGCTTGCTGCTGATCCTTCTGTTTTCAGTGCAACTCGACCTGACGCCGGTGTCAGGTCGCATTGCCGTGGAGTACTTCATTGAACCCGTCACCGGCCTGCTGCTGATTGATAGCTGGCTGGCCGGTGACAAAGGGGCCTTCTGGTCCGCCTTCACCCATTTGATTTTGCCGACCATCGTGCTCGGGACCAATCCACTGGCGGTGATTGCCCGCATGACGCGCTCGGCCATGCTTGAAGTACTGGGTGAAGACTACATTCGCACCGCGCGCGCCAAGGGCTTGTCCAACCTGCGGGTGGTCGGTCTGCACGCCTTGCGCAATGCGCTGATTCCGGTGATCACGGTGATTGGATTACAGGTCGGTGTGCTGTTTACCGGCGCCATCCTGACCGAAACCATTTTTTCCTGGCCTGGCGTGGGCAAGTGGCTGATTGAAGCGATTGGCCGACGCGACTATCCCGTTTTGCAAGGTGGCATGCTGCTGCTCGGCATGATCGTGATGACGGTCAACCTGCTGGTGGACGTGACCTACGGCATCATCAACCCCCGCATCAGGCACTGAAGGCCAGCATGACGAGCACTAGTTTGACAAGTTTACAGATCGACGAGGCCTTGGAGCCACCGCACCCGCTGCGTGAGTTCTGGCGCTACTTCAGCAGCAACAAAGGCGCCGTCGGCGGCCTGGTAATTGTGGTGCTGGTCCTCCTGATTGCGCTGTTTGCGCCCTTTATCGCGCCCTATGCGCCCGACCTGACCGACCCCAACGTCTTTCTGAAGCCACCCGCCTGGCAGGCCGAGGGCTCCAGCGCCCACTGGCTGGGCACCGACGCCATTGGACGCGACATCCTCTCGCGTCTGATCTTTGGCGCTCGCCTGTCGCTGGCGATTGGCTTGGCGGTGGTGACGCTGTCGGTGATCACTGGCACTATTCTGGGGCTCACCGCCGGTTATTTTCGGGGTATCTTTGAGGTTGCCGTGATGCGCCTGATGGACATCATCCTGACGCTGCCGAGCCTGCTGCTGGCAATCGTGATCGTGGCCATTTTGGGCCCGGGCCTGATGAATGCCATGCTGGCGGTGGCGGTGGTGGTCTTGCCGCACTATGTGCGCATCACACGCGCCGCCGTCATCTCCGAAGCCTCCAAGGATTATGTAACCGCCGCCCGCATGAATGGCGCCGGTCACCTGCGCCTGATGTTCAACGAGATCCTGCCCAACTGCACCGCGCCCTTGATTGTGCAGGCCTCGCTCGGTATCTCGGCGGCCATTCTGGACGCGGCTGCTTTGGGTTTTCTGGGCCTGGGCGCGCAACCGCCGTCGCCCGAATGGGGCACCATGCTGGCCGATGCGCGCGAGTTTGTGCTGCGCGCCTGGTGGGTGGTCACCTTCCCCGGTCTGGCTATCTTGATCACAGTACTGGCCTTCAACTTGCTCGGTGATGGTCTGCGCGACGCGTTTGACCCCAAGCTCAAGCGCTGACAGCCCACCTCAATCATCTTCTTATGGCTCTACTTGAAATTGAAAATCTGTCGGTCGATTTCCCTTCGACCAACAGCGTGATGCACGCGGTCGAAGGTGTCAGTCTGTCACTCGACACCGGCGACGTGCTGGGCATCGTCGGCGAATCCGGCTCCGGCAAAAGCGTCACCATGATGGCGCTGATGGGGCTGGTGGCCTACCCCGGTGTAGTCACGGCCGACAAGCTGCGCTTTGACGGTCACGACCTGCTAAAACTCTCCAATAAAGAGCGCAGCCAACTCACCGGCAAAGACGTGGCGATGATCTTCCAGGACCCCACCACCAGCCTCAACCCCTGCTTTACCGTCGGCTTTCAACTGGCCGAGACGCTCAAGCTGCACCTGGGTCTGGACGCCAAGGCGGCCAAACGGCGCTCCATCGAACTGCTGGAACAAGTCGGCATTCCGGCGCCCGAGAGCCGCCTCAAGGTCTATCCACACCAGATGTCGGGCGGCATGAACCAGCGCGTCATGATCGCCATGGCCATTTCCTGCAACCCCAAGCTGCTGATTGCCGATGAACCCACCACCGCGCTGGACGTGACGATTCAGGCCCAGATTCTGGACTTGCTGCGCAGCCTGCAAAAAGAACGTGGCATGGCGCTGGTGTTGATCACGCACAACATGGGCGTGGTGTCAGAGATGGCGCAACGCGTGGCGGTCATGTACGCCGGCCAGATCATGGAAGAACAATCGGCGCAAAGCCTGTTTGCCACGCCGCACCATCCCTACACCGAGGCGCTGATGTCCGCCATGCCCGAGCGCAGCGACGGCGTGAGCCGCCTGGCCACCATTCCCGGCATGGTGCCGGGCCTCTATGACCGGCCCAGTGGCTGCCTGTTTGCGCCGCGCTGTGCGTACGCGGTGGACAGCTGCCGCGCCCAGCGCCCGCCGCTGCGCCCATGGCAAGACGGCATGGTGCGCTGCCAATTCCCGCTCGGGGGAAAAGCATGAGCCCGTCTGAAACACCCGTGGTCGTCGCGCGCGATCTGCGCCAGGTCTACAAAATAAGTCGTGGCTTTCTGCACGCTGCCGATCAACTGCAGGCGGTTAGCGGTGTCTCATTCACACTGCACGCCGGCAAGACGCTGGCGGTGGTGGGCGAGTCGGGTTGTGGCAAGTCCACGCTGGCGCGCATGGTGTCGCTGATCGAAACGCCCACTGCCGGTGAACTGAAACTGAACGGTGTCGACGTGGTCAAGGCCAGCCCCGCTGAGCGCCACGCGTTGCGCCGTACCGTGCAACTGGTTTTTCAGAATCCCTACGGCTCATTGAACCCGCGCAAGAAGATCGGTGCCATTCTGGAGGCACCGCTGGAGATCAATACCGAATTGACGGCGGCACAACGTGCCGAGCAGGCACGCGCCATGCTGGCCCTGGTCGGCCTGCGCCCGGAGCACTATGACCGCTACCCGCACATGTTCTCGGGCGGCCAGCGCCAGCGCGTGGCCATAGCGCGCGCCCTCATGCTCAGACCGGCGGTGATCGTGGCTGACGAGCCGGTGTCGGCGCTCGATGTCTCGATTCAGGCCCAGGTGCTCAACCTGCTGGCCGACTTGCAACAAGAGTTGGGCCTGGCCTACCTGTTTATCTCGCACGACCTGGGTGTGGTGCGCCACATTGCCCACGACCTGCTGGTGATGTACCTGGGCCACGCGGTCGAACAAGGCGAGAAAAAAACCATCTTCGCACAGCCGCTGCATCCCTACACGCAAGCACTGCTGGCCTCTACGCCGGGCATCATTGGCAGCGGCACGGCGCACAAACGTATCGTGCTCACGGGCGAGTTGCCCTCGCCTTTGAACCCACCCAGCGGTTGTGTGTTTTCCACCCGCTGCCCCAATGTGGTGGCACGCTGTCACACGGAGCGTCCGGTCCTGCGCGAACTGGCTGGCCGCCAGGTGGCGTGCCACGAGGCCGAGCAATTTATCCAACCCGCTGCTGAGCAGCATTAACCCCGAAGGAGTCCACAAGATGACCTGTTCAAAATCAAGCGCACGCCGAAAATTCGGCCTCAAGCCTGCTGTGCTGTGCGCCATCGCATTGCCCGCCTTGTTGGCGCTGGCGCCGGCCGCGGCCAAGACGCTGGTGTATTGTTCGGAAGGCAGCCCGGAAAACTTTGCCCCCAGTGTCAACACGACCGGCACCTCGTTTGATGCCAGCGAACAGATCTACGACAACATCGTCGATTTCGAGCGCGGCGGCACCAAGGTCGTCCCCGGTCTGGCGGAGAGTTGGACGGTTTCCAAGGACGGCACTGAATACACCTTTCACCTGCGCAAAGGCGTGAAGTGGCAGTCCAACAAGAGCTTCAAACCCTCGCGTGATTTCAATGCAGACGACATCCTGTTCACCATTCAGCGTCAATGGGTCGAGAGCGACCCCTACTTCAAGGTCACCAGTTCCAACCATGCCTATTTCGGCGACATGGGCATGCCCAAGTTGCTCAAGGCGGTGGAAAAAATCGACGATTACACCGTCAAGTTTGTACTGAACAACCCGGAGGCGCCCTTCCTCTCCAACCTCGCCATGCAATGGGCGGGTGTGCAGTCCAAAGAGTACGCCATCGCCATGTTGAAGGCAGGAACCCCAGAAAAAATTGACCAGGACCCCCTGGGTACCGGCCCGTTCCAACTGGTGCAGTACCAAAAGGACGCGCTCATTCGCTACAAGGCTTTTCCCCAGCACTATGCTGGCAAAGCCAAGATCGATGACCTGATCTTCGCCATCACACCCGACGCATCGGTACGCTGGGCCAAGCTGCAAAAAGGCGAATGCCATGTCATGCCTTACCCGAATCCGGCAGATGTGCCCGCCATGCGCAAGGACGCCAACGTCACCGTCATGGAGCAACCGGGTCTGAATGTCGGCTACCTGGCCTACAACACGACCAAGAAACCGTTTGATGACGTGCGCGTGCGCAAGGCCGTCAATATGGCCATCAACAAGCAAGCCATCGTGGATGCGGTCTATCTGGGCACTGGCATGGCCGCCAAGAACCCGATTCCCCCGACCCAGTGGTCCTACAACAATGCCGTCAAGGACGATCCGTTTGACCCGGCAGCCGCCAAGAAGTTGCTGGCCGCCGCGGGCCTGCCCGATGGCTTCACGACCGACCTGTGGGCCATGCCGGTGCAGCGCCCCTACAACCCGAATGCCAGGCGCATCGCCGAGTTGATGCAGGCTGACCTGGCCAAGATTGGCGTCAAGGCCGAGATCAAGAGCTTTGAGTGGGGCGAGTACCGCAAGCGCATGCAAGCGGGCGAACACCAGATGGGCATGCTGGGCTGGACCGGTGACAACGGCGACCCTGACAACTTCCTCAACACGCTGCTGGGCTGCAGCTCGGCCAAGGCCAATGGCTCCAATGTCGCCAAGTTCTGCTTCCAGCCCTTTGAAGACCTGATTCAAAAGGCGAAGGTCGTCACCAACCCGGCCGAGCGTACCAAGCTCTATGAAAAAGCCCAGGTGATCTTCAAGGAACAAGCGCCTTGGTTCACCATTGCCCACGCCGTGCAACTCAAGCCGGTGCGCAAGGAAGTCATTGGCTTCAAGCTCAGCCCGTTTGGTCGTCACACCTTCTACGGCGTAGACATCAAGTAAGCCGCGCATCTTGCGCTGACAACAAAAAGCCGGGTAATTCCGGCTTTTTTTGTATCTAATCAGGCTGTAGCCCCCGTGTTTATTGGGTTAGCAGCTATCAATTATGTTGACCGCCTGCAGCGCAATCAGCAACGCCAATCACGCACGGCTATAGGCCAAGCCTGAGGCGACACCGCCAAACAGGTCGCCCTCCACCACCGCAACGCCGGCAAACTCAGCCTGCAGGGCCTGTTGGAACGGCCGCAATGCCGATGAGCCGCCGGTCAGGTAGATGGCGTCAATAGAGGCATCGCTCAAGCCAGCGCGCCGTACACATTCCCGCGCGCACGCGACGGTCCGTGCCAGCAAAGCTGCCAAGTGGTCACGCATGTCGGCGACACCCATGGGCGCGGCCAGACCCGCCTCGATATACGACAGATCCACCGCCGTATCGCCGTTCGCCTGCGAACAATGAATCTTGGCCTGCTCAACCTGATTGGCAATGCGGTGCCCATGACGGTGCGTGAGCACGTTCATCAGGCGCTGGTGCAAATGCGGTTCAGCATAATTGGTGCGCAGCGCCCGGGCCTGGCTCAGGGCACGCTGCGGGTACAGCCAGTTGATCAGATGCCAGGTGGACAGACTGAAAAAAATCCGGCTGGGCACCTCACGCTGCTGCGGCCCCAACTGGCGATAGCCCAACAGCGGCATCACCTGCTCCAGGCTGAGTTTTTGGTCAAAGTCGGTGCCCCCGATGTGCACACCGGTCGTGCCCAACACGTCCTCCGTTCGGTCGGCCTGGGCCATGCGCCCCGGCCCCAAGCGAACCACGCTGAAGTCCGAAGTCCCACCACCCAGGTCCGCCACCAGCACCGTGCTTTCACGCGTGAGGCGCCGCTCATAGTCCAGCGCGGCAGCGATGGGCTCCAACTGAAACGACACGTCATCAAACCCGGCCGCCTGCGCGGCCTCCCGCAGGGACTGCTGGGCCAATGCATCACGCGCCGGGTCATCATCGACAAAATGCACCGGCCGTCCCATCACCACGCGTTCAGGCTCTGCGCCCAGCGCCAGCGTGGCGCGCTCACGCAGCGTCGCAAGGAATGTGGCGACGATGTCCTGGAAACTGATCTGTCGGTGGTTGATGAGTGTCGACTCCAGCAACAGCGAACTGCCCAGGAGACTCTTGAGCGAACGCATCATCCGGCCCTCGGTACCGTTCAGGTACTGCGCCAGGGCATCCCGCCCGAAATGGGTACTGACGTCTTCCGTGTTGTAGAACACGGCCGTAGGCATCGACGCTGACTCGCCTTCCAGCGCAATCAAGCGCGCCTGGCCGTCCGCAGGTGCCCAGGCCATGGCCGAATTTGAGGTGCCGAAGTCAATGCCGAGCGTGCCCTGGAGTGAAAATGTCATGAAAAATGGGAACGTAATGGCTGAAAAGCAGAGATTGACTTGCCTGTCCTCAGTGGCTGGCAAATCAGGACCGGCGATTTTGCCACCTCGGACGGCCCGATGGTACCGGTCAGCAGAATAACGAAGACAGCGCGATCGATCTCCCGCAGCCACTTGTAGTTGGCAATGCGCCCGGCGCGTGCCGGGGCGTCAATAGAGACCTTTACAGCTCGCCGGTCATGCCAAATTCAATCGGTGCTTTCACAAAGAACACATTGATTTTTTCCTCGCGCAGCCGCTGAAACATGCGTTCGGCATCAGCCGCACTGAGCGCCATCGTGACCTCCAGGGGTTGGTCGGCCATGTCGATGAAGTGCGCAGAGTGCAGCTTGCCGTCGCGTCCGAACCCCTCCGCAGCAGCGCTCAGGGTCGCACCACCGACACCGAGATTGCGGGCCTCTTTCAGCAGCCATTCCCCGAGAGGCGTCCAGCCATGCCTTCGATCCTGTTGAGTGAAAAAAGTCAGTTGATAACCTTGCAAGATGGTCTCCTTCAAATCAAGGTGGCTTCAATAGTGCCACAGATGAAAATCCCGGCAGCAGCATCAGCAAGGAACCCGCGGCGTGTGCGCCAATGGCCACGCCGGCCCGCCACAAGCTACCGTCTTGACCGCGCCGTCCTCTGGCCCACCCCCAGCGCCGCCACCACACTCAGCAGCAGCACCGCCGCCGCACCGAACAGCGTTGCGCCATACCAGCCCCGGTCCATGAACACGCCAAACACAAAGGGCGATAGCGCGAAGCCGGTGTCCAGACCCGAATACACCAGACCATAGACCCGGCCCGTGGCGCCCTGGGGCGTAGCGTTTTTGATCATCATGTCGCGTGACGGCCCGCCAATCCCGACCGCAAATCCCGTACCCGCCAGCACCACCATGGTGCCCGTAGCACCTAAAAGGCCGGTGCCACACAGCGCCAGAAAAACAGCGGCCACCGCCATCGAAATGGCGACCACACGATCACTATTTCCAGTACGCGCCGCCACAAATCCGCCCACAAAGATACCCACCGCGCCGCACAACATGTAGGCGGTCAGCGTCAAGGTAGCGGCCTCAAAACTGACGCCGTGCATGGCTTTGAGAATGGAGACCGAAAAGCTTTGCACCACCGCCAGCGTCATGGTGGAGAACAGAAAGAAGGCAAAGCACCACCACACCACCGGCAGCTTCATGAACGCCATGCTGTGTTCTGCCGCAAGGTCTGCGTGCTGCACCGCCACCTGGGTGCTCAGTTTGTCACGCTGCAAAACCAGCCACACCAGAATACCGACGTACATCACCGCGGCGGCCAGATAGGCCGTGCGCCAGTTGTACAGACTGCTCAGCGTGACCAGAAAGACCGGGGCCGCGGCCCAGCCCAGATAGCCGGTCAAGCCATGGGCGCTGAAGGCATGGCCCAGCCGCGGGGCGGAGACTCTTTGATTCAAAATAGTGAAATCAACCGGGTGAAAAATCGCATTGCCCAAGCCCGCCAGCGCTGCCACGCCAATCAAGCCTGCGTAACCCGTCACCAGGGACGCCGCGCCACACGCCAGCACAAAAATGCCCAGCGCCACAAACAGCAGCGGCCTGGCGCCGAGCCGATCCACCGCAAAACCGGCAGAGGCCTGCCCCAGCCCCGAAACAACGAAAAACGTGGTCATCAGCAATCCCAACTCGGCGTAGCTCAAACCAAACTCGGTCATGAACACCGGAAACAGTGGTGCCAGCAACAGGTGGGCAAAATGGGAACTGGCATGGGCCAGGCCAACAAGGCCAATGATGGTGGCATCCTGTTTGAGCGGGACGACGAGGGGCAAATGAAGGGAGGTACTGGTCATGCTGCGATGGTAAGTGAATCGTTTCAACCGCGCAGAGCGCACCACCTATTCACCCCCGCCACCAGCATTCGATCAAAGTTTATACAAAATTGGCGTGTAGCCCCCGTAGAATATACATATATAGCTATTATTTATATAGCATATTGTGGTTTCTGATACAAGCGAGGCAAGGTACATCAAGGTGAAAACGCACAAGGGATCCAGCGCCGTGCTGGCGGCATTGGCCGCCGCCGCCCTGTTTGGGGCCAGTACGCCCCTGGCCAAGCAATTTGTCGGCGACATGTCGGCCTTGCTGCTGGCGGGCCTGCTGTATTTGGGCAGTGGTGTCGGCTTACTGGTCTTGCGCGTCCTGCGCGACCATGGTTGGTGCAATCCTGGGCTGGCGCGCCGCGAATGGCCGTGGCTGCTAGGCGCCATCGGCTGCGGTGGCGTGGCGGGGCCAACCTTGCTGATGCTGGGCCTGGCGAGCACCGGCGCGGCGGCGGCGTCCCTGCTGCTGAACCTGGAGGGCGTGTTGACGGCGCTGCTGGCCTGGTTCGTCTTCAAGGAAAACGCCAACCGGCGCGTGGTGCTGGGCATGGCGCTGGTTGTGGCGGGCGGGCTTTTGTTGTCCTGGCCCGGCCCTGCGGTCGGCACCGACCATGGCGGCACGGGGGCAGCATTGATTGTGGGCGCCTGCCTGTGCTGGGCACTGGACAACAACCTGACACGCCAGGTTTCCAACTCGGATGCCTTGTTTATTGCCGGCCTCAAAGGAATCGTCGCTGCGGTGGTCAACATCGGATTGGCTTTGGCGCTGGGTCAATCTCTGCCACCGTGGAGCGTGGTGGGGCCGGTCCTGCTGATTGGTTTTGTGGGCTACGGCATCAGCTTGGCGCTGTTCGTGCTGGCCCTGCGCGGTTTGGGTGCAGCGCGCACCGGCGCTTACTTCGGCGCGGCGCCCTTCGTGGGGGCAGGCATCGCCATTGGCGTGTTCGGTGAGAGCACGTCGCCCTTGTTCTGGGGCGCCGGTCTGCTCATGGCCGCGGGGCTCTGGTTGCACCTGACGGAGCGACATGAGCACCCTCACTGGCACGGTACTCTGCAGCACAGCCACCCGCACTTCCCGGATATTCATCACCGGCATGACCATTCTTGAGCTTGCAGGACATGCCGAAACCAAACAGCCTGCGGGTCAGAGCAAGACCAAAAAGCTTGCGGGACAGACCGCAGTTACGCGAAGCGAACAAGCTCTGTCCTCAACGCTTCAAGGCGAACATGCTCTCTCCTCAACACGTCAAGACATCATGAGCCAGATTTTTCGACTGGCGCATCCGTCTCCGGACGCTGGTCCTTCCACTTTTGATAGCAGTCCAGTCCGCAAAAATGCGCCACGTAGTCCGTCGCTTCAGGAACGACGGCTTCGCTTAGGGGCACTTCCTTCAGGCAGATCTCGCATGCAACTTGTTCCACTTTGACCGGTGTGTCATTTGTTGTCATAGCTGTCTCCAGTTAATCAAACCATCCAACTCGTTACCGTCCCCGGCGGGGATGGCGATCCACCTTACATGCCACCTATTTGCTGTATCAGGTGCGTGAATATGATCGCCAAGAACACTATAGGCTTACGTGCCGCGCAAAGCAACGTGCCAAAGTGAAGAGTCTGAATCGCTATATTTTGTATAGCTGTATGCGCAGTACCGACGGGGGCTTGAGCCTGATTTTGTATAAAGACTGGAAACTGATGTGGCTTACGTGGTCTGCACCGGGGTGTGCGCCAGGGCCATCACATCATGCGCTGGCAGCCCCTTGAGCTTGTGATCGCTCCAGACCTGGCGCCAGTGACGCGCACCCGGCAGTCCGTGACGCAGGCCCAGCATGTGGCGAGCCATGGTGGGCCAGGGTGTGCCGTGCTCGGCGGCTTCGCGCGCCATGTAGTCGCACATCTGCTGCTCGACCTGCTCACGGGTGGTCTCTGTCGCGTCGGCGCCGTAAAACGTCGCATCCCAGGAAGCCAGCCACCACGGGTTGTGATAGGCCTCGCGCCCCAGCATCACGCCGTCCAGGTGCAACAGGTGCTCAGCGATCTGCGCGCTGTTGGTGATGCCGCCATTGATGACGATGACGAGCGAGGGGAAATCGCGTTTGAGCTGGTAGGCCAGCTCATAGCGCAAAGGCGGCACGTCACGGTTTTCTTTCGGGCTCAGACCCTTGAGCCAGGCATTGCGGGCGTGCACGATGAAAGTGCGACAGCCGGCCTCGCTGACGCTGCCGACAAAATCACGCACGAATTCGTAACTCTCGGTTTTGTCGATGCCAATGCGGTGTTTCACGGTGACCGGCACCGACACCACATCCACCATCGCCTTGACGCAATCCGCCACCAGCTGCGGCTCAGCCATGAGGCAGGCGCCAAACGCGCCGCGCTGCACCCGCTCGCTCGGGCAGCCACAGTTCAGGTTGATCTCGTCATAACCCCACTCTTCACCGAGCTTGGCGCACCGCGCCAGTTCGGCCGGTTCGCTGCCACCCAACTGCAACGCGACTGGATGTTCTTGCTCCTTGTAGCGCAGGTGACGTGACACGTCGCCATAAATCAGGGCACCAGTCGTCACCATCTCGGTGTACAGCAGCGCATGCTGTGTGAGCAGGCGATGGAAATAACGACAATGGCGATCGGTCCAATCGAGCATCGGCGCAACGGACAGCCTCCAGCGGTCGGGGGGAATGGGTTTCGGGCTCAGCATGGGCTGAATTATCCCAGTCATGGCACAAGCCGCAGCTACATGACAAACATCAATTGCCGTCGTCCCGATGCATGACACACTGTTATCCGAAATCGCCAACCGCAAGGCCCAGACCGTGATTGCCCCCCCACTCGCCGACCATTCCACAGAGGAAATACCAGTTGATGATGCAGGTCGCCCGGCCGTTTTCACGGCCAAAACCTTAAGCAAAACCTACCAGATGGGCGAGGTGAAGGTTCGGGCTCTCGTGGATGTCGATCTGACAATCTATCGAGGTGAATTCATCGTCTTGCTGGGTCCGTCTGGCAGCGGAAAATCGACCCTGCTTAACATCCTGGGCGGTCTGGACCGCCCGACCAGTGGCATTGCCCGTTTTGCCGAACATGACCTCACGGCGGCGACCGAGTCGCAGCTGACGCAATACCGGCGCGAGCATGTGGGCTTCGTGTTTCAGTTCTACAACCTGATTCCCAGCCTGACCGTGCGCGAGAACGTTGAGCTGGTCACCGATATTGCCGACAACCCCATGCCCGCCGAAGAAGCCCTCGGCCTGGTCGGGCTGGCCGAGCGCCTGGATCACTTCCCGTCCCAGCTGTCCGGCGGCGAGCAGCAGCGCGTGGCCATCGCGCGCGCCATCGTGAAGCGCCCGGAAGTGTTGCTGTGTGACGAGCCGACCGGCGCGCTGGACTATGTGACCGGCAAACTGGTGCTGGAAGTGATCGAACGAGTCAACCGGGAGCTGGGCACCACCGCCATCGTCATTACGCACAATGCCGCGATTGCCGGCATGGCCGATCGCGTGCTGTACCTGGGCGGCGGGCGCATCCAGCGCGTTGAGAAAAACGCCCACAAGCTCAAACCGTCCGAGCTATCCTGGTAAAGGCTCCCTGGTGAAAGCGCTGGACCGCAAGCTACTCAGGGATCTGCGCTTGATGTGGAGCCAGGCGCTGACCATCGCGTTGGTGGTCGCCAGCAGCGTGGCAGGATTTATCACGACCTTTAGCGCCTACGATGCCTTGTCCTGGTCACGCGATCTTTATTACGCCGATGCGCGCTTTGCCGATGTGTTTGCCACGCTCAAACGGGCACCCCTCTCACTGGAGCGCCAGTTCGAGACCATTGCCGGCGCGGCCCATGTGGAAACGTCGCTGACCGAGCTTGTGCCGATCACCATACCGAACGTGGCCGACCCCATCATTGGCCGCTTGATCGGGCTTGACGCGCGCTCGCCGCAGCGCCTGAACAAGGTGCATCTGCGCAGCGGGCTGCATGATAGCGGCGCATCACAGTGGCGCCATCGAAGCGCTGGTATCAGAGGGCTTTGCGGTTGGGCGCCAGCTCAAACCTGGCGACCGCATTGGTGCGCTGATCAACGGCCGGCGTGAGGAACTGCTGCTGGTAGGAATTGCGCTTTCACCCGAATACATTTTCGCGGGCATGGCCGGTTCACCGGATCAACGCGGCTTCGGCGTCTTCTGGATTGACCGGCAAGCGCTGGCCGCCGCCTACAACATGGAAGGCGCTTTCAACCAGGTGGCGGTGCGCCTTGGCCCCGGTGCCACCCAGGGGCCCGTCATCGACCAACTGGACCGCTTGCTCACGCCCTATGGCGGGATCAGCGCCCATGGCCGGGATCAGCAGATGTCCCACATGATGCTCAACTCGGAAATCCAGGAGCAGCGCGTGCTTGGCACGGTATTGCCGAGCATTTTTCTGGCCGTGGCCGGGTTTCTGCTGAATGTGGTGCTGAGCCGGCAGATTGCGACCCAGCGCGAACAGATTGCCGCCCTGAAGGCGCTCGGTTACGAGAACCGGGCCATTGGTCTGCACTATTTGAAACTGGTGCTGATCATCGTGGTGTTGGGCCTGGCCCTGGGGCTGGCCCTTGGTGCCACGCTGGGGCATTGGTTCGTCGGCATTTATGCCGACTTTTTCAGATTCCCGCAATTGCGCTACCGCGTCCGGCCCGAACTGATCCTGGCCGCCATCAGCGTGGCCACGGCGGCGGCGGTGCTGGCCACGCTCACTGCCATTCGGGCCACGGTGCGACTGGCACCGGCCGAAGCCATGCGCCCACCCGCTCCCGGTCTGTACAAACCGATGCTGGTTGAGCGCTGGGGCTTGCAGCACTGGTTCTCCCCGGCGGTTCGCATGATTTTGCGCACCATGGAACGCCGCCCGCTGCGCACGGCGCTGACCGTCTTTGGAATCGCAGTTGCGATGGCGATCGTTATCACCGGTTCGTTCTGGCGTGACTCCATCGGGGGCCTGATGGACACGCAGTTCAATCAGGTTCTGCGTGGGGATGTATCGATCGGTCTGATCGAGGCCACGCCAGCCCGCGTCCAGCATGAAATGGCCAAACTGCCGCATGTCACGGCGGTGGAAGGAGTCCGCACGGTCGCCGCACGGCTGGTCAACGCCAATCACACCTGGCGCGGCGCGATCCAGGGAAAACCTGAACAGCCCGAATTGCACCGTATCGTCGGTCTGGAGCATCAGGTCTTCAAGCCACCGAGTAGCGGATTACTCCTGACAGACCGCCTGGCCGATCGGCTCAAGGTCAAGCCGGGCGACACCGTGCGCCTGGAGTTTCTGGAAGGGCGGCGTGAGGCGCTGGACATCAACGTGGCGGGTGTCGTGACCGAGATGCTGGGGATGAACGCCTATATCGAAAGACACGCGTTGAACGCCCTTCTTCGGGAGGGAGATATTGTCAATCAGCTCACCGTCGCCGTGGACCGTGGGCACGACGCAGAGCTATTGAACGAACTCAAAGAGCTGCCGCGGGTAGCGATTGCCGTCAGCAAGTCGGTCATGAAACGAAACATCGAGGATGTCACCGCGCGCAACCTGATGGTGTTCAGCGGCATTCTGACCGCATTTGCCACCGTCATCGCCATCGGCGTGGTCTACAACAACGCCCGTATCGCGCTGGCGGAGCGGGCCTGGGAACTGGCCAGTCTGCGTGTGCTGGGATTCACCCGGGGCGAGGTGTCAGCCTTTCTGCTGGGCGAACTGGCGATTGAAATCGCGCTGGCCACGCCATTGGGAATGGCACTGGGCTACTTTCTGGCATCGACCATTGTTGGCTTGATCAAGACGGATGAATTTTATTTTCCTTTTGTGATCCACCCCGCCACCTACGCCTACGCTGTCCTGTGCGTGTTTGGCGCCGGCATTGTCAGCGCGCTGGTTGTGCGGCGCCGGGTGGATACGCTGGATCTGGTTGGTGTGCTCAAAACACGCGAATAGGAAAACTGGAGAAAGAATGAAAAGAAAAGTGTTGATTGGCATTGTCAGCCTGCTGCTTCTGGCGCTATTGGGCTGGGCCTTCATGCCGACCCCGGCAGAAGTCGAGATAGCAGCCGTGACCCAGGGACGGTTTGAACGTTCTGTACAGGAGGACGGCAAGACGCGCCTGCGCGACCGCTATGTCGTCTCGGCGCCGCTGGCGGGTCGCGTGGCGCGCATCCTCCTCAAACAAGGCGATACGGTGATGCGCGACGCCCCCGTCGCGACATTCTGGCCCGTGGCCCCGGCACTGCTTGATGAGCGTACCCGCGCCGAGCAAAGTGCGCGCATTGGTGCGATGCAGGCCTCGGTGGCACGGGCACAGGCCAACGTCGGGCGAGCTGGCGCGGCGCTTGACCAGGCGCAGGCGGAACTCAAGCGCAGCGAAGCGCTTGCCCAACAGGGTTTTGTTTCACCCAACCAGAATGAAACCGGGCGACTAGCCGTGCGCCTGCGCGAGAAAGAGCTGGAAAGCGCCCGGCAAGAAGAAGCCGCCGCGCGCCATGAGTTGGAGCAGTCACGCGTTGCCTTGCGGCAGTTCTCCCAGATCACGCCAGATGGGCGGCAACGCGCCTATGAGGTCAAGGCGCCCGTCTCAGGCAAGGTTCTGAAGGTGCTGCAGCAAAGTGAAGGCATCGTGATGGCCGGCACACCGATCATGGAGCTGGGCGACCCGACCCAGCTTGAAGTGGTGGTGGATATCCTGACCGAAGATGCCGCGCAGATCAAGCCGGGCACCGCGGTGCAGCTCTCAAACTGGGGTGGACCCGACGTGCTGACAGGACAAGTTCGACTCATTGAACCGGCGGCATTCACCAAAGTCTCTGCTTTGGGTGTGGAAGAACAGCGCGTCAATGCGATTATTGACATCACCTCGGCGCCCGAAAAATGGCAGGCATTGGGCGACGGGTTCAAGGTGGATGTACGTGTGCTGGTCCAGGTCGTGGAAAACGCGGTCATGATTCCGGTCAGCGCCTTGTTTCCGGTTGGCGCCCGCTCAGGCCTTTTTGTGCTGGACAAGGGCCATGCCCGCCTGCAAGAGATCGAAGTGGCAGCACGCAATGGTGCCCTGGCCTGGGTCAAGACGGGGCTAGCCAAGGATACCCAGGTGATCGTCTACCCGGACACCAAGCTCAAAGACGGGGACAGGGTCAAGACGCGTTGAAACCGGGCGCTCGGAGTCAGCAAAAAACGACTCGTCAAGGCGTTGCGCACCAGGGCGCGGCGTCGTGGGCATACGCCATCCACAAAGCCCAGACCGAACTGGCAGCCAATGCCAGACCGGCCAGGCGCACACCCCAATCACCAGCGCCATTACCCCGCAAGCGCAGCCATAACCAGGGACCCGCCATCATGGAGACACTGGTGCCTAAGGCAAATAAGGCCATTACCCAGGCGCCTTCAAGGGCACGGCCCGTCAAAGCGGCAACCAGCAGCGCCGAATAGAGCAAGCCGCAGGGCAAAAAAGTCCAAAGAGCGCCAATCACCAGTGGCGCACCCCGGCCCCGCCCGGCAGCCAGGGAGCGTGCACCAGTCCATATTTTTTTGCCCGCCTGCTCCAGCCAGACCGGTTGCTGCGCTTTCCAGAGTAACAACAGGCCCAGCACCAGGGTTGCGACATGAAACAGCGTCCACACCGGGCGCAACGCGGCCGATTGCACCGTCAACCAGCCCAAGCCCTGCATTGAGGCTGCAGCCAGCGACCCGAGTGCGGAATAGCCCAATACCCGTCCGATCTGGAAGCTCCACATGGCTGAATTCTTGCGCGGGCCTGCTGCTTGCCCGATCCCGGCACAGGCAGCGCCGCACATGGCAATGCAGTGCGGCCCTCCGGCCAGGCCCATCAACAAGGCGGTAAAAGCCAGAGAGGATTGCATTGACCCGATCAGATAATTTTGGAAAACCGCGCGCGCGTGCGGTCGGTCTGCAAATAGCGATCAAACACCATGGCCACGGCGCGGACAAAAAACCAGCCCATGTCAGTGACCTGAATGCCGACATCGTCCACCGTGACCATGCCCTGATCCGCCAGCTTTTGCAGGGCTTCCATTTCAGGCGCAAAGTACTTGCGAAATTCGATCAGATGCGCCAGTTCAATGGATTCGAACAGAACTTGCCCTTGGCACATGATGGCCATGATCACGGAGCGACGCAACAGGTCGTCACGCGTCAACGCCAAGCCGCGCACCACGGGGAAGCGCCCCTGATCCAAGTAGTCGTAATACTCTTCCAGCGTCTTGGCATTCTGGCTATAGGTGGCGCCAATCCGGCCGATCGACGACACGCCAAGTCCAATCAGGTCGCAATCGGGTTGGGTGCTGTAACCCTGGAAATTGCGGTGCAGCCGACCTTGCCGCTTGGCAATCGCCAGCGAGTCCGTCGGCAATGCAAAGTGGTCCATCCCAACATAGACATAACCAGCACCCATAAAAGCGGCCATGGACCGCGCCAGCATGGCCACCTTGGCCGCGCCGCTGGGAATCTCCACGGTCGGAATGCGGCGTTGGGGCTTGAAACGCTCGGGCAAATGGGCATAGGCGTACAAGGCAATACGCTCCGGCCGTAACTCGACCACCTGCGCCAGCGTGCGGTCAAATGACTCCGGGCTTTGCAGCGGCAGGCCATAAATCAGGTCCGCATTGATGGACTCAAAACCGCGTTCGCGGGCGGCTGCCACCAGGGCAAAAACCTGTTCGGCCGGCTGCACACGGTGTACCGATTTTTGAACATCAGGGTCGAAGTCCTGAATTCCAAAGCTCAAACGATTGAATCCCAACTCGGCCAAGGTATCGAGCCGCGACGCGTCGATGGTGCGCGGGTCCACCTCGATCGAGTATTCACCACTTGGGGCAAAGGTAAAGTTGCGCCGCAACATGGCCATCAACTCGCGCAACTCATCATCCGTCAAAAAAGTAGGACTGCCACCACCCAGATGCAACTGGGTCACGGTTTGTCCTACACCCAGTTGCTCCGTGTGCAAATCGACTTCACGGCTTAGGTAGCGCAAATAAGGGCCGGCCCGATCATGGTGCTTGGTGATGATCTTGTTGCAGGCGCAGTAATAACACAGGGATTCACAGAAAGGGATGTGAACATATAAAGACAATGGCAGCGTCATGGCCGCTCCCCCAGCCCGCCGAAGCTTCAAGGCTTGGGTATAGTCCTCAACTGAAAATGCCTCAACAAAACGGTCCGCGGTGGGATAAGAGGTATAACGCGGTCCGGATACATCAAAACGACGGATGAGGTCTTCGGAAATTGGTTCAGCAACGGCTGTGTTCATGGAAATTCCTTGTCAATTCTGACAAATGTGCCTCAAAAATTGAAATCGTTTCTTGACCTAGATTGAATCATAGAGAAGTGTAAGAGCTAAAAAATTGACCCACATCAGGACAGGTCAATGATTAGTGCCAAAATGACACCATGAACCCTCACACCATCAAAGTCGCATGCTCGAACTGTAACTTGCGGGAGCTGTGCATGCCCTTGGGCCTGAGTGAAGAAGAACTCGATTTGATCGATGACATGGTCGCCGCGCGACGCACGGTCAAGCGTGGTTCTCTTCTCTTTCGCAATGGCGAGAAGTTCACCAGCTTGTATGCCATTCGCACCGGTTTCTTCAAAACCTGTGTCGCCTCCGAGGATGGGCGGGATCAGGTAACGGGCTTCCAAATGGCCGGCGAAGTCGTGGGTCTCGATGGGATCGTCAACGACTACCACACGTGCGACGCCGTTGCCCTGGAAGACGCTGAGGTCTGTGTCATGCCATTTGATCGTATTGAAGAGCTGTCACGTGCAGTGAATTCACTCCAGCGCCACGTCCACAAAATCATGAGCCGCGAGATCGTACGGGAGCACGGTGTGATGCTGCTGTTGGGCAGCATGCGCGCAGAGGAGCGTCTGGCCACCTTTCTTTTGAACCTGGTTCAGCGACTGCACGCTCGCGGCTTCTCGCAGTCAGAATTGATACTCCGCATGACGCGCGAAGAAATTGGCAGTTTTTTGGGTTTGAAACTCGAAACCGTGAGTCGCACATTTTCAAGATTCGCTGAAGAAGGCATCGTGGAAGTCAAACAACGTCATGTCCGCATCCTCAACACGGATGCGTTGAAGGATATTGTCAATCCAAAATCCGGTGCCGGAACAGCCTGAGAAAAACCGACTCAGCAACGCCCTTGCCTGGAGCAGCTCTCCGGGCGTGCATTCGCCGGCAAAGGGCAGCGGTTGACTTCAAACGGCGACATCGACAGCAAGGTGGTCAAGCCACTGGCCAACATGGTGATGCCCCAAAAGACAAAAAACGCCACGGTGTAAACACCTTGACGGGAAAACCCGAGGGGTTGCCCGAACCACTGCAGGTCTTGCGGATCGACCATTGCAAATACAAGCACTTCAAACACACCAGCCACCAAAAAGGCAGGCCAGATAATCCACATTAAGCGTTGTGACAACATAATTGGGCGTCCTGTATTTCAGAGATCATTACGTTCAAGGCCTATTGACAGCTTTGGAACTGGGGACAAAGCCGGTCTGCGCATGGTTGCGGGCCTGCAGGGCTGGTGCCATACTGGCAGCCTGTGCATCATCTCCCAATGTCTTGTTGATTTCAATCCCCTGGCGGTAATAATCTTCGGTAATGACCGGATCAGGTCTCGTCACCGCAAGATACAAGGTAACAAAAGCGGCTACGACCACGATAGCCGGACCAGCCACGACCAGCCAAACATAACCAAACTTCCACCAGGGTTCAGGAGATTTGAGGGTATCGTCTTGCATAAACTATCCTTAATTCGGCACCAAAAACACGGACTTCTCTGCATCATGGACATGCATGTCAATCGATTCGATTTCGAATTTGATCGGATGTGAGCCGGGCGGCGCCACTTCGGGCGGCAACTGGGCCCGCACCACCAGCGAGCGCGCCTGCGTTGCCGGCA
>NZ_JBAQMD010000034.1:0-40848 GCF_049302455.1 Rhodoferax ferrireducens | reverse complement strand
GTTATTGGGGTCAGACACCAATTTCGCTGCGGCGCATGGCGCCGCTCCCTTTGGGCGAGCCGTCGGCTCGGCGAATTTGGGCTCTGACCCCAAAAACCCGGGTTGGGGGAGTGAGTGGGGGAAAAATCACAAAAAACAAAACTCATACAACATCCCAAAAATCCTTACGACACAGTCCCCGCGCAGCGCAAAATTCGCACGCCTTGCCCTCCCCCATCGCCGCCATAGCCGCACCATCGGCAATCCGCGCCATGTCCGTGGCAATCCCCGCCAGCAGCAGGTCGCGCAGGGCCACCACGTCGGACTGCTCGTACGTTTTGGTGCCGTCTTTTTCACCCACATTCACATAAGCCGCCGCCAAGGTGTCATCACCCAGCAGCGCCGCATAAAACGCGAGTTGGGTGTCTTCCGGCGCGTCCTTGATGCGCTGGGCGGTGCTGGCACGCGGCTCGGTTTTGTAGTCGATCACCAGGGCGCTGCCGTCCTGCAGGCGATCGATACGGTCAATCTTGCCAACCAGGGTCAGGTGACCGAGCGGGGTTTCCCGCCAGCGCTCGGCGGCGACAAAGGCGGCGCCGCTGGCCTCGTGCCCGGCCAGCCATTCCAGGTAGCCCGCGCGCACCCGCGGCCAGGCGGCGGCGAACGGCAAGAATTCGCTGCTGGACAAACCCAGCGCCACAGTCGCCTCTTCAGCCGCTCTGTTAATCATAGCTAATCGCCCAACAAAATCGGGGGCTGGAGACTCATTCAATGCTTCATGAAAGAGCTTGAGCACGGTGTGCAGCCAGTTGCCGAAGTCGCGTTTGCCAAGTTCGGTGTCGAGTTCATCCGACTCCTGCAGCTTGAGCTGGCGCAGGGCAAAGAACCGGTACGGGCAGCGGCGCAGGTCTTCATAAGCCGTGCTGGAGAGCCGGGTCACGGCCAGCGCATCGCCCTTCGGGCGCGGCATGGCGCCAGGCTTGGCCGTGAGCGCGCGCAGCGGCCGCGGATCCGGCGCCATGGCACCAATCTGGCTGAGCTGCAGTTCCTGCACAAAGCCGCTGGCCATCAGGTGCTCGCCGCCTTCGCTCTGGCGCCACAACACATCCACATGGGGAAACTGCAAGGCGTACTGCCAGGCCGCGCGGCTGGCAGCGGCCAGATGCGCACGCTCGGGCAGACCGAGCAGCGCGCGTTGGGCAGGGGTCCACGGGCCGGTGGGTTCGGGTGACATCGGCAAGCGCACGTCGTCGCAGCCGGGCAGCACCACCGCCGCCAGCGGGCGACCCAGCAGCTGGCTCAAGGGCAGGATCACGACCTGACCCGGCGCTGATTTCTCCGGATGTTCCGGCAAGAAACTGGCCGCCTCCAACGACTGGCTGACCCACGCCGTGAACTCACTCTGACTCATGGACACGGCCACATCCGCAAACTCGGTATGCGCGCCCTCATGCAAACGCAGGGCCTGCAGCACCGCTTGCCCGGCAGCGTCTTGCGTCAAGCCGGTCCATTGGCCCGCGCTTTGCAGCACGGCGCGCAGATCGACCAGCCAGCGCGCCAGCGGCCGCCCGGATTGCAGACTGTCGCGTAGCGCCTGTACCGGGCGTTGCAAGGCCTCACCGAGCGGCACCGCGCGCCACTCGCGCACCGCGCCGCGGCGCCAACTGGCCTCGGCCTGCGTCACCAGTTGCGGGTCAAACGCCGGCGCGTTTTTCAGCCAGTCGAGCACCACATCAGTGCTGGCGTCCCAGGCGCATGCGCGCAGCAGACTCATCAGTGTGGCGGCGGCACGGGTGGTCGACAGCGTCCAGCCGGTTTCGTCGCGCACGGCCACGCCGCGCTCTCCCAGCATGGCGCGCACGCGGCGCGTCAGCACCCGATCCTGCGCCACCAGCGCCACCGGCGAGCGCCCCGCCGCCAGATGCGCTAGCACGCAGGCAGCCGCGCGCTGCGCTTCGTCTTCGCCGTCCTGGGCCGCGTGCAGCGCCACCGTGTCCGCGCCTGCGGTAGCGCCTGCTGGTGCGTCTTCCTGCTGCAGCGCCAGCACGACGACCCGCTCACCGAGTTCGTGCTGCAAGGCCAGCGCCAGCGGTTCGCTCTGGAAGCCTTGCAGCACCACCAGCAAATCAGGTTGGGCCGCGAACAGCCGATCGGACGGATAACTTGAGCTGGCCACCCAGGCCAGCGCGACCCGGGCCAGCGCGGCCTCCAACGCCAGCACCGGCGCGTCCAGGCCGCTAGCCAACAGACTGTCCAGGCGCAGACCCCACTGCGCGCGCGCCGCGGGCGCAACAGAAGCCGCAAGCCTGGCCAGACTCCAGGCCGCTTCCATCAGGCGCGCCGCCAACAGGTTTTGATACGGGGCCAAGCCCGCGCGTGCCAGCAAAGAAGCCGCCGTCAGCACATCGCGCGCGCAATCGAGCTGCAGATCGTCCGGGCCGGGCTCAAAGCCACCCAGGCTGCGAGTCCAGTTCATGCTGGTCTCGAAACGGGGCAAAAAATGGGCAGGCGAGTTGACGCCAGGCTGGGCGCCCTCCAGAGCGCGCAGCCAGGCGCTGCGCGCTTCCTGCATCAGCTGGGCGTACGGCAACAGCACCACCGTGCGTGATGCATGCACCCCGCGCGCGGCCATTTCGGCGCGGATTTGACCCATGACACGGTCCCATGCCCGATCAACAGGATGGTTTTTTGCTATTTCAGCCATAGGATTTTGGTTAACGATGCAGGGGCTTGGTTTCTGTCACAATTTCCCCACTTTACCTGTACCGACTATCTACCAAGGAATTCTCATGGCCAGCGAACTTATCAAACATGTGTCCGACGCCTCTTTTGAAACCGATGTGCTGAAATCAACGCAGCCCGTGCTGGTGGACTACTGGGCCGAGTGGTGCGGCCCGTGCAAGATGATCGCGCCCATTCTGGAAGAAATAGCGACCAGTTACGAAGGCAAACTGCAAATTGCCAAGATGAACGTCGATGAGAACCGTGATATTCCGGCCAAATTCGGCATTCGCGGCATTCCCACCCTGATGCTGTTCAAGGATGGGCAGCTCGCCGCGACCAAAGTCGGCGCCATGAGCAAGTCGCAGATGACGGCTTTTATTGATCAGCAACTAGCCTGAAGCATTGCGGGACAGACCGCAGTGAAGCCAAGCCAACAAAGTCTGTCCCCCAACCGTTCAAAGCGAGCCAGCTTTACCCGTAAGAATTTAGGCTTTTCCAGATCATGCTTGACAGGGCTTGAAGACTGCATTTTTTTCCTGTCATAATTACAGCCAGTTCACTGACTCCCATCCTGGGTCAGTTCGAGTTCCCGGTTTAGAACATTGAGGCTGAGGATTGCGATCCGCCTCACCCAAACCCCCCCTGTATTTCGTTCAATTCCCCTACCTGGCCATTCCATGCACTTAAACGAACTCAAGGCACTGCACGTGTCAGAAGTCCTCAAGCAAGCTGAAGAGCTTGAGATTGAAAACACCGGGCGCATGCGCAAGCAAGAGCTGATGTTTGCCATCATCAAAAAGCGCGCCCGCGCTGGTGAGCAGATCTTTGCCGATGGCGTGCTGGAAATCCTGCCCGATGGTTTTGGTTTTTTGCGCAGCCCCGACACCAGCTACACCGCCTCCACAGACGACATTTACATCAGCCCGAGCCAGGTGCGCCGCTTCAACCTGCACACCGGCGACATGATTGAAGGCGAAGTGCGCACGCCCAAAGACGGCGAGCGCTACTTTGCCCTGAACAAGCTTGAAAAAGTCAACGGCGGCGGGCCCGAAGAAAACAAACACAAGGTGATGTTCGAGAACTTGACGCCGCTGTTTCCCAACAAGCAAATGCGGCTGGAACAAGACATCAAGACCGACGAAAACATCACCGGTCGCATCATCGACATCATCGCGCCGATTGGCAAAGGCCAGCGCGCCCTGCTGGTGGCGCCACCCAAGAGCGGCAAGACGGTGATGATGCAGCACATTGCCCACGCGATTGCCGCCAACTATCCCGAAATTCACATGATGGTGCTGCTGGTCGACGAGCGGCCCGAAGAAGTGACCGAGATGCAGCGCACCGTCAAGGGCGAGGTGATCGCCTCCACCTTTGACGAGCCCGCCGCCCGCCACGTGCACGTGGCCGAGATGGTGATCGAGCGCGCCAAACGCCTGGTCGAGTTGAAGAAAGACGTGGTGATTCTGCTGGACTCCATCACGCGCCTGGCGCGCGCCTACAACAATGTCGTGCCCTCTTCCGGCAAGGTATTGACCGGCGGTGTGGACTCCAACGCGCTGCAGCGCCCCAAGCGCTTCCTGGGCGCGGCGCGCAATGTGGAGGAAGGCGGCTCGCTGACCATCATCGCCACCGCCCTGATCGACACCGGCAGCCGCATGGACGAAGTGATTTTTGAAGAATTCAAGGGCACCGGCAACAGTGAAATCCACCTGGACCGCCGCCTGTACGAAAAACGCGTGTTTCCGTCGATCCAGCTCAACCGCAGCGGAACCCGGCGTGAAGAGCTGTTGCTGGCCCCCGAGATTTTGCAGAAAACCCGCATCCTGCGCCAGTTTCTCTACAACATGGATGAAATCGAGTCGATGGAAATGGTGCTCAAGCAAATGCGCGCCACCAAGAACAACAGCGAATTTTTTGACATGATGCGCCGCGGCGGCTAGAAATATTGCCCCCACGCTTGGCCACTTCGTGTGCTGCGCTGCCCCCCAAGGGGGTTAATTTTCCTTGGGGCGGCCCGGCGAAAAATTTGCCCCCACGCTTGGCCCCTTCGTTTGCGGCGCTAGGCTATAATTCGCGGTTCTACGCGACAAGTACGACGGGCTTTTAATTGCGCAATGGTTTGCACAAGGGCTGACGCGGCTAACGCAACTGATGGAGAAAACATGAAAGCAGACATTCACCCGAATTACCGCGAAATTTGTTTCCTGGACACGTCCAATGGCTTCAAATTCGTCACCCGCTCTTGCGCTAACGCCAAAGAGATGATCAAGATGGAAGACGGTCGCGAACTGCCGCTGTACAAGATCGATACCTCCAGCGAATCGCATCCTTTCTACACCGGCACACAAAAATCCGTGGACAACATGGGTGGCCGTGTCGAGCGCTTCCGCAACCGTTTTGGCAAGACCAAAACCGCAGTTGCCGCTGTCACCGAATAAACTGGCAAACGCTTCTTCCAAAAGGCAGCCCGGGTTACCCGCGCTGCCTTTTTTTCATCAAACCAGCGTGAATCAAACCACCCCCGCGATCGTCGCCCAAGGCGCCGTGCAGCGTTTGCCGCGCGTTGCTTTGTTTTTGTTTTGCATCGCCTATGTATTGCCGGGCTTGCTGGGCCGCGGCCCCTGGAAAACGGCCGACATATCCGCCTTTGGCTATATGGCCGAATTGGCCCGTGGCGGCACCGCATGGATGTCGCCGCAGTTGATGGGTCTGTCACCCGAGGTCGATGCGCTGCTGCCTTATTGGCTTGGCGCCTGGGCCATGCAGCTCGCGCCCGCCTGGTTCGCACCGGATTTTGCGGCCCGCATCCCGTTTGGCTTGTTGCTGACACTGGCCCTGGTCGCCACTTGGTACGGCACTTACTATCTGGCACGCAACCCTGAGGCCCAACCGGTTGCTTTTGCATTTGGCGGAGAGGCCAGGCCGACAGACTATGCGAGAGCCATGGCCGACGGCGGCTTGCTGGCTTTCATCGCCTGCCTGGGCCTGGCCCAGTTGTCACATGAAACCACGCCTGCGCTGGCGCAGCTCTGTTTTACGGCACTCGCTCTGTACGCGCTGGCCGCCCTGCCCTACCGCACGTTAACGCCCGCCATCGCCGGCGTGTTCGGTCTGGCAGGTCTGACCCTGTCGGGGGCTCCCAGCATGGCCGTGCTGTTGGGCGGCGGCGGCGCCCTGATTCAGCTGCTGGATCGCTCCAATGAACAAAGCGTGACGCGGCGCGCGGCCATTTTGGCCGCCGGGGCGATAGCAATCGTCACGCTGCTGGTCGCTCTGCTGGCCAGCGGGCTGGACTTGTGGCGCTGGCGCATTGAGCTGCCCCATGCCAACTGGACAACGTGGCGCAACCTTGGGCGCCTGCTGCTGTGGTTCACCTGGCCCGCCTGGCCGCTGGCCTTGTGGACCTTGTGGCGCTGGCGCCATCAACTGATTCGCATGGGCATGCCCAGCCGCCATCTGGCGCTGCCGCTATGGTTTGCAGGCGTTGCCATCGGCGCCACACTGACCACCGGCTCGGCCGATCGGTCCTTGTTACTGGCCCTGCCCGCACTGGCAACGCTGGCTGCGTTTGCCCTGCCCACCTTGCGCCGCAGCGTGGCATCGCTGGTTGATTGGTTCACCCTGTTATTTTTCTCCGGCTGCGCCTTGACCATCTGGGTCGTGTGGATCGCCCTGCAAACCGGCGTGCCCAGGCAACCCGCCGCCAACGTCGCGCGACTTCTGCCCGGCTTTGAACACAGCTTTTCCCTTGTTCCTTTTTTGATAGCTGCCAGCGCAACATTGGCGTGGGCCTGGCTGGTGAAGTGGCGAGTTGGCCGGCACCGGGCCGCCATCTGGAAAAGCCTGGTTTTGCCAGCCGCTGGCGCGGCGCTGTGCTGGCTGCTCCTGATGACCTTATGGCTGCCCTTGCTCGACTTTGCCCGCAGCTACGCCCCGCTGGTGCGTCGCACCCTGGTCATTTTTCAGCATCAACCGCGCTGCGTTGAAATCTACGGACTGAGCCGCAGCCAGATCGCGGCTTTTCAATTTCATGGCCATCTGGCACTGCGACCGGCCGGCTCGGACAGCCGTTGCCCCTGGCTGATCGTGGACAAGGATGCCGCGTCGTCTCTGTCCTCAGTCGTTGACCTGACACGCTGGAACTTTCATAGCAACATACGCCACCCGGCAGACCGGTACGAAGACGTGCTCATCTACAAACGAAAAGCCGAACCGGGGTCGTAGCCAGGATTCATTCCTGAAGCAGCGCCAAGTCACAGCCTGACCTGGCCGCCTTTTGATTGCGTCGAACAATCATTCGGCGCCGACCCCATAAATCACTTCCTGTCGTAGTACATTCTCGATCTATGACTGCTGTCGACACCTCGTCTCGAGAATCCCCCGCCACAGCCCTTCCGGGCTTGGGCCGCGCCCTCATCCTGGCGGGCAAACTGGGGCAAAAATCAGCAGAAGAAATCTACCGCAAAGCCCAGAGCGCCCGCACCAGCTTTATTGCCGAGCTCACCGGCTCGGGCGCTGTGTCGGCCTCTGACCTGGCGCACACTATGTCGACAGCCTATGCAGCGCCGTTGGTGGACATGGCCGCCATTGACCCGCAACGCCTGCCCAGGGGCTTGCTGGACGGAAAAATCTGCCAAGACTACCGCGTGGTGGTCTTGAGCAAACGAAATAACAGGCTGATCGTTGCGACCGCTGACCCCTCCGACAGCCAGGCGGCCGAAAAGATCAAGTTTGCCACCCAGTTGGGCGTTGACTGGGTCGTTGCCGAATACGACAAGCTGCTGCAACTGGTCACCGCCAACGCCATCACCGCGTCGGAAACGATGGAGCACATCATTGGGGACGACTTCGAGTTCGATGAGGTTTCGACCGAAGCCTTGACGGAAAGCTCGGACACGTCAAACTCCGAAGTTGAGGACGCGCCGGTTGTCAAGTTTTTACACAAGATGCTGCTGGACGCCTTCAGCATGCGCGCGTCCGATCTGCACTTTGAACCGTATGAGCACAACTACCGTGTCCGCTTCCGTATTGACGGGGAACTGAGAGAGATCGCCTCGCCTCCGATTGCCATCAAGGACAAGCTGGCGTCGCGCATCAAGGTGATTTCCAGAATGGACATCTCTGAAAAACGCGTCCCGCAAGACGGCAAGATGAAGCTCAAGATTGGCCCGGAACGGGTGATCGACTTCCGGGTCAGCACCTTGCCCACGCTGTTCGGCGAAAAAATTGTGATCCGCATACTGGACCCCGGCAGCGCCAAGCTGGGCATTGAAGCACTGGGTTACGAGCCCGAGGAAAAAGAAAGGCTGCTGCAGGCCATTGGGCGACCGTACGGCATGATCCTGGTCACCGGGCCGACCGGCTCGGGCAAGACCGTCTCGCTGTACACCTGCCTGAATATGCTGAACAAGCCGGGGGTCAACATCGCGACGGCCGAAGACCCTTGCGAAATCAATTTGCCGGGCGTGAACCAGGTTAACGTCAACGACAAAGCCGGGCTCACCTTTGCGGTCGCGCTCAAATCATTTCTGAGGCAAGACCCCGACATCATCATGGTCGGTGAAATTCGCGATCTTGAAACGGCGGACATCTCGATCAAGGCCGCCCAGACCGGTCACCTGGTGCTCTCCACGCTCCACACCAACGACGCACCCACCACACTGACGCGCATGCGCAACATGGGTATTGCCCCTTTCAACATTGCGTCCAGCGTGATCCTGATCACGGCGCAGCGGCTCGCGCGGCGCCTGTGCCCGAACTGCAAAGCCCCGATCGAGATTCCCCGAAAGGCCTTGATTGATGCCGGCTACCAAGACGATGAACTCCAGGCGCCCTGGATCAGCTACCGGGCGGTGGGTTGCTCCATGTGCAACAACGGCTACAAAGGACGCGTAGGAATTTATCAAGTGATGCCGGTCAGCGAAGAGATTCAACGCATCATCCTGCGTGATGGCAGCGCGCTAGAAATCGCCGAGCAAGCCAAACGCGAAGGTGTGCGATCGCTGCGGCAAGCCGGGCTGCACAAAGCCAAGTTGGGCCTGACTTCGCTCGAAGAAGTGCTCGCCGTGACCAACGAATGATCCCTTAATTAAAGAGACCCATGGCAACTGAAAAGTCAAAAAAAATCAAGGAATTTGTCTTTGAGTGGGAAGGCAAGGACCGCAATGGCAAGCAGGTACGCGGGGAAACCCGAGCGGTTGGCGAGCACCAGGTTCAGTCCATGCTGCGTCGCCAGGGCGTCATGTCAACCAAGATCAAGAAACGCCGGATGCGCGCCGGGAAATCCATCAGGCCCAAAGACCTCGCCATCTTCACGCGCCAACTCGCCACCATGATGAAGGCCGGCGTGCCGCTGTTGCAAGCGTTTGACATCGTCGGGCGCGGCAACCCCAATCCCAGCGTCACCAAACTGCTCAACGATATTCGTACCGATGTTGAAACCGGAACCTCATTGAGTGTGGCCTTTCGCAAGTTCCCGCTGTATTTCGACAACCTCTATTGCAATCTGATCGAGGCCGGGGAGTCCGCCGGTATTCTGGACCAACTGCTCGACCGGCTGGCGGTTTACATGGAAAAAACCGAAGCCATCAAGTCCAAAATCAAGTCGGCCTTGATGTATCCGATTTCGGTCCTGGTGGTCGCTTTTGTGGTCACGGCTGTGATCATGATTTTTGTCGTGCCGGCCTTCAAGGAGGTGTTCTCGAATTTTGGCGCCGACCTGCCAGCGCCAACTCTGGCGGTGATTGCCATCAGCGAAATTTTCGTCAGCTACTGGTGGCTGATTTTTGGTGGTATCGGCGGCGGCTTTTACTTTTTCATGCAAGCCTGGCGGCGCAACGAAAAGATGCAACACGTGATGGACCGCATCATGCTCAAGATGCCCATTTTTGGCGTGCTGGTCGACAAATCATGCATTGCCCGCTGGACACGCACCCTGTCGACCATGTTCGCCGCCGGTGTACCGCTGGTGGAAGCACTCGATTCCGTGGGCGGTGCCGCCGGCAATTCGGTGTACGAGATTGCCACCAAAAAAATCCAGCAAGAAGTCTCAACCGGCACGGCACTCACAGTGGCCATGACCAATACCAATCTCTTTCCGTCCATGGTCTTGCAGATGTGTTCCATTGGTGAAGAATCGGGCTCGATTGATCACATGCTGGGCAAGGCGGCCGATTTTTACGAGGCCGAGGTCGATGACATGGTGGCAGGCATCTCAAGCCTCATGGAGCCCATCATCATTGTGATTCTGGGTGTCGTGATTGGCGGCATTGTGGTGGCCATGTACCTGCCCATTTTCAAACTGGGTCAGGTGGTCTGATGCTGGTGGCAACGTGGTTTGACGCCACCGTGCTGGGCGTTCTGGGCTTGTTGATAGGCAGCTTTCTCAACGTGGTGATTTACCGGCTACCAGTCATGCTGGAAGCGCAATGGAAAGCCGAGTGCGCCGAAATGACCGGTAAAGAAACGGCGTCGGCAGAGAAGTTCAATCTGGCCGTACCTCGCTCGCGCTGCCTGAAGTGCGGCCATCAAATCCAGTGGTATGAAAACATTCCGGTGTTCAGCTATCTCTTTTTACGGGGAAAATGTTCAAACTGCAAGACTCCCATCAGCCTGCGTTACCCCTTGGTGGAGCTGGCAACGGCTGCCCTGTTTGTTTATTGCGGCTGGAAATGGGGCGCCACACCCGCTGCTCTGGTCTGGTGCGGTTTCGGTGCCACCATGCTGGCGTTGGGCTGCATCGACTGGGACACCACGCTGTTGCCGGATGACATCACCCTGCCGCTGCTCTGGGCGGGCCTGATTGCGGCTGCGCTGCAATGGACACCCGTCGCGCTGCCAGCGGCGCTGTGGGGCGCTGTGGCGGGTTATGTGTCACTGTGGCTGGTTTATTGGGCCTTCAAGCTCGTGACCGGCAAGGAAGGCATGGGTTTTGGCGACTTCAAGCTGTTTGCTGCGCTGGGTGCCTGGTTCGGCTGGCAGGCGCTGGTGCCCATCATTTTGATGGCTTCTGTGATTGGCGCGGTGATTGGCATTGCCATGAAATTCTCCAGCGGGCTGCGTGAAGGTGGCTACATTCCTTTCGGGCCTTTTCTGGTCGGCGCCGGCCTGACTGCGATGATTTTTGGCCCCGGCTCGATTCTTCGCGCGTTTGGGCTCTAGACCATGCGGGGGCTTGTCCGGCTCGGGTTGACCGGTGGCATTGGCAGCGGCAAAAGCACCGTGGCTCGCCTGCTGGCTGAACTGGGTGCCGCCGTGGTGGATGCCGATGCAATTGCACGTCATCTGACCGCGCCGAACGGACCGGCCATCCCCTTGATTGCGGCAACTTTTGGCCCGGATTTCATCACCTCGACGGGTGCCATGGATCGGGAGAAAATGCGCGCACTGGCCTACGCCGACATCACGGCGCGGCAACGCCTCGAAGCCATCATCCACCCGCTGGTTCGACACGAAACACAACGACAAACGCTGCTGGCGGCAAGTCAAGGCCACCCCTGCATCGTCTTTGATGTTCCGCTGCTGGTTGAATCCACCACTTGGCGCGAAAAACTCGATTGGGTGTTGGTGGTGGATTGCACGCCTGCCACCCAGATCAGCCGGGTCATGGCCCGCAATGCCTTGACCCGCGACGAAGTGGAGAAAATCATCGCCTCACAAGCCAGCCGCCGCCACCGCCTGGCTGCTGCAGATGCGGTTATTTTCAATGACCGGCTGTCGCTTGTGGCTTTGGCCGCGGAGGTCGATCAAGTCGCACGTCACTTCGGGCTATCATGCCAACCGTCAGGCCTTAACCAAAAATAATCAGCGTGATCCTTTACGAATACCCTTTTAACGAGCGCATCCGCACCTATTTACGGCTCGAACATCTGTTTCTTCGGCTCAGGGAGTTGGTTTCGCGCGAGTCAGCGCTGGATCACCACTTCGCGCTCTCGACCCTGTTCGAGATCATGGATGTCGGCGCCCGCGCTGACCTCAAGTCAGACGTGCTTAAAGACCTGGACAAACAAAAACACACGCTCGATGCTTACCGGGGCAACCCTGCCATTGCCGAAGATGTGCTCAACGAGATCGTTGCGAAGTTGGAAAACAGTTTCCAGGCCATGAATAGCCTGCCCGGAAAATGCGGGCAATCGCTCAACGACAACGACTGGCTCATGAGCATCCGCAGCCGCGTCGGGATTCCGGGTGGAACCTGTGAGTTCGACCTGCCGGCCTACTACGCCTGGCAACACAAAACAGGAGGCCAGCGCCAGCAGGATCTGGCGCGGTGGATTGCCACTTTAACGCCGCTGGCTGACTCGATTCAATTGCTGCTCAAGCTCCTGCGTGACTCGGGTACGCCGCAAAAAGTGATCACCAATGGCGGGCAGTTTCAGCAGAGCTTGCCCCAGGGGCGCACTTTTCAGCTTCTGCGACTGGCCCTGGACCCGACGCTTGGCTTGATACCGGAAATCAGTGGCAATCGTCTGATGGTATCGATCCGGCTGATGCGCCAGGGAGACGATGACCGGCTGCATGCAAGCAGCGAAGATGCCACTTTTGAACTCGCCTTGTGCTCATCATGAAACCTGCCAATGAAACGCCGCCAGCTCGGCCCAAAATCGTCGTGTGCCCAAGCTGCGGCGGTGAGAGCGTCTACGCCGCGTCCAATCCGTTCCGGCCTTTTTGCAGCGAGCGTTGCAAAAATATGGATTTTGGCGCGTGGGCCAGTGAAAGCTTTCGGGTGCCAGCCAGCGGCCTGCCAGAAGATCAAGCCGACGGCGCTGAACCACTTCAATAGATTTATAAGAAATAGGGCCGCAGCCCCCGTGTAATATGCTTAAGTAGCTACCAAATAAGTAGCGCCCTTGAAACCCCGTTCAGCGGCCAGCCATTGCAGCACCGGCACCGTGCCGGGCAGTACGGGTGCCACCTGCACCGGCAACTGTTGCCACGCGAACAATTGCGCTTCGCGCATCTGCAAGTCGCCCATCCAGTTGAAAACCTTGCAGAAGTTCAAACGCACCAGGGCGTGGGGGTAGTCCACCATTTCAACGCGCCAAGGCATTGCCGGGCCGATGGTGATGCCGAGTTCTTCGTGCAGCTCGCGGTGCAGGGCTTGGGCCACGCTTTCACCCGCTTCCAGCTTGCCACCCGGGAACTCCCAATAACCTGCATAGACTTTGCCCACTGGCCGGGAAGTGAGCAAAAAGCCGCCATCTGGGCGGATCAGAACACCAACCGCGACATCAACAACCGCGCGATTGGCGCCACCTTCGCGCGGCAGCGCGGCGTCAGCGACCAGCATCGCGCTGCTCATGCATCAGCGACATGGGTGCCTGCATAGTCACGCGCAAACTGGTAGGCCACCCGGCCGCTGCGTGAACCCCGCTCCAGAGCCCAGACCAGGGCGTCTGGCCGGGCGGTCTCAATCGCCGGTGCAGCGACACCGAACGAGCTCAACCACTGCGCCACGATGGCCAGATACTCATCCTGGTTAAAGGGGTAAAAGCTGACCCACAAGCCAAACCGCTCGGAGAGCGAAATTTTTTCTTCCACACCCTCGCCCGGATGCACTTCGCCGTCATCGGTGTGGCTGTAGCTCAGGTTTTCGCGCATGTATTCCGGCAGCAGATGGCGCCGGTTGCTGGTGGCGTAAATCAGAATATTGGCGGTCGTGGCGGCCACCGAGCCGTCCAGGATCGACTTGAGCGCCTTGTAACCCGGCTCACCGTCTTCAAAGCTGAGGTCGTCGCAAAACACGATGAATTTTTCGGGCCGATCCGACACCACGTCCACGATATCGGGCAAATCAACCAGATCCGCCTTGTCGACCTCAATCAGGCGCAAGCCGCGCGGCGCGTATTCGTTCAGACAGGCTTTGATCAGCGACGACTTGCCGGTACCGCGGGCCCCGGTCAGGAGCACATTGTTGGCCGGCTGGCCGTTGACGAACTGCAGGGTGTTGCGGCGAATCTTTTCCTTTTGCGGCTCAACTTCTTTCAAGTCGGACAGCCGCATGGCGCCCACATGGCGCACGGGTTCCAGCACACCGTGGCCAGCGCTGCGCTTGCGGTAGCGATAGGCAAAGCCCGCGGTCCAATCGGGCGGCGTCAGCGCGTGTGGCAACACCGATTCAATCCGGCCGATCAGCTGCTCGGCACGCGCCAGCAGGTGCTCAAATTGCTCGTTCATGAGCGGTAGTCCGCGTTGATCGTGACATAGTCGTGACTCAGGTCACAAGTCCAGACCGTATCTGCCGCATCGCCCCGCCCCAACAGCACCCGCACGGTGATTTCACTTTGCTTCATGACGCGCTGGCCCTCTTCTTCCCGATAGGCCGGATGGCGGCCACCCTGCGTGGCCACATGCACCTCGTCCAGGTACAGGTCGATGCGCGTCTGATCCAGATCGTTGATTCCCGCGTAGCCGACCGCAGCCAGAATACGCCCCAGGTTGGGATCACTGGCAAAAAAAGCCGTCTTCACCAGCGGCGAATGGGCAACAGCATAGGCCACCTGGCGACACTCAAACTGGGTCTTGCCGCCTTCCACCTTGAGGGTGATGAATTTTGTCGCGCCTTCGCCATCGCGCACGATGGCCTGCGCCAGTTTTTTTGCCACGCCGAGCATGGCGGACCGGAGCGCTCGCCCGTCAACACTGTCCAGCGATTCAATCGGCGCATGCTTGGCTTTGTTGGTGGCGATCACCACAAAGGAGTCATTGGTGGACGTGTCACCATCGACCGTCACCCGGTTGAATGAACCCTCAGCCAGTTCTGTCGCCAGCTGCTGCATCACAGCCTGACTGACACAGGCGTCGGTCGCCATAAAGCCCAGCATGGTGGCCATATTGGGCCGAATCATGCCCGCGCCTTTGCTGATGCCGGTGATGCTCACCAAGGCGCCACCAATCAGCACCTGCGTTCCAAATGCTTTGGCCACGGTGTCGGTGGTCATGATGCCCTCGGCGGCGCGCAGCCAATTGTCTTCGCGCACGTCTGCCAGCGCGCCGTCCAGCCCGGCCTCAATCCGCTCAACCGGCAGGGTTTCCAGGATGACACCGGTCGAAAAAGGCAGCACTTGCGCCGCAGAGATGCCGAGCTTGCGCGCCAAGGTCAGACACGTGCCCAGGGCCCGGGCGCGCCCATCTTCACCCGTGCCTGCATTGGCATTGCCGGTATTGATGAGCAAGGCCCGAATGCCGGCACCGCTGGCAAGATGTTGCCGGCACAGTTGCACCGGCGCCGCACAAAACCGGTTCTGGGTGAAGACACCCGACACCGAAGCGCCCGGGTCGATCAGCACCACGGTCAAATCCTTGCGCTGGGCTTTGCGAATGCCGGCTTCAGTCACGCCGATGCGCACGCCGGCGATCGGATAAAGCTCGTCAGGGTTGGGGGCAGGCAAATTGACAGACATACTTCTCTTTCAAATCAGGATCAGATGATCCAAAACTCAACCCAAAAAATGGGCCGTGGCAATCAACCAGGGCCCATCGATGTGGCGCGAACTTGCCTCAGGCCAGCTTGCCGTGGCAGTGTTTGTACTTTTTGCCACTGCCGCAAGGACACAGCTCATTGCGACCGACACGGGGAACGTTTCCGCCCGGAATGGTCGATTTCTTCCTGAAGGTTTCGTCGTCGGTAATGGTTTCAACCTCGCCGGTTTCAGTAGGTGCCATGTAGGTCACATTGGCGATGCTTTCACCCCGACTTTCCATGTCCTCAGCGGCCTGTTCCAGTTGCTCACTGGATTGCACCTTGACGGTCATGAGCACCTTGGTGACATCATTCTTAACGGCATCAAGCAACTGGCTGAAGAGCTCGAATGCTTCGCGCTTGTATTCCTGTTTCGGTTGCTTCTGGGCATAGCCGCGCAAATGAATGCCCTGGCGCAGATAGTCCAGCGAACTCAAGTGTTCACGCCAATGGGTGTCAATGCTTTGCAGCAACACCATGCGCTCGAACTGGGTAAAGTTTTCACCGCCCACCTGCTCCACCTTGGCGGCAAAGACCCGATCGGCCTCCTGTTGCACGCTAGTCAGCAGATCATGATCGGTAATTGCGCTCGCCGCGCTGACCTGCTGCTGCAATGCCAGATTCAGCTGCCAATCGTCAGCCAGAACCTTTTCCAGGGTCGCAATATCCCACTGCTCTTCAACCGACTCCACCGGCACATATTGACGCACCAGATCATCGAAACAACCCGCACGCAAGGAGGCAATCTGGGCTGTCAGGTCGCCGGCGTCCAGAATTTCATTGCGCTGCTGATAAATCACCTTGCGCTGGTCGTTGGCCACGTCGTCATACTCCAGCAACTGCTTGCGCATGTCGAAATTGCGCGCCTCCACCTTGCGCTGGGCGCTCTCGATTGAGCGCGTCACAATGCCGGCTTCGATCGCCTCGCCATCGGGCATCTTGAGCCGATCCATGATCGCCTTGACCCGGTCCCCGGCAAAAATGCGCATCAGCGAGTCGTCCAAACTCAGGTAGAAGCGCGACGAGCCGGGATCGCCCTGGCGACCGGAGCGGCCACGCAACTGGTTGTCGATACGGCGCGACTCGTGGCGTTCAGTTGCAATGATGCGCAAGCCACCCAAGGCCTTGACTTTTTCGTGCTCCTGCACCCACTGCGCCTGTATCGCGTCAATCTGTTTTTGTTTCTGTTCGGCCGTCAGCGTTTCATCCGCTTCCACCGCTTCCAACTCCTTGCTGACGTTGCCGCCCAACACAATGTCCGTACCCCGACCCGCCATGTTGGTGGCGATGGTGATGACTTTTGAGCGCCCGGCCTGTGCAATGATCTCCGCCTCGCGCGCATGCTGCTTGGCGTTGAGCACCTGATGCGGCAACTTTTCCTTGTCCAGCAACGCGGCAATGATTTCCGAGTTCTCGATGGAGGTCGTGCCCACCAGCACCGGCTGACCGCGCTCATAACACTCCCGGATATCCTTGATCGCCGCCTCGTATTTTTCACGTGTGGTCTTGTAGACCCGGTCCAACTGGTCGTCACGTCGGCTGGGACGGTTCGGTGGCATCACCAGCGTTTCAAGACCGTAGATTTCCTGGAACTCGTAGGCTTCGGTATCAGCCGTGCCTGTCATGCCCGCCAGCTTGCCGTACAGGCGGAAGTAGTTCTGGAACGTGATCGACGCCATGGTCTGGTTTTCAGGTTGAATGGCGACACCCTCCTTGGCCTCCACGGCCTGATGCAAGCCCTCGCTCCAGCGCCGCCCCGACATCAGTCGGCCCGTGAATTCGTCCACGATCACAATTTCGCCGTTTTGCACCACATAGTGCTGGTCACGGTGATACAGATGGTTGGCGCGCAACGCGGCATACAGGTGATGCATCAGCGTGATATTGGCCGGGTCGTACAGTGTGGCGCCTTCAGGAATCAGCCCCAGCTCGGAGAGAATGCGCTCGGCGCTCTCATGACCCTGCTCGGTCAAGAAAACCTGATGACTTTTTTCATCCACGGTGAAGTCACCCGGCTTGGTGACACCTTCGCCGGTGCGAATGTCTTCTTCACCTTCCTGGCGCTGCAGCAAGGGCACCACTTTATTGATGGCAATGTAAAGGTCAGTCTGGTCTTCGGCCTGGCCGCTGATGATGAGCGGTGTGCGTGCCTCGTCGATCAGGATTGAATCGACCTCATCAACAATGGCGTAATTGAGGCCGCGTTGCACCCGGTCGGCTCCCTCGTAGACCATGTTGTCGCGCAGGTAATCAAAGCCGTATTCGTTGTTGGTGCCGTAGGTGATATCGGCGCGGTACGCCGCCTGCTTTTCCTCGCGCGCCATGTTGGGCAGATTGATGCCGACGCTCAAACCCAGAAAGTTGTAGAGCTTGCCCATCCACTGCGCGTCGCGATTGGCCAGGTAATCATTGACCGTGACGACGTGAACCCCTTTGCCCGTCAAAGCATTGAGGTACACCGGCATGGTGGCGGTCAGGGTCTTGCCTTCGCCGGTGCCCATTTCGGAAATCTTGCCGTTGTGCAGCGACATGCCGCCGAGCAACTGCACATCGAAATGGCGCATCTTCATTACACGTTTGGAACCCTCACGCACCACGGCAAACGCCTCGGGCAACAGGGCATCCAGGGACTCCCCCTTGGCGATGCGATCCTTGAACTCCTGGGTCTTGCCGCGCAACGCCTCATCAGAGAGCTTCTCAAGCTCGGCTTCCATGGCGTTGATGCGCACCACACTCTTGCGGTACTGTTTGAGCTGGCGGTCATTGCGACTGCCGAAAATTTTGGTGAGAATGTTAGTGGCCATGAATGCAAGACCGACCCGCCAGCCCACCGGGGCCAACAGAACAGCGCAATCCTTTTATTAATCTGGATGAAATGGGGTCACCGTCGCGAAGTGCAAGCGTTTGAACGAAATACGCAGCGCTGAGATAACCAAGATGTGATTTTACCTTTGACCGGCCAACCGATTTTCTGGGCGGCTTGGCCGGGCTGGCGCAGCAGCCATCAGCTTGGCCAATTGATGCGTTGCCAGGTTTTGCCCGGCCGCCAGAAACTTCTGGGGGTCTTGCGGAATGCCCATCACCAACACCTCAAAATGCAAATGCGCCCCCGTAGAGCGGCCCGTGGTACCCACCTCGGCAATTTTCTGCCCGCGCCTGATCAAGTCGCCCTTCTTAACCAGCATTTTTGAGGCGTGGGCATAACGGCTGATGAGGTCATTGCCGTGATCAATTTCAATCATGTTGCCGTATTCGGGATGAAACTCCTGCGTTACCACCACGCCACCGGCAGCCGCGACGATGGGCGTTCCAGAAAAGGCCGGGAAGTCCAGCCCGGTGTGCAGCGCCGTACGGCCGGTCAGCGGGTCCAGACGCCAGCCAAAGGCGGAGCCTACCGTCGCTGTTATGACCGCGGCTGTGTCGGCACCATCATGTTGCGAATTTTCTGCTCAAACAAACGCGACTCCAGCACCGTCAGCAAATCGGTCCGCTGATCGGTCAGGCGCGCCAGGTCGTCCAGCGTCGTCTGCAACTCGTCCATCGACAAGGAGTGACCCGACACCAGCGCGCCGCCTTGACCCGTCTGGGCCTTGATCTCGACCGGGTTAACCCCTGCCAATCCCGAGACCCGCTCACCCAAAGACTCCAACTGCCTCAGTTTTGCCTGCATTTCGCCCAGCTTGCGCGCCAAGGCATCCAGGTTTTCACGCATAAACCGGTCCCGCTGGGCAAACTCGTCCTTCACGACCACGCGCAGCAAGTTGCCGACGACGGGCCACCCCTCCCTGGCACCCTTCAAAAACACATAGTGGTAGACGCCCGCCGCCAGCACTATCAAGGTCAATGAGACCACCAACGCAGCCAGAACCAGCTTGGTACCACTGAGGTGTATCGCACGACTCTTGGCGAGCCACGCATCCGTGATAATCAATTGCATTCCAATAGTTCCTCAGCAAGCCATCCATGAACCGCCGCCACCATGCCGTCTCGCTGCTGCAAGCCAGCCAGGACTCGCCAACGCTGGCGCGACTGACCGAACTCACACGTGACTCGGCGGCGCGACTCAAGGCGGTTGAGTCGCTCATTCCCGCAGCCTTGTTTTCAGCCGTCAAAGCCGGCCCCATTGAAGGCCCGGTTTGGTGTCTGCTGTTGGACAACAACGCAGCCGCAGCAAAAATTCGCCAGTTGTTGCCCGCACTGCAGTCTCACTTGCGGGTCAAGGGGTGGGAGGTTAACTCAATTCGGCTCAAGGTCCAAGTGGCTCGCCAGCGCTAATTCCCCACGCCAGCATCATCGCCCGTCAGCTTGAATAATCGGCTACTGTTTGACGGTAGATAAGCAGTTTTCCCGCGACCACCTGAAACGAGGACACCACCATGCTGATCAAAACCAATCGCGACGGCTTTTGCCAGCCGCTCGCCAGCGAGATCACGTCCCAGCGCGTTTATGAGCAACGGCGCACCCTTGTCAAGCTGATGGCCAGCGGTGTCGCAGGTGCGGCACTGGCTGCCTGGGCTTCGCGCACCGCCCATGCACAAGAGGCCAGCCTGACGCCCCGACCCGGCAAGCAGCCTGCGCTACCCAGTGTGAAGTCGAGCTTGGCGGGTGCCATCACCATGGACAAGCTGACACCTTACAAGGACGCCAGCAGCTACAACAATTTTTACGAATTTGGCACCGACAAGGCAGACCCTGCACGCCATGCCCATACCCTCAAGACCAGCCCCTGGACGGTGGAAATCGAAGGGCTGGTCAAAAAGCCGGCCCTATACGCACTGGAGGATTTGCTGAAACTCAGTGCCCAGCAAGAGCGCATTTATCGGCTGCGCTGTGTCGAAGGCTGGTCCATGGTGATTCCGTGGATCGGTTATTCGCTCAGTGAGTTGATCAAAAAAGTGGAGCCGCTGGGCAGCGCCAAATACGTGGAGTTTGTCACGCTGGCCGATCCCAAGACGATGCCGGGCGTCGGCTCGCGGGTTCTTGATTGGCCCTATGTCGAAGCTTTGCGCCTGGACGAGGCCATGCACCCGCTGACCCTGCTGAGCTTCGGCATGTACGGCGAGCTGCTTCCCAAGCAAAACGGGGCTCCGGTGCGCCTGGTGGTGCCCTGGAAATATGGTTTCAAGAGCGGCAAAAGTCTGGTCAAAATCCGCTTCACCGACAAGCCGCCCGCCACCGCGTGGAACAAGGCCGCTGCCAATGAATATGGTTTCTACTCCAACGTGAACCCCAACGTCGACCACCCGCGCTGGAGCCAGGCGACCGAGCGGCGTATCGGTGAGGATGGCTTGTTTGCCAAGAAGCGCAAGACCCTGATGTTCAATGGCTATGAGGCACAGGTCGGGCAGCTCTACGCGGGCATGGACCTCAAGAAGTTTTTCTGATGTCGGCGCTCGCCTCGCGGCGGCCGGCAGCGTGGTTGAGGCCGCTTCTGCGCCACCGCCTGGCCAAACCGCTCGTCTTTGGCTTGTCGCTGCTGCCGTTTTGCTGGCTGCTTTATGGGGCGATCTTTGATCAGCTGGGTGCCAATCCAGCCGAAGCGCTGGTTCGGGCCACCGGGGACTGGACGCTGCGCTTCCTGTGCCTGGTGCTGACGGTCACGCCCCTGCGGGTCATCTCCAACACGCCGGCGCTGGCGAGTTTTCGACGCATGCTGGGCTTGTTCGTGTATTTCTACGTCGCCATGCATTTGCTGAGCTACAGCTGGTTTGACATGGGGTTTGACGTGACCGAGATCGGGCGAGACATTGCCAAGCGCCCTTTCATTCTGGTGGGCTTCTCGGCTTTTGTTCTGCTCACCGCATTGGCTTCGACATCCTTCAATCGGGCCATCAAAACCCTTGGCGCCAAACGCTGGCAGCGTTTGCACCGGCTGGTTTATATCGTTGCCGGGCTCGCGCTGCTGCATTTCTTCTGGATGCGCGCGGGCAAAAATGATTTTGCCGAGGTGTTGGTGTACGCCCTGATTCTGGGCTCGCTGCTGGGCTGGCGACTGGTCAATTTTATAAGTAAAACTCGGCGCTAGCCCCCGTGGGATATGCGTATGCCACTATCAAATAAATAGCGGCGTTGGTCTCCGCCCGACCAGACTCTCACCTTGCATCTGATCCGCAATCGTTTCACGTTGCCGAATAACGCAGGCTTGGGCACCGTCCACCAGAATCTCTGCCGCGCGTCCGCGCGAGTTGTAGTTGCTGGCCATGCTCATGCAGTAGGCCCCTGCTGACAGCACCGCCAGCAGGTCGCCCGACCGCACCGCCAGGGAGCGGTCATGCCCGATCCAGTCGCCGCTCTCACAGATGGGGCCCACCACGTCGTACGTGTCAGGGGCATCCGGGCGCCGGTTCAACGGCACGATCTGGTGGTACGCCTGGTACATGGCCGGGCGCGGCAAGTCGTTCATGGCGGCGTCGATGATGCAGAAGTTTTTTTGCTCACCGGGTTTGAGATACAGCACCTCCGACAGACACACCCCGGCATTGCCCACCAGCGAGCGCCCCGGCTCGATCATCAAATGCCGCTGGCCAAAGCCGCGCGCATCGAGACGAGCCAACAGCTTTTGCCAGAGAAGCCCGGCATCGGGCGGTGTCTCGCCGTGGTAATCAATGCCCAGGCCACCGCCAAAATCGATGTGCTGAAGGGGAATGCCCGCCGCCTCAATCGCTTCCACCAGATCCAGCATGCGGTCCACGGCATCCAGATAAGGCTCTTCCTGCGTGATCTGAGAGCCGATGTGGCAGTCGATACCGACCACCCGAACGCCGGCCAGCTTCACGGCCCGCTGGTAGGTCGGCAGCACGCGTTCATGCGCTACGCCGAACTTGCTGTCCTTGAGACCGGTGGAAATGTAGGGGTGAGTCTTGGGGTCCACATTGGGATTGACGCGGATGCTCACCGGTGCGGCGACACCCATGGACAAAGCCACCTCGCTCAGAACTTCAAGTTCCGCTTCACTCTCGACGTTGAAACAGCCAATGCCGGCCCGTAACGCACGCCGCATTTCCGCACGTGTCTTGCCGACGCCCGAGAAAATGATTTTGTCAGCCCGACCGCCCGCGGCCAGCACACGGTCCATGTCACCGCCCGAGACAATGTCAAAACCGCAGCCCTCTTCGGCAAAAACCTGAATCACGCCGAGTGCCGGATTGGCTTTCATGGCATAACAGATCTGCACGTTGCGCCCGGCAAAGCCGCGCTGGTAAGCGGCCAGAGCCGCCAGCATGGCGCTTTTCGAATAGACAAAAAGCGGGGTACCGTGGGCTCGTACCAGATCACTCAAGCGAATTTCTTCACAAAAAAATTCATTGCCCCGGTAGGCAAAATGGGGCTGGCCGGGAGGATTTCGGAGTGTCATTGGGGCACGGGGGTGGCAGCCGAGGCTGCGTGGGCAGGCAAGCTGGCAGGTGACGGGGCAGTCTGCGTTTCGGGCCAGGTGGCCCGTTTCGCAATGGCTGGTTCTGTGGGCAAATACAGCGGGCCTTGCTGACCACAAGCCGACAGGCTTGCCGCGCTGCTGGCAAGGACCATCGTACTGACTAGAATTTGAAAAAATCTCAACATGGTGAAATTGTAATGAACGACCTTGAATTCATGGACCGCGCTGAAAATCTGCTCAAAGCGGTTGAAACCAGTTGCGACCGCATCAATGACCAGACGCTGGCCGATATCGACAGCCAGCGCGTCGGGAGCATGGTCACACTGGTTTTTTCAAACAAGAGCCAGATTGTCATCAATCTGCAAAAGCCATTGCATGAAATCTGGCTGGCGGCCAAGTCGGGCGGCTATCACTATAAATTTGATAACAAGCAGTGGCTTGACACCAAGGGCCAGGGTGAGTTTTTTGCCAATTTGTCGCGCTGTGCCAGCGAGCAGGCGGGCTGCCTGCTGGTGCTTAATTCCTGAACAAATCCAGTATTTTTTTTCGTTCATCGGCGGGTGGCAACTCAATCACCTGGCTGCCGTCTTGCGTCCCTGAGGGTTCATCGAGCCCGACACTGGTGACACCAGCCCTGTTGGCATACTCGGTATAAAACCATTCGCCACCTGAATTGACAACGCCCTCCGGAACGCTCAATTCAGTCACCGCGACATTGGCGAGCGCCTGCTGCATGAACCGGATCCAGATCGGCAGGCTCAAGCCACCACCCGTTTCACGCGCGCCAAGATTGCGCGGCGTGTCATAACCAATCCAGCTGACGGCAGCCAGAGTGGGCTGGAATCCCGCAAACCAGGCATCCACCGAATCATTGGTGGTGCCGGTTTTGCCGTACAAGTCAGGGCGCTTCAAGATCGCCTGCGCGGAGGCCGCCGTGCCGGTGCGGGTCACTTCCTGCAACAAACTGTCCATGATGAAAGCGTTGCGCGCATCAATGGCACGCATCGACTCGTCGAGCACCGGTGACTTGGTTTCCAGCAGGACTTTTCCTTTCTGTTCGGTCACTTTGCTGATCAGCCACGGATTGATGCGGTAGCCGCCATTGGCAAAGACCGAATAGGCCGAAGCCATTTGCAGGGGTGTGACGGAGCCGGCACCCAAGGCCATGGTGAGGTAGGCGGGGTGCTTGTCGGCTTCGAAACCAAAGCGCGTGATCCAGTCCTGCGCATTTTGTGCACCCACTGCTTGCAGGATGCGGATAGAGATCATGTTCTTGGACTTGGCCAGCCCCCGGCGCATCGTCATGGGACCTTCAAATTTGCCGTCATAATTTTTGGGCTCCCAAGGCTGCCCTCCGGTCACACCGGCGCTAAAAAAGATTGGGGCGTCGTTGATGATGGTCGCCGGGGTAAAGCCTTTTTCGAGGGCAGCGGAGTAGATAAAAGGCTTGAAGCTGGAACCCGGTTGACGCCAGGCTTGCGTCACATGGTTAAATTTATTCTTCTGGAAATCAAAACCGCCGACCAAGGCCTTGATGGCGCCATTGCGCGGGTCCAGCGCCACAAACGCACCTTCCACTTCCGGCAATTGCGTGATTTCCCACGTATTTTTTGGCGTCTTGGTCACCCGAATCACGGCACCGCGCCGAATCTTGATGTTGGGTGGCGCTTTGTCCGACAGACCTGATTGAGCCGGCTTGAGACCTTCGCCGGTAATTTCAACGGTTTCTCCGTTCAGGCGTACCGCAGTGATCTTCTTGGCGTCTGCACCCAGCACCAGGGCCGACATCACGTCGCCGTCATCAGGGTGCTCACCCAAAGCCTCGTCAATGGCGTCCTCAAGTTCCTGCGGATCGGACGGCAGCGAGACGAATTCCTCCGGCCCCCGGTAAATCTGGCGCCGCTCAAAATCCATGATGCCCCGCCGCAAAGACTTGTAGGCAGCCTCCTGATCGGCCGCGCGCACAGTGGTGTACACGTTCAGGCCACGGGTGTAAGTCTCATTGCCATACTGCGCGAACATCAACTGACGTACGGTCTCGGCCGCGTACTCGGCGTGCACTTTGGCGTGCTCTGCACTGGACTTGACGGTGAGCTTTTCCTGTCTGGCGGTCAGCGCCTGTTGTTCCGTGATGAAGCCGTTTTCCAGCATGCGATCAATGATGTGCAACTGCCGCGCCTTGGCTCGCCTGGGGTTGCTGATCGGGTTGTAGGCCGATGGCGCCTTGGGTAATCCGGCCAACATGGCCGCTTCTGCAATGGAGATGTCTTTCAGCGGCTTGTCAAAATAGGCCTCAGAAGCAGCGGCAAAACCATAGGCACGATTACCCAGAAAAATCTGATTCATGTAGATTTCAAGAATCTGATCCTTGGTCAATAAATGCTCCAACTTGAAGGTCAGCAACATCTCATAAATCTTGCGGGTGTAGGTTTTTTCGGTTGACAGATAAACGTTGCGTGCCACCTGCATGGTAATGGTGGAGGCGCCCTGGCTCTTGATGCGCCCCAGGTTGGCCAGCGCCGCGCGCAATACGCCCTTGTAATCGACGCCGCTGTGTTCGTAAAAACGTGCATCCTCAATGGCCAGCACCGCATCCGTCATGACCTTTGGGATTTCCTTGATTGGTGTCAGGTGTCGGCGCTCCTCGCCAAACTCCCCAATCAAAACACCTTCGACGGAATACACACGCAAAGGCAATTTGGGGCGGTAATCAGACAAATCCGAAATGTCGGGTAGATTTGGAAACGCCACTGCCATCGCAATGGCAACGATGATCAAAATTGACAATATGCCGGCCAGTAGCAAACCACCGGCCCATAGCACGATGCGCAGCAGCCACTGCACGGCAGTTGCGCCGGAGTTGGCTTTGTGGGATGGGCTGGTCTCGCTAGCGGGTGATTTGGAGGGCATAGAAAACTTGGTGGATATTCGTTGTCATTATAAAAAGTGATGTTCTTGTGGCTTTGGCGCGCAAGCATCCGCTATTGTTGCCGGCTGGCTTCCAGGTGCCTGCTGGCCTATCGATTTGAATCTGGAGCAAGCCAAAAGCGTCTACTTTTGGCAACACTGGTATTCCCTAGAACGGCGAAAAATCTTTGCGAAACAATAGGCTTGCTGCTAGCATTGAAGTGAAGTCTTAAGTTTCGCCGATTTTCGATTGGCCTGTTTCAGGGGATAGTTTTGATCTCATTGGGGTCCTTGTTTAGCCGTCAACCTGCCCCCATGCTGGGTTTGGATATCAGTTCTTCCAGTGTAAAAATGGTCGAGTTGGGTCACGACAAAGCTGGCAACCTGGTGCTTGAACGTTGTGCGATTGTGCCGCTTGAGCGCGGTTGGATAACTGACGGCAACATCGAGAAGTTCGATGAGGTGGCTGATGCCGTTCGCCGTCTGGTAAAAAAAAGCGGGACCAAAACCAAAAATGTTGCCATGGCCTTGCCGCCCTCAGCGGTCATCACCAAAAAAATTACGCTGCCGGGTGGTATGTCCGACCTAGAGTTGGAATTGCAGGTCGAGACCGAGGCCAACCAGTACATCCCGTTCCCACTGGACGAAGTGAGCCTTGATTTTTGTATTGTTGGGCCCAGTGCCACTTCTGCCGGCGATGTGGAAGTTCTCATTGCCGCTTCACGCCGGGAAAAAGTGCAGGATATCCAGGGCCTGGCCGAAGCAGCTGGCTTAAAGCCGGTGATCGTGGACGTGGAATCTTATGCTTCGCGCCTGGCGACCAGTCGGCTGATAGAAAACCTTCCCCATAAAGGCGTTGGCAGCATCGTGGCCCTGTTTGAAGTCGGGGCGCAAACCACCAGCATGCAAGTCATTCGCGATGATGAAGTCCTGTACGACCGGGATCAAGCGTTTGGTGGAGCCCAACTCACCCAATTGATCGTGCGGCAGTATGGTTTTTCATTGGAAGAAGCTGAGAGCAAAAAGCGAAGCGGTGAACTGCCCGATGATTACGAAGCCAGCGTGTTGCGTCCATTTGTTGAAAGCATGGTGCAAGAAATCGGTCGTGCACTGCAATTTTTCTTTACCAGCACGCCGCACAACAAGGTTGATTACGTGATGCTGGCGGGCGGTTCGGCGGCGTTGCCGGGCTTGACGGCGGCGGTCACGCAGCACACCACATTCGCCTGCATGTTGGTCAATCCGTTTGACGGCATGGAAATTGGTGAAGGGGTTCGTTTGAAAAAAATGACGCGAGAAGCCCCGTCTTATCTCACGTCATGCGGACTGGCCCTGCGGAGGTTCATGCAGTGATATTGATCAATCTACTGCCGCATCGCGAAGCTGCGCGCAAACTTCGCAAAGACGTTTTTAATGTTAGTTTGGGGTTGGCCGCCCTTGCGGGCGGCGTACTCGCCGGCATTATTTTTCTTGCCTTCCAGTCCCAGATTTCCGATCAGCAAGGCCGGAATCAGCTGTTGCAGACCGAGATCAAACGTTTTGATGCCCAAATCAAGGACATCGCCGGTCTCGAATCCGAGATTACCGCCTTGCGAGCGCGCCAGCAGGCTGTTGAAGACTTGCAGGCCGACCGAAATTTGCCGGTCCATCTGCTGACCGAACTGGTCAAGCAGCTACCCGATGGGGTCTACATCGTGAGCATGCGCCAGGACAACCAGACGGTAACGCTGCAAGGCGTTGCGCAGTCCAATGAGCGCGTGTCCGAGCTGTTGCGTAATCTCGGCAACAACACACCCTGGTTTTCCAAGCCGGAGTTGGTTGAAATCGTGGCAGGCACTGTCACACTCGCGCCCCGGGAGCAGCGACGCGTTGCCAATTTCACCATCCGCGTTCGTTTGATGCGCGCCAGCGAAGCTGAGAAGTCACGCGTTGCGGCAGGTACTGCAAACCCGGTGCCCGTTGCCGCAACTCCTGTCAAGAAATAGGCACAAGGCATCATGGCAAGCAAACCCGCATTGAATTTCGATTTTCCGGCCCTGCAGGAAAAGCTATTTCGACAATTTCGCAACCTCGATCCCAAAGACCCATCCAACTGGCCCGCGCTTCCGCGCTATCTGATGTTTGTCGTCATTTCCGCCCTGGTCGTGGTGATACTTTGGTTTCTGTGGCTCAACACGTCTGAAGAAGAATTAGCTACCGAGCAGGCCACTGAAGTCAAGCTGCGCGAAGAGTACAAGGTCAAGCTGGGTAAGGCGGTCAACCTCGAGGCGCTGAAAAAGCAACGCGAGCAGGTTCTGCAGTATGTAACTCAGCTCGAGAAGCAACTCCCAAGCAAAGCCGAGATGGACGCTTTGCTGTCCGACATCAATCAGGCCGGCTTGGGGCGCAGCCTCCAGTTCGATCTATTTCGCCCCGGGCAAGTGACTGTCAAAGATTACTATGCCGAGTTACCCATTGCCGTGCGTGTCACCGGTCGCTATCACGACATCGGCGCTTTTGCTTCAGACATTGCCAATCTTTCCCGCATCGTGACACTCAACAATTTAACGATCTTGCCGGGCAAAGAAGGAACTTTGGCGATGGACGCCACGGCCAAGACCTTCCGTTATCTGGATGCCGATGAAGTGGCGGCGCAGCGCAAGGCAACTCCGAAAGGAGCCAAGAAATGATGCCTGTGCATAAACTGATCCTTACGAGCGTGCTGCTGACGCTGGCTGCTTGCGGTCCCACTGGCGAGGATGAATTGCGTCAATGGATGAGCGATCAAAAGAGCCAGACCCACCCCAAAGTCGCCCCCATCTCCGAGCCCAAGCAATTCAAGCCGGAAAGCTACACCCAGGTCACGGCGACTGAACCTTTCAGCAACCAGAAACTGACCCAGGCCCTCAAGCGCGAGTCCACACAATCGGTCAGCAGCGGCGCCTTGATCGCCCCCGAATTGGCGCGCCGCCACGAAGCCCTGGAAGCCTTCCCCCTGGATGCCATGGCCTTGGTGGGCAGCTTGACCAAAGCGGGCCAGCCGGTCGCACTGGTCAGGGTCGACAATTTGCTGTACCAGGTAAAACCGGGCAATCATCTCGGACAAAACTATGGACGCGTAACCAAAATCACCGAGACCGAAGTCACGCTACGTGAAATTGTGCAAGACGCAGTGGGCGAATGGATTGAACGCCCCGCTACTTTGCAGCTGCAAGAGAAATCAAAATGAACAATCAAAACTACTCGATGGCAAAGCGCATGTGGCAACAGGTTTTACTGGCAGCGTGGCTCATGTTGCTGGCACTTGGCGCGCAGGCCCAGAGTGCGATTGAGTCGGTGTCGGGATCGATTCAAGGCGGTGTGGAGGTCGTCAGAATCGACCTGACGCAGCCATTGGCGGCTGTCCCAACCGGTTTTTCGATCCGGTCCCCTGCCAGAATTGCGCTTGATTTTCCGGGCGTTACCAGCGCCATGGGCCGTTCCACCGTCGAGATCAATCAAGGCAATTTGAGGTCGGTCAGTGTGGTGCAGGCGGGGGATCGAACCCGCGTGGTGCTGAATCTGAAACAAGCCACCGCCTACAAGGCCCAGTTGCAGGGTAAATCGTTGTTGGTGGTGCTGGATGCTGTGGCGCTCGCCGCACCGGCAGCGTCTGCCACCCCGGTTTTTGCAGAAAACCGCAGCCGCGACACCCTACCGCTGAAAGACCTGGATTTCCGTCGCGGTGAAGAAGGCTCGGGCCGCGTTGTGGTGTCGCTGCCCAACAGCCAGGTCGGCGTCGACATTCGCCAGCAGGGGGCAACGCTGGTGGTCGAGTTCATGAAATCCACCTTGCCCGAGGGCATGCGGCGGCGTCTGGACGTGACTGATTTTGGTACCCCGGTACAAACCGTGACGACATTCGCAGTCGGTGACCGCGTGCGCATGGTGATTGAGCCCAAAGGGCAATGGGTGCACAGTGCCTACCAAACTGATGACCAGTTTGTGGTGGAAGTCAAGCCGGTGAAAGCGGACACCTCCAAATTGACGCAGGGACCTGGCTACAGTGGGCAAAAGCTGTCCCTGAATTTCCAGAACATTGAAGTGCGCTCGCTGTTGCAGGTGATTGCCGACTTCACCAATTTCAATATCATTACCTCGGACTCGGTCAACGGTTCCGTCACCCTGCGTCTGCAAGACGTTCCCTGGGATCAGGCGCTCGATATCATCCTGCAAGCCAAGGGTCTGGGCATGCGCAAAACCGGCAACGTGCTCTGGATTGCACCCAAAGATGAAATCAACGCCAAGGAAAAGCTGGAGCTTGAGTCGGTCGCCTCGCTGCAAAGTCTGGAGCCCTTGCGTACACAGTCTTTCCAGCTGAATTACACCAAGGCGGCAGAAGTTGCCGCCCAGCTGACCGCCACCGGCGGTGGCACCGGCGCCAACAGCTCGCGCATGTTGAGCTCACGCGGCAGCACCATTTCAGAGGCCCGCACGAACCAGTTGTTTGTGACCGACATCCCCAGCAAACTCGAACAAGTGCAGCAACTGATCGCCAAACTCGACATTCCGGTTCGCCAGGTGCTGATTGAAGCGCGCATTGTGGAGGCGTCGGACACCTTTGGTAAATCGCTCGGTGTCAAGTTGGGTGGCAATGATTTGCGGGCACAAAGAGGCGGCGATGGCGGCTATCAACTCTCTGGCGACAATCGTGTCGCCTTTGGCACCAGCTATGGCAATGCGGTGGCCAGCAGCGGCGCGGGCGGCGTCGTTGACCTGACCAGTAATTTCGTCAATCTGCCTGCCGTCGGTCAGGGTGGCTATAACCCGGCGACTTTTGCACTCTCAATCTTCAGTTCGGCCGCCAACCGTTTTCTCAATCTGGAACTATCGGCACTGGAAGCCGATGGCAAAGGCAAGGTGGTCTCAAGCCCGCGCGTGGTCACCGCGGATCAGATCAAGGCGCTGATTGAACAAGGCACGGAGCTGCCCTATCAGGTAGCCTCTTCCAGTGGCGCCACCGCCATTGCCTTTCGCAAAGCCAATTTGAAACTGGAAGTCACGCCGCAAATCACCCCCGAAGGCAACATCATCCTGGATCTGGATGTGAACAAAGACACCGTTGGCCAGTCCACCGCAGCTGGCTTTGCCATCAATACCAAACACATCAAGACCCAGGTGCTGGTTGAAAACGGCGGCACCGTGGTGATTGGCGGTATTTTCGAATTGACCGAAACTGAAGATGAAACCAAAGTACCCCTGCTCGGTGATTTGCCTGGTATAGGCAATCTTTTCAAGAGTCGTTCCAAAATTGCAAACAAGCAAGAAATGCTGGTCTTCATCACGCCCAAGGTGGTGGCGGACCGGGCAGCACGCTGAGTTTTCTCTATAAACAATGAATTACAGGAAGATGGATATGAAGTTATTGAAATTTTTTGTCGGATTGACAGTTGCGGTGGCACTGACGGCTTGCGGTGGGGGCGGGGGAAATCCGGGAACAACGTCAGGTGGAACTCCAGCACCCACTCCGGCAGCGAGCTCGCCGGCAGCAGCAAATTTGAGTGTTTCATCTATCAGCATCAACTCCAGTCCAGCAGTACTGAATGCGGATGGAACATCCACTGTGACTTTGACGCTTTATGCATTGACAAGCGGCAATGCGTCTGTAGCTGGAGCAACGATTGACCTGGCAGCTACGAATGGTGTGATCTTAAGCACGCCATCGGTTGTAACCACTGCAACTGGTGCAAATGGCGCGACCGGTGCCACGGTGACCATGACTGCAGCATCATCTGATCAGACAAATCGATTAACCACTGTCACTGCATCCTGTTCTGGTTGCGCAGCAGTGCCAGCGACCGCTCAAGTCAAAGTCGTGGGGGCCAGCGTTATGTTGACCAATTCAGGTGGCACATCACTGATTGTTGGCGGCACGACTTCTACGCTGACGGCCACGATCAAGAATTTTTCCGGGACCGTTATGTCTGGAGTGGATGTGTCATTTGCCGCTACTGATCCATTGATACTTGGTTTAAGTGCTGCATCGGTCAAAACAAACAGTTCTGGCCAAGCGAAAGTTACCGTGTCTGCTTTGGCAGCAGGAAATACCACAGTCAACGTATCGGCACTGGGTGATGCCAAATCTCAACCGTTTGTTGCTGGCGCGCCAGCTGCTGTCTTAGCGGTAACTTCCCCGGCTAACAACTCGGTGTTGATCACAAACACTCCCGCAGTCATTGCTGTATCAGCTCCGGCGGGTGCCACTTCAGTGACCTTTGCGACGACGGTAGGTACTTTTTCAAATGGACTTACGAGTCAAAGTGTGAGTGTGGTTGGGGGTACGGCGTCAGCGACTCTGAAGTCAGCGCAGGCCGGTACAGCAACGGTCACAGTTATTGATAGTCTATCGAATACTACGAATGTCACGCTCGTGGTGTCTCCACCAGTGTCAGCAGCCAACAAGATACTTCTCAATGCGAGTCAAACGACGGTGCCATTGTCACCGGTTGGAGGGAACCAAAATTCCCTAACACTTACTGCACGGGCTATTTCCTCTAATGGAGTAACAGATCAAGCAGTGGCAAATGTGCCGATTCAGTTTTCGATGATAGGTGGGCCGGGGGCTGGCGAATTTTTATCCCCAGCGCTGGCTTATACAAATAGCGCTGGTGTTGCGGTTGCAACGTTCACGGCCGGAACTGCCGCATCCATTTCTAACGGCATAGCTGTCAGCGCAGCGATTCCAGGTGCCGCGGTCCAAACTGGTACTGCGCCCTCTGGTACCGATGTACTCTTGACAATTGGTGGTCAGGCTTTATCGGTAGCTTTTGGACCGGCTTCTGTATTGAGTGAAAGCTCAGACAAAACGTTATATGTGCAGGCATATTCGGTGCAGGTAACAGATGCCAATAACAATCCTGTGTCTGGTCAGGTTGTGACTTTGCGTATGCGGCCTGTTGCATTCAGTACGGGTACACCCTGCGCAATTGTCGCCACCTATTGCTCGGAAGATGTGAACGGGAATGGGTCCTTGGATGCGGGTGAGGACGGGACGCGTACTCTGCTCGCTACAGCTACTGATGCTGGATCTTGTCCAACCACCGCGCCTCTCGTAACTGGGAACGTGGACACTGGTTTAACGCCGCCCAACTCAGATGGCGGAGGAATTCCTGCGACTGTGACAACAGATGTAAACGGCACTGCAGCGTTTAATTTGACTTACCTGAAAGGTTCGGCCTTATGGGTCGTCGATAGACTGACCGCTACCGTTAGCTCCAATGGCACAGAGGCCACCAAATCAACGATATTCCGCTTAGCTGCGACCGTGCCAGATACAACTCCAATTTGTTCGCTCCCGGCATCGCCTTACAGTTTTTAAGCTTTAGCTTTTGTGTGATCGCCCTCATCGGCCTCCCCGGCTCCGGCAAGTCCACCGTCGGGCGTCAGCTCGCCCGGCGGCTGCAACTCCCCTTCTTTGACTCCGACCATGTGATTGAGCAGCCATTGGGCTGCTCTTTTTTTGTGCTCTGCTATGATATCAAAGAGTGATATCTAAAGGGGTCATATGAAACGCACGTTGGTTGGTTTATCGGATCAGGATTTTCAGGCGCTTGATGCACTGTCGGATATCAAGCGGGTGTCGCGTGCTGAGCTCATTCGTCAGGCGGTGTCTCAATACCTTGAGAAATTCAAATCTGAACCACCATCAGATGCCGCGTTTGGCCTGTGGGCCACCAAGAAAGAGAATGGCCTGGCCTACCAGCAGCGCTTGCGGGGCGAATGGTGAAGGCCCTTTTTGACACCAACATCCTGATTGACTATCTCAACGGAATGACCCAGGCCCGGGCAGAGTTGGCTCTTTACGCGGACAAAGCCATTTCCATCGTGACCTGGATGGAAGTTCAGGTTGGCGCGACGCCGATCGATCAGCTTGCTGTAGATCATTTTTTGCTTGGATTCACGGTATTGCCAGTGGATACACCGGTATCCGTCAAGGCTGTTGCGCTGCGCAAATCCATAAAAATTAAATTACCTGATGCCATCATTTGGGCCACCGCGCTGGTCAACCAGCGCTTGCTGATTACACGCAACAGCAAAGATTTTTCACCCTCGGCCCAAGGTGTGCGTGTGCCTTACATCATTTAACATGATCGCCCTCATCGGCCTGCCCGGCTCCGGCAAATCCACCGTCGGGCGTCAACTCGCCCGGCGGCTGCAGGTCCCCTTCTTTGACTCCGACCATGTGATTGAGCAGCAACTGGGCTGCTCAATCCGTGAGTATTTCGAGCGCGAGGGCGAAGACCGGTTCCGCGATCTCGAAGAATCGGTCATCGACGAACTCACGCAAAAACAAACGGGGGTTGTATCAACCGGTGGTGGCGTGATTTTGCGGCCCGCCAACCGCAAGCACCTGCGCGAACGTTGCCGGGTGGTGTACCTCAATTCCTCGCCTGACGAGCTGTTCCGGCGCCTGCGCCATGATGTGAACCGGCCTTTGTTGCAGGTCGCCGACCCCCTGACGCGTCTGCGTGACCTGCACACGCTGCGCGACCCGCTCTACCGGGAAACCGCGCACTTCATCATCGAGACCGGTCGCCCATCGGTCGCCACCCTGGTTAACATGATCGTGATGCAGCTGGAGTTGGCGGGTGTGCCTCTCAAGCCCCTAAACTCACCCCCATGAACGCCACCGACCTCCAAACCGTTGCCATTGACCTGCAAAGCCGCAGCTACCACATCGCCATTCGCGGCTCGCTGTTTGACAACCCCCTGAGCTACACCGAATTGCCCGCCGCCAGCAGCGCGCTGATCGTGACCAACACCACGGTCGGGCCGCTCTATGCCGAGCGCCTGCAGAGCGCTTTGCTGGGTAAGTTCAAACACATCCACACCGTCGTGCTACCCGACGGCGAGGCGTTCAAGACCTGGCAGACACTGAACCTGATTTTTGATGCCTTGCTGTCGCACGGTTGCGACCGCAAAACCATTCTGTTTGCGCTGGGTGGCGGCGTGGTCGGCGACATGACAGGTTTTGCGGCTGCCAGCTACATGCGCGGTGTTCCGTTTGTGCAGGTGCCCACGACACTGCTGGCGCAGGTTGATTCGTCGGTGGGTGGCAAGACCGGCATCAACCATCCGCTGGGCAAGAACATGATTGGCGCCTTTTACCAGCCGCTCAAAGTGGTGTGTGACCTGGACACGCTCAAGACGCTTCCCGCGCGCGAGCTCAGTGCCGGGCTGGCCGAAGTCATCAAATACGGCCCGATTGCCGACCTGGAATTTCTGGTCTGGATTGAGGCCCATATCGACGCCCTCATGGCCCGCGAGCCGCAGGCATTGGCGCACGCCGTCAAACGCAGTTGCGAAATCAAGGCCTGGGTGGTGGCGCAAGACGAACGCGAGGCGGGCCTGCGTGCCATCCTCAACTTTGGTCACACCTTTGGTCACGCGATTGAGGCCGGGCTAGGCTACGGCGAGTGGTTGCATGGCGAGGCTGTGGGCTGCGGCATGGTGATGGCGGCCCATCTGTCGCTCAAACTGGGGCTGATTGATGCAGCGCTGGTGCAACGTCTGACCACGCTGATTCAAAAAGCCGGCTTGCCCATCAAGGGGCCGCAATTGTCAGCCTCCGACAATGCCGGGCGCTACCTGGAACTGATGCGACTGGACAAGAAGGCCGAAGGCGGCGAGATCAAATTTGTCGTGATCGATGGCCCAGGCAACGCCAGCGTGCGCAGCGCACCGGATGCACTGGTGCGTGAAGTCATCCATGATTGCTGCGCCTGACTACTATAAAAATAGTAGCTACTAAGGCATATGCGACGGGGGTTAGGGCCCGATTTATTATAAATTTATGACACTCGCCTGCTACGCCTGCGATCCCGCCCAATCGCGCGGTCGCCATTACCCCCAAGCCCCGGCCCTGACGCGCACCGAGTACCAGCGCGACCGCGACCGCATCGTGCACAGCACCGCTTTCAGGCGGCTGGTGTACAAGACGCAGGTGTTCGTCAACCACGAAGGCGACCTGTTTCGCACCCGCCTGACGCACTCGCTGGAGGTGGCGCAACTGGGGCGCTCGGTGGCTCGCTCTTTGCGGTTGAATGAAGACCTGGTCGAAGCCATTGCGCTGGCGCACGACCTCGGACACACGCCGTTTGGCCACGCCGGGCAGGATGCGCTCAACGACTGTATGACCGCCCTTGGCGGCTTTGAGCACAACCTGCAAAGCCTGCGCGTGGTCGATCACCTGGAGGAGCGCTACCCCCAGTTTGACGGCCTGAACCTAACGTTCGAGACGCGCGAAGGCATTCTCAAACACTGTTCACGCAGCAACGCGCAAGTGCTTGAAATGAAGGAGCCCGGTGGCGTCGGCCTGCGTTTCCTGGATGGCACGCAACCCAGCCTGGAGGCGCAGTTGTGCAACCTGGCCGACGAGATTGCCTACAACGCGCACGACATCGACGACGGTGTGCGCTCTGGCCTGATCACGCTGGAGCAGCTTGAAGCGGTGGCCCTGTTTGACGATTTCAGGCGCGAAGCTCTGGCCGAGTACCCGCAGTTGCAGGATGCAGCCCAAGGTCGGCGCCTGCTCTACGAAGCGACCCGGCGCATGCTCACCGCGCAGGTGCACGACGTCATTGCCGCGACCACCGCAGCGCTGGAGACAGCCGCACCAACCAGCGTGGCGGCGGTGCGGCAACAGGCGCCTTTGGTTCAGTTTGGCCCGGACATGCGGCTCAAATCACAAGCGCTCAAAACATTTTTGCTGCACCAGTTGTACCGTCATCCCCAGGTCATGCAGACCATGAACCAGGCCCAGCAAATCGTGCATGAGCTGTTCAAGGCCTATCTGGAACAGCCGCAGGAAATGGGTGAAGGCTTTCTAGCGCGGGCTGAGGCCGCCAGAGGCGCACCGGACCCCCTGAGTGCCAGCGCGCGCGTGGTGGCCGACTACATCGCCGGCATGACCGACCGTTTTGCCGCACGCGAGCACGAGCGTCTCACGGGCGTGAAGCTGCTGTGATAATTGGTGCCAACCATCAAGAGCATCCGGGAGCCCGTGTGAGTTTTCTCAATCAGCTTAAGTCGCAGGCCCGCGCTTTGCAGTCGGTCCAAAGCGTGGACCTCCTCCAGCGTGAGGCCAATACCCGGCTGACCGAAGCGGCGGCAACAACCGTCTGGTTATATGTCGCCGAACTGGCCAAACAGCTCAATGTGATTGCCCCCAGCGGCCCGTCACTGAGTCTGAGCAGCAAAACGCCCTGGCCGGCCATGAAGCTGGTTGATTTTCAGGTGGACGCGCGCAAGAAAACGCTGCGCGACCAGGAGGTGTTTGACTACATTGCCCTGGGCTGGCGTCTGGTGCCGATTGACGGTGCGCCGGTGGCGGGCAGCGTCAGTGCCAATTTTCCACCGGACTTGCAGCGCATTGAATCACGCCTGGCGGCGGGTAGCGTACCGCATGACCGTGTCCACGTCCGCCACCCGGAGAAAAACACCTTGCAGGCGGTTCGCTTTGACTACAGCACCGAGGCGCGCGCAGGCATCACCATCACCCCTGATCACGAAGCTGCCAACTTGTTGTTTCGCCTGGCCAACCTGCAGGCTTTCGAAGTGCTGACCGCCACCTACCCGGCTGCGCAGATTCAAAGCCCGCTGCTGGACGAACTGGCCAAGATGATTGTGGGTCAGGCCAGCCGCTTTGTTTTTAATTGAGAAATTGACATGCCTGTCCCGTCACAAGTAGCCATCGATGACACCCGCGCCTGGCTTGAGCGCGCCGTGATCGGCTTGAACCTGTGCCCGTTTGCCAAGGGCGTGCACGTCAAGGGGCAGGTGCACTACGCCGTGAGTCACGCCACCACCTCCCCAGCCCTTTTGCAAGATCTTGAATTTGAGCTGAAACAGCTGCTAGCCCTTGATGCGTCTGAGCGGGACACTACACTTTTGATACTGTCTGAGGGCCTGGCGGATTTTCTGGACTTCAATGATTTCCTGGCCGAAGCCGATCAGGCTTTGGTCGATCTGGCGCTTGACGGAATTTTGCAGATCGCCCCTTTGCACCCGCTGTTCCAGTTCGCGGGAACGTCAGAAGATGAGATCACCAATTACACCAACCGTTCGCCCTACCCCACCTTGCACTTGCTGCGCGAAGACAGCATCGACCGCGCCGTGGCGGCTTTTCCGGATGCCGAAAGCATTTATGAGGTGAACATGCAAACCATGAAGCGGCTCGGGGTCGAAGGCTGGGCCGCGTTGGGGGTTGGTCGCTCAGGCGGCGGCCCGGCGGCTTCGCCAGAGATTGAGCCGCCGGCGACGGCGCCGCACGGTAGCAAAGACGCATGAAGAAGCAAAACAAAACGCCAGCCCCGCAAGCGCTGGCCGACGAAATCCGGCCGGGACAGTCACTGGCGCTGCTCAAAGAGCTGCACATTCTGACCCGAGAGGGCAAGCTCAACCAGGACTCGCGACGCAAGCTCAAGCAGGTCTACCACTTGTTTGGCTTTATCGAGAAACTGCTGCTTGAGCTGGCTGATCAACCGGGCGGCATCCTGCTCGCCGACCATGGCGCGGGCAAGTCGTATCTGGGCTTCATCCTGTACGACCTGTTTTTCAAGGCACGCACGACCGGCCATATTTACGGCATTGAAACCCGCCCTGAGCTGGTGCAAAAGTCGCGTGAGCTCGCCGACCGACTGGGCTTTGATCGCATGTCATTTTTGAATTTGAGCGTGGCCGAGTCGGCGCAGTCTGACCAATTGCCCGAGCGCATTGACATGGTGACCGCCTTGCATGCCTGCGACACCGCCACTGACGATGCCATTGCCTTTGGGCTGCAAAAGCACGCTCGCTTCATGGTGCTGGTGCCTTGCTGCCAGGCAGAAATTGCGCGCTGCCTGAACCAGCACAAAGCACTGTCGCTGGCACGCACGCCGCTGGCCGAGCTGTGGCGTCACCCGCTGCACACGCGCGAGTTGGGCAGCCAGATCACCAACGTGCTGCGCTGCCTGTACCTGGAGGCATCGGGCTATCAGGTCACGGTGACCGAGTTGGTGGGCTGGGAGCACAGCATGAAGAACGAGCTCATACTGGCGCGCTACACGGGTCAGAAAAAGCGCGCGGCGGCGGAGCGCTTGCAGGCAATTCTGCAAGAATTTGGTCTGGCGCAGTTGAACGAAACGCGCTTTCGGCTGTCAAATTGACTTTAACGCAAGGGGTAAGGAATGAAAGTTTTGTTGACCATGAGTCTGCTTGTTCTGCTGGGGGGCTGTGCCACCAGCAGCCCGGATGTCATCCAGCGCGGTGATGCCCAGCGCATGTCCGAGGTGATAGATGCCACTGTATTGAGCGTTCGCCCGGTCACGGTCGATGGCAGTCAGTCTGGCGCGGGCGCAGCGGCGGGCGGCGTGGTCGGCGGCATTGCCGGCTCCAGCGTGGGCGGGCGGCGTGAAAATGCCGTTGTGGGCGTCTTGGGAGCCGTGGTCGGGGCGGTTGCGGGCAATGCGATCGAGCGCATGGGCACGCAGGAAGAAGCGGTCGAAATCCTGGTGCAACTCAGGAATGGCAGCCGGCGCGCCATCGTGCAAGCCAAGGGCAACCAGACCTTGCTTCCCGGCGATGCGGTCGTTCTGGTCACCACCGGTGGCAAGGTGCGAGTCACCCGGGCACTGAGATGACAACAAGCGGATTGGCCGGGCCTTGCGCAAGTCTACAAGCCTTTTTGCCATCCAGCCCCCGTCGAATATGCGTAGTTAGCTATGTATTTTGCAGCATTGCGCCAATGCGGTCCCGGCTGACTTGACTTAACGCTTCCATCTGGAGAACCATGGCCCGCCTGCCCCGCCTTACCCTGCCCGGCTATCCGCATCACATCATCCAGCGTGGCAACAACCGGCAGGCGATTTTTGCGACAAAGGCGGACTATCAGACCATGCTCGACCTGCTGGCGGAAAACGCCAGGAAGTACGACGTTGCCGTTCATGCCTATGTCTTGATGAGCAACCACTTCCATCTGCTGGCCACACCACACACCGCGGACGGCCTGCCGCAGATGATGCAGGCGGTGGGTCGGCGTTATGTGCGCTATTTCAACGACAGCCAAAAGCGCAGCGGCACCCTGTGGGAAGGTCGCTACAAATCCACCCTGATCCAGACCGAACGCTATTTGCTGGCCTGCATGGTCTACATCGACCTCAATCCGGTGCGCGCCGGGCTGGTGAGGCACGCGGCTGACTATCCGTGGTCAAGCTACGGCCACTACACCGGTCTGCGCAGTGACAAGCTGATCACCCCGCACCCGCTGGTGTGGGAGCTGGGCAACACGCCGTTTGCGCGCGAAGCCGCCTATGCGGAGTTGGTGCAAGGCGACCTCAACCCGGCGCAACACGCGGCGTTGACCGACAGCGTTTTGCGCGGCTGGGCGTTGGGCGAACCCGATTTTGTCGCTGAGTTACAAAAAAGAACGCAGCGCCGGCTTGCCAAGATCAGCGCGGGGCGACCGGTTTCCATTCAGAAAAATATACAAAATTAGACGATAGCCCCCGTGGATACTGCATAAGTCGCTATTATTTTGATGTGTCCCCAATTATTTGTCATGTGATAAATTCAATAAATAATTGGAATCTGACCCCAATTATTGTGCTTGGAACTTTTGTTGCGCTGCGGTATTCTTCAGCATTCTCACAATTTTTAGGAGCGCGCCATGACAAGGGCTGCCGAGATCAAACATCTCCAGGAACACGGTTTGTATTCATCCACCCAGGAGCACGATGCGTGCGGCGTGGGTTTTGTGGCGCACATCAAAGGCGTCAAGTCGCATGACATCGTTCAAAACGCCTTGAAGATTCTGGAGAACCTGGACCATCGGGGTGCCGTCGGCGCCGACAAGCTGATGGGCGACGGTGCGGGCATCTTGATTCAGTTGCCCGACGCGCTGTACCGCGAAGAAATGGCCGCGCAGGGCGTCACGCTGCCCCCGTTTGGCGAATATGGCGTGGGCATGATCTTTTTGCCCAAGGAGCACGCCAGCCGGCTCGCCTGCGAGGAAGAGTTGGAGCGCGCCATCAAGGCCGAGGGCCAAGTGTTGCTGGGCTGGCGCGATGTGCCGGTGAACCGCGAGATGCCGATGTCGCCCACCGTGCGCCTGAAAGAGCCGGTTCTCAAACAACTGTTTATTGGCCGCGGCAACGATGTGATCGTGCAGGACGCGCTGGAGCGCAAGCTGTATGTGATCCGCAAGACCGCCAGCGCCGCCATCCAGAACCTGCAACTCAAGCACAGCAAAGAGTATTACGTGCCCAGCATGTCGAGCCGCACCGTGATTTACAAAGGCTTGTTGCTGGCCGATCAGGTGAGCACCTACTATCTGGATCTGCAGGATGAGCGCTGCGTCTCGGCGCTGGGCCTGGTGCACCAGCGCCTTTCCACCAACACTTTCCCCGAG
>NZ_JBAQMD010000033.1:0-11376 GCF_049302455.1 Rhodoferax ferrireducens | reverse complement strand
CAAAATTGACAATGCCCAACAGGCCAAAGATAACCGCCAGCCCGAGGCTGAGCAAAGCGTAAAACGCGCCGTTGACCAGGCCCAGCATCAACTGGCCCAGAAAAGCTTGAAGGGGAATACCGAAAATATCCATGAAGGCCCGTTTGTTGATGCCTGAAATATTGAAAAAGCGGCCAACCGCACCCGCGACCAGCCGCCTTGTTGGTCAGCTTATTTCTTGTTCAGCGCACATTTGGATTCGGCCACCGTGGTAAAAGCCTGCTCACCCGGAATCTTGGCCACGGTCTTGTAGTAGTCCCATGGCACGGTCGATTCCTTGGGCGACTTGACCTGGAACAGGTACATGTCGTGGATCATGCGGCCGTCGGCACGGATCTGACCCTTGTTGTAGAAATCGTCGATCTTCATGCTCTTCAGGGTCGACATGACCTTGTCGGCGTCCGTGGTGCCGGCGGTCTGCACGGCCTTCAGGTAATTGGCTGCGGCGGAGTAGTCGGCGGCTTGTACGCTGGAAGGCATGCGCTTGTATTTGTCAAAGAAGCGCTTGGCAAATTTACGCGACGCATCGTCCTGGTTCCAGTACCAGCTGTCGGCCACTTGCAGGCCCTCGGTGTTGGCCAGGCCCAGGCTGTGGATTTCGTTGATGAACACCAGCAGCCCGATGGGCTTCATGGTCTTGAGGACGCCAAATTCCTTGGCCGACTTCATCGCGTTGCTGAAGTCACCGCCGGCATTGGCCAGGGCCAGAACCTGGGCTTTGGACGACTGCGCCTGCAGCAGAAAGGAGGAAAAGTCAGAGGCATTGAGCGGATGCCGCACGGCCCCCACCACCGTGCCACCGTTGGCCTTCACGATGGTGGACGCGTCTGCTTCCAGCGAATGGCCAAACGCATAATCGGCCGTCAGGAAAAACCAGCTTTTGCCGCCGGCCTTGACCAGAGCGGAGGCGCCCACCTTGGCCAGGGCCACGGTGTCGTAGGCGTAATGCACGGTGTAGGGGCTGCAGGCCTCATTGGTCAGACGGGCCGAGCCGGCGCCGATTGAAAAGAACGGGCGCTTTTTCTCTTCAGCAACTTTGGCCATGGCCAGCGAGGTGCCAGAATTGGTGCCGCCAACCAGCATCGACAGGCCCTCCTTGTCAATCCATTCGCGCGCTTTGGAGCTGGCGACATCGGCCTTGTTCTGGTGGTCGGCGGTCAGCACTTCAATCGGGCGGTTCAGCACCTTGCCGCCAAAATCCTGCGCTGCCCACTTGACCATTTCGCCGCCAGCCGGGCCGTCCAGGTCGGCGTAGACGCTGGACATGTCGGTGATGAAGCCGATCTTGACCGGGCCGGTGGTCTGTGCCGATGCTGCGGCGGCAAAGCCAATAGCCATGGCGGCAACGAGAGTCTTGAATTTCATGGTGTCTCCTGAGGGTTGGTTGTTGAGAAGCGGGGGAAATGGATTATTTTTGTTGGCAAAATAAATGTCAAACGCCCAGATAGTCCTGCAGCATGCCCATGTTTTGAGCCAACTCGTTTTGCGCGAACTGCTTGACGATGACACCGTGCTCCATCACGTAAAAACGATCGGCCAGCGGCGCCGCAAAGCGGAAGTTTTGTTCCACCAGCACGATGGTGTAACCCTTGGCTTTGAGCGTCAAAATCATCTCGGCCAGTTTTTGCACAATGACAGGCGCCAGACCTTCCGATATTTCATCGAGCAGCAGCAGCCGGGCACCGGTGCGCAGAATGCGCGCCACTGCCAGCATCTGCTGCTCGCCACCTGACAGGCGGGTTCCGGGGCTGGAAGCGCGCTCTTGCAGGTTGGGAAACATCGCGTAAATTTCGTCGACGCTCATGCCGCCCGGTGCCAGCGTGGGCGGCAACATCAGATTTTCTTCGGCTGTCAGGCTGGCAAAAATGCCACGCTCTTCCGGGCAGTAGCCAACACCCAAGTGGGCCACCTTGTGAGGTGCCATTTTGATGGTTTCGACGCCCTGGATATTGATAGCGCCCTTGCGGCTGCCGGTCAGGCCAACGATGGCGCGCAGGGTCGTGGTGCGCCCTGCACCATTGCGCCCCAGCAGCGTCACCACTTCGCCTTCGTTCACGGTCAAATTGACGCCATGCAGAATATGCGACTCGCCGTACCAGGCGTGCAGGTCTTCGATGCGAAGCAATTCCTTACTCATCAATGTGCACCCTGCAGTTCAGTGTTGACGGTGCCCATGTAGGCTTCGATCACCAGCGGATTCTTGGACACCTCGGCATACGGGCCGTCCGCGATAATGGCGCCACGCTGCAATACCGTGATGCGGTCGGCAATTTTTGACACCACATTCATGTTGTGCTCCACCATCAGGATGGTGCGCCCGGCAGACACTTTTTTGATCAGTTGCGTGACCCGGTCCACGTCTTCGTGACCCATGCCTTGTGTCGGCTCATCCAGTAGCATCAGCTCCGGCTCCAACGCCAGTGTCGTGGCCAGCTCCAGCGCGCGCTTGCGGCCATAGGGCAGATTGACGGTCATCTCATCGGCAAAATCCTGCAGATCAACCTCGGCCAGCAGTTGGCGAGCTCGCTCATGCAGATGCAACAACGTGCTTTCGGCTTTCCAGAAGTGAAACGAGGTGCCCAGATTGCGCTGCAGCGCGGCGCGCACGTTTTCCAGCACCGTCATGTGCGGAAACACGGCCGAAATCTGGAACGAGCGAACAATGCCGCGGCGCGCCGTTTCCGCTGGCTTCTCAAACGTGATGTCGGTGCCATTGAACAAGATGCTGCCGGTGGTCGGCTGTAAAAATTTGGTCAGCAAATTGAAAAAGGTGGTCTTACCGGCGCCGTTGGGACCAATCAACGCGTGAATGTGGCCACGCCGAACCTTCAGGTCCACATGGTTGACCGCCACGAAGCCCTTGAATTCTTTGGTCAGGCCACGGGTCTCAAGAATGAACTCCACTGACAAATTGATCTCCGGCTGTCTGGATGACAGTTGACAGACGCAGTGGTCCGCAACACGAACGTGCATGCTAACGAGTTGCACTGTGCCGCGTTAGCGGGTAAGCACTTAGGTAGTTTTACTGTCCGAACGACAGGACAAACAGCGTGGACCAGCATTGCGCCAAGTGCCATTGACCGCCCAGTCCACACTGCGACGCAGCGAGTTGCATTCTCTTCGCACTGGCACACGACAACTATTTGTGGAAATTTTATTTTGATAAATACATAATATTGGAATATTAAAGTTATTCACAAAATGTATGAAATATAAAATCAATTAAATTACATATATGGCTGCAAATTTCTTTTAAGTTCTCATACCATTACGCACTAATTTCTGGAGCAGTCTATGTGTGGCATCGTCGGCGCGGTATCAAACCGCAATATCGTTCCTATCCTGGTGCAGGGCCTGGCCCGGCTGGAGTACCGCGGTTATGACTCCTGCGGCGTGGCCGTCTATGCCAACGGTTTGCAGCGGGCCCGAAGCACCGCCCGCGTCGCCGAGCTGGCCGAGCAGGTCAGCGCCAGTCATCTGGAGGGCAGCACCGGCATTGCCCACACGCGCTGGGCCACACACGGCGCCCCGCTGGTTCACAACGCCCATCCGCACTTCAGCCACGGACCCGGCGCAGATGCGTTGAACCGCCCCGGGCGCATTGCGCTGGTGCACAACGGCATCATTGAAAACCACGACCAACTGCGCACCATGCTGCAGGCCAAAGGCTATGTGTTTCAGAGCCAGACCGACACCGAAGTCATCGCGCACCTGATCGACAGCCGCTATGACGGTGATTTGTTTGAAGCCGTCAGGGCCGCGTTGGAGCAGTTGCGCGGCGCCTACGCCATTGCCGTCTTCTGCAAGGATGAGCCACAGCGCCTGGTTGGCGCCCGCGCGGGCTCGCCGCTAATTCTGGGCGTGGGCCAAGGCAGCCAGGAGCACTTCTTGGCCAGCGACGCGATGGCACTGGCCGGCGTCACTGACCAGATCGTGTACCTGGAGGAAGGCGACATCGTCGACATCCAACTTGGCAAATATTGGCTGTTTGACAAACAAGGCAAGCCGGTCGCAGCGGCGCAGCGTCCGGTCAAAACCGTACACGCGCACAGCGGCGCGGCCGAGCTGGGACCGTATCGCCACTTCATGCAAAAAGAGATTTTTGAGCAGCCACGTGCCATTGCCGACACCTTGCAAGGCGTTGACGGCATCGTGCCCGAACTGTTTGACCAACAGATGAACCATGCGCCGGGCAGCAACGCGGCGCATGTTTTCAAAGAGATTGACTCGGTTTTGATTCTGGCCTGCGGCACCAGCTACTACAGTGGCTGCACCGCAAAGTACTGGCTGGAAAGCATCGCCAAAATCCCCACCCAGGTGGAAGTAGCGAGCGAATACCGCTACCGCGAGTCGGTGCCCAACCCACGCACACTGGTCGTCACCATCACCCAGTCCGGAGAAACAGCCGACACCTTGGCCGCTTTGCGCCACGCCCAAGGTCTGGGCATGACGCACACGCTGACCATCTGCAACGTCGCCACCAGCGCCATGGTGCGCGAATGCGAACTCACCTACATCACCCGCGCCGGGATCGAAATTGGTGTGGCGTCGACCAAGGCCTTCACCGCGCAACTGGCCGGTCTGTTCTTGCTGACGCTTGCGCTGGCGCAAGCCAAAGGGCGCTTGAGCGAGGCCGAAGAAGCGCGCCACCTTACAGCCATGCGCCATTTGCCCGCCGCCTTGCAAGCCGTGCTGGCACTGGAACCCCAGGTGATTGCCTGGTCCGAAGACTTTGCCAAAAAAGAAAACGCACTCTTTTTGGGCCGCGGCCTGCATTACCCCATTGCACTGGAAGGCGCGCTCAAACTCAAGGAAATCAGCTATATCCATGCCGAGGCCTACCCGGCCGGTGAGCTCAAGCACGGCCCGCTCGCCTTGGTGACCAGTGCCATGCCGGTGGTTACGGTGGCGCCCAACGATGCACTGCTGGAAAAACTCAAGAGCAATATGCACGAGGTCCGCGCGCGCGGTGGCGTGCTCTATGTGCTGGCCGACGCCGATAGCCACATTGAGTCGGGTGAAGGCATTCACGTCATTCGCATGCCCGAGCATTACGGCGAACTCTCGCCACTGCTGCATGTGGTGCCCTTGCAACTGCTGGCCTACCACACGGCGTGCGCCAGAGGCACCGATGTGGACAAGCCGCGCAATTTGGCCAAGAGTGTGACGGTGGAATAGGGATGGAAAAATTACTGTGTTGTTATTCCGAGCAATTAAAGTCGTACACAGGTTAATAAAGTCGTAAACACAGGCCTAGCATCCATGAGGGTTTGCGGGCTGTTGGATTTTGGAAACGATTTTTTAAAGTCGTAAACACGTCTTCAAACATGGGTGGCCACAGGCAGCAACGCTGCGGAAACAAGCATAGACCAACAGGGAAGTCCAATCGCATGCGTTTGATTGCCGGTCAGGAGTCGTTCGTGGTGGCCAGCAACGTGCCCATAAGAATCAGTGGCTAAAGTGAAGACCGGCCGTTGGCAATCACGGCATTGCAAGCCGAAGCTGTCGTTCATATTTTGGGTTCAGTTTTCAGAATTGTCCGGCTCCACTGCAGCGTAACCTGATGACCGCCAGTGTCGGCTACCGGGCAGACCAATTTGGTGATTTTGGAGGCAGGTCAACCGCTATTCACTGACTTCGGCAACGTGCCGTTTGCCCCCGGCAATGAAAAGATCGAGATGACGTTCATTTTCGAGTTGAGCGTGAGACAGCCGGCGTTCGAGATTGGATTTGAGACTGATGATGTGCTCGAAGTCAGCACAAGCCTGACCTACCATGTCTCTCTTCGACTACAAGGCATTTCAATGAGGCCTACTGTCGCGCGGTCCGCTTCGCTAACCCAGCCAGGTATGTCGTGTCAGCCAGCGTCCCAGCTCGTTGTCATTGGCTAGACCGAGTTTGGCAAACAGGCTGGCCCGATGCGTCTCGACCGAACGAGGACTGCAGGCCGGAACCAGCTTGCGGGCAATTTCCTTGTTCGACTGGCCCAGGCCAACCTGGCGCGCCACCTCGCGCTCGCGTGGCGTCAGATCGTGCCAGAGTGCCAGCGCATCGGCCCGCGCCTGCGCCTCGACCATTGCCAGTGGCAATTTCTCTAGCAACTGCTGCGTATCGGGCTTGACCACCCAGTCGAACGCACCCTGGCCCACCGCTTCCAACGCCATCGGAATGGTGCCGTGCCCTGAGAGAAACAGCACAACCAACGGGCTATGGCGCAGGCGCAGTTGTTCCAGAACCGCCAGGCCACTCATACCACCCATGCGCAGGTCTAGGATGACGCACCCGACCTGCCGCGCATCAATGGCCTGCAGAAAGGCTTCGCCCGATTCAAAGCCGCGTACCGCCATTCCCTGGGAAAACATCAGCAATAGCAGCGAGCGCCGCAGCGCCTCGTCGTCATCAACCACATAGAGAGTCAAGGCTGTATCGCTCATACGCTCAGCGCCAGGGTAAAGGTAAACACCGCACCGCCGCCGAGGCGGTTGGCCACTGTCAAGTGACCGCCGTGCGCCTCAACGAGGGTGCGACAGATGTTGAGTCCCAGGCCCAGGCCTTCAGGCTTGGTGCTGAAAAACGGTGTGAACACCTGCGCGAGCAAAGCCTCGGGTACGCCCGGGCCGGCGTCCCCGACCCGAATCTGGACGGTACGCCCGAGCAGCATCGTCTCGATGTCGATCACGCGCTCGGCCGCTGGCAGATCCTGCATCGCCTGCAGCGCATTCTGTAACAGATTGATCAGCACCTGCTCCAGCAGCACCCGGTTGCCGCGCACCGACGGCATATGCTCGGCCAGACGCTGCGTCACCGTGACCGCCTGACGCTCCAGTTCGGACTTGAGCAGAACCAGCGAATGCGCAATCACCGCATGCACATCACAGGCTTCGTAACTGCCACGGCGCGGATTGATGAACCCCCGCACGCGCTGCACGATCTCGCTGGCGCGCTGAGACTGCTCGACCATGTCGTCCAGCGCCGAGACCAGCACTTCCATCTGCGCCTGGCTGGCGATGTTGCGTGCGGCCAGGGCGAAGTTCGACAAGGCCATGAGCGGTTGATTGAGTTCATGCGCCAGCGTGGAGGCCATCTCGCCGACGCTGGCCAGGCGTGCGCTGCGCTGCAGTTGGAGCTCCTGGTCGTGTTGGCGGTCCTCAGCCTGTTTTTGCGCCGTGATGTCGACCACTGAACTCATCCAGCCCTGGTTCTGGCCCTGGGCGTCGATCAGGGGCGCGGTGTAAACCCGGGTGATCACGTCATGCCCGTCGCGATGGCGAATGCGCGATTCAAATCCGTAGGGCTGTGCCTCGGCCAACATGGAGCCCTCGCGATCGCGCCGGTATTTGTCCAACTCGTCCGGATGCCAATAGGGATAGGGTGGCGCGCAGCCCAGCAATTCATCGTCGCGGTAGCCGACCATGTCGCAAAAGGCACGGTTGACATAACTGATACGTCCCTGCGGGTCGCGTGCACGCATGCCCACCAGCAGCGCGTCTTCCATCGCCTTGCGGAAAGCCTGCGCCTGCTCCAGGTCATGCGTACGCTCCTGCACCCGGCGTTCCAGTTCAAGCTTGGCCTGACGCTGCTCGGAATAGCGGCGTTCGTGCAATTGCCAGTACAGGCCCGCCAGCAACAGCACCGCAGCCAGCAAAGCGGCCAGGACCAGCGCCTCGCGCCGGGCTTGCGTCACCCCCTTCAGATCGCTGGTGACGACCAGCGTCCAGCCCAGTTCGGGCAGCACGCTCTCCAGCGCCAGGAATGACCGCAACTGTCCCTTGACGACCGCGTGCAGCTCGTAAGCGGGCGAGCCTGTCGTGCGCAGCACGCGCCACGGCAGCAGGTCGTAACCCGTGCGCTCGCCGTATTGCCAGTTCTTGGCCAGCCAAGCCAGATCATCGGCAGAGAGGGGGGCGCGGCTTCTATACCGCCATTCGGGCTCAGAACTCAGGAAAACAATGCCGCGACTGTCCTGCAGCACGACCGGGTCGGCGCTGTTGGCCCAGGAGTGCTCTAGCGTATCGAGGCTGACCTTGATCACCATGACGCCAATCACCTCGTCGCCACTGCGCACCGGTTCGGAAATGAAAAAACCCGGCGTGCCGGTGGTCAGACCGACGCCGTAAAAATAGCTGTGCCGGCCCTGCAAGGCCTGCATGAAATAGGGGCGCTGGCGGTAGGACTGGCCAACAAAGCTGCCGGCGCTGTTCCAGTTGCTGGCGGCCAAAGTCAAGCCATCGACACTCATCACGAACAACGCCGCGGAATCGGTACGCGTCTGGAAATCGGCCAGATAGCGGTTCACCCGGTCGCGCAGCAAGGTGTCAGCAGGATGCCTCAGCAAGGCCTGCACATCCGGGTGGCGTGTTGCCGCATACGGCAGATAACCATGTTTTGCGGCAATGCCGCCCAGTCCCAGCACGGTCGACTGCGCTGCCTGTTGCAGGGCCTGTATGCGGATGTGCAGCTCGCGCTGTTCGGCCCACTGACCGACCAAAGCGATCACCACCCCAGTGACCAGCGCCAGCAGGCTCCAGCGCAACCAGCGCTGCCAGGATAGACGACGCAGCAAGGACAAGGACAGGGACAAGGATTTCACCGCAACCAAAGAATGAGCAGACATGACAACAGGGTCAACGATAGCGCAATCCGGCATCGTGCGGCACAGACCGCTGCGCTTCTGCGTATTTCTACGCAGGCGCAGGAGGCGAATCGCACGGATGCGCGAGCGGCACCGGTCTTCGATACTCATCAGAACAAAGGAGTTCTCTGATCATGAAGCAAGAGTCATCCATCCGGCCGGGTAGCGCTTTGCTGGCCATCGCCATTACGCTCGCCATCTGGTTCGTGGTTCCCGTTCCGCAGGACGTCACGCCGCCAGCCTGGCATCTGCTGGCCCTGTTCATCGGCACCATCGCCGCCATCATCGGCAAGGCCATGCCGATCGGCGCGCTGGCGTTGATCGCGATCGCGCTGGTGGCCATCACCGGCGTCACCAACAGCAAGCCGTCGGCAGCCATGACCGATGCCCTGAGTGGTTTTTCCAACACGCTGATCTGGCTGATCGGCCTGTCGATCATGATCTCGCGCGGCCTGATCAAGACCGGTCTGGGCGCGCGCATCGGTTATTTTTTCATACGCCTGTTCGGCAAGAAGACGCTGGGCATCGGCTACGCGCTGGGGCTTTCGGAACTGGTACTGGCACCGGTCACGCCCAGCAACACAGCGCGCGGCGGCGGCATCATGCATCCAATCATGCGTTCGATCGCGATCAGCTTCGACTCAACACCCGAACAGGGCACATCAAGCCGGATCGGACGTTATCTGGCCCTGGTCAACTACCACGCCAATCCGATCACCTCTGCCATGTTCATCACCGCCACCGCACCCAACCCATTGGTGGTTAAGTTCGTCGCCGAAGCCACCGGTGCGCAGATTTCCCTGAGCTGGAGCACCTGGGCCCTGGCCATGCTGCTGCCGGGCCTGGCGGCCATGCTGCTGATGCCGCTCGTGCTGTACTGGCTGTCACCTCCGGACATCAAGGACACGCCGCAAGCCTGCCAGTTCGCCCAGGAGCGACTGACAGAACTCGGCCCAATCAAGGCCAGTGAGAAAATCCTGCTGGCGGTATTCGCGCTGCTGCTGTTGCTGTGGGCTGGTGTGCCGGCGATGGTGCTGGGTGCTGGCTTTGAGGTGGACGCCACCGCGGCCGCGGCCTTGGGGTTGGCACTGTTGTTGGCCAGCGGCGTGCTGGACTGGGACGATGTGCTCAAGGAAAAGGGCGCCTGGGACACCATTACCTGGTTCTCGGCGCTGGTGATGATGGCCACATTCCTCAATAAACTCGGTCTGATCACCTGGTTCTCCAAGGCGGTACAAAGCGGCATTCTCAGCCTTGGCCTGGGTTGGGTCGGCGCCGTGGCATTGCTGATACTGGTCTACCTGTATTCGCACTATTTCTTTGCCAGCACCACCGCGCACATCACTGCTATGTTCGGCGCCTTCTTTGCGGCCGGCATCGCGCTGGGCGCACCGGCCATGCCGTTTGCACTGCTGCTGGCGGCGGTGTCATCGATCATGATGACGCTGACGCATTACGCCACCGGCACCTCACCCATCATCTTCGGTTCGGGCTATGTCTCGCTGGGTGAATGGTGGAAGATCGGGTTCGTGATGAGCCTGGTCAACCTGACGGTCTGGATCGTAGTCGGCGGTATCTGGTGGAAGGTGTTGGGATACTGGTGAGATCAAGGCCAACGGCTGGTTTGGAGCGATCAGTTCGAATAGCCGTTTCCCAGTCTGCAAGAACCGGCGATTTGAAATTTGGACAAATTTCCTGCTGTGATCAGGCAGAGACCGAGAGGAGTCAGTAGCCAAAGACCGCCCTCGGACAGAGCCAGCCAACTTTCTACGAAGCGGCCCGTCAAATTTAGAAGTCAGCAATGGAGCGCGGCGTATTTCGGTTGTGCAGCGGTGGACTAAACCGCTAGCGCGGTAAGGTGCTTCGGGACTTTGTTGGTGTTTGCGGCAGGGCGAGTCCGTGGCTATGTTGTGAATCGAGGCATTCCGCCTCGTTCACCACAGGAGCACAACCATGGAGTCATCAAGTCAAGCCGTCTCGCCACTACGTCAACGCATGATCGAGGACATGCGACCGCGCAAGCTGGCGCCCAAGACGCAATCCGCATACGTTCGAGCCGTGCGCAAGCTTGCGGGATTTATCGGCAGGTCGCCCGATACTGCCAGCGCAGAGGATTTGCGCCGCTTCCAGTTGCATATGGTTGATTTAGGAGCCTCGCCCATCACGCTCAACGCGACCATCGTTGGCTTGAATTTCTTCTTCAGTATCACGCTGGGCCGTGAAGAGGTCATGGCCAAGATGCAGTCGGTGCGCGTGCCGCGTCGACTGCCTGTGGTGTTGAGCAAGCAAGAGGTGGCCAGATTGCTTGCTGCAGTTGGGCATATCAAGCACCAGACAGCCCTTTCATTGGCCTACGGCACCGGGCTGCGAGTCGGCGAAGTGGTCGCGCTCAAAGTGAGCGACATTGACAGTCAACGCATGACGCTGCGCGTGGAACAAGGCAAGGGACGCAAGGATCGCTACGCCATGCTCTCACCCGTACTGCTGGAGCGGCTGCGTTGCTGGTGGCGTGTGGCACGTGCACAAGGCAAGATGCTCGACGGTGGCTGGCTGTTTCCGGGGCTCAATCCCATCGAGTCGCTGGGCACGCGCCAACTCAATCGAGCCAAATAACCATCCCCCGGCAAAGCCGGGGGTTTTCAAAATTGTGAGCCGCTCAAAGCGGCTAAACGGGGTCGCTAACGCGGCCCCAACTCTTGGCGCCA